>WQXO01000001.1 GCA_009784825.1 Oscillospiraceae bacterium
GCACCCATTACTGCGTTTCAGCGGAATAGTGATTCCGGCTCACAAATGCGAATGGTTAAGTTTATGGACAACACGCCTCTTATGGAAAAGGATGTAAGGTATTACGAGGGAATGGGTGATATTATTGTAGCAATCGCCGATTTCGATGACGGGAAATACTCAATTGCTTATAACATGTATACCTTTACCGAAAAGCAGTATACCCATAATGATGTCATGCTGTTAAGCGTAGACGGGGTAAAACCCACCGATAAAACAATATTCGCCGACGAGTATCCGTTAGTGATATATAACTATATTTATTATGACAAAAACAACCCCGAAGCAAGCGAATTCGCCGAAAATCTGTACATTTATTTAATGAGTGAAGAGGGACAGCGTTTGATAGGTCAATCCGGTTATGTGACCTTGAATGTGCTTTTCGATAGGAATCTAAACATCTCAAAGCCTCCGAGTGTAGATAACTATGACGACTGGATTTCTTTCTACAACAAGGAAACCGGCGAGTTCTATGAACCTGATGGACAAGGCGGGTTGTTGGTTTTCGATAACTATGCTGACTTTATACTCCACGATACCGTTTATATGAATCACGCAGGAGGGAGAGAGTTTTTGACAGCGATATATAACTCTGATTACAGAATAGGACCGTTTGATGCCGAATTGAATAATAACTATATACATTTTACTCATTTCTGGGACCCCGCAGGAACAGCGACAGACGCATTATTATATATGTATGACGATATGTATTTCTATTCTTTGAGTTATAATTTTTTGACCGGTAATGTTGAGCTTATGACCGCCGGAAAAGAGTTCTTTGATTGGGTGTTTCCTTATCTTTCGGAAAAACTGCCCGAGCATGTGGATAATTATGAGCCTAATGTGGCTGTTATCATCAGTATAAGCGATTTGAAAAACCTATATTTGATTGATTATTCAAAAAGCATATTATATGGAGATACCCCTGCCCTTGAATATTATCAACCTTTTAAATAAAAGGAGGCAATTATGCCCGAATACACACCTGCACCATTAATAAAAGCGGCGGAACAGTTTGCGAAGCTGCCCGGGATAGGCATGAAAACTGCACACCGATTAGCCTATCACGTGCTTAGTCTGCCACAGGAAAGCGTAGTTGAATTTACCTCGGCAATTGCATTAGCGAGGGAGTCGGTGAAATTTTGTTCTTCATGTCAAAACTTCACGGAAACCGTACCGTGTCCTATTTGTTCGGACACTCGCAGAAATTCACGGGTTATCTGCGTGGTGGAATCCCCTCGTGACGTTTCGGTGTTTGAACGTGCGGGAGGTTATAACGGAGTGTATCACGTTCTTCACGGGCTTCTGTCACCTATGGACGGGACAACGCCCGACGACATTCGGGTGAAAGAGCTTATGCAACGGCTTTCCGGCGATATAGAAGAGGTGATTATGGCGACTAACCCGACTGTAGAGGGGGAGGCTACCGCTTCATATATAAGCCGATTGGTGAAAGCTGTCGGGGTTAAAACGACTCGGTTGGCTTATGGGCTTCCGGCGGGTGCGGCGTTAGAATTCGCTGACGATGTCACACTTACTAAAGCGTTAGAAAACAGAAATGAAATATAAAAAAGGAGCAAAACATATGCAAAAGAGAAAAATCATAATTATCGGAGCGGCAGGGCGTGACTTCCACAATTTCAACACCTTTTACAGGGGTAATCCCACTTATGACGTAATAGCGTTCACGGCGGCACAAATCCCCGATATTGCGGGGAGAAAATATCCTGCCTCATTAGCGGGTGAGTTATACCCCGACGGAATCCCTATTTATGCACAGGACGATTTGGAAAAGCTGATTAAGGATTTCGATATTGACGAATGTGTTTTCGCATACAGTGATGTGCCTTATAACACAGTAATGAACATCGGTGCAATGGTAAATGCGGCAGGGGCAGACTTCACCCTGCTCGGACACAAGAACACCATGATTAAAAGCACAAAACCTGTTATTGCGGTGGGAGCCATTCGTACCGGTTGCGGAAAAAGCCAAACCTCACGCAGAATTACCGAGATTCTCATGGCACAGGGGTTAAAAGTAATCGCAATCCGCCACCCCATGCCTTATGGTGACTTGGAGGCACAGAGGGTTCAGCGGTTTGCGACAATTGATGACCTCGCCAAACACAAATGCACTATTGAGGAAATGGAGGAGTATGAACCCCATATCACACGAGGCAATGTTATATATGCGGGAGTGGATTATGAGGCTATTCTCAGGGCGGCAGAGAATGACCCTGACGGATGTGACGTAATTCTGTGGGACGGCGGAAACAACGATTTCCCGTTCTATAAGTCGGATTTAACCGTTACAGTGGTTGACCCGCACCGCCCCGGTCATGAGTTGAGCTATTATCCGGGTGAGGTAACTCTCAGAATAGCAGACGTGGTGGTTATTAATAAAATCGACAGCTCGGATTTTGAAAATATCCAGCAGGTTCGCAAGAACATCGAGTTAGTTAATCCTAACGCAATTGTTGTGGACGCCGCTTCGACTATTGCGGTTGACAATCCCGATTTAATAAAAGGCAAGCGGGTTCTCGTAATCGAGGACGGTCCGACCTTAACCCACGGTGAAATGAAAATCGGAGCAGGGATAGTCGCCGCCCGCCGCTTTGGTGCTAAAGAGATTATTGACCCGAGGGATAAGGCTGTGGGAAAATTAGCAGAAACCTATCGCCTTTACCCAAACATCGGTAGTTTATTACCGGCGATGGGTTATGGTGAGGAGCAAATGCGTGACCTGACCGCTACGATTGAGCGGGTTGACTGTGACTCGGTAATCATCGCCACACCGATTGATTTGGCACGGGTTATAAAAATCAACAAACCTAATACAAGGGTGGACTATAGCTTACAGGAAATCGGTCAGCCGAATTTAGAGGATGTTTTGAAAGATTTTATGGCGAAAATCAAGAAATAATGAGAAAAGCCTTACGGTTCAACTAAATCGTAAGGCTTGTATTATTTGAAATCTAATTCATCACAATATCTTCTTCTATTTCGTAAATGTCATATTTCAAGAATGCCCTCAATAATTTTTCGCAGCTCCGGCAATCCGTCTTTGAGCAAGCCCCAAAACATTACAGGGTCAAAGGCTTCGTATCTATGGACTACTATAGCTCGTGTTTTACTAATTGCGAACCAATAATCACTTTGGATTAAAGCAAAGGTTTCAGGGGTCAGCTTTAGCGACTGATGCTTGTCGGCTGTTCCTCTTGCCAACTCGAAAACCTGACCTATATCAAAAACTGCTGATTTTAATGTTTTTCTGTCTTTGACAAATTCATCAAATGACATATCGCCTACGTCTTCAATAACTTCTTCAATATGCTTTAACATTTTCTCAAGAAGTTGCTTATCAGTTGCGGTCATATATGGTTACTCCCTCTCTTTGAATGTTCTCGAAAACTGGTGATTCTTTACGTATTTCAACAAGTTCAACCATATCAATCCGCTTTTCAATGCTATCTTCGGCTTTTGCCCACATAGCAAAAAATTGAACGCCGGATATTTCACCGTGACTGTCGGTTACAATATCTAAATCGCTGAGCGTATTGGCATCACCACGAGCATAAGAGCCAAACAGCGTAGCTTTATACACCGGATAAGCCGCAAATATAGGGTGTAATCTTTGTTTTATCTCATCAATACTATAAACCTTTTCCATAAGCCCCCCTTTTTTTCTATTTTATTATATCACAAAAATCTCAAAAGTCAATAAAAACGGTGTAACTGCGAAGTTACACCCATTTTATATTCTATCTCTTTTAATTCATCACAATATCTTCTTCCACCTCATAAATGTCATATGCGTCACCGACGATTACAACCTCTATTATGTCTGAGGTAATCGTTTGAGAAAAAGCGGCTGTTAATGAAGCATCGGGCATTTTCAACTCAAGCGGCTGAAGCGTCTTTTTGTCGAGCGTCAGTGTGTAGGCGTATGTACCTGTGCTACCGGTAATCGTGATAATTTCACCTGCGGATACGATTTCTCTCCCCTCACCGCAAAACGCATTTTCTAACGCCGATATTACTATGGCATAAACGGCGTTTGGTTGAATTTTCTCGGAATTGGCAGTCACCCCGTCAAAATCGGCAGAAACAACACCTTTATTATATGTAAGTGAAATTCCCTCTAACGCGAACGGCTCAAGCAGGGTTATTTCCCATATATCTGCGTTTTTTCGTGCGAACCTTGCGACAGTGTTAAACTCACCCTTGCTCATGTTTACCGTGAACTCGTATGCCTTGTTTAGTTTTAGAGAATCGGGGTTAATCCGTGTAACTCCCGAACATGCCGAGATTAGAATAAGTGAAAAAACCAACAACAGTATAAAAGACCTTTTAAGCATATCTAATGCTCCTTAAATTAATAAATCTTCATATACTTCCTATAATTTCAACAATATCGCTTGCCGTCATTCCCGATAGTGAGCGGGTTTCCGCTAACTTGTCGGCGGCTAAACCGTGGAGGAATACTCCCAAGCAGGCAGCTTCAAACAGCTTCATGCCTTGTGCGGCAAGGGACGCAATTATTCCGGTGAGGACATCACCCGTTCCCGCTTTTGCCAATCCTGCATTACCTGTTTTATTAACTGCGGTTCGCCCGTCGGGGGAGGCAATAACGGTATGCACGCCCTTCAGCACGATTATTGCACCCGATTCCTTTGCGAACAGTTTCGCACTGTCAATCCTGTTTGTTTGGATTTCGTTTACAGGAGTTCCGGTCATTCGTGAAAATTCTGCGGGGTGTGGTGTGCATACAAGCTGTGAGTTGTCCTTTAAAATATTTATATTGCCCGAAATGCAATTTATTCCGTCTGCATCAAGAATTACGGGACAACGTGCATTTTTAATGACATATTCCGTGATTTTTCGTGTTTCTGCGGTGACACCTAATCCGCATCCGATTGAAACTGCAGTCGCCTTTTGAAGCTCGGACGGGATTGCTTTTAACGCCGAATCGTTGATAAACCCACTCTTGTCCACCTCTAACGGGAGGAATACGGCTTCGGGAACAGCAGAGGCAATTGAAAAAACCACTTGCCCGGGAGAAGCAAGGGTGACTAATCCCGCTCCCGCTCTTACTGCGGCTTTTGTGGAAAGCTGTGCCGCTCCTATATACCGCTCGCTCCCCGCTATGTTAAGCAGCTTTCCGTAGCTACCCTTGTGTGAATTTTTAAGACGTTTCGGGCGGCAGAACATAATCGAGGAATCAATCAGGCGTGCATTGTTCATGTTAAAATCACTTACCGTTAACCCTATGTCTAAAAGAACAAGCTCACCGCAAAAATCACCGGCAGGGTGCGAAAACATACTTTTTTTATATGCACCGAGAACGTATGTAACATTCGGGATAAAAGCACATGCCGCTCTTGCTCCGCTGTCGGAATCTATTCCGCTGGGTAAGTCGATTGATATTTTCAAAGCCTTACAGTTCTCGTTGACATATCTGAACAGCTCTGCCGTTTTTAAGTCCAGCTCCCCCTTGAAGCCTGTCCCGAAAACACAGTCTAAAACTATATGGCTGTTGACAAGTGCGGTTTTTACGCTTTCCTCCCGCTCGGCAAACAGAACCGTGGGTAGGTTGGGTGAACGTCGTGCGAAAATCCCCCTTGCCGGGTCGCTTGCAGGCAGTCCCGTTAAAAAGACGCACAAAACCTCTGCACCTGCTTCCTTAAGCAGTTCGGCGATAAGAAGTCCATCACCGCCGTTGTTGCCTTTTCCGCATAGGATAGTGAAGGTTTTCTCACGCACAGAGCCGACAAGTGCGGATATATTCGCAAAACAGGCGTTTGCGGCATTTTCCGCTAAAGTGCGGAGCGGCACACCTCGGCGGACGGCGTTTTGCTCGGCGGTTTTCATTTGGTCGGAAGTTACAATAAAGTCCATTTTATTTTCCTAAATTTCGGCGTTATTTTTTATTAATTATATCATAAATTTTACCATAAATCAAGGGGCGAATTTTTCAACATCATATGTGTTTTCTCATGCTAAAGCGGGGTTGACTGTTAAGCGATTTATAACATTTTCCACGAGGTTTTCAACATCAATGTTAAAACCGCAGAGAAATCGACACAAAACTCGGTCGGTTTTCAACACTTTCAACGGGAAAACATGTGTTTTTACAGTCTGTAATGCTGTATTTATACATTGGGTTTATTGCGGAGGATTTTATACATAATGTTTAACTTGGTGGTTGTCATGTTCTTTTAACTTTTTCAACAGGATTTTAAACAATAATTTTACGGATATTGTCGAAATTTGTGATAAACAGTATGCTTGTACATGTTTTCAACTTTGCATGGGGAATAGTCGGGGATATTTTTCCAATAATACAATCAGTAAAATATTCGGGGTTTTATAGAAAACCTTCGGAAAGGAGCATGTTCATTATGCTTAAAGGAGTGAACAAACTGATAGTAGAGGTCAGCAACCCCGACAGCGAGTTTTTTGAGCGGGCGATTTTCTTCGTGAAACCGCAGATGAAGAACACTCCGACAAGCGAGCTGAACAGAAATGCGAACAAGCTTTTAAACCAAGCCGGAACAGCAAAAAATCGCAAGTGGCGGTCTCGTGTTGTTGCTATTTTCAGATTTGCGGGTGCGGTGGCACTCGGAGCGGCGGCAGCAACACTGATTAAGTTTTTGGCATAATTTAACTGTTATATATTTGAATAAAAAACACCCCCTCGACAATACTCTAAGAGTGACGGGGGGTGTTTTCCATTTATTATAATAAAGTTGAAATCAGCGGTGTGAACACAGCAAACTTAAAAGTCTTGAAAGAGGCGGAAAAAACCCGGCTTCTAAAATTGGTAAAGGGCGGCGACATGTCAGCCCGTGAGGAATTAATCAACGGGAATCTACGGCTTGTTCTAAGCGTTATCCAGCGATTTTCGGGACGTGGAGAAAACCCCGACGATTTGTTTCAGGTCGGGTGCATCGGGTTGATTAAAGCGATTGACAATTTCGATATTACGCTGAATGTGAAGTTCAGCACGTATGCAGTGCCGATGATTTTAGGCGAGGTTAAGCGTTATCTCCGTGACAACAATCAAGTCCGTGTAAGTCGTTCCTTGCGTGACTTAGCCTACCGTGCCATGCAAGCGAAGGAGAAGCTCATAAACGAGAAATCCCGTGAGCCGAATGTCGAGGAAATTGCCAAGGAAATAGGCTCGAGGCGTGAAGATGTGGTTCTCGCATTAGAGGCAATCAGCGAACCGTTGTCACTGTATGAGCCGGTGTTCTCGGAATCGGGTGATACTATTTATGTTATGGACCAAATCGGCGACAACAACGATGACAATAACTGGCTTGATGAAATAGCGTTGAAGGAAGCAATCGGGCATTTAGGGCAGCGGGAAAAGAAGATTCTTAATCTGCGGTTTTTTCAAGGTAAGACACAGGTGGAGGTTGCCGAGGAAATAGGGATTTCACAGGCACAGGTTTCCCGGCTTGAAAAAGGTGCATTAAATAAAATCAAGCGAAAGATATAACAAAAACAGGCTTTGGGTTTTTCCGAAGCCTGCATTATTTTCCGTTTTTTCCAAATGTATGCAACTTGCATACTATTGACACGTTATTATGTCTTATGATATACTAAATTCACAATAAAGCGATATAAAAACAGAGGTTTTATACCATGTCTAATAAAAAAATACCCACTGACGTGCTTTTGAAAAGATTATTCAAAACCACTTCCATTGACCGCTTTATACACAGCTATAGCGAGGATTTGAACAACCCTCCCGTTTTCTGCGATTATATAAACTCGCTGTGTTCTCAAAAGGACATCTCACATGAAAGTGTTATAAAAAAAGCCGATATTGCAAGAACATATGGGCATCAGCTGTTCAGCGGCACAAGAAAACCGACACGAGACAGGGTTATTCAGCTTGCTTTCGGTTTTGAAATGGATTATGAAGAAACACAAAAGTTTCTTGTTGTTGCAAGGAAAAGCCAGCTTTACCCGAAAATCAAGCGAGATGCCATTATTATCTTCGCTTTAAAAAACGGGTATGGTGTTGTTGATGTTCAATCTGCTTTATATGACCTGTCTATTCCGATATTAGGGGAGGAACGGTAAAATGAACACCCTTGTCGAAAACTTTCTGAATACATCATTTGAAGAGGTTGCACTTCCTCTGGAAATATCAACCCGCTTTAATATACTTGAATGCGTCGGAAAGAACGATTTCGGCGAAACTTTCATTTTGTCAGAAAAAAGCACGAAAAACTTATATGTGCTTAAGTCCCACCCTGATTCAGAAAACCTGACATACAACGAAGCAGAACTGCTTAACGGGCTTAAACACAGGGGGTTGCCGAGCTTCGACAAAACAATCGCACACGACGGAACATTATATGTGCTTCGTAAATACATAGGCGGCGAACCGTTAAATGAATACATAACACAAACACACAGTTATGAAAAAGCCATTGATGTAATAATAAGCCTGTGTGATATATTGACGTTTTTGCATACACAGCCCGAGCCGATAATTCACCGTGACATAAAACCGTCAAACATAATAATAGACCCCGAAACCGATAAAGTTATGCTGATTGATTTCGGCATTTCACGAAAATATTCAGAAACTGCCGAAGCTGATACTTCATATTTTGGGACACACAAATTCGCACCTCCCGAACAGTATGGCTTTGCCCAGACCGACTGCCGCTCTGACATATATTCCTTGGGAATGGTAATGCGTTATTGGTTAACGGGTTCAGCTGACAGAAAATCAATTATCCCGGACAAAAAATTAGAACACATCGCTGTGAAATGCACTGCATTAGCTCCGGAAGACCGTTTCCAAACCGCCTCAGCTTTGCAGAACGCTCTTGTGAAATATAAAAATCGGATAAACAGAAAAATCCCGAAAAAGCATATTTTTGCAATATCGGCTTGTCTGGGTATTATTGCATTACTGTCAGCGGTGAATATGCTCGGCAATCAAGAAGACGCTCCCGTTGAAAAGGTTTTACCGCCGCCTAATGAAACTATTGCTTTTTCTGCGGCAGATGATACCGCTGTAATCTACCCCACCCCCGACGGCTATAATGACAACGATTATCAAAAGATAATCAAGTTTATGTTACAGGGTGATAATCTTGAAAAAATCAACGAATATAAATTGTTGTTCGGTTATGAAAAGGAGGCGGTTGACCTTTCTGACCCGCAGACATGGAAGTGGGAGATGAACCCCGAATTATCCCCCGAAATATATGAAGCGATTCCTGCATGGGACGTTCTGCGAGGCGTTTACTGGGACGACAGCACCCCCAAAAGAATTCGCAAGGTCAGCTTTGAATCGGTGGGTGTGAGCGGTGAGCTTGACTTATCGGGGTTTATTAATATGACCACGCTGAACATTAACGGCGGGCGAGAGGGGGGCAGCTTTCACCCCGAAGTAAGCAGGGTCAACAGCATACACAGTCTTGATTTAAGCGGGTGTGTGAACTTAGGTTGGATGGGGATTGCCAACAACAGGATTTCGACACTCGATTTATCGAGTATTACCAGATTAAGTACATTGCATTGTCACGGAAACCTGCTTACCGAGCTTGATATATCGGGGCTTCCTTATCTTGAAACGCTGTATTATCATGATAACTTGTTAAACAGGCAATATTACATTACCCCCGACGGCTATAACGTAAATGATTATCAGAAATTCGTGACATTTTTATTCCAAGGCGATAATTTAGCGGTGATGATGGAGGTTAATGAGCATTTCGACATTATTGACCCGGAAACATGGCACTGGGAAACCGGAAACATGTGGGTCACCCATGATGGCGTGTCAGGCAGTAACTTTAACGGGGTTTTGTGGGGTGATTATGGTAGTCAACGAAGAATTCGCCGCATTGATTTCTGGTATGACGAGGAACTTAAAACCACCGACAAGCTTTCGGGGGAATTCGACGTTTCGGGATTTTCCGAGCTTAAAATGCTCTATTTTAATTTTAATCAGATTACGAGTTTTAACCTTACAGGGTGCTTGTCTTTGCATACCTTAAACGTGAATACAAACCTGATTACCGAAATTGACCTTTCGACAAATATCATGCTGCGTCAATTAGATGTCAGCAGTAACTACCTTACAAGCATTGATATTTCTCATTTAACTGAACTAAGGGAATTTATATGCAATCGCAACGAGCTTACAAGTCTTGTTATATCACCGGAAAACAACAGCGGGCTTCTGTTTTTATCGGCGAGCAGGAACAACTTAACCGATATTTCAATCTTTGAAAACCTGCCTAATCTGTGTTATCTCAGTATATGGAACAATGACATTGACTTGGAAAACAGCGACGTTCAAAAAAGCATTGCCGCTTTACAGGTGTCGATTGACACTAATATGGCGAACCCACCCGAGAATTATGTTCTGCCCGAATGGTTGTCGGCGGAGTTTATATTCAGACATTCCCCGCAGAACACATCGGACATGGAAAATATAACCGCATGAAATAATTTCATAGTGTCAGCAAGTTGCATACCTTTTTCTGTATTAAATAGTTTATAATGACTTTGTGTCCCTTGTAAGCTTTCTAATACAAAACGGAGGAAAACACTAAATGAAATTACGAAAAAAGTTATTATCAATAATATTAACGGTTGCAATGGTGTTTTCATTCTTGCCGCCGACAACTGTCATTGCTGAAAACGGCAGTGATTTTTTCATACAAAGTATCGGTAAGCCTAATCTGACAATGGGAACGGATTGGCAGAACCCATTAGCACCACCCTTTTATCCTGCACACTGGAATGTTAACCCGGATGGAGCGGCTACATATCTTGTAATCGAAACCAACGCAAGACCGGAAAATTTATGGGGGTTCGGCGGAACCCGACTTGTTCTTCAAGGGGACGCCGACAACTGGCAAAGCTTCACAGATGAACTCATTACCGGTCACTGGACAGGGGATACAGACATAACTAAAAAAACGTTTTTCATTATAGATTTAACAAAATTAGCCAATTACAGCAATTTTGCGGCAAGCGATACTATTAATATTATCTTCACAAATATGGCAGAGCAGATTTTTTATGGTGCGAACATAGAAAATGCTTGGCTGACTAATATAGCTTTTGATACAAGCAAATTCACACCGGCAAGCACCGACGCCGGCAGCGACCCTCCTGCCGTTGCGGGAGCGGTGTTCTTCTCACAGAATTTCGACTGGGTTGATTATACAAACCCCATTGTACCCCCCTCCGAAATTGGCGGTTTTACAACCGGTTGGGGTATGATGGAAAAGCTTGGCATGGGCATAAACATCGGTAATACTCTTGACGCACGTCCGTGGGGTTGCAACCCCGCTAACAATGACACAAATGCTTGCAATAACAAGCCCTGTTCTACCCCTTGCCCACCGAGCGTGTGGAATTGGTTATTGCAAGACCATATGGAATCAGAAATTACATGGAGTAATCCGAGAATAGAGAAGTGGCACTTTGAAGCCTTTGCCGAAAAAGGCTTAGACCATGTGCGTATTCCCATAACGTGGGAGCTGCATATGGACGAAAACAGAAACATAAATCAAGACTGGATGGACAGGGTTCAAGAGGTTGTAGACTGGGCTTTAGAAGCGGGCTTGATTGTAATTATTAACACCCACCACGAACGCAGTACCCCTCAGAGTTTATATGACATGTCCTCTCACAGCTTTGAGGATGCGAGAGATTGGCTCATTGATGTATGGGAACAAATCGCAGATGTGTTCAAGGATTATGACACTGAAACATTACTCTTTGAGCCGATGAACGAGCCTTATCCGAGGGCGACGCATGGTTGGTTTTGGGATTATAATGTTTTTGCGGCAGAAATCCCTGCTTATGCTGAACGTATAAATCAACTGAACGCAGTTGCACTTGAAACCATTCGTAACAGCGGCGGGAATAACGACAAACGCGTAGTTATCGGGACAGTTCCGCAGGCGAACGCACATATGCTGAATTTCTATGAGAAACCGGCAGACCCGTTCACGATGGTTGGTATTTTCTTCTATGAGGGAGACAGCTTGGGTAATATACCGCCCGCATTATATAAAGGTATACCTATTTATGTAAAAGAAATTGCCCCCCTTATAGATTTAAGCGGCACCTCGGGAGAAACCATGGGTATCGGTGACATGGTTTCGTGGACGGAGTTGTATTTCGGTTATTTCGCTAATCTCGGTATTCCTACTGCATGGTGGAATATTTCGGCAACAGACGAGGGTTGGCAGTTAGTCGATATGAGGACAAACGTCTGGAACACACCGCTTGTCAACGCTTTCTTTGCGGCTTATAACAGAACACCGGGAACAGATTTTGTGCCGCACCGTTATAGAATGGACTGGAATCACACTCAAGGTCTTGAAATCGGGCAGAACGCACATAACGGTGTATCACTTACTAAAGGTGTCTTTATAGACAGCAATACTAACAATGGTCATCATTATAACCCTTTCGGAATTGATTTCACAAAAATAGATAAAATTAGGTTTACTGTCGATATTCCTAATGCACAGGCGATTGCAGATGCAGAGATTCAATTTATAATTAACTCGAATATAACAGGCTGGCAACAAGCAGAAGTAACCATTGCAGAGCTTATCGCAAACGATAATGTGTTTGTAATGACACCCAACGCCCCTTTCACCTTTGACGAAAGCTATATTGAGCTTCTTGCGACAACATATTGGGGGGTTGAGGGCTGGTTCTCGGTGGAACTGCTTGATATAAGCGGAAATGTTATCCCGTTATCGCTGAAAGTCCCCCTGCCGCTTCCTATGACTGATAATGAAGCACCCGATTTTCGGGGCTGGAACGCATTCAGTGACGATTATCTGATTGATGAATACTTCAAAAAAGCGAAATATCTTGTGCTTGAACTCGAAAACAGCTTCACAGTCCCGACAGAAAATGTCGGAATGTCGTTTATATGGCAGAGTGAAGACGACGGTTGGCTATGGAATGATAATCAATCCGACTTAGGTGATGTTTATAATTCCGGTGCGTACTGTGCTGTTACTCATACATTGCGTTTTGAACTGCCGGAGGTATTAGAACGCTATAACGTGTTCCAAAACATGAGCGGCGTTAAAATCATTATGGGGTATTGGGATGGCGGTAGTAATATAGCCGGTTTTGAAAGTAATATCAAGTCCGCTTATTTTGAAATGCACCCCGAGGGCGGCAGTGGCAAAACTCCCGAATTACCGAAAGTAAACAGCATCATAATTACACCACAGGATTTAGAGGACTTCGCTACAGACCCGGTTACCTCTCGTTTCCTGCAACAATCGGGCAATCCGGCATTGTCATATTCGACAAACGGGCTGAGGGTTTCCTCAAGAGCCAATACATGGGACGCTGTTGACCTAAGAATAGGTGAACTCGCAAACGGGCGTTATACCATGATTGTGGAATTTGAGTATATTTACGGTATGGAAAACGAACCTTTCCTCCTCAGTAACCCGGATTCTCCGCATACATTGTTACGTTCGTCTTGGAACACCACAATGTATTTTGACTTTGATATTATATCAGAAAACGGCGAAACCTTAGCCGATGTGTGGGATGTACACGGAAATCAAAGCAGGCAGAACCGACTTCGCATATCCGCAGACGGTTTACAGGAGTATACTATTAAGAGTATACAGGTAATCCCGTTTAAGACTAATTTTGTTGATGTACAAAACTGGGAATTCCAGAATTTAGCAGCCTGGGGCGGCACTATACATTTGTCGCAATCGGGTGATGCAATATATACCGCAGTTAATGACGGAAACGGCGGTATACAAATTACCGATTCAGATGACCATTGGGCAGGGGTTAATTTCAAGGCAGAAGCACTGTGGCCCGGTAATTATGTTATGGAGGTTGAGTTTGCCGCCGCACAAGACGAGGTATTCGTATTAGGACTTGCAAACGAACCTTGGTGGTGGCTCGCCGCTTCGGAAAACCCGACGAAATCCGAAACTTTGGAATGTAGATTTACTATTATTGACGATAACGGAACAAGCCGTATATTAGCGTCACAGTGGAACGACGATACAAAGCAAATGGATACCTCTGTCCAAGACATGTTTAATATACATACAGGCGGCGGTGTAATTGGTTTATCGGGTTATACCATCGTAAGCATAAAGGTCTACCTTGATAAGACAAACCATATTGAAGTGAGTCAAGACGACTTCGAGGCTGTTGCAAATGGGGCGTGGGATTCCGGCAATATTGCGAGAACCGGCGGAGCGACGTATGTTTACGATGACGGAATAAAGGTTACGGGGAGAACAGGTAACTGGCAGGGCGTTGACCTGATAATGGATTATCTGACACCCGGATATTACAGCATTGAAATAGAATTTGAAGCTGAAGACGGTGTAGTTTTCGAGCTTGCGAATTCCACACAACCATATGGTGCGTTACAGTCTACCACGGACAATACGCTGCACTACGCTTTCCATGTAGATGAGGTGAACGGTTTCAGCTATGCATCGGTAAGTCTTTTACCGCCCGCTGACCACTGGAGCTATCAGGAAAGACTGCGTATACAAACCGCATACCTTGGTGACGGTGTTAATGTATACCCTGACTTCACTATTAAGAGTATAAAGGTTTACCCGTTTAAGACTGCTCACATTAACAGCGAATGGGTTCCGCATGAATTCATCGACTTAGCTAATGGTAGTGAAGACACGTTCTTCTTTAGAAAATCCGGTAATCCGACATATACTGCGGTTAATGGAGGAAACGGCGGTATAACCGTTTCCGAAAGAAAAGGCAACTATTACGGCGTTGACTTAAAGGTGGATTCACTGTGGCCCGGCGAATATATCTTAGAAGTGGAGTTTGCTTCCGCTGTTGACACCAAGTTCTTAATCAGCGAGATTGAAGAACCTTGGAGGGGACTTGCAATGTCACAAAACCCGACAAGGTCTGAAACACTCACCTATAACTTGGTTATTGTAAATGACAATGGTGTCAGCAAGGCACTCATTCACGGAACACATCAAGACTCAATTCGCTTTCAAACCGAGTGGATAGATGGTCTTGTTAATTACAATGATTTCACAATAGTCAGCATAAAGGTTTACCCCGACGAATCCGACGATGAACCGATAATTCACAGCTTCGCCAACGGCAACCATGTTTGGAACGAGGGTCAAGTAAATGAGCAGGTAGTTCATGATGTATCACCGTGGCGTTACTGCACCGACCCGAGTTTGGTGTATGGCATAGAGGTGGAATTCGCAGTGACCGGCGGTACGAATTTCATAGGCGGTTTCTTCGACAAGAGCGGTATGTTATACGAGTTCAGCTTGGACGATACCGGCGGGAAACCCGTTTACGGTGACGGAACTAAGGTAACATTTACGTTTGCTGCACCAATGGAGGAGGATAACTGGTATACATTAGTGCCTTACTGGATTCCCATAGATGGTACTGTTTCGATTGTAAGTGTCACGCTCTTAGACAACAGCGGTCAGACCGTCGCAAAAACACACCACGACTTCAGTGATTGGGGGAGTGACACTGCAACCTGTACCGCTCCCGGAACGCAGTCACGAGTTTGTTCAAAGTGTTCCGACGTTGATACGCAGACTACAAGTGCGTTGGGGCATAACTACGTTTCTAACTCAAACGGAACACACAGTTGTTCACGCGGCGATGTAACCGGTGAAGCTTGCTCGCCTAACGGGTATAGTGATGTATGCGGCAAATGCGGTTATATGACGCCCGCAGACCCGAGTGTACCGCAGTTCACGATAACGAATACAAAGGCTACAACGGGCAAAGAGTTCACAGTTGAAATAGGGATTATAAATAATCCGGGTATTGTCGGGCTTAATGCAATACTTGCTTTTGACACAGATAATCTTGAATTAATATCTGTAAATCACGATTTGGGTGGTTTTGGCATTCCCGGATTTCCTTTAGCCCCGCTTGCTTCCGGTATGAATATCGTTTGGAATGATTTCACTATTGATGAAAACATCACCTTTAACGGCACAATAGCAAGATTAACATTCATTGCTAAAAACGAAGGAAATGCTTGGATTACGGTCACTTGTCATGAAAGCTTGGATGAAGATTTTATACCGGTTAGTTTTGCTTCTGCCACAAAAACTATTAGTATTTCCTCTGTATTAGTTGGTCATGTCGCCGGAAATGCCAATATAGGTTTAGCGGATTCAATGTTGCTCAGTAGATATATAGCGGGCTGGTATGAATTTGACGATATGAATAATGTTTGGCGGCAAAAAAGCAACGGAAATATTGTAAATCTTAATTTGCCGAACGCATATATCGCCGGAAACACTACTATAGGTTTGGCGGATTCAATGCTGCTCAGTAGATATATAGCAGGTTGGTATGAATATGACTATATAGCAGGCACATGGAGGCAAAAGAGTAACGGTAATGCCGTAAATCTTCAAATCGCACCGCCGCCGCAATAAAAACACTATGTAAAAGCGTAAGCTTTTTTATAGAAAATATTAAAAATTTTTACCGAGGTGATATTTATGAAAAATAAGATTATATGTATGATGCTTTCGATTTCGATATTAGTTGGAACTGCTTTAATCGGAACGACAGTATTTGCGAGCGATGGGGGGGCATTTGCTCTTACCACACCAACAGCTGTAATGGGTTCAAGTTTCACAATTGATATTGAACTTGAAAGCAATCCCGGCATTACCACATTTAAGGTAATACTTGCTTATGATGCAGATAAGCTTACACTAACAGCTTTAAATCATAATTTGGGTAATTTGGGTATCACCGGAACTCCTTTAGCCCCGCTTGCTTCCGGTATGCCTATCGTGTGGCAAGACTTCACGATTGAAGATAATATCACCTTTACCGGTGCGGTAGCAAGATTAACATTCACTCCAAAAGAAGCGGGAGACGCTTGGGTTACAGTTACTCTCGATGAAGCCTTGGATGAAGATTTTTCACAAGTTACTTTTACTACAGGGAGAGTAGATTTCACCGTCACTTGTGCAACTTGTGCATGGGACAACGACTGTACTGTCTGTGACACATGCGGTGGTGAAATGAACGACGGCGAACATGGCAACGCCAACCTTTCAACCAGAACAAACTGTACAACAACTGCAACATGCCCAAGAGAGGGATGTACACAAGTTGCGTTGAACGGTGCGGCACTTTCGCATACAACACCTCCCGCACAACGTGTAGACTGTACAGCAGCGTTGACTTGTGCAAACACGGGTTGTACAGCGGAAATTCAAGCTGCGACAACTCATGCTTCGACAGCCGGTGATTGCAACGTATGCAGTAACTGTGAAACTGCTCCAAACACAGGGCATGTCTTTACTGCTGATATGCAACCTAAGGGGGGGACACAGCATGATTTCAAATGTACTCGTTGTAATACACGAGGTGGTGAAGTAAACTGTACATTTACAGCAGATGTAACTTCAACAGGCAGTTCACAACACAATTTTAAATGTACTGTTTGTGCTAACAGAGGCGGTGACCAAGACCACGCATATGCACCGGAGAATTGTATGATTTGTACGGTGTGCGGTGATGATGAGCCCTCTGCTTGCGAACAAGGGACTCAAAAGCCTTATTGTGCAGCTTGTATAGCGGCATGTCTTGCTGACGGAGGTCACAATCAAACTAAAACCACCAATTGCACGGTATGCGAGAATTGCGGTGCAACGGGATTAGACAGATTAGCCGCATGTACGGGTAATGAAGCAGATGCTTGCCCGTTCCACAGATGCAACCACAACAACGCACAATGTTCCGGTGTTTCCGCTACTGACTGCACAGTGTTTACCTGCGGTGCAAGTACCGGGGCAACCCATGCAAACGCAACAGGTATGTCGGGGCGGACTAACTGTACAGCAGATGTAATCTGCTCAAACACTGCCGGATGTACCTATAAAGTATACGAAGGTGCTGCTTCTCACGGAACAGGAACGAGAGCGGGCAATCTTTGCTCAGCCGCATTGATTTGTGATAGCGAAACATGGTGTACACATCAAATAGACGGTGCTAACGCAAACCACTTAGCGAGTGCACGCACAAACTGTGTTACAGGTGGTGCTGTTACTTGTACACGTGCCGGATGTGTTCATACGATTGACGCACAGCAAGCCGCACACAGCAAAACAGGACGTACTAATTGTACAGTAGCGTTCACTTGTGCGAACCAGTGGTGTACATTCAGCATTGCAGGGGAAGCTTCTCACGACGCAACAGGACGGACAGACTGTACAGCGGCATTTACATGTGCAGATGATAATTGCACAACATCGATTTCCGGAAATGCTTCTCACAATGCAACCGGACGGACGAATTGTGCAACAGCATATGCTTGTCAAAATGCTAACTGTGGTTATTCATTCGCTGCAGGAACACACACCCCCGGAACAGACCCCGACAACTGTGCTTTAGCAATTCCCTGTGCAGTAGCGGCTTGTACCGAAAACTACAGAGCGGCAGGCGGCTCACACAGCTTTGGAGGTGCGTGGACAGTTGTTACACCGGCTTCATGTGCAACAACCGGAACACGTACACAGAGGTGCTTGGATTGTTCTGCAGGTGTTAGCCCCGCAGATACTATTCCCGTATTGGGTCATGCATGGGTATCCAACGGCGACGGCACACATGACTGTAAGACGGTAGGCGGTTGCGAAGAATTAGATGAAGCATGTAATGAGGACGGTGCAAACGATTCTTGCGACAAGTGCGGATATAAAGAACCCGACCCGGCTTGTTCGTGTGACAATACAACTACAACTGCAAGCCCCGCCGCAACTTGTACAGCGGCAGGTGCAAATGTTGAAACTTGTGATGATTGCGGAGGAACGGTAAGCGTAACGACTATCCCCATGCTCAGCCATGACTGGGATAAGACGGCAACACCCGACCCTGAACCGACATGTGAAGACGATGGTTTCAGAGCAATAGCATGTACATTATGCTCAGCCACAGATGTAGAAACTGTTTCAGCACTCGGTCACAGCTTTGCCGGAGCATGGACAGTAAGAACACCTGCAACCACATCGGCGGCAGGCTTAGAGTTCAGAGTTTGTACAAGAGATAATTGCGACGAAGAGCAAACACAAGCCGTTCCGCAATTACCCGGCACAACCACACCTACCGACCCCGGAACAACCACTCCTACTACGCCGACCACTCCCACCACTCCCACAACTCCATCTGACCCGGGTAATGTGGTTATGGACGATGATGTGATTGAGGATAAGATAATTCTTGAAATTCTCAAGAGCGATGAACCGGTTATCGACCTTTCAAAGGTTGACGGCTCGGTGATTTCCGAGGATATGTTACAGGCGATTAAAGAAAATGGCGTGGACGTTGAGGTAGTTCTCGAAAACGGCTTCAGCTTTACGATTGTGGCTGATTCGATTACCGCTAATGCGGCTGCGTTTGACCTGAACATCGAGGTTTATGTCAATGACAAGGCGACAACAATTGACAAGGTTAAGCTTCCCGCAAACTCAATCGTAATAGCTCCCGACTTCTCCGGCAAATTCGGGTTTGAAATTGAGTTTACTTTCACAGCGGCACAGCTTAAAGATGCGGGCATAAACGGCAACAACGTGAAGCTTTTCTACATCAACAAGGACGGGATAGTAACCGATTTAGGCAAGGCGAAATTAAACGCTGACGGTTCTGTGACATTCACAATCGACAGTGCGTCCTACTACGTTCTCTCCGAGGAAGCTCCGGTTGAAGAAAACCCCAACACAGGTGTTATTGTTGGTGTAACAGCGGTAATTCTTGCGGGTGCGACAATCGGTATCAGCAGAAAGAGAAAAGTGTATAATTCGATGATTAAGTTATAATCAGTCAATCAATCTAACATAATCTTCCAAACGGCAAACAAACGCTTCCCGAAAGGGAAGCGTTTGTTTTTGTTATATGGAGATAGTGGGACTCGAACCCACGACCCTCTGACTGCCAGTCAGATACTCTCCCAGCTGAGCTATACCCCCGAAACGCAGCCTGTGACTACTTTTTAAGTTTTCCTGTATTTTTAAGTATAATACTTATATAGTAGTTTTTCAACTTGTTCCTTTCTTAATTCTCTTGTTCTTGATAAATGCTTACAATATATGTTTATCTAAAATTGTAACCAAATTCCCTATTTCCGGCTTTGATAACTGGGCGTTCGCCCCGAGCTCCCTCCCTTTAACCTGCATGGCATCGTCAATAAGGCTGGAAAACAGGATAACAGGCAGTTTTTTCAAAATCTTATCTTCTTTAATCAGCTTAGTTAAATGATGACCGTCCATCATCGGCATTTCAATATCAGAAATTACTGCGGCAACCTTTGTTTCAATCGGAACATTATTATTTATTGCCTCGTCGCGCATACTCGCTAAATAATCCCAGATTTGCTGCCCATCGGAGAACGATTTTATATTAGTATAACCTGCTGTGTTCAACGCCTTGTAAATCATTTTTCTGAGAAGAACCGAGTCGTCGGCAGTAACAACAGGTTTTGAGTTACGTTCACGCGGACCTAACGCATCGATTTCCGAAAGCTGAATTCCCGTTTGCGGGCTTATATCAGAAACAATCTTCTCAAAATCTATAATAGTAATCAGCTTTTTATTTATCTTGGCTATCCCCGTAGAAATGCTGTCATCTCCGCCATAAGTAATGCTGTCGGGTCTTTCTATATCGCTCCATTTAATTCGGTGAATCCCCTCCACCATATGAACATGGAACGCAACATGAAGGTTATTAAATCCTGTGATAATGAACATATCGCGGTTAAGGTTCTCACTCTCGGGGAATCCCATGTATTTTATCAGGTTAAACACCGTTATGATTGTATCGCGGGGCTGAAACACACCCTCTATACAGGGGTGGGAATTGGGCATGGTTCTCATGCTTCTGTACTGCATAATCTCAGTAATTTTCGCCACGTTTATGCCGAATGAAACGCCCGCAATGGTAAACTCCATAATCTCAAGCTCGTTAGTGCCGCTTTCTAATAAAATATCGGTTTGCATAGTTTTCGCCTCCTATAATTTTATATGGAGATAGTGGGACTCGAACCCGCGACCTTCTGTCTGCCAGACAGACACGCTCCCAACTGCGCCATACCCCCGCGTTGCAGTCTACGACTGCATTTAACGCATTATTCATTCCTTGTGATTTCAATGATTTTCTCTATAATTTTTGGGGCAGTATCTTTGGCGTTGCCGGACTCCCGGCTGAGCTATACCCCCGCTATTATGCTAATTACTCTGTCGTTTTTTCCTGTTTGGGTACATATGCGTATATTTTCATATATTTTTCTTCAATAATATAATTAGGGTTAGCCTTGAGTATCAAATCAACTAAAACCTCAGGGTCGTCTGGTAAATGATACTTGCATATCGATATTTTAGGAGAAAACTCTTTCAATACTCTTGTTGCACCTTTGAGCAACAAGCGTTCTGCACCCTCTATATCCGCCTTGATAAAATCTACCCGACTAATATTATTTTGTTCAACAAATGAATCAATTGTTATACAATCCACTTTAAATTTGTTGTTTTTCTCGTTGCTTTCAGATATTTTTCCGAAAACACTTGTAGCATCGTAATTATCAAACCAAGCATTTCCGTTTTGGTCGCTAACAGCATATGGTGCGATTTTTATATGCGGATTAATCTGCACAAGCTCTTTTAACCAAATTATATTACTTGGCATAGGTTCAAAAGCATAACACAGACAATCAAAATTTGCGGTCATTATAGAAAAAAGACCCATTCTTGCTCCAAAATCAAAAACAACGTCACCTTTTTCAATTTTCACATCACCAAGTTCATACGGCCCTTCTAAATAAGGCAACTTTTTGTAAACACCGTCAGGAATTAAAGGACATACTATATCAATAAATTCAGAGTTTAACCACCCCGATAGTCTTGGTTCGTAAAAAAGTTTCATCGGTAAAACACTCTTGCCGAAAACCAACGCATCCTTTTCTTTATTATAGTATCTTTTTAACCCTATCGTGTTTAATACAAGTTTGCGATTATACGCTCTTTTCAGTTTTGGGAATTTCGCTGAAAGAAACTCCTTTGTTTGACCTGAAAACAATCTTCTTACAATATTTAATGAAACCATCTTTTTCCGTAACTCTCTTTTGCTTTTCAGGAGGTGTATTTCCCACACCGAAACCTTTCCTTATACATTATACATTCTCTTACAGTAGAACTCCTCGTTCGTGGTAATCACCTTTCCGTCTACCTCCACAATCGGGTATAAGAGATTACGAGGATTAACCAAAATAACCGTTGCCACAGATTCATCTGACATTATAATCTGCTTACCTTTGAGTTCTTCAATCATACAGTCAATGAATATTTTCACAAAATTAATATCTAACTCGGAATACCCCTCTAACGAGAACTCGTTCAAAATCACGAAAGGCGAATGCGGCTCTTTATAAACCCTTTTGGTCACCATTGCGTCATATATATCGGAAATAGACGTAATTCGTGCAAAATCGGTAATTTTCGACGAGTTAAGCCCATACGGATACCCTGTGCCGTTGACTTTTTCGTGATGTTGAATAGTCCCCTCAAGAATGGTTCTGTTACGCACACCCGATTTTATCAGCATTTCCAATGAAAGCACGGGGTGCTTTTTTATCTCCTCGAACTCTTCCGGGGTAAGGCGAGCGGGTTTATTAAGAATTTCGGGGCTGATTTTCAACTTACCTATATCGTGCAACAACCCGATTTCCACAAGCTCATCCTGCTTCTTTTGCTCCAACTTTAACCATTTCCCCATTAACCCGTTTAAGAACGCCACGTTAAGGCTGTGGGTGTGGAGATATTCATCCGCACTGCGAATTCGGTTAATCGTTTGAATGATTAGAGAAGCGTCGGTGGTGTCAATTTGGAATTGAATGTCCTTAGTAATCTTTGAGCCGTGTTCCCTGTCAACCTTACCTGTTTCAGAAACATTTTTAACTAATTCCTCTGCCTCTGATTTAGTTTCTTCATATTTTTTTACTACTTCTGCGAATTTTCTCGTCTGTTCGAGAATTTTCTGCTCTGCTGCTGTGAGTGCGGGCTGTGTCGGTTTTAAGGCAGCAGTATTAACCGAAACCCGTTTCTTTTCCCACGGTTTTTCATCGTTATTGATTAATCGTGCTTCTTCCTCGCTGAAACCGAGGAAAATCCCTTTTTTGAAAAACTCCATAATATAACTGCGTGATATGTATACGTTGTTTTCCGGGTGCATTACCCTTTGGAAGCGTGTAACCATTTCTTGGTCTAAAACAGGGTTTTCACACAACAAAACCATCTCCCCGTCTTCGTTGCGGGAATAAACCTTACATTCAAGATGAACCCCTAAGGGCATATTAAACAATTTTACGGGAACATAATCAAAAGCAGACATTGATTTCTCCTTCGGTATGTGTTATACTACTATATTATATTATAAATCTGATTTTGTCAAGGTATTTATAAACATGAAACAATATTTAGAAATAATCGAATTTACAAAACCGCAGGGGTTAAACGGGTTAATCCGTGCTAAGACTTTCTGCGACAGTCCGAGCGTCCTCGAGCAATTCAAGGAATTCTTTCTCGGAGAGGGTAAAACCCCGCTTAAAGCCGAGCTTGTTGAGGTTCGCAAAGGCTTCGTAATTCTTCGGGTAGATGGAGTATGCGACATAGAAGCCGCTCAAAAATTGTCCGGTGAGATTCTTTATATAAATCGTGACGATTATAAGCTGCCTGAGGACACATGGTTTATAAGTGACGTTATTGGGTGTCAGGTGGTTGACGCCGATACAGGAAAAGTATACGGGTTGGTAGACGATGTTTTGCAAAACGCACCTAAGGATGTCTATTCTGTGAGAACACCGTCAGGTGGGCAATTGCTCTTTCCTGCTATACCGGAAGTATTAATGAGCGTAGATATTACAGCGGGTAGAATAACTATTCGTCCATTGGAGGGTTTATTTGAAAATGAGGATTGACATAGCCACACTATTCCCCGAAATGTGCGAGAATTATCTTTCACAAAGCATAATAGGGCGTGCACGGAGTACCGGTTCAATCGAAATAAACTGCCATAATATCAGAGATTATGCTGACAACAAGCACAACAGCGTTGACGACAAGCCCTACGGCGGCGGAACAGGCATGGTCATTCAAGCCGAACCCGTCTATAAATGCATAACCGACATTATCGGCGACAACAAACCGAAATTAATCTACATGTCTCCTCAGGGGAAAACACTGACTCAGGAATTAGTCAAGGAGTTAGCACGTGAGGAATGGTTGGTTATTCTGTGCGGGCATTATGAAGGGGTGGACTGCCGTGTCATAGAGGAATTAGACTTCATGGAAATATCCGTGGGGGATTATGTTGTCACCGGCGGTGAATTGCCCGCACTTATTCTCACAGACGCAGTTGCACGGTTACAGGAGGGGGTTCTGCCTGATGAAAGTGCCTACACCGAGGACAGCCACTTCAACGGATTATTAGAGCATCCTTTGTATACCCGCCCTGAAATATGGCATGGGAAAAGCGTTCCCGAGATACTGTTATCGGGGCATCACGCAAACATCAAGAAATGGCGTGACGAGGAATCTGTAAACACAACATATAGAAAACGCCCCGACTTATTGAACAAATGACAGGCTTTGACATGTTTTTTTGTGAAAATTTTACAAATAAATTTATATTAATAGCATATATTTAGCGATTAATTATATTGACTTAATGAAACAATAAAGATATAATAATAAATATAAGTAATTTGGAACTTTTTATCCGCTTATGTAATTTGGAGGTATTGAATATGTTCGTTAAAGAGGTAGATGTAAAAAACCAAGTTGGACTTCACGCAAGACCCGCAACCTTTTTCATTCAGAAAGCCAACGAATACAAATCTTCCATTTGGGTTGAAAAGGAAGAACGCAGAGTAAACGCCAAAAGCCTTCTCGGTATTTTATCCCTTGGTATTGTCGGGGGTTCTACCATTAGAGTAATAGCGGACGGTGCGGACGAGCAGCTCGCTGTAGATGGGTTGATTAAACTTGTCGAAAGCGGATTTGTAGAATAAAACATAGATTTTTACCGTCCGCAGTTTTTGCGGGCGGTTTTTTATTTAAGAAAAGGAGTTTATTATGAAAGCATTATTTATCGGGGGAACCGGCATTATCAGCATGGCTATTACTAAAAAGCTGCTTGCTGACAAACAATGGGAACTATTCCTACTTAACAAAGGCAGTCGCAACAGCCAATTACCTGCCGGATTTAAACACATAGACGTGAACATCTATGAGGAAGACAAGGTCGCTGAACTAATCAAGGACATGAGCTTTGACGTTGTCGCACAGTTTATCGCATTCACCCCGGAACACCTTGAACGGGATTATCGCCTTTTCAAAGGCAAAACCAAGCAGTATATCTTCATCAGCTCGGCTTCGGCTTATCAAAAACCCTTGTCTGATTACAGAATTAACGAGGGGACTCCTCTCGCTAATCCGTATTGGGAATATTCCCGAAACAAAATCGCCTGTGAGGAATATCTGTCTAAATTATACAGAGAGGATAACTTCCCGGTTACAATCGTCCGCCCCAGCCATACCTATGATGACAGGTATATCCCCCTCGGCGTTCACGGGAAAAACGGCTCGTGGCAGGTGGTTAAGCGAATGTTAGATAATAAGCCGGTTATTATTCACGGGGACGGAACGTCGTTATGGACGATGACGCACAATTCCGACTTTGCTAATGCGTTCATTGGGTTGATGGGGAATGTTCATACAGTCGGGGAGGCTGTTCAAATCACCTCGGACGAATCTCTCACATGGAACCAGATTTATTCGGCAATCGCTAATGTTTTGGGGGTTGAGTTCAAACCCTATTACGTACCGAGTGATTTCCTGGCGAAATGCTCCGATTATGACTTTACCGGGTCATTAATCGGTGACAAAGCCAATTCTGTGGTATTCGACAACAGTAAGCTCAAACGCCTTGTTCCGGGGTTTACTGCAACTGTGCGGTTTGACGAGGGAATTCGGGGGACAATCGAGAATGTTCTTTCCGACAAAACCCTGCAAACAGAAGACCCCGAATTCGATATTTGGTGCGACAAAGTGATTGGTGCGATGGAAAACGCATTAGATTTCATAAAAAAATAATATTTTTTCAAAAATATATAGATTTTTTGTTTATAATATAGTATAATTATTATCGACTTATTAAATTTGGGAGGACTTTATATCTGATGAAAGCATACAAATGTAAAAATATCCGCAACATCGCAATTACCGGTCACGGCTCAAGCGGCAAAACCACCTTAGCAGAAGCGTTAATTTTCAAAAGCGGCGGTTCTGACAGAATGGGGAAGGTTGTCGAGGGAAACTCGATATGTGACCACGACCCGGAGGAAATCAAAAGAAAAATTTCGCTCAGCACCTCCCTCGCTTATGCAGAATGGAAGGACACTAAAATCAACATCGTAGACACTCCCGGGCAGTTCGACTTTATTGGTGGAATGTATGAGGGTGTTCGTGCGGCTGAAACAGTTGTTATTGCCCTTTCTGCGAAGGACGGCGTTCAAGTAGGAACTATTAAAGCATATAACGAAGTTAAAAAGCAGAAAAAGGCATGTATTTTTGTTGTTACTAAAAATGACGAGGAAAACGCCGATTTTGCTAAAACTCTTGCGGGCTTAAAATCACAATTCGGCGGTTCTGTGTGCGAGTTTTCTGACCGTTCAACGCTGTCGGATTTAATCGCAGAAACCGATGAAGAATTAATGGACAAGTATCTTGATACAGGGGAATTCACCGATGAGGAATTCGCTAAAGGCTTAGGAATAGGCTTAGCTAAGGGGGAAATCGCACCCGTAATGGCTGTTACTGCGTTCTCGGGTGACGGAATTGTTGAATTGCTTGATGCGATTGTGAGTTCGTTCCCTGCACCCTGCGACGTTGAGGGTGAACCCCTTTCCGACGGCAAAAAAATGAAGTATGACGATTCTGCACCTTTATCGGCGTTTGTGTTTAAAACAATTGCTGACCCGTTTGTCGGAAAAATGAGCTTTGTAAAAATCGTCGCAGGTTCGATGAACCCCAAAACCGAGCCGGTCAATTCCAGAACCGGTGAGGTTGAGCGCTTTGGAAAGCTGTTAGCGTTAAAAGGAAAGAAGCAAGAGGATATTACAGAGGCTTATGCAGGTGATATAGTTACCATTACTAAGCTGAACGCCACAACCGGTGACGCTCTTTGTGCTGCGGGAAAAACTGCCGAATTCGAGAAAATTGAGTTCCCTGTTGCAGTGTTCTTCCAAGCGGTTTCTGCAAAGGGGAAGGGTGATGAAGCGAAAATAAGCGACGCAATCCAAAAAATCCTCGAAGAAGACAAGGTTTTAAACTACGTCAATAATTCCGAAACCCGCCAACGTGTTATCGGTGGTTTGGGCGACCAGCACTTAGGCGTTACTGTTACAAAGATGAAAGCCAAGTTCGGGGTTGATGTTGAATTAAGCCAGCCGATAATCGCATATCGTGAAACCATTCGTAAAAAGGTGTCGAACATTGAAGGCAAGCATAAGAAACAATCGGGCGGTGCAGGGCAATTCGGTGTTGTATTTATGGATTTTGAGCCTCATTCCGATGATGAACTGATATTTGAAGAAAAAGTAGTCGGCGGTTCTGTACCTAAGCAGTTCTTCCCTGCGGTTGAAAAAGGTCTGCGGGAGAGTGTAGAGCATGGTGCATTAGCGGGGTATCCCGTGGTTCGGTTAAAAGCGACATTGGTAGACGGTAAGTATCACCCGGTTGACAGTAAGGAAATCGCATTCGTACAAGCGGCGAAATTAGCGGTTAAAGCGGGCATGAAAGAAGCTTCACCGTGTTTGTTAGAGCCTATCCTCTCTTTGAAGATTACTGTCGGTAACGACAACACAGGCGACGTTATGGGTATTGTGAATAAGCGGCGTGGTGCGGTTCTCGGCACTAACCCTGTGGGAGACGGCATGACCGAGGTTGAAGCGGAAATGCCACAATCGGAAACATCGGATTTTGCATTAGTTATTCTGCAAATGACAAAAGGGTTAGGCAGCTTCACACAGAAATTTGCACGGTATCAGGAGCTTCCGCAAATTCTCGAAGCAGAGGTTATTGCAAACGCACCCAAGCACAAAGACGAAGATTAATTAATAAACAAGCAGGGACGCCATATATGGCGTCCGTGCTATATCGGTAAGGAGCTACCATGAAAACGGCAACCAGTATTGTTTTCGGTGTGATTTTAGGAATCGCTGTTATAGTAATGCGGGCATTTTTCCCCGACCTGTTCCCTTGGTGGACAGTGTTCTTAATCACTTTTGCTATAATAGTAATTATTTCGATTATTAATATACTGATACAAAATACCGCCATTAAAAAGATTGACGGTATATATGACCCTGACGAGAAATTAGCGGCTTTGAACAAGGCTATGAAGCGGTTCGTGGGGAACGAGAAAAGCCAGCCGCACAAATTATTAAAGTGCCAGCTTCTTATAATTGCGGGGTGGACAGACTTATCAAAGGCTGACAACAATTCTGCTTTTACCGCTTTTGAGGAGGCTCGAATAATCCTCACTTCACAAAAACCCACAGCAATAACAAGGCAAAGCATTAAACAGCATGAAATCAATATTTACGCCGGATTAGCCCAATGTCTTACCCATATGGGCAGGTTTGACGAGGCGGAGCAGGTTTTGTCTTATTTTAACGCCCCTATCGACAATCCGTTATCGTATTGCATTTTACAGTTGGTGAGTGCGGATTTATTGGTTCATAAGGGGGACACTCAAAGGGCTCGTGTGATTATTGAGGATATTGCTCCGAAAATGCAGACCATTTCTGAAAATATGAAACGTCCGGATGTTTTGTATGACGTTATTCTTGTTGAAGCGGCTATATTAATGGCAGAAGGCGATTATGAACAGGCGAGGGCGAAATTTGAAAGCGTTTTAGATAATTCAGGGCATTACAGCCACCATAGGGAAGCAAGGGAAGCGATTGCTCAAATAGAGAATTCGTTAACAGAAAAGGAGTTATTATGACAGGGAAATGTTTAATAATCGGGGCAGGCGGTGTGGCAGGGGTTGCCGTTCATAAGTGCTGCCAAAACAGTGAAGTGTTTAAGGAAATCATGATTGCCTCCCGCACTAAGTCAAAGTGCGACGCCCTTAAAAATCAGTTACAGGGGAAAACATCGACAATTATTCACACTGCACAGGTTGACGCAGATAATGTCGATGAAGTAATCACATTAATAAACTCGTTCAAGCCTGATGTGGTTTTGAACCTTGCACTGCCTTATCAGGATTTGTCAATTATGGAGGCTTGCCTTGCTACAAAAACACACTATGTCGATACTGCGAATTATGAACCGCTTGACACTGCGAAGTTCGAGTATAAGTGGCAGTGGGCATATCGGGAGCGGTTTAAGGAGGCAGGAATAACCGCATTACTCGGGAGCGGGTTTGACCCGGGTGTTACAGGGGTTTTCTGTGCTTATGCAATGAAACACTATTTCGACGAGATTCACTATATTGATATTCTCGACTGTAACGGCGGCGACCACGGTTATCCGTTTGCGACGAATTTTAACCCGGAGATTAACATTCGTGAGGTTTCGGCAAAAGGTAAATATTGGGAGAACGGTAAATGGGTTGAAACTGAGCCTATGGAAATTAAGCGGGAGTATGACTTTGAGGGAGTGGGCATGAAAGACATATACCTGCTTTATCATGAGGAACTCGAGTCGTTGGCTCAAAATATTAAGGGAATTAAGAGAATAAGGTTTTTCATGACGTTTGGGCAGAGTTATCTGACACATTTGAAGTGCCTTGAAAATGTTGGTATGACTTCAATTGAACCCGTGATGTTCCAAGGGAATGAAATAGTCCCCATTCAGTTTTTGGCGGCGGTTCTACCCGACCCTGCTTCATTAGGCCCGAGAACCCACGGTAAAACTAACATCGGCTGTATAATACAGGGGGTTAAGGATAACAAACCCGTCACCTATTATGTTTATAACATATGCGACCATCAGGAGTGTTACAAGGAAGTCGGCTCGCAGGCTATATCGTATACTACCGGCGTTCCGGCGATGATTGGTGCTATGTTAATTATGCAAGGTGTTTGGGATAAAGCGGGGGTATTCAATATTGAGGAGTTTGACCCCGACCCGTTCATGGAAGCACTGAACAAGTGGGGATTACCGTGGCAGGAGTGTTTTGACCCGAAGTTAGTGGATTAATATACAGTTATACAAAACAGCCTTTACTTTTTACGGTAAAGGCTGTAAATTATTTAATTGTCAATTGTCAACTGTACATTGTCAATTGTTCGTCACCCTACTATTCCCGACCTTTCAATACCCTCTACGAAATACTTCTGCAGGAAGATATACATTAACAATATCGGGGCGATTGACATTAGACACCCTGCCTGCACCCACACAATATACTGGGTAGGCCCTCCTACCTGCCGCCCCTCATTCAGGAACGCTGACATAGACCTCCACAGGTTCTCCACAGCTAATGCAATTGTGTTGGAATCGTTGAAGAACATTCCCGATACATAACTGTCGTTCCAGTACCACACCACCGAGAAAATGAATACCGTTAAGTAAGACACTAATGCGTTGGGTATCATAATCCTTACGAAAGTTGAAACGGGCCCGCAACCGTCAAGGTGAGCGGCATCTTCTAATTCCTTAGGCAGTCCTCTGAAGAATTGCCTGAACAGCAGAATAAACAATCCCGCTCTTATTCCGTTGCAGAAGAACGCCTGCATAAACAACGCCACGGGCTTGTCAACCAAATTAAGCGGTTCACCGTTAATCAAGGTAAATATACCGAGAATGTCGAAAAATCTGAAGTTTACATACAGCGGGATAAGCAAAATCTGGATAGGCACAATCATTTGAAGAATTACTATTCCGAACAGCAACCCCCTGCCTCTGAACTTAAACCTTGCAAAGCCGTATCCCGTTATTGAGCAGGTAATAACCTGAATAATCGAGCAACCGACGTTAATAAACAAGGTTTGCGTAAAAACAGACGTAAAGTTCATCGCAACAAAGGTTTCTCTAAAGTTCTCGAACCTAAAGGTTTTGGGAATCCACATGATTGACGGGTCTGCCGTGTCCGCTTGCGGTTTAACCGAGGAGGTCAGCATGTACAGTATCGGATACAGGATAATGAACGAAAGCCCGATTAACAATACATAATGGAAGAAAGGCCATACCGCTTCGGCTATTCTTCTGCCGAAGATATAGCGGTAGTGCTTTTTCTCCTCTTCGGAATAAGAACGGAAATTCTTGAGGATTTGCACGTTTGAAACGTGATATTTCTTGCGAATTTCCTTGTTCTTTTTGTCAATCGCCTTTTGCTCTTTTCGGGTAAGCGCCTCTTTTGGCATACCCATGTCGAAGTCCGCCGCTTTGCGAACCTCTTTTGTTTCCTCGACGATTTCTACTACTGTTTCTTCGGCGGTTTCTGCTACTGCTTCTTCCTGCGGAACATCAACAACTTCTTCTTGCGGGACGTTGTGGGCAACGTCCCCTACGGTTGTTTCCGCAGCTTTAATCTCGACTTTTTTCTTTTTAGCCATTATATTACCTCATCAATCTACTTGGTAGAATACAAATTTTGATACAATCGCCACAATTATCGCCAATGCCAATGCAATAATCACGAAATAAATCCACGCTATTGCCGAACTGTACCCATACTTCAGCCCTCGAGCATTTACCATAACCAATTTCATAACAGGGTTCTGCGAATCACTGAAGTTATCGATAACAGTGTATATCAAATTGGCCAATATCATCGGACTTATCGTGGGGAAGGTGATTTTCCAGAAGAACTCCCACCCTGTTGCCCCCTCCATTGAAGCAGCTTCCTTAGCTGATACGGGGATTTGTTGTAATGCGGCGAGGAATATCAATATCTGTATTCCCGATTTCCATATAAGGTTAAATATATCACTGGTGGTTTCCGACACAAATGTGGTGAACTCCTCGCTTATGTTATATAATCCTAAGAAACGCATAAACCCGTCAACTAAGTCGGTTTTGAACAATGTCGAAAACTGTGCCGCACCTCCGCTCGCCCCCTGCGACATAATGTCACCGTTGATTACTGCGATTACGGGACCTGTCGCAATCAACACGGGGAGGAAGAAAATCGCTCTCATGAATGCACGCCCCTTGAACTTCTGGTTCAACAGAATGGCTATAAACAAGCTCAGCACTAATATTAATGAAACATTCGGTAACATTCCCCACAGCGACGCCGCTAAATCTGTAATATAATCCGGGTCGGTCAAAAAAGCATATTTGTAATGCTCGAAGTCGTTCCATTCCAAATGGATACCGGGGGCTGTCATTCCGTATTCCTCAACACGGTTAGCGTCAACCAGAGTTGTGGTGTTAAAGGAATAGTTAAGCGATTGTGCTAACGGCATTAAGAACATATACAGAACGCCTACCGCCCATAATGCAATAAACCCATACCCGTAAAGCCGCTTTTTCCGCTCATACGAAAGGCGGCTTCCCGACGAGCTTTCGATAACCCTCCGCCGGCTCGAAACCTCACGCTCAAGCTCGTCATTCTTCTTCTTTGCGTAATATTCAATATCAGCTTTCATCGATTCGTCGGACGTTTTCTTCAATTCCTTTTCGACATAAGCTTTTATTTTCCTACGCTCCTTGTCAGCACGTTTATCGAGTGCTTTGAGCTTTTTCTCGATATAGATTTTACGTTTTGCCGCAATTTTTTCTAACTTTATTCGTTCGAGTTCTTTTTCCTTGGCGATTTCCTCGGGAGTTTTTTCCTTGATTTTCTTAGGGTTCAACAGCCTCGGGTCATCACTTTCTGCGGCAACCTTCTTTGCATCTTCTTGGTCTGCTTTTAAAACAGGCTCTTCCTGTATTGTTTCAGGAACTTTTTCTTCAATCGGCGGTACTTCAGATACATTGTCCGCTGTCTTTTTTTTCTTATCCGGCATATGAAGCCCTCCTGTTCAACCCGTATTCTCCGAAATCAATTGTTTGCCCGTTTACCCTCAGCTCGCCTGTGTCGATGTTTACATAGATTGTTTTCCCGCCCTCGAACGTGGTTTCGGTTTCGTAAACCGATATTCGCTTGTGGTCGATTATTCGCTTATCTGAAACATCTGCAATCACAAACTTAAACAACTCGTATTCTTTTACCGATTTTTCAACCCAGCCCGTGTAGTTAGCATAGAACTTTCTGTTATACTCACTTGCAGTGAACTCGCTCGGGTTGGTGTGCATAAAATCATAATGTAATGGTGTTCCTGTTGACAGTGCAAGCAGCCTTAACGTGTCGGAGTCTGCACTGGCGTTGAACGCTTTGGTGGAATGCGGGATTAACCCGTGAATTACAATTTGATAAAGCGGAATGTCATAATCGAATATATCGTAATTAGACGAGAACAGGGGCACTTGAATAATTTCATCGACATACGGCAGAGCGTAGGCGTTAGCAGACTGTGCTAAAATTGTAATCCCTGCATCGTTGAGTTTTTGATACCCCTCTGTCAAAATCTGAACCGTGTCTCTTCTATTGTAATACATTCCGCCGTATGGGTTTCTCCTTGAAAAATCGCTGTATAATAAGCTGGTTGCACGGTCAAGCGAGATGGAGGTTATTCCCTCAGCGTTAAACGATTTTATTAATCTTTCAAAAACATCGTTAAAATAGTGCGGTGATAAAATAGTCCATGAATCCTGCAGTTTATCCACTGTTCCGAAAGCATATTCATATTTCTCCTGTGAAGCGTATGCTCTTGTCACCTGTTTTGAGGAATTAAGCAAATACGAGTATCCGTTACCGGACTTGAAGTATTCCATCATATTAACACTCGGATACAGGGAATACCCGTTTTCAACTATAAAATCGTTGAACTTTTTATAATCGCTCTTCCCTCCCAGTCGGCTTGAATACTGCACCGTCGGTGTTATTTCCCGCTTTATTCCCGCTGTGTTAAAATCAATATAGGTAATGATTAAGTCTTCTGCACCGATTTCTTTGAGCATTTGTGCAATTTCCAACGCTTCTGCATATGTTGTTGCCGTGGATTGTAAATCAACCGGGAAACCTAATATCGAGTGGGTTTTAACTGTTCCGCCGTTTAATGTGAGATAATATGGTGAGGAATTGGGTTTAGATTTATTTTGCAATCCCTTATATTCTATAAGGTATTCCCGATAGGTGTTGCCTACATCTACATAAGACAGATTTTCACCGGACAACAGGTAATACCTAACTGCTATATCGCCTGTTTTAATTCCTCCCTGCTCAAATATAGTAAGCTCGGAATTTCGAGTTCCTATGTAGTAAGAGTCGGTTGTCCGTGTTCTAAACTCAAACCATGCCGCATTATAGGTGGTTGCGTTTTGGCGGGAAACATTCGCTCTTATGAAAGCGTTTTCGTCACCTTTTTCTGCAATTGCCACAAGGACGTTATCGCCAAGCTCTGCGTTTTTACGAACTATACCGAACATGGGGAAGAACACCTGCTCAATGACCGGCGGGGCGAGTTTTTGTGAAACAGCCAAATCCCTCCCGTAAACCTGCCCGTTATACAAAGCGGCGTTGGTTTTTTGGTTGTCGAATTCGATTACCGCACCCGAACCGTCGGGGACTACTATATACCCGTCTTCTCCTTCGGGTGCTGCTCCGAAGCTGTTCAGCACAGACATTGAAAGCATTAAACTGCCCGATTCGGTAAGAATATCAGTTTCGTTAATTTTATCTACCGGTACTAATACGTATAGGCTGTTACCGTCAAGCGTAACCTCCATAACCGATTTTAAAACTGTTATATTTCTTCTTTTAAAGTTAAAGTGGAAACGGACACCGTTTTCAATTTTCTCAATTTTTTCACAAGCGGAAACATAAATGTCGTCATTCAAAAAACCTTTTTCCCGAGTGTTTGAGCGGACATTTGCGGTAGTATATGATACCGGGTTTCCCGACACCCATGTAAACATGGAGGATAAGTTATCTACCTGTGCCCCTTTAGCTACCGAGTCGTGCGTTGCATTAATGGGGGATGACCACCATATAAATCCGTTGGCCTTGTTGCGTACGCCGAACATAATATCTTGTTTTGTTTTTTCACGCTGTAATCTGATTATAACTTGATAAAACTGCACTTCGCCGTCTTCGTATATGAGTCTGCCGCTTTGGTTAGCCTCGTAGACTAATGCTCCGCTTTCGTCAAACGGGATTGAAACAGGCACAAACTCGCCACGCTCAACTTCGATGTTTACTTCATATGATACCGGCTTACCGCTCCCGTCTAATATAAACTTACCGTCTCTCTTATTCGGGGCAAAGTTCAGCTCACCCTCTTCGTTAAAGGCGAAATTGTTATTTTCGTCAACGGGAATATTAACCTCATGTGCGTCTGTCGTAATATAATCATAGGTGTCGACAACCCAAAGCTCGAAAAACTCGTTCTCGGCGTAAAGCTCTGCCAAGTCAAGCATTTCGTCTTCTGTTCGGCGGGGAACGTCGGTGCGAATGTCTTCCTCCGGCTCTTCCTCAACCAAGATTTCGTCGTTTTCACCGTCCTCGGCAAAAAGCGACTGCTGTCCGAATGAAACTGCCAACACCCCTATCAGAAACGCAGTTATTAACTTGTTTTTTAATTTAAGCATATTCCCTCCATTAGCGGGCAGATATGGAATCCGCCCCTACTAAGATATTCTATATAGAACTTCTGTGTAAATCGTGTATAAAAATACGAAAATCTGTTGAAACAACGCAACAAGCAAAATTACAATAAACAGCATAATTACCATTGCCACAACGGTGAACACCATAGCCAGCAGCGTCTTCGGTACAGAATACTGGTGAACCGCTTTCATTGCCGCCGTCATCAAAATGAACGACCACCCGATTCCGAGGTACATGATAAACCACACGAAACCTCTCTCCGTCCATAAAAGAACATTGGTTGCCGCTGTGTTAATCGCCATAGAAGCGATATAGGGGATTAGGGCATACGCACTCACAACGCATATGTTTCGCATTGAACCTTCCCCGTTGAACAATGTACACAGTGACCAGTTGCCGACCACCCATACAAAGAACAGCAGAATTGTTGAGGAGAAATACGGAACCACATTAAAAACCCGAACATATGCGGTATTGTATATAAACCCCGTCATAATGCTTTCACACACAGTCACGATGAAAAACAACAACACGATTATCAATGCGACTTTCATGTTATAGCCTTTTTTCCACCTTAAATCCTCAAATCCCTCTAACGGATGCTTGAGAATATAGAACGGCCACTTCCACGCCGGTAGATTTAAATCATAAACCATTGTGATTTATCCTTTCGATGATGTATCTGCTTTAGCCTTTTTCTTTTTGCGGTATTTCATAAATATATTTAATCCGACGGCAAGCACTGTTACCGTGATTGCTATTGCTGTAAATGCGTCAAAGTTCTTTCGGATATAGTCTATTCGGAAGTCCTTAAACGCCCTGTTGTATCCGCCTCTCGAGTGCATGTAGAAATATGAGAGAGATTCTTCAAACTCACCGAGACTTAACATGGCGTTGCCCATTCCGATATAAGCCATGTAATAGTTGGCGTCACGCCTTAAGATTTCTTCCCACGGTTCTTTTGCTTCCGCATATAAACCTCTGTTAAACAGCTCCATCGCTTCGTTGACAAGCTCGCCGAATTCCGTGAGTTTATAAACAGTCAGCGAGTTTTTAACACTGTCTAATATATACACTTTTTCGTCGTGGGTTTCAATGGCTGACGGAGTGTTAAACAAACCTTTTTGTTCGCCTTTTCCGCCGAATATGAACATCAGTGAACCCTCATAATCATACTGGAAGATTTTACCCGAACGGAAATCCATTAAGAAAATATTCCCTTTATCGTCCACAGAAACATCAATAATTGAGGAACGATAACTGATACCATTCACATATGGTGTGTGGAAAGCACCCCATATCATCTCGTCATAGCCCTGCTGTTCAAATACATTTCTGCCTGCCGGGTCAAGTTTTTTCAAAACGTCTAAGCGGGCACTCCTCGCTTCGGTTACTGTGTAAATAAATCCGTCATTGTCAATCGTGAAGTTCGAGAACTCTACAGGAACGGGACGCACACGCTGTTCCATCTGTTCGGGGGTGAGGATATATTTCAAGAAATAGTTCAGCATGGCATTGAAGTTACGCTCAACTCTGTTAGCACCATAGTATCCGCTGAACGAGCCGCCCTCTTCAAACATGACTGCTCCCCGTGTAATTGATTTGATACATATATACACGTTTCCGGCATTGTCGGCGACAACCTTCTTGGGATGGAACGTGACTGCCTGGTCATACAGGTGTGATGCCGGGCGGGTATATTCCATCCAGATTTTCCATTCACTGTCTACATCATCTCTATAACAAGCGATAACTCTTCCGTTGTCGTGGTCGGCGATATAAAGCCGTGTTTCCCCCCGCATGTTCATAACGTGAATTCCCTGCGGGCGGTTAAGCGTTGTTTTTGTTCCGATTTTCTGCGGGTCAAGCCGATAATTCTCACCGTATTCAAACACACTTTGAACCTTTGTATTTTCTTTGTTAAAGCTATAATCGGTGATGACTATTCTGTTGTTGCCCGAATCGACAATGAACACTTCTCCCGTGTTGGGATAAATGAACACGTCTGCCGGGTTTCTCAAACCTCCGGCAAGCCCCAAGTCTGCTCCGGTCACAACTCTGTCAACTATATAACCGTTTTGGGCGGGAATTGTTTCCCACCACCAGTCATAGTCAAAGGCGATATACGGTTCATCTGCCACTGACGTCATCGTAAACCCGACGACAATTACGGCAATGAGAAAAACCGCCATAAACCTCGCTATCTTCTTTTTATTAATTCGCAGATTTTGCATAGTTTCCTCCCGCTTAATCTTTTAATCCCGATTGTGCCATGGTTTCTAATACGTTACTTTGACAGAATATAAACAATATCATTGGCGGGGTCATAATAAACACTGTTGCCGCCGCCGCAACCCCCATCCTCGCTAACCCCGAGGCACCGATTTGCGACATAACCGTCGGCAAGGTTTTGAGAGCTTCATTATATATATAGTTGCTTCCGGTTATCTGCCACGCTCCCGTGAATGCGAAAATCAGAAGCGTTATCCAAGCGGGTTTGACGTTCGGCATAACTATCTGCCAGCAAATTTTCACGTGACCCGCCCCGTCTAACTGGGCTGCTTCTATCATTGAGTCGTGGATTTGCCCCATAAACTGCCTCATAAAGAATATTGACAGCGGTGTCGCAATAAACGGCAGAGTGATTGCGAAATAGGTGTTAATCATTCCGAGCCTTGCCAAAACCATATAAACCATGATACCGGTTACGGTGGATTGGAAAAGCAGTGAAATTTCAATTATTTTATTAAGTGCCTTTATTCCGGGGACTTTAACTTTTGCCAATATGTATGCCGCAGAGGAGGCAAACAGCAATTGTGACACAGTAACAACAACGGTTACGAATATTGAGTTAAAGAAATATCTCGAAAACGGCACCCACATGTTACCTGCCGCTTGAAACAGTTCAATAAAATTCTGGTTTGTCGGACGCATGGCGTACATCTTCGGCGGGAAAATGAAGAACTCCTCCACCGGCTTAATCGACTGAATAACAGACAGATATATGGGGAACATCATGAACACTCCCACTCCTGCCAGCAGAATAAATATCATTATATCGCCGCCCACCGAGCCGCTGTATTTCTTCCGTCTTCTTGGTATTAATTTCATACTTTATCTCCCCTACCCGTCTAAGTATTTTCCGAGAATTTTCTTTATCCCCCAGTTAGCAAGCAACATCGATAAAAACAGGATAAAGCAGATTGCCGAGGCATAGCCCATTTCAAAACGCACAGCTCCATAGTCGTGTGCATGGTTCATAATCGAGTGGGCTCGATAGTCGGTTGTGGGGAATGCTGTCAACCAAAGCGAAACATGTCCCGCCGCAAACGATGCTGTGATTTGCATAACTGCCGCGAACAGCAATTGCGGTCCCATCGCCGGAATAGTAATGTGCAAGAGTTCTTGAGCCCTGCTCTTTATTCCCTCAATCGCACCCGCTTCGTACCTTTCTGCGGGGATTCCCTGAAACCCTGCACGAATGGCAAGGAAGCCCGCTCCCAACGCCATCCAAATCTGAACGACTATAACAACACCCATAATCAGATTACCGTCTGTCAGCCACTGCTGGGCACCGTTAATTATTCCTAAGTTCACCAACCACGCATTTAATATTCCGTAAGCGTCTCCCGAGAAAATCAACTGCCATGTGGTATAAATATTTCCTGAAAGTGTCGGAGCGTAGAACACAAAAGTAAATACAGTTTTGAAATGCCCGGGAAGCTGGTTAATAAACCACGCCAATAAGAAACATGACGCATAACTCAGCGGACCTGTAATAAACGCAAATACTAATGTGTTTTGGATGGAAATCAAGAAGACCTCGTCCTCCAAAAGTAAGGTATAAAAGTTGTTAAAACCCACCCACTTTGGGAACGTAACCATATTAAAGTTCGTAAACCCCATAGGCAAAGCCATGGTTACGGGGATAAACGTCATTACCAAAAACAACAGGAAATACGGTGCAAGCATTAAATATGCACTTTTGTTTCTCCCCATTTCCCTTACGGTATATCGAAAACGGCTGTCCTCGATGTTTTTCATCGGTTTTAAGTTTTTACCCTTGTCGGGAATCATTTCTTTTTTATCGGCAACTTTTTCCAAGGATATTTCCTCCCTTGATAAATTTTGTGGTTAATACTTCGTTATATCCGGCTAACCGTAATGTGATGCAAGCTCTTCGTTTTTACGTGTTATTTCTGCATTTATATCTCGGTCATAGCTGTTTATAGCGTATCTCGGCAGCCAGTTATCGTTTACCACTGCCCTGAATGCGTTTTTAACGTGTCGTGTCGCCGCATAGTTTGCAGGTATCATCGGAATTTCAATCAAAGCATCTCTCTGTTGAGCCAATTTCCGATATTCCACCTCTGACCATGAAAGGTTTCCGAGGGCTTCGAGGTTCGCAGTGTCAAAACGCCCCAACGGTCCTAACATAGCCTCCATCATTTGACCGAACCTTACCTGTGTGTCGGTGCTGGTGAACCATTTAATAAACTCCCACGCCAACTCTTTGTCCTTGGCTTTGTCGAATATAATCGCACCCCACGCCGCACTCGATGCCGCATAATTGATATATTCTTCGCCCTGTTCATTAATTCTCTTTGTACCCGGAACATGGGTGAAGTCCCATAATCCTTTCAGCTCGGGAGCGGCGGCACTTACTTGGTTGAAGAAGTTATACGGTTGAATGACTATCGGCATTTCGCCTGTTCTGAAACGTGTAAACGGGTCATACCACTGTTCAAACTTATAAACGGTATAGAACTTCGTCCACATAGTAAACGCTGAAATGCTTGCTTCGGTGTCAAATGTGGTGCGTGACAGGTCTTCCGTGTAGAAGTTCTGCCCTGTTTGAAGCTGTAACAATGTAAAGGTTTCGCCCGGCTCAAATATTGTGCTGGACAAGTTTGTAGCGGGAGGAACTAATCCGATTTCAAGATACGCTCTGTTAAGAACGCCGATTGCTATTATAAAATCATCCCATGTTTCCGGCGGCTCAAGATTTAAGTCTTCTAAAATATCCGTTCGGTAGAACATCATCGGGAACTGCTGTGAAACAGGCAAACCGTACACCCCGCCCCGATACGTAAAGAAAGTAGGCAGGTTGGGTGCAAATCGAGTCGCCACCTCCTCATAATCCGGGAATTGCGTTAAATCAACGGTTAACTGTCGTGCGGCAAGCTGAACCGGGAAGTCACCTCCTACAAACAACGCAACCTCGGGGCCCTTTCCTGCAAGCGTAGCCTCCAAAATCGAGCCTTGAACAAGGTTAATCGCAACAGGCGTATCCTCATTTTTAATATTAAAGTCGTTATCCACCATTGTTTTAACTGCTAACGCCTGGTCACGACCTAAGCAGACCCACACGTTTAACCCGCCCTCGTCGGTAAGCCGGGTATAATCTTCAAAGAATGAACCAATAAACCCTCTCCACTGGAACGCCATTTCCTCCCAGAAATTGGGCTTGGCTTTTCCGACGGTTTCATGAACGGTTAAAATTTCGATATAATCCAATTCCAACGGCTGGTATGACTTTTCCCTCATCCATGCTGAAATGGCAATAATGTTATCTTTTATCGTTTTATGCATTTGCGGAATTCTGTCGGGTTTGTCAACACATCTTTGCAATATAACTGCCATTGTCTGAAGTGTTGACGCCTCCGAACCGCGAATGGAATATTTTTCGATGTTTTCTTTTTCTAAAAGAAGCTGCTCGATTAAATGCTCGAAAATCGGAATAAGCTCGGGAATTTGCTTTTCCACATAATACATGTTAAACTCATCGGGGTTTGGCCCTGTTATCATGAGAATACGACGATAGTAATAGTTCAGCAAAAACAGAACATTCTCCATTCTCTGCATGGTTTCGCCGATTTCCCCCGGAACAGCCTCCACTGTAATTGTGTGTGTTCCCCTTGTAAGGAATATGTATATATCCTCCCCCTCTTCATCGTGGAAGGTCTGTTGATACCACCTTATTTGGTACGGAAATTTTTGACAGTTAAATTCCTCAACGGGGACTTCACCGTTAATGTAGATTCGGCGGTTGGAATAGAACCCCCTCAGCATATTTTGTTTCACTTTTGCTGAAATGCGGTAATACCCGTCTGCGGGGACGCTGAATTCCCATGTGGCTGATTGCCCTGATTTTGCCCATGACTCATTGCCACCCATAGTGTTATACCGCATTTTTACGGGGTGGCTCGGGCTGACTAAATATGTTCCCCTGTCGTATGTGGGGACTAATTCTGACGATGTTTTATAGAGCGGGGTCTGTCCTTGTAATATAATGGTTTTTGAACCGATTTCGTTCTGCCATTCCGAATCTGCGAAAAGAGGAGGGGTGGCATAAAGCTGTTCCTGTGTCGGTTTAATATCGGCATAGGGGACTAAATCGGGATAATTCTTAAAAGTCATGGATTTAAACACTGTCCCCACTTTTATGCCCTCTAATGTTATAGTGTTGGTTCCTTTTTCAAGATAGAAGAAATACGGCTCGTTGAACAGCCCCTCTTTATCCTTAACGGGGTAATGAATCCATTTTTCATGTTCTACTTGAAGCGGGAGAAGCTCGTTATCTCTTTTATCTTTTTCAATAGTGTTTGCGTTTTTCCATAAACGGTCAAGCTCTATGTTTTTAGCGGCGGAGAACGGATATTCCCCGTTAATCATTATACCAACGTCAACGGTGTTGTTTCTTTTAGGGAGCGGTCTGTAATAAAACTCTAAGTTATATATCCCGGCAACCTCAACCTCGAAGATATATTCCACCATACCAAGGTCGTTTTCCCAATAAAGGCAGCTTCTTTCAGCGGCATAATCATCAACTCTCAACGAAGGAAGTTCTCCGAAAACCTTGTCTCCGGAAACCCCGTCATAATCTTTCATTTCTATGTATATCACTTCATCGGGGCGGTTGTCCCTCCCCTCACTTTTAATGTTGGCGAGATAATACTGGTACAGGTCTTCTCGTGTGCTTCCCCCCATTATGCCGAGGTTTACACCCTCTCTATCGGTTGCGGTGTTTTCATCCTGCTGAGCGAACCCCGGGAATGTAAATCCCGTAGCCAACATAATTCCGGATAAAACTATACCTGCCGCTTTTTTGTAAAACCGCTCAATTCTCATAATTTATTCTCCTGTTTTGGTAATATAACAATTTTCTCGTTTTCTAATTCAACTTTTACCTTGTCGCCGCCTTTAATGCCTAACGCTGTAAGATATTCTTTCGGGATTTGCAACCGCCCCGCTCGGTCAAGAACCACTAATTCCTCGTGATGCGTTTCTGTCTGTTGGGGGGAGGTCAACCCGCCCGTTTTTCCTGCTAATTCTTCAAGCGAAACAACGTCTATGTTCTTACGAATGAATTCCGACGATGTTTTCCCGTCACGAATGGCGACCACACGGTCAATTTCTTTTGAAAGGTTTATGTCGTGGGTTACTATAATAATAGTAACGCCTGTTTTTTTGTTTAGTGTTCTGAACGCTTCGAGGACGTTTTTGGCGGTTTTCGAGTCCACCGAGCCTGTCGGCTCATCTGCAAGGAGCAGCTTCGGATTTCCCGATAACGCAATCGCTATTGCTACTCTTTGTTGTTCCCCGCCCGAAAGCTGTCCGGGATATGCGTCCTTTCGGTGAGTCAGCTCTACTAATTCTAAAAGCTCCTCCGCTCGCCGCCGTCTGTTTTTAAATCCGGAAAGCAGTAACGGCATTTCTACGTTTTGAAGTGCAGTTAAATAAGGGATTAGGTTTCTTGCCGAGTTTTGCCACACAAACCCCACCGTTGAACGCTTATATTCGGTTAATTCCGCTTCGCCGAATTTCAGCATGTCATGTCCGTCAATAAATAAAGCACCCGCTGACGGTTTGTCTAATCCGCCGAGTAAATTCAAAAGCGTTGATTTTCCCGAACCGGACGAGCCGATTATGCCCATAACCTCACCACGGTTCACGGTTAAGTCTAACCCTTGTAACGCCATGACCTCGACGCCTTTTTTCTTATATATCTTAACTAAGTTATCGCACCTGACCATAATGTGTTCCGGAGGTGCAAGCAACACTTGTTTCGGCATTATGAACTCCAATTAATAATTAATAGTTAATAATTAATAATTTTTGTGTCGCCTGCGGCGACGAGTTTAAATAAAATCTTTGCGTATGCAAATGCCATAATTATTCATTATTAATTATTCTTTGTTAATTATTATTCCGTCTTCAAGAGTATATGTAACATTCGCAGATTCCATCATTGCTTCGTCGTGGGTGGTCATTATAATTGTATGCTTGTGTTCGCTGTCTTTTACTAAATCCCGAAAAAGTTTCATCACTGCTAACCCGGTAACGGTATCAAGCTCTGCTGTAGGCTCGTCTGCGAAAATCAACTTAGGCTCATGGCAGATTGCTCTTGCTATTGCTACTCTTTGCTGTTCACCGCCCGACAACTCTGCGGGGACGTGCTTCATTCGTTTTTCCAGCCCCACTCTTGCGAGGCACTCTTTAGCTCGTTTTGACCTATTCTTTGCGGGAACATTCGCCAGTCTTAGGGCAAGCTCCACGTTTTCTAACGCTGTCATGCTCCCGATTAAAGCAACCGACTGGAACACAAACGCCATTTCGCTTCTTCTGAGCTTGTCTTTTTTTATTTGAGAATAAGCGGTAATATCCTCACCGCCGAATGTGACAATACCCTCTGTAGGGGAATCCAACGCTCCGAGAATATTAATTAGCGTTGTTTTTCCCGAGCCGCTCCTCCCTCTCAAACAAACCAACTCACCCTCGTTAACATCAAGGTTTATTCCCGAAAGAGCTTTAACGCTCCCGAATTCTTTTGTTATATTCCGTGCGGTTAACAAAACAGCCATTGATTCTCCTGCCGAATTTTTACATAATGTTTACATAAGTATAACAATTATGTCATGCTTTGTCAATATGTATGAAAACGATTTCAAAATATTGTAAAAAAATACCAACTATATCTTAATCTTCGCATACCCTGTAATTTCAAGACCCAACCAAATCCGCGATTCTCTGAACCGTGCCGGAATGGTCAAATCGTCTTTATCGCCGACGCAGGTGACAATGTTCTTGACAAAAACCCCCTCAAACGCCGCAAAATCATCGGGGAAACCCTCGATTTCCCAAATCTCACGAATAACCTGGTCGGGGAAGCCACCCAAAACATTTCCGTTGTGGTAAAAAGAATATCCGCCTGTGACGGCGTTTTTCTCAATAATAAGCTCATGCCCTTCTTTAACCTTTTCGGCTATATAAAGCTGTAGTCTAACTGCATCTCCCGTTTCCTCGGCAAGAAAGCTCTTCCCGTCAACATCTCCCCATAAGCCAAGTTCCACATTCATACAACGAACCTGTTCCCCTTTATAGTTATCGGGACTGACACGGCAAGCACGGTTGTTAAACCCGTCCAAGAAAACCCATGTCAACGGGTTCTCTTTTTTTATAATGGCATCAACCCCGTGTATTTCAGGTGTTTCTTTTTCGCTTTCCAAAAGAAGCACCTGGTCATATTCACCGTCAAGTATATCGGGAATTGTCACAGTTACGGCGGAATCCGGGTTGTCCATGTTCAGCATATGCTCGCTTACCGCCCCTGAACCGCTTAATGCATCTGCGAGGGCGTTAATTTTTAACGTGTTTGTGTCGCTTTCGCCGAACATCTCGTATAAAGCGTTATAGAACTCCAACGCCTCCTCGTCTGAGCCGCCGACTCTTACAAAATAACGGTCAAGAAAAGCGTCTTTCTCGATTTCTTCCCCGCAATAATCCCAGAACACATCTGCAATTCTGCGGTTTAAGGTATACCCCTCCGAACACAGCAGGCGGTGTTTTATACCTCTTTGATACAAAACTGTGGAGAAATACCCTGCCTCCTTTGTATCTGCACAAATAACAAGCGTTTTAATATCTGTGTTGAACTCGATTTTTTCTGCGGTATACGGGTATACGGAATATTCAAGGTCCTTGTTTGTTTCTGCAATTGACACAATCTGCTCGTCGAATTGGTCTGCGGGTTCAAAGCTGATTCTGTCATGGTCGAAGCCGTATTCATCCTCAAGGAGAGTGACTTCCTCCTCCTCGACATTTGCACCCCTGTTAATACGCATAGCGTTCGGTAACGCCATACACCGCTCATAAGCGTGGCAGTTGACTTGCTCACAACGGCACGACCACACGGTTTTCCCGTCAACCAACGCCTTACCGTAGGCGTGTTCTTTTATTTTTGAAGCACGGCATATGACGTTCTGCTTCATTTCCTCAACCTGGGCACGGGAAAGACGAGTCGCATAACTCTTAGGGAAACGCGACTTTAAAATGTTCAACGCCTTATGCCCATATACGCTCTTGATAAACGCTTCATCGGTTTGAAGAGTTTGTGCGGTGCGAACGTAAATGTTCGGGGCTATTGTAATGTTCGATTTTGTGGAAACCGGCATAACTCAGCCTCTCTTTTTATTCAAATGTTTCTGTATCTGCATTTTCGTTCGGCAGTCCTGCCAAATCATAATAAAACTTCAGTTTATTAATCTCGATTTTCCTGTTATAGTCCTCACCCATATATCTGTTCCTCACGAACACTGCGGCGGTCTGGTCTTCGTCGATTTTTGCGGCAAGCTGCAAATTCTCCTGTAAGAAACCCTTAGCGTTAATGTTTAACTTACCGTATACAATAGTGTTGTTTTTGTTCGTGAAAATAAAATGTGCGTTTTGCGTATCCTCTGATAGCGAGAAGTTAATAGGCCCCGCCTTGCTCCCTACGTGGTCGGTGTTTTTCTTAAATATGGGATAAACCGTTCCGTCGGTTAACAAAACCCCCACATCATCGTTTAAAACGAATTCGCCGCCGGTTGAAGCTAACAAGGTTGCACCCACAGCAACAGACCATTGTGCGTTATCGGGGAGAATAATTTTTTCTCTCCCGAATATGTTGGCGACAGCGTGTGCGAACGGTTTTAAACCCACACTGCCTCCCACCATAATAACTGCATCAACTCCCGAAGCACTGACCTCTGCTTGTTTCATGGCGTTACTGATTGCTTTTAAGGCACGTGACTTTATAATCGGGATAACTATGTCTTTAAACGTAGCATAGGATAAGGTGGTTTGTGCATCTCCGAAAGGCCCGTATCGCTTAAGCGAAATAACCTCATCTTCTTCGCTGAACGAAAAGTTGATTTTCGCTTTTTCGCACATAGAAATCAGCTTGTCCTTGTTCCCTGCGTCCATTTCGTCGAAGCTTAAATCAATCCCATACTTCGCCGCAAGGCGTGCGTGCATACGATATGCGATTTCCCTGTCTATATCATCGCCGCCTGTTTTTTCGCCGTAGACCGAGCTTTCATAAACACGAGTGCCTTTTAAATCAAGAATACTTATGTCGAGTGTTCCGCCGCCCCAGTCCACCACCATTATGCGGCGATAAGCCCGATAAACCTCTTCATTGTTACGGTTGGCGATATATGCGGCGGTCGATTCCCCTGTGAACCCGATTAATTTAATTCCCGCTTTTTCGGCAGCACGTTTAAGCGAACGTCGAGCTTTTGCGGAAAAATCCACAGGAAAAGCCAACGCCGCTTCTTTAATATCGATTTTATATTGCTTGTGAATATATTTTTTAATATACTTGAAAAATGCACAGGTTACGTCTTCTCCGGAATAGCGGTTCTTCCCCGAAATAACCTCCCTGTCTGAGCCGACATAGGTTTTCAGCGATGAAATGATATAGTGGGTTTCAGCTAATTCTAAGCGACGTTCACGGACTTCCCTGCCGAAAACCAACTTGCCGCCCTCCTTAGGTATAGCGATGATTGAAGCAAACGGTGAATTCCCGTTTTCACCAAGACATTCGGTATACCCGCCGTTTTCGTCAGAGGTAATCCTGACCACGGCTGTATTGGTTGTCCCGAAATCAATTCCTATAAATGCTCCGTTTTTTCCGGCTTTCATAAAATTATACCTCTAATAGTTTTTAACTCCCCCGGCGAAGCCGGGCGTGCGTCCGCAGTAGTTTGCAACAAACTACGTTGCTCTGCGGCTAATCACTAAATTCGATTTCTAATTCGTTACGGGCATAACCGCAGATTTCGAGCAATTTCTTACAAAGCATAACAGTATCATCGGCAGAACGGTGTGCTTCCAACCATAATCCGTTAGACAGTTTTCTGCTCACATATTTTATATCGGCTTGGTTATAGCTGAAATAGATTTGGTTAAGCGGGTTAAGGTCTTGATATTTATCGAACTGGGCAACAACGTATGGGCTTTTTAATATAAGAATTTCACAGATTTTTACTAACATATCCTGCCAATCATGAACCGCTACTTTTCTGGTGAACATGGTAAAGCTGACAGGGGTTCTGTTGGAATATATACCGACATCGGGTACAGGTAATTCGGGAACGGGTTCGGGTTCGGGAACAGATACCGGTTCAGCTTCCGACGGCAAATCCGGCAGTGTCGGTTCAGACTCAATTGCGAACTCTGACGGAATTTCTATATCAGTAGACTGCATTTCTTGCGGCTCCGGTTCGGGTTCCTCCTGCACCGGTTCAGCCTCTATTGCGAACTCTGACGGAATTTCTATATCAACAAACGGTTCTTCTTCATAAATTTCCGCTTCGGGTTCGGGTTGAGTTTCATAAACGGGTTCGGGTTCTTCTTCCGCCTCCGGTAATGCCGGCTCCGGTTCTATGGCAAACTCCTCAGGCACTTCTATATCGACAGACGGCTCTTCCTCGTATGCTTCGGGTTCGGGTTCTGTTTCCGGTTCTACCTGTGGAGGAAACTCCTCTTGTGCCGGTTCGATTTCATTCCCGTATGCAATATCTTCGTCGTTATCAAACAAGTTTTCTTCAAAGATAGAGGGTACTCCCGATTGCCCGTCAACACCTATTTCGTTCCCATAAAACGGACTGTCATATGAAAACTCGATAGCGTCTAACACCACTTCCTCTTCTTCTTCAAATTCATCTTCCTCGGCTACCTCGTTTGTGCTGTTAAAATCAACCGAATATACATCGTCTTCATCTTCATAATCGTCTTGAGCGGGTTCGTCGTTTATTTCTCCGACAAATTTCCCCAAATCGTCGATAATTTCATCAACCTCGGCAACTTGGTCTATACTGTCTTCCTCATCGTCTATGTATTCTTCATCTTCTTCATATTCGTCGAAATCGTCACTGTCAAAATCGACGTTGTCGAAATCTATCGAATCATCTGTGGCAACCTCAGAAAGCGGGGGAGGCGGAGGTTGCGCCGGTGAAGCGGGAGCAGCTTGTGAAAATTCCAAACCGCTGGTTTTCAGCTGGGACTGGAATGTATCCACCGCACTTTTTAAGCCTTTCATTTTTCGCAGAGCTTGAAACGCTTCCGCTTGCGTTTTATGCGAAAGCTCATCGTCCTCTATATCAATCGCCGAATGATACAGGTCACGATTTTTCTTTTCGGCGGCATTAATTTCGTTGACGATTTCAGCCATAAGTTGATTGATTCTATCCATCTGCATAAAAATTTCCTCCCGTATTACCTTAATTTTAGGTTAATTAAATATATAATAACATAATAACTAAGAAAAGTAAACAAAAATTTTAAAATTTATATAAAAATTTTAGGGATTGTCATAAAATTGACAATCCCTGTTTTCTTTCCGAGCGATTTCTTAATAAAATTTCATGGTTTGAAAAGCCCCGTAAGTATAAGCCGCAGGCAGGGCAACCGACAAAACAGCCATTAATATGTCGATGGGCGTACCGCTCAAGGAGGTTAAAAGGCTAAACCCGCCTAATGCTAACATTATTATTCCGAGAACAAGGCATTTTTTCGCACCGTCACCGTCCTCATGATATTTTATTCCCATAAATCCCGCAACAACTCTAAATGCCACATTTGCAATGCCGATAAATGCAATAATCATTGCAAACCCTCTCATACCTGCACCCATAGCACCGTCAAACTCGCTGAACAAAGCGAAAATAACGATTAAAGCCGGAATTAACACTATCAAATCAATAACAGCGAAAACCAGCATAACGCCGCCTGCGATTTTAAGAATGCTTTTTTCACTTTTGCCTTTTTTCGCAAAATAATCTTCAAGTGCCTGACTGCCTGTTGTGTTGGGTTGGTCAAACGAGGTTGGTTGGTTAAACGAATTAGATTGTGCGGGATAATTGGGTTGCCCGGGTTGAGCGAACCCCATTCCGTCCGACATGGGTGTCTGTGTCGGATATTCGTATTGTTGCTGAGGTTGAGCGGGCGGGGGTGCTTGCTGGAGAACCCCGCATATAGGGCAATACCCGTTTTCGTTTAGTTTTGACCCGCAGGTCGCACAATATTTCATGGTTTTATCCCTCTTCTTTAGTTCTTTGTTAGTTTTTAAATAAATCTGCCGCTATTTTTTTATCTTCCTCGGTTAAAGCGTGTGGGCAGTTTTCTTCGCCTAAAAACTTCGGTAAATCCATTCCCGCCTGTTTAAACACCTCATTCAACGGGGGAACAGCTTTCATCATACCTGACAGAAAGTTCGCTGTAGAACTCTTTCCGTCTGCTCCGTTACCCGAATCCCATACCGTGACCTTATCAATCTTGATGTTTTTAATCGCTTCAACCTGCACACGCATGAGTGCTTCAAGCTTGTCAGCGACAATCAGCTTAACAGCGTCTTCTGCTGTACCTGCCGCACCGACTAATTCACGCATACCGTCTGCCTGTTTTGTAAGGATTTCCTTTGCACCGTTCGCTTGTGCTTCCATTCGGGCGAATATAGCGTCTGCGTCACCCTTTGCTTTTTGGCGAACCACCTCTGCCTGTGCTTGTGCCGCAATAACCGCTTGTTGCTTTTCGATTTCCGCTTTAATAATAACGTCAGCTTGTTGAGTTGCACGTTCCAAATCCGCACGAACCTGCTCGGCGTGCTTTTCAGCTTCATAAGCTTCTTCCTTAGCTCTTGCCGCTTGAACCGCTTCTGCTGCAGTAGCGACTTTTAACGCTTCCGCTTCTTTTTCACGGCGAACCGCCTCTGACTGTGCTACTTGAACCTTTGCCGAGTTTTCACCCTCGATAGCCGTAGCGTTGGCACTTGCAACTTGAACACGCTGGTCACGCTGAGCGTTGGCTTGACCGATAGCACCGTCACGGTCCTTTTCCGCAACAGACTTTTTCGCATCGTTAATCGCTTTAGCCGCCGCCTCTTTACCTAATGCTTCTATGTAGCCTGCCGCATCATTAATATCGGTGATGTTTACGTTAATCAGACGCAGACCGATTTTCTTCATCTCGCCCTCTACGTTGTTGGAAACCGCCGCAAGGAACTTATCACGGTCAGAGTTAATTTCCTCAATGTCCATCGTAGCAATTACCAAACGTAACTGACCTAATATAATATCCTTTGCCAAATCTTGAATCTCGCTCATTCTCATTCCGAGGAGGCGTTCTGCCGCATTTTGCATAACACCCGGTTCTGTGGAGATACCGACTGTAAACCTTGAGGGTACATCAACACGGATATTCTGCTTAGAAAGTGCGTTTTTCAAATCCACGTTAATGGAAATGGGGGTTAAGTCCATATACTGGAACGATTGAATTACAGGCCAGATGAACGATGCACCACCGTGGATACACTTAGCACTTCTCGCCTGTCCGTCCTTGTCTGAACCCACCTTACCATATTTAACAAGGATTTTGTCTGACGGACACTTCCTGTAACGGGAGAGTATCCAAATAAAAAATACGAAGAATACGATAGCAAGACCTATGCCCAAATAAAGTAAAATTTGCATTAAATCCATTGATAGTTCCTCCTAAATAAAGTGATTTGTTTTATATTTATATTTTTTCTACCACTAATACATTCTCGCCCAGAATATCGATTACCCGAACCTTGGTATTGTTTGGAATGTCGCTTTCCTCATCTGTAACAGCTTCAAATTCCACAAGGCGTTCACTGGTTTGCACCATAACCTTACCCACACCCTCGCCTTTCGGCGGAATTGTAAGGTAGACCGTTCCCATGCTGCCTAAGAGGTTTTTGACATTCAGTGTACCCGTCTGTGCTAACTTAGTCAGATAGAACATCAATTTCGCTAAAGTGTACATTATAGCAAAACCGGACACAAACGCAATCGGAAGTGCAATCAGCAGAATAATCCCGCTACCGTATAACGCTAACGAAACCCAACCGAACACACACAGAAATGACATAATCCCTTGTAGGGTAAACATGCTCGCTATCCCGAAGTCGCCCGCTCCTGCGTCTGCGTCTGCACCTGTGTCTCCTGTGTCTATATCGCCGTCAATCCCGCCTGTATCGGTTTCTCCCCCGCCTGCACCGATTAGAATAAGAATTGTTTGCAAAATCAACACAATAGATGACGGCACTGCGATACAGCACAACAACTTTTGAATTGTATCCATGTTTTCCCAAATACTGCTGAACCATTCCATTGAGCTCACCACCTTTCGTTCTTGTGTAAAATTTGTGTAAATTTTATTTACCACCGTTTAAATTATAACAATGTTTTCATATAAAGTCAATATGTTTCTTGAAATTTAGCAATGTTCACATAAGACAAGCGTTCTATTTGTAAAATATATATAAATTTTGAAAAAGCTATTGCTTTTTATCGAATTAGATGATACACTTTATGTAAATTGAATTTACTGAACAGAGGTGAATATATGGACGGCACACAACTCGGAAAAAAACTAAAAGAAGCACGCCTTTCAAAAAAGATGACACAGTCGGACGTTGTCGGGACTTTTATAACTCGTAACATGCTCAGTCAAATCGAAAGCGGGGCGGCGTTCCCGTCTTTGCGGACATTGGAATATTTGGCGAACACGTTAGAAATACCCATGCATTGTTTAATTCCCGATAACGCAGATATTCCTGCCGATGACCCTTTCCCTCCCGAAAATGACAGCAATGACATTGAGCTTGTTTTAAAACCAACCGTTGATATAATCACTTCATGCAAGAACGCATTTCTGCGAGAGGATTACGCTTATGTAATCGCCAACGAAGACCGCTTAACCGATAAAAGTAAACACTATTACAATGAGGGGGTTGCGTTGCTTGCGAAAGCGTGTTTGAGAATGACAGTGAAAACATTATTGGTACTTGATGAATTGTCAGATTAAACAGAAATATATAAAAAAGGGGACGGATTTGAAATTCCGTCCCGTTTATTTTAATGTAATTATTATTCCCGCTCGGGTGCTGTTTGTTCTGATAAATCCGGCTCGGTTACAGGTTCAGTCGGCTCGGGAGCTTCATTGGGTTCAACTGCCGGTTCCGGAGGTTCAACAGGCTCTGCCTCATCGGTTTTTAGGTTTTCGAGAATAGCTTTAGGTTCCATTGATTTTCTTAACATATCAACGATATTTATGAATTTCTTATCGTCTTTATTGTCGCTTAACGCTCTGTCAATCGACGAATTAAGATTTCTGCCGAGAATATCAAGATTACCGGTAAGATTTGCCAACGCCTCTTGTTTTGCAGAAACATCATACCCCTTAGCACGGTCTAATCCGATTTCGGCAGAAAGCGTCCTCGCACGGTTTTCTATACCCAATCTTGCACTGTTCATCGCTTGTAATGACGACAATGCCCCTTTTCCGCCGAAGAAAGTTTCTGCATCAAAAGTTCCCGCACCCCATATGCTGTTTGAACCCGAGTTAGGATTGTTCATGTAAGAAAACAGGGTGGCTATTCCGCTTGCCGCACTTGTGTTCATGGTGACGGCAGACATTTTCGCTTCTTGAAGCTGTTCGGTCAACCCCGACATTTTCTCGCCGTATTCCTTTGAGTTCATCTCGCCGGATTTAGATTTTAACTCAGCAATTTCGTTCTTGACCGCACGAACATTCATATTATTATTTATGTTGCCGGACATAAGAGAATTAATAGTAGCCATGATATACTCCTTCCTGTATAAATAAAGACAACTAAGCTGTTTCTTTTTATATCGGCGTAAACTTAGAAAACTTTAGCGAATTTTGAAAAATATTTTTAATATCTCCTTAACCCTTGCAAGACTAACATAATAACTAACCACACTAAATTGTAAACAATAATAGATGAAGCCGTCAACATTCCGGGTAACACAAACAGAACAAATATCAACCCCAGCCCACCTGCCAAGAACAATCCCGTAAGCATGGAGGCGGACGTAACCGTCATATCCCGCATCATTGTTTTCGCACAGACCAACGCTTTTGCTAAAGACGTAAACGTGCCGTTACAGGCGATTTCCGAGCTTCCGCGAGAGGTATAACGTGAATAATCGTCGAATTTTTTATGCAAGTCAAACGGGAGAATCTTAATTTTCTCGGGGTTAATCTCAAATATATCGGCAATTTTGTTCACAGAAACTAAGGAATCCTTCGTCTTCACCGCCAATGCTATTCCGTTGAACTCTAATTCCTTTAACCCGAGCTTTACAGCGGGATTTGCCAAAACCTCGATAAAGAACATTGCAATGGTTTCTCCGCCCACAGCGAGATAAACAACCTCCCCGTTATCGGGGCAGTGCTTGCGTTCTTTCTTTAATTCCGGAACATCAATGCTGTGGTGTTTCATTTGCTCACGATTGCCGAGCATAACTCTTTTTGTACCCATCCAACCGGTTATTCCCATGTTGACTTCATAAATGCAGTTCTCGATTTTATATAAAATCTCGTCGTCACCGGAAATCATGTCATAAAACATATGTGTCATAATCGAGTTTGTTTTTATCGCAAGGCTTGCCGCAATTACTATAGACTCATCTATTGAAACCGAATTAAGCGTTCCGGGTTTTTGACAGCGTTTCACGTTAAGGAACTTGACGCTTCCCGGTGGGAAAAGCAACCCTGCGTCAAGAACCACTGCGTTCGCCTTGGAAAATCTCTGTGCCGCTTTATACCCCATAACCACCGAGTCGGACTTTGACAGTGATTTCGATGCCCGTAAAAGCGGATTATTCACCAAAAACATGATTGAAAACGGCGATGCTAAAACAATAAACGCTCCCCCCGCTGTTGCTGCCCAAACGAAATTCCTTTGCATTTCAACTAAAGCGGGGTCGGTAACCGGTACAAAATACGCTATAACTGCTGTTAAGACCGCAACAATCGCACTAATCGGAGCTAATTTACGACAAATTAAATCTGCTAAGTCTGTGCAATAACTATTTTTTAGATAATCGGTCAAAAACTCGGTTTTTCTAAGGAACACAGGGGCGTGCATTTCTGTAAGAATTCCTTTTGTTAAAGCTCCTGCCGCTTCGTCTGAGTCTGCCATGTGAGCGAAATATTTCACGGAATCTCCCGATATAAAGCGGAAATTTCGTTTCGCCCTTGCTATCATCATCAGCTTACCCAAGGTGTTTAAGGTCAACGCCATAAGTGCCACACTTACGTATATATGTGCGTGACCCTGCTGGAAAAGGTTGGTATTGTTTAAATGAACTGCTGCGGCTGCTACAGTTAAAACACACGGAATCGCTACAATGCTGTCACAGTCGGCTTTCCGAGTGAACACCCCTTGTATCCCTCTCAGGATTACTCCCGAGCATAGCGACATTCCTATCACGCCCGCAATTAAATTAATAAGAATCAGCGTAGTTGTATAATTGTTAAAATCGCTCCCGAACAATTCGTTGATTATATATTTGCGAAGCGGGTTATCAACGCTCGAATCGTGCAGGAAGGTTACAAAGGTCAAGCATGCCGTCAGCAAAAACAACAGAACAAACCGCCATTTTAAACCCTTGTGCGATTCGTTTAAGTCTTCCCAGATTTGTGTTCCGGCGTCAAAATCGTCAAACTCGTCGGATTCGCCGTCTTTGTTATCGTCATCTTCCTCTTCATAATCGTCTTCATCTAAATCTTCAAGAATAAAATCACGGATTTTCCGTTTTTTCTTTTTGCCTAATTCTCTTTCCTCAAGCTGGCGGAACATTAAATCGGAGGACGGCAAAACCGCCGAATCCTCGATAATCTGCTTTTTATAGTCGATGTTCAGCTTGCTCGGAAGTGTTCTGCCTTTATAGTCGCCACCGCTCGCAACCGAGGAAAGTGTTTCCACGGTAAGCGTTCTGCGTGCGTTAATATCAGATTCTCTCTTTTTCGCTAAAGCGGAATTGAGCGATTCCAATAACGCTGTATTACTTCGATTAACCTTAGGGTCTACTGAGTTTTTCGCCAAAGGCTTTGAGAAAGAGGGGGTATATTCCTTAACCTGCTCAAGCGAATCCGAAGCATCGTCCTCGTCATAATCATCTTCATCATCGCCTAAGTCCCGTGTGATTTTAACCCCGATTACATCTGCATCTTCAACAGGCGTTTCTAATTCCTTTACGTCATACGGGTTAATCCCGTCAATTATATCGTCGGGGTCTTCAAGGGATAAATCCTTTTGTAAAAGCTCTTCTTCCCGCAGTTTTTGTAAGCGTTCTTTTTCCTCGGGCAGGAGATAGTTCGGTTTGGGAACAGGGGCTTTTTCAATTGGTGCGGGCGGCTCTAACAAAGCCACTCCCGTTTTAGTCAAAACGGATATTTCGTGGGTTGCGTGCCGCTTTATTCTTCTGACCGGTTCTGCCTCGAGCGGTTTCTCTAATTCAACTGTCGGTTTATCAACAATCTTTTTTGATTGATTTTCGGGCGGTTTTTCAGAAACAGCCTGCGGTGTGGGTGTTGTTTCCTTTTTAGGAGCGGGTTTTACCGTTTTTTCGGGCGGCTGGAAGCGTTGAATTTTCACCGGTTTAACCGGCTTAAACTCTTTTTCTGAACCGGTATCAGAATCAAGACTATCCGCTTTTTTAGGAATTGTATTAATTATCTGCGTAACGCTTATTTCGGGTTTCTTGGGCGGTTGAACGGGTTTTGCCCCGAAACGCCTCTTTTCTATTTCGGCTAATTCTGCTGTAAGCGATTCCGCATCTTCCTTAGAAAGTGTCGGCGGAGCCGGAACGGGCTTCGGCAAAGGCTGTGGTTTTTCATCAGTCTCGGCAGAAGCCGCCGAAACATACGGTGTCTTCTTTTTACCGTCTAATTCTTTTAATATATCATCAACGGAAAACTTGTCACTCACTTAAAAACCACCTCCCTTTCTGCGAATTTTCATAGCAATGTCATACATCAATATCCCGCCGGACACCGAAGCGTTCAGCGAATTCATGCTGCCGTACATGGGAATGCTTACGATATGGTCACAGTTTTCACGGACTAATCTGCTCAAACCCTGCCCCTCTGACCCGATGACAAGGCAGACACCGCCTCCGGAAAAATCAACACCGGTGTAAGGCTCGCCGTCGGCTTCAGCACCATATACCCATATATTATGCTTTTTCAGCGTTTTTATTGTATCGGTTAAATTGGTAACCCGTGCAATTTTTAAATAAGCACACGCCCCTGCCGAAGCGGCATAAACCGCTCCCGTAAGCTGAACGCTTCTTCTTTTTGGGATAATAAACCCGTCTGCTCCTGCCGCCTCCGCTGTTCTGATTAACGCCCCTAAGTTATGCGGGTCTTCGATTTCATCAGCAATTATAATGAAAGGTTTGTCACGAACCGCAAGAATTTCCTCAACCGAAGAATATTCTGCCGATGCTAATTCTGCGGCAATTCCGCCGTGACGGTTTCCCTCCGACATGGAATTAAGCTTGTCGGGATTAGCTTCTTTTATGACTATGCCTGCTTTTTTTGCAATTGCGATGTGTTCTGATAACCCCTTACCGTCTTTAATAACATATAACGCATTAATCGGGCGGGCGGCTTTTAACGCTTCAATAACAGCGTTTTTGCCATATATAATTAGTTTTTCAAAATTGTCCATACATTATTAAGTATAGCGTAAAATAAAAAAAATGTCAACCCGTTGACATTTGTGTATGTTTTATGGTAAATTATCCGATATGGGGGTATTAAAAATGCTTAATGAAATCAGAAACGAAATCGACATAATTGACGACCAAATCGCCGATTTGTTTAACCGGCGAATGGCACTTGTCACAAAGGCGGCAGAGTATAAACAGAAAAACAACATTCCCACGCTGGACAAAACGAGGGAATGTGATATTATTAAACGGGTGACGGCGGCAAATCCGGACGAATTCACCGAATATACCGAAAAGCTGTTTAACACAATTTTTGAATTATCGAGGGGTTATCAGAATAACAGATAATTATTTCAACGGAATTCTAACTAAATATTCCACGAATTCCTCGGTCTTTTTCTGTTGTGCCACGCAGGCGATTCCCGCCTTTTTCATGGAATCGATTGCATGATTAAACGTATTAATATATAGACTTGCATGGTTCACCGTGAAGGATTTTTTTCTTCTCGGTGAGCCTGTTGTTTTTAACATATCCTCAATCAGCTTGTCCGCACCTGCCGTATTAAGTTGTAATGCACTGATTTTCTCAATTGCGGGAACTCGCTTTTCATGAGGAAGCTTCAACAATGCCCGTGCCTGCCGTTCGTTTAAGCGATAACGCAACGCCAATGCCTTTTCTTCATCGGTTAAGCGTAGAAGCCTTAGCTTATTCGCTACTGTTGACTGTGCTATCCCTAATTTAACCGCCGCATCCTCTTGTGTAATTCCGAAATAATCGATTAACCCTTTAATCGCATAGGCTTCCTCTATATAGTTCAAGTCCGACCTTTGTATATTCTCCATAATTGCTAAAATAGCCGAATTCTGCTCGCTTGTGTCCATGACTATACAGGGAACATGGTTCATTCCCACCAATTTCGCCGCACGAAGCCTGCGTTCCCCCGATATAAGCTCATATTCGTCATGGGCGGCAGGTGCAGATTTCTTGCGAACCGTAATTGGCTGGAGAATACCGTTCTGCTGTATACTGACCGCCAGCTGCGACAATTCATAATCGTCGAAAATCACTCTCGGTTGTGCGGGGTTCGGTGAGATTTTCGATGCGTTTATTTGAACAACTTTATTAATCACGTTTTCCGCTTCAGGGATTAGTCTTTGAAAAATAGGCATATATACGTCCTCCTTACTAATAAGACTACCATATATATGCTTACATAGCTACTATTATTTCCCGACGCATACCTGTATGCTTTTACCTTTTCTGACACAATTGCTCAAACTATAATGGATTTTTTGTAATATTCACTCGCTTCCTCGGATAATTCATCGGGGTTTGCGATATTTTTTTAATTATAACAAGGCTTCTTTTATCCCCGCTCGGAAGTGTGTATTCTTTTATTTGAGCGATTTCTCCGCCGAGTAACCGCAGGGCATTGCTTGCCGAGGCTGATTCATCATCACTGCCTTTCATCGCCATTAACACACCACCGACTTCCACAAAAGGAAGACAATATTCACACAATGCTGCAAGGTTCGCAACCGCACGAGCGGTTACAAGCCCGAACTTCTCCCGATAATCAGAATTAAACGACAGCTCCTCACTTCTTCCTGTGATTACTGTACAATCCACATCAATTTCCTGTAACAGTGCTTTCAGATAATCTGTTCGCTTTTTTGCAGAATCGAGCAGGGTTATATCTAAATCGGGGCGAAACAATTTCATTGGAACACCCGGAAAACCCGCACCACTACCCACATCAAGTGTAATTGTTCCACGTGGAACATCATATAATGCAAGCGGCATGATTGAATCAATGTAATGCTTTTCGATGATTTCCCGTGGTTCGGTTATACGAGTTAAGTTGGTGTGCTTATTATATTCAAGCATGAAGTCGGTCATTTTTTGAAACTTTTCGTTTTTTTGAATTGTCAACTGTAAATTGTCAATTGTCAATTGTTCGTCCTCCCTGCAAGCCAAATCAACAACACAGACACGTCTGCCGGATTAACCCCCGGAATCCTGCTTGCTTGTCCGACGTTCAAGGGTTTATACTTGTTTAGTTTTTCCCGTGCCTCCAGCCGAAGTCCCTGTATTAATGAATAATCCATATCCGCAGAAAGCGGTTTTGCTTCCAACTCCCTGACCGAACGAATTTTCTCGTTCTGCACCTTTATATACCCCTCATACTTTATCGCAATATCGATTTTCCGAACAATGTCATCGGGGATATGTTCCGGGGCGTATTCCTTATAGCTGATTTCGGGGCGTTTAATCAGATTATAAACCTTTTCTGTTTTTAAACGTGCAATTTCGTTTTCCATAATCACCTGTCGTTCTTTGAACTTGTCATATCGTTCTTTAGAGAGCAACCCCAATTCATATCCGGTTTCGCATAACCTTTCGGTAGCGTTATCTTGTCTTATACTCATGCGGTATTCCGAACGGGAGGTCATCATTCGATAAGGCTCATCGCACCCTTTTGTAACAAGGTCGTCAATCATCACGCCAATATAAGAGGTGGTTCTGTCGGGAATGTATTGTAGGGGCGAACTGTGTTCGCCCGTTGAATAAGATGCCATTTCTCCTTTAGACGGGCGAACGCAGTTCGCCCCTACAACCATTGTTGCATTTACACCTGCGATTAATCCTTGTGCTGCCGCTTCCTCATAACCCGACGTTCCGTTAAACTGCCCCGCTCCGTATAATCCCTTAATGCTCTTGAACTCTAATGTCGGGAACAATTCCAAAGGATTACAGCAATCGTATTCAATGGCATATGCGGGGCGAATTACCTCTGCATTTTCTAACCCATTAATAGTCCTAATCAGCTTCAACTGCACTTCCTCAGGGAGCGAGCTTGACAGTCCCTGAATATAGTATTCCTCGGTGCCAAGTCCCATCGGTTCAATAAAAAGCTGGTGCCTGTCTTTATCGGCAAATCGCACTATTTTATCTTCAATGCTCGGACAATACCTTGCACCGGTTGCCTCAATCCGACCGGAATACATTGGTGAACGGTGCAGGTTCTCCCGAATTATATTGTGCGTTTCTTCATTTGTGTAGGTTATGTGGCAAAGGACTTTATTCTCTAATCTAAGCTCATTGTCAAAGCTGAACGGGGTAAGTGAATCCTCACCCGGCTGTTCTCCCATTTTTGCAAAATCAATCGAACGCTTATGAACCCGTGCGGGTGTTCCTGTTTTGAACCGCCTTATTTCTATCCCCAGATTTTTCAAATTCTCGGTAAGCTGCATTGCCGGTGCAAGACCATCTGCCGCACTGTTATAGCTTGCCTCACCTACATGAATTTTCCCGCCGAGATAAGTTCCCGTGGTTATGATTACAGCTATAGCGGAATATTTTGTACCGAGTCTGGTTTTAACACCTACAACCTTTTTATTTTCAACAAGTATTTCTACAATCTCACCCTGCTTAATCTCTAAATTCCCTTGCTTTTCCAAAACTCGCTTCATATATAAATGGTACTGCACTCGGTCAACCTGAGCCCGCAGTGAATGTACTGCCGCACCTTTCCCCGTGTTTAGCATACGGGATTGGAGCGTTGAAGCGTCTGCCGCCCTGCCCATCTCCCCACCTAATGCGTCAATTTCGGCAACCAACTGACCCTTAGCAGAACCGCCGATACTCGGGTTGCAGGGGAGATTTGCAATAGTATCCGCAGAAAGACAGAACACGGCAGTCCGCATACCGAGGCGTGAACAAGCCAATGCCGCTTCACACCCGGCATGACCTGCCCCTACGATTATAATGTCGTAATTCTCAAGAAACATCTTCTTTTCCTTAAATAATTAATAATTGCTCACGCAAATAACCAATATACCTTCTTTTACTAACATGAACAACAAGTATTTCGTCACCCTTATTTGCACGGTGATAATGACGTTCATCAAGACAATTAACCGGTTTTTTAAAATCTGCAATATAAAAGCAATAGTTATTATTAATTCTATCGGCACGAACAAGAGGCGTGACAAAACAGTTTAGTTTACCGCTCTTTAACAAATCCAATGCGTTTTTGAAAACAGAAAACTCAAATTTTAATAATAAAAGCGGCATTAAACAAATCATCAGAAAAAACGGAATAAAAATCATCACATGGGAAGTCATTCTCGGATTTGGTTCTGCTTGTAAAAAGGTAATTGCGATTAGTGTAATACACGCTAAAAATGCCGGTATTGCCATTACAACACACATTAAACGAAACTGCTTTTTCCCTTTTTGCACCATTTCGTATAAAATATCTTGTAAAGCCTCGTTTTCCTCCCTTGTTAATGTATATTCTTTCATGCAACTTCTCCTTGTCAACATACATTGTTCCACGTGGAACATTCACGCTAAATGTAGGGGACGCCTTGTGTGGCGTCCCTTTAAACCTAATCTCTCGTCATTTCCAAGAACCTTACCCACCCGTCAGATAATTCTATAATTTCGTTTTTGTACCCGTCCACGAAGAATTTCTCGACATGAGCCTTATCCCTTGGAAAGACACCCCACTGGTCATCACTCATAGCTACGGGCCAACCGGTAGCACACATCATTCTTTCCGCTAAGAAGAAATCAACAAAGTCAATGCATATTTTTTTAACATAGTCATGACTGCTTAAATGAGCCAAAATTTCCTTTAACACCGTATCCGTGAAGTAATTCCCCAACAATCCCACGCTGATTACGAATACATTTCCCGCATCTTCGACAGGCGGTAAATCATGTGTAGGGCTGACCTTCATTCGCTCAAAGGTGATATACTCCGTCACCTCAAGCGTTTCCGCGAACATTTTTGCCCTTTTCAATCCCTTTTTATCGAAGTCAACAAGAATAACCTTGGGGCAGGGTAAGCCTGCTTGTTTCCTATGCCACAGTCCAACTATTTCGGATAATGCACTGCCGCTTCCGAGTGAAATAATGGTATCGATGTTATCGGGACAATCCCTCACCGCTTTAACGGCATAAGAGAACCTGTCACCTCCTGCTACACCAAATTCGGTGTAACGCACAAAGTCCACCACATCATCGCTGATTTTTTTAAACTTGCGGGTTATTTGAATGGGTAACAATGCCTTAGACTTGTCTGCCACGCGATAAACCGGTTCAAGTGCCCGAGATGTTCCATACATCTTGAACATCAACAACCACGCCATGCCGCCATTAATTTTCCCACCCAAATACATCCATTTGGGCAGTTTTGTTTTTCGTCCGTTTTCGACTGCCGCCTGCATTAACGCACGATTATAGCGGGCTGTTTCTCTTGCTCTTTCTGTGGTGCTTGTTAAAGCTACCGAACCCACCGGCTTAGGCAGTGTTTCTTTTTGGTTAGATGTCAAAATAATTTTTCCTTATTAAATATTGTAATGATTAATCTAATGACAGGTTTCCGCTGCTGAAAGCCTCGGTTTCCACAACCGGCGGACGTCCCGCATCTCTAATATCGAGCAGCTTTGTTTTTAACTCACCCTCGATTTTAATAAGCTCTGCCTCTGCTTCACGGCGTTTCGCCTTACCGTCCTGCTGAATTCTCAACACCTCATCAAGTGTGGTAATAAGTGACTGATTGGTATATTTCAGCGTTTCAATATCAATAATACTGCGTTCGGATTCCTTAGCCGCCTCAACGGTATTCTGCTTAAGCATATCGGCGTTCTTTTTAAGAAGCTGGTTAGTAACATCGGTCACTTCCCTTTGTGCCTTGATTGCCGCCTGTGAATGAGACATTCCCATTGCTAAAACCATTTGGTTTTTCCAAAGCGGAATGGTATTCACTAAAGATGATTGAATTTTCTCAATCATAATGTTGTTCGTGGATTGAACCAAGCGGATTTGCGGACTCATCTGAACCGAAACAATTCGAGTTAGTTCTAAGTCATGCAGTTTTTTATCGAAGCGGTTACACATATCAGCGAGGTAGTTGGCTTCCTGTGCATCCTCTGCCAATCCCGATTTAATCGCCTTTTCCTGCAGCTTCGGAAGCTCGGTTTCGATGATTTCCTGTAGCTTCTGCCGCCCCGCAATAATATACATGGAAAGCTCCTTGTAATACTCAAGGTTCTTTTCATACATTTGGTCTAACATAGCGACATCTTTAAGCATAACCATTTTATGTGCTTCAAGGGCACCGCAAATTTTATCGATGTTCTTTTCCACAGTGTCATACTTCGCTTTAGTTAATGCCATTTTGTCACGTTGTTTTTTGAATAAACCGGGCTTCTTTCCGGAATCCTCGATTTCAAAATTCCGCAACTGCACTACTAAATCTGTAACCATTGTTCCGACTTCGTCCATTTCCTTAGTGCGGACATTTGCTAACGCCTGCTCGGAAAACGCCGATATTTTCTTTTGTGCTTGTCCGCCATATTGAAGAATTTGTGTAGAATTCTTCACATCGATTTTCTGTGCGAAATCGGCGACAACTCTTCTCTCCTCCTCTGTGAGCTTAGAGGTGTCGGGCGTTACTGTCTTAGCTACTGCGGTAAATGCATTTGTCGCATCTGCATCGGGAACAAAGATAGGAGCGTCGGGGGCTTCGGGAGGCATGTCAAGGGATAGTTCGATTTTGTTTTCTTCCATGATTAATTTTCCTTTCTGAACTTATATAATGTTATTGTTTTCTTTTATAATTGCCTGCATAACTGCCGCTTCCGCAGAAATATCCATTGCTTTATCGCTGAACAGGTCATCATATTCCCGTTTATACACATCAGTTAATTTCCCTGTGGTTTCCTCGATTTTATGGAGTGTGGTTAATATATTCTCACCCTTGTTCGGCTTCTCCTGAAGCTCCTCATAGGTCTTCAGAAAGTTCACCGTTGTCGGCAGGTAATACCCTACAAACTGTCTTAAGCTTCTGACTTTTGCGGGATTTTCAATAACGTAAGAAACAATTTCATCGACTGTTTTCATTATTTCGCCGAGCGGCTCACGAATTTTCGGTGTTTTTATAACAGCGGAAAGCCTTAACATCTCTTTCTTGCTTTCATAAACCGACGCTAACAGATTATCAAGCTCCTCATTACCTGTGGAGGAGGGTTTTTTCATTTTAGGTGTCTTTCGCCTTTCCTCGGTAAAATAGACCTGCGACGGGAAAAAGTGCAGACTTAAGAAAAACACTCCCACTCCGATAACCAACGCCGGAACAAGCAACATTAACTCAAACAGAGAAAACGAAGCCGCTGTCAACAACGATAGAATAATTGCGGTCACAGGCGGGGACTTGTTTTCCTTATAAACTATATCTGCTTCTTCGTTTAATTGCAACAGCGGAGGTGACTTTGACGAAAACACAACCTCTTTATTCTCTGTGTCAAAGCTCATTCCCTCGAAATAACCGCGTTTCCTCAACATTTTTAAATCGGCGGAAACACTTTTCAGCGATTTCCCGGAAACTTGAGCTACATCTGATATTTTGAAACGGGGATGTGCCCCGATAATTTTTGAATAACGGGCACTTTTCTCCACCCTCAGCATTGCCTTAACCCCTGCGAAAATCCATGTTCCCGCAAGAAGCAATCCTAATGCCGCCGCATTTACACCTAAAGCAACGCTTTGACCGAGCGATGCCCAAATCACTCCGAACAAAGTAAGCATAGGAGCCGCAATTAATGACAGCAGAATAGAAAGTATTCCGAAAGCTATATCGCTTGTTTTTGCTTTTTTGTTCTTATGCATATACGCTCTCCTTATATATTCTTACATTATATAACATTAACTGTCGCCTGTCAACTGTTTCAATAATCCTGTTGCCGCGTCTAACACTCCCTCACCGCTTATGAGTTTTAACGACAAGCCTGTTTTCTCTGTTAAATTAAGTGTCAGCCGCTTTTCATAAACCGCAGAAGCCCTTGCAATTCTCTCCATATCGGGACTGTTCCAGTTTAATATCAATATATCCTTATTATGCACAATTTCAGAAATTCCAAGCACCGCTCCCGAATTCCGCAAACGTGCCACCTCGATTAACCCTTTCACAGATTTCGGAATCTCACCGTATCTGTCCGTCAATTCATCAACAATATCAAAAGCGTCGTCCTCGTCTCGAATTTCTGCAATTTTCTTATAACACATAATCCGCTGTGCCTGATTAAAAATATAATTCTCCGGAATAAAAGCGTCGATTTTTATGTCTACTACACACGTTTCTGAGAGAGATTCCGACGAAGTCGGCATGCCATCACGGGCTTCCGTGACAGCTTCGCCTAATAGTTTCACATACATTTCATAACCAACTGCCGACATATGCCCTGACTGGCTTTCCCCTAAAACACTCCCCGCCCCTCGAATTTCCAAATCCCGTAAAGCTATCTTAAACCCTGCTCCAAACTGCGTAAACTCCCGAACGGCGTTAAGTCTTTTCTCGGCAATTTCGGTAAGCAGCTTGCCACGCTTAAAGGTGAAATAAGCATAAGCCCGCCGATTAGTCCGCCCGACTCTCCCCCTTAATTGGTGCAACTGTGCCAAGCCCATTCTGTCGGCATTTTCGATAATCAGCGTGTTTACATTGGGGACGTCTATCCCTGTTTCAATAAGCGTGGTACAAACAAGCACATCAATTTCCCTGTCTAATAACCGCCGCCAAACTTTCAATAATTCTTCCTCGTCCATTCGACCGTGTGCTATACCTATTACGGCGTCAGGGCAAAGCTCGTGCAGCTTAGCGGCACGGGAATATATGCTTTCTATTCGATTATGAATATAGTATACCTGTCCTGCCCGCCTTAATTCTTTATTAATTGCACCTGCGATAACTCCCTCGTCCTGTTCGATTACATAAGTTGTCACAGGCATACGGTCATGGGGAGGGGTTTCGATAACACTCATGTCACGAATTCCCGTCATTGCCATGTTTAATGTCCTCGGAATAGGCGTAGCCGACAAGGTCAGCACGTCAACTCCGCTGAACGCTTCTTTCAATTTTTCTTTTTGTGACACCCCGAACCGCTGTTCCTCGTCAATTATAACCAAGCCTAAATTATTGAACTTTACGTCTTTCCCGACAAGTCTATGCGTCCCAATTACAAAATCGACTATGCCTTTTTCAAGTTTTTCTATGACCTGCTTTTGCTCCTTTGCCGAGCGAAAACGTGACAATAATTCTATATTTACGGGAAACCCCTCCATACGCTGCATAGCTGTCTGATAATGCTGCCACGCCAATACCGTGGTGGGGCATAATAATGCACACTGCTTCCCCTCCATAACACACTTGAACGCCCCCCGAAGTGCCACCTCTGTCTTGCCAAATCCCACATCTCCGCATAACAGCCTATCCATGGGTTCTTCTCTCTGCATATCTTTTTTAAGCTCATTAATGCAAACTAACTGGTCATCGGTTTCTATATAACTGAAACGGTTCTCGAATTCCTCCTGTTCACGGGTATCTTTTGCGAACGCATGACCCTTGCTTTTCATGCGTTTTGCGTATAATTCAATCAGCTCCTCCGCCAATTCTGAAGCGGCTTTCTTGGCTTTAGACTTGGCTTTCGCCCAGCTGTCGGTATGAAGCTTTGACAGCTTCAAAGTCGCTGTATCAGTGTTACCGATATAACGTGATATAAAATCAAGCTGGGTTACGGGAATGTAGAGAACGCTTTTCCCTGCATATTGAATTTTGATATAATCCTGACTGACATTATCGTTTTTAAGCTTATGAACCCCCTCGAATATTCCTATACCGTGATTGTCATGAACAATATAGTCCCCGACGTTTATATCCGTGAGCGACCGAATAGCCTCCGAACGCTTCTTTTTCTTGGGTGTACGTGCGGGGGCTGAAGCCCATGTCGTCCCGCTTGTATCTGTGTTTCTTCGTGCAATCCCATGATAAGTTATGCATGCACATTTAACATTCGGATAATCATACCCGGCAGAAAGTGTTCCGGACATTACATAAATATGCTTTAGAAAATGCTTTTTCGGATTTTCGGTATAATCGGCGGAAAACCCGTCGTCACGCAGGTCTAATGCAAGTGAGCGAGCCGCTTTTTCTGTTCCAGCAAATATAACAAGGGCATAACCGTTTTTGATAAATGAATTAAGGTCTTCCTTTAACTGCTTGAAGTTCCCGTTCCATGGAGGCAGTTGAACCGCATTAACAGAAATGCCTCCACCCCGAGCAAATGTATTCAAAAACGCCCTTGCCCTACTCTCAATAACTGCATTATATTCCGATTTAGATAGCATATAACGACCAACTGTTTTCCCTGCTTCAACTAACAGAGTTATGTCTTCCCGCAGTTGCACCTCTGCTGATTTAAACTGCTCGTTACAATTGACATGTTCACAAACAACAATATTGCGAACAAAGTCGAACAGTGTCGCTTTCCCGAAAGTTTCAACTGCCGGAGGAACCCGAACCTCATCAATCTCATTAACGCTTCTCTGCGTGACAACATCGAAATGTGTAATTCTTTCAACAGCTTCTCCCCATAAGTCAATTCTCACAGGTAACTCCGCATTAATCGGGAAAATATCAATAATTGAGCCTCGCACGGAAAACTGCGAAACACTTTCCAACATATCACATCTTGTATAACCGAGATTCACCAAATCTTTCAACAGGTTTTCCACGTTTAACTCTGTGTCTTTTTTTATGTGTATTATACTTTCAGTTAATTCGCTGGGGGACAATGTATACTGTGCCGCCGCCTCAGGAGTGGCGATGACAATTGACAATGTACAATGTACAATTGACAATTCGCTTAACACAGAAATTCTTCGATATTCGTATTCTTTTGAGGCGGTGTCTGCCGATATAAGGTTCAAGTCTTTAGCGGGGTATACCGCCGCTGTTACTCCGAACGCATTTACATCATCGCATAATCTCAAGGCCTCGTTCTCGGTTTCTGCCAACACCAACAAAGGTGAGCTGCTTTCGCCGGCCTGCGACAATGCCGCAATAAAATGTGCCTTATGCACGCACGATAACCCCGATATTGCAATAATACCGGGGTTGTTTTCCTTGATTTGCTGTTTTAGCTCCCTGTATTCGGGAATTAAATCAGCGATGGATTGGAAAAAGCTCATTTCGTAAATATCTTCCTTACGGGAATACACACTGCGGGACATATAATAGCTGATACAATCGCTTCGGGAACACCGTTAAATATAATTAATGAATTTACGATTACCATTATTGCATCTCCCATTAAACCGGAGACACGTTCGCCAAAAAACAGAGCAATCCCCGCAACGACTAAAGCGGTGTTGGTTAAACTCCCCAAGGTTGCTCCTATAATGTAACTGATTGCGTTATTTTCCGAAAACGTCTTCGACATATGGTTATATAACGCACCTGCTACAGTTCCGACTAATATTCTCGGAACAAAGCATATAAACAGACTTCCGATAACCTCGATGAAGTTTTCTGCATAAACAGGTGAAAACACAAATGCCAACGCACTCGGAGGCATAAATGTCCACACGATAAAACTGAATAATCCTGCGAAAAAGCCCATAAGCGTCCCCGCTTTTACCCCAAGCAGCATTCCTGTAATAATAACGGGTATCATCGCTAAAGTTGCCACTACCACAGGTGTAAACGGGATAGAGCCCAATACCGTGAAGCAGAACACCGCTTCAATCGCCAAAAGAATTGAGAACTGCACAAGCATGAGGGTTTTCTTATTAATCCCTCTGCTGTTTTTTTTGTCTGCCATATAAAAATACCTTCCTTTAATATATGCTATCACCCTGTAAAACAGGTGTAACGCCTTATTTATTTTTGCTGTATATTATTCTTAACCCCTCACAAACGAGGTGTTTATTAATAATTATATCCCGTTTACAAAAAGTTGTGATAATCTCAGAAAAACCACCGGTTGCTATTACTGAACAACGCTCCCCGATTTCCGCCTCAAACTTTTCGATTAATCCGTCGAGCATGCTTGCTGTTCCGGTTAATATTCCCGCACGAATACAATCGGTCGTATTCGTACCGATAACTTTCTTTAACTTATCCGCACTCACCAAAGGCAATAATGCGGTTTTGCCTGCCATCGCCTCAAAGCTGATACCTACCCCCGGGGCAAGCACACCTCCGAGTAACGCTCCGTCCTTATCGAGTGCCATGACCTTTGAAACAGTCCCAAGGTCAATCGCAATGCACGGACAAGGATACAACGTCTTCGCAGCAACCGCACCGCACACCAAGTCCGCTCCAAGCTCAGCAGGGTTATCGATTTTTATGTTCAATCCGGTTTTCAACCCCGGTTCAACCACCAATGCATCAATCTCAAACAATCGCTTAACTGCCAACGAAAGCTGCTTTGTTATTGGAGGAACCACACTTGATATAATTGCACCGTATATACCGTCAGAGACATTGCTGTCTATTCCGTACAGTTTTAATATATCCATAAGCATAATGGCATATTGGTCTGCCATTCTTGCTGAATTGGTGTCAATCCGTGATTCTAAAACAATTTTTTCATCATCAAAAACAGCAAAAACTATATTCGTGTTGCCTGCGTCAATCGTCAGAAGCATTATCTCCTTTTCCTTTCTCTCCCTCTTCGTCTTCGATGTTTCCTATAATCATATCCGGATTAATATCAACAATCTCGAAATCCTCACCAAATTCGACAATATCGCTGTCTTCCTCTTCAATCGTGTTTTCGTTTTCCATGTTTTCTAAATCGTCAAAATTAAAATCAACGTATTCATTGTCATAATCAATATAATCCTCATCATACCCGTCATAATCGTCACGTTTAATGCCCACCCTTTTCCTTTTAAGCGACAGCTTAAACATAATGGAGTTCATAAACAAAACCGCACTTGCCCCGAGGAACGACAGGCTGATACCAACCGGCATATAATTCGGGAAGAAACTAAACTCTATTATATTTTCGCCTGCGGGAACTTCTAAGGCGATAAGTGCATCTGCTAACTTATACGGGGTTACTTTTTTACCGTTTATTCTAATTGTCCACCCCGGCTCCATAGGGATAGAGGTGAAAAGCACACCCGCCTCATGATAATTAGTGGTGATTTGCAAGCGTGTGTTTGACTTAGCCTCAAAAACCGTGTTTTGGTTCATCTCGTGAAGCCGTTGAATATCCTTGTTATACAATTCTTCGTCAAACCACACAAAACGGGCATTTCGGAAAAAGACCTTATCTCTTTGCAGTTTAAGTCTGACCTTAAATTCCTCACCGGCTTTAAACTCGCCTAAATATTTTATATGAAGATTGTCGGATTCAAAATAAACGCCCATTCTCACATCGTTTACATACAAGTCACATCTTCGGTCATAACGAGTCGGCAGATACATATAATAACTTCCGGTATACTGTGCGGTTATAAAGAAATCAATATACGCGTCCGAGTTTAAGTTTGATTTCTCGTAACGGTCATGTCCCTCACCCACACGAGCAAATTCAAGGTTTTGGGTGAGTATATCGTCAGACGGCATTTCCTTGTAATATGAAACATATTGTTCTTCACCAAGCATTAAAGAAAGCATAAGACTCTGATTGAAGAAAACATCATCCTCGTCAAAAACTAAATTCGCTATCTTGTTATCCACAATATAAGCAAGCGGCATGGCTGTTTCGTTTTTTACAACCTCAATATCCTCGGCAGATTTAATATTGACCACGTTGTTGTCTAAACAAGATAAGGTATATCTGAAGCCCATCAAATCATTAGAAATCGGCGTTTCTCCCCGATAATACGAAGCGTGACTTCGAGCGGAATACCCCATTCGTTTCAAAAAGAGTATCGCTTCATCGTTTAGCATACTTGAGCTGTGGGAAATGCCTTTCATTCCTAAAGCCAAGGGTTCGTTGACCGTGCGGGAAAAAGTCTTCTCCATTCGGTAAAATCCCGGGTCATTTTTTTGAATTTCGTCTGCCACCTCACGAGTCGGCAGAATTATATTATTAAACGAATCTCGTGTGGAATACACTATGTCGGTGTTTTGCTTAACGATTTGGAACTGCGTGTTATAATACATTTCAAGGCTTACAATCACAATCAGCACAATTGAAGCTAATTTCTTTTTATTTAGCTTGTCTTTTGTTAAGAACACATATGCTGTTATGAGAACCAATATCCCGAAAGCCGGTAAAACCACACTTAAATTATTAAGAACATCTCGCCCGCTGTTACCCAAATCTGACACAAAGGTGTTCGCCTGCTCCCAATAAAGCATTAACCCTGCAAAGGCTAACGCAGACAGCCCCACTGCCTTATGCGGAATTTTTTGAATATGGGTGAACACATCTGCCCCAAAAGCCAAAACCAAGAAACACAATACAAAAGAATAACGATAAGGAAGCCAGTTCGGGACCTGCCCGCCGTGCCAAAACATGTCGACAGGAGTAATATACATACAGACACCCAAAACAATAAGCAGAACCGCACCCGCAACTCTCTTTGCACGCCGAATTCTTGAGCAGAAAAAATAAATAGGTAACAGAACAGCCGCCAACGTCCCGCAGTATAGGAACGGCAGTCCCTGCGGGCGAACAGTGTCATAACTGTTCGGAAACAGCTTACTTGTCATTTCAAGGAAAGTGAAGCTTGTTCTCATGGAATAATCCGGGTCAGAAAACTCGAATTTCCCCATAGAAAGCGATGAATATACCGGTAACAGCATAAAACACGAGCTTAACACAGCAATAACTGCTGCTCCCGCAAACATTCCGCCCCGCTTTAAAATAAGCAGGGTGTTTTCTGTGGTTGCCTTGCGAGAGGCAAGAGCGTAATACACAAAATACATAGCAGCGAAAATCCCAAGCATGTATCCGATATAAAAACAAGTTACAAATGCGTAAAACAGCGAGAATATAAGCAGCTTATACCTACCCTCCCGCATAAGTGCTTCCACTCCGAGTGCGATAATAGGGAGAATCATCACCCCGTCAAGCCACATCGGGTTCATGGTTTGAACAATGTTATAGGAGGTTAATGCATACATCACGCTGAATATAATAACTGCCGTTTTCGGTAATTTTCTGCCCTTGCTCAGATATACCGCCATTAACGCACCAACACTCCCGATTTTTGTAACAATCATCAACAGCAATCCCTCGGTTATGTGAGAAAGCGGAAACGCCCATACAATAAGGTTAAACGGGCTGAATAAGTAATACCCGATAATCCCCACAAATTCACCCGAAAGGTTGCGTCCCCATGAATAGAACAGGCTTTCGTTCCCTGCGAAAACATCCTTCATATAAGCGAAATAGTAGACGTATTGTGCGTTCAGGTCAAGCGAAAGCACCGAGTTGCTGAACACCCTGTCCCCCGCCGCACTCGTAACTTTTATGGGGTATACGCCGAAAACCAGATATGAGATAATCATAATCACAAAAGGAATGGCGAACGAAATCCAAATCTGCGGTTCGTTTTTAAAAAAGTGTTTTATTAAAGGTAACGGGTTTTTAATCTTCATTTTTGTCGATTTCTTTCTCTATAATGTAACGAGGGCGAAACTTAATCTCCTCATAAATTTTACTTAGATAGTATCCGATTATTCCGAGTCCCAGCATTATGAACGAGCCGATAAGCAATAACAGCAATATAACTGTTGTGAACCCCTCGGCGGAATGTCCCCCCAAAAATCTCACAAGCGTGTGAATTCCCATAACAACCGCAAAAAGAAAAAATATTATTCCCGTTGCGGTCATCAGCTGCATTGGAAAAGCGGTAAATCCGGTAACGCTCGATATAGCAAACTTGAATAATTTTTTAAAGCTCCACTTGGTTTTTCCACCCACTCTCGGCTGAACCTCAAAAGGCACTTGTGCAGTTTTAAACCCTACCCACGCCGATAACGCACGGAAAAATGTCAAGCGTTCCGGCATGGCGTTTAATGCGTCAACAACCTTTCTGTCAAGCAGTTTAAAATCACTTGCCCCGTCAAGGTTTAACCCTGACGACGATTTCATCAATTTATAAAACGTCTTAGCGAAGGTTTTATAAATAATACCCTCTTTCCCTCGCCCGGACTTTCTTGCGTCCACAACCTCATAACCCTGCTTCCACAAGTCATACATCCTCGGAATAAGCTCGGGCGGGTGCTGTAAATCACAATCTATCACCAAAGCACATGAACCCTGTGCCTTTGCCAATCCTGCGAAAATTGCCCCCTCTTTCCCGAAGTTTCGTGAAAATTTGACGCCTTTTATACGATTATCGGTGTTTGCCGCTTGTTCGATAGTTTCCCATGTATTATCAGAAGAACCGTCATCGGTAAAGACGATTTCAAATTCTATTGAGTTATTTTCAAGGATTTCCGATATAACCTTAGCGGCGATTTTTATATTCTCGCCCTCGTTATATGACGGGATAATTACCGATAGCATCCGTGTTTTTCTCCTTTATATGAAGGTTCCCGCTGTGTGTAACAACGTGTAACTTATGGGGCATAACGCCTTTTCTCGCAAAGGCTGTACCCATGTATCCGTCGAACTCTCTCGGGAAAAACGAACCGGTGTACAGCCTGCCCGAATAAGTAAAGTAATCTAATGACAGTGATGAATAATCGGGAACAGAAATATCTATATCTCCGGAAACCGATTCGACATATGCAGATGACAGGAAACTTATAAAATCAAGATTAATATCCCCCGTTATGGTTTTAATATTAACAAGTGAGTTGACATTATCAATTCCTATATTGCCGTTTTTGGCAGACACTGTTACTCTGCTTGTGTGAAGCTCCTGTCCCTTTATTGAAACATCTCCCCCCGCACTGATGATGTGGATTTCCTTATATTCATAATCTCGGGGGAGCAATACTTTTAGGTTATAGTTAAATATATCGACGGTTAGAAACGACACCGCAAACCCGTCATCTTGATTTATCTTAATTTCGTCCTCGGTTTCTTCGATAATTAAAGGAAGCTCACTGACACACACTAACTTAATTTCACTACCGTCCCACGAGGCTACCTCAACAGGCATACCCGCCGTTATAATGCTTAAAAAAGGCTTAACCTCATAAGAAAGCTCCACCCGATAAACCGACGACCCGCCGAACCTGTATTGCACAAAATACGCACCCGCTCCCGATAATACCGCAATAACAAGCAAAACAGCAATCACACGGTTCGGGTTAATTATGCTTTTTTTTATTATTTGTTTAAACATCTTAATAATTCGGTTTGCTTTTCAAACATAACAAACACTGCCAAGGTCATTGCAAGCCCCGCCGAAAGGCAGGAAACTCCCGCAAGAAGCATAACCGGCGGAGATAAATCAGAAGCCACCTGAGTGAAAATCCCGCTCATAACAATCAACGACAAGGGTATAGCCAACAATCCCGCTGAGACTAACACAATCGCTGTTAAAATCATTAAATAAAACAATATAAACAAAACCACGGATAATATAACATAGATTATCGTTTTCACGTTAATACACCTCGTCTGCCGTGTTATCGGTGCGTTTCGCCACTATAGAAAACAACGCCCCGAGCATTAGCAACACGCACAAAAACAGCGTTATCATAACAGTTACGGCTATATTTGAATAACCTATTCCCGAAAAAACGTCCCGCTCCTCGCTATGGTTTGTAATCGCGATAACAGCCATATCGGTCAAATTCCAAGGGGTATACTTGTTCACGAAGAAAAACCCTGCGATTACCATAGAGAACACCGTGTCTGCTACAACCACATAAATCACCGACAACCCCGGTTGAACAAGGCTAATCCCTAAGAACATATACAGGCAAACCGTAAACATCAGCGAAACTCCGGTTAAAATTCCCATAACCCAAACAACCTCAACCGGATACGATACTTTTATGAACAGCTGACAAGCGGCATTGGTTAAAAACGCTGACAGCACTGTCATAATAAAAACCAAGGGGGGATATAGTATAAACTTAGGCAGAATATAACCCATAGGCGACAACCCTGCCACCTGCGGCACAATAATTGAGCGTTTCTTTTGTTCACCGCCTGCCGCTTGAGATAATAAAATCATAATAATTATACCGCCAAGCCCTGCAAAAGAAACAAACGAAACCATCGACATATATAAACCCTGCTCACCCCTATACATTGCGAGCATTGCATCTAAATCACCCATTGCACCCATGTCTGCCATTTCCATATCACCCAAGCTACTCATCAATCCGCACATAAGCGGATAGAACAAAGCGTTTCCTAAAAACACAAGAACAATTGCCATAAACCGAAGACTACGCCAAGAATACAACAGCTCTTTCTTTAACCCTGCAACTATTTGATTCATTAAGCGGCACCTCCCCTTAACCCTGTAACCGCCATGTATACGTCCTCAAGCGTTGTCCTTTGTGCGATGAATTCGGAAATCTTGATTTTCTTTTCGTGTATTACAGAAATTATATCGTCATATAACAACTCCGGAACATCAGCGTTAAGAACAAGCTGTCCGTTTTTCTCATTATAATGGCTTGCAGTTACATTTGGGAGGGAACGAAGAACACCTGCCGCTTGGTTGTCGGGGCTTGTAAAACGAACAACAATCTGCTGTGACTGACTTCGATGCTTCATCATAACGTCTTCAATCAAACCCTCTTCGACAATTAAGCCGTCTTTCATTATGCCTATTCGGTTAGCGACACGTTCCACATCAGTTATAATATGTGTACACAGGATAATCGTGGTTCCCTCGGTTTTGAGGTTTTGGATAATGTTCATAACCTCAGTACGACCCTCCGGGTCTAAGGCACTTGTCGGCTCATCTAATATTAATAATTGAGGGTTATCGAATATGGCGGCGGCTATTCCGAGGCGTTGTGTCATTCCCCTCGAATAACCTTTTATTTTGCGGGAAGCCGCTCCCGTCATTCCCACCACGTCAAGAACTTCCTGTACACGTTTATTAATATCACTTGAATAATTCGCACATGAGGCGATATATCGAAGATACTCAAACCCGTTCATAAACCCATAAAGTGCGGGCGTTTCGGTTAAATATCCGATTTTAGGATTTTCGCCTCCCTCTTTGAGGGGGGTGTCGGTTTCACCAACAGGGGGAGAAAACGAGATTTTCCCCTCGTCTTTAGGTATGATATTGCAAATAATGTTCATAGTTGTGGTTTTTCCACAGCCGTTTCTGCCGAGAAAACCGTAAACATCACCTTTTTCAAGGTTCATGTTAAGTCCCCTCAACACCTCGAACTTTTTATATTTTTTGCGTAGGTTTTCTATTTTAAGCACGTTTTCCCCCCCATATAACCCTGCAATTTCTCGGGGATATTCACGCTTCCGTCAGCGTTGAGGTTGTTTTCCAAGAACGCAATCAACATTCTCGGAGGGGCGGCAACGGTATTATTAAGCGTGTGCGGAATATACTTCACCCCGTCATTACCCCGTACACGAATGTCGAGCCTCCTCGCCTGTGCGTCACCTAAGTTAGAACAGCTCCCCACTTCAAAGAACTTCTGCTGGCGGGGCGACCATGCCTCCACGTCAATGCTTTTGACTTTTAAGTCTGCTAAATCCCCCGAACAACACTCCAAGGTGCGAACGGGTATATCTAAACTAACGAAGAATTCCACGGTATAATCGTACATTTTTTTGAACCATTCCGCACTGTCCTCAGGTTTACAGATAACCACCATTTCCTGCTTTTCAAATTGGTGAATCCGATAAACCCCACGCTCCTCAATGCCGTGAGCCCCCACTTCTTTTCTGAAACAGGGGGAATAGCTTGTTAAGGCTTGGGGTAGCTCTTCCTCTAAAACAATAGTATCAATGAATTTTCCAATCATGGAATGTTCTGACGTGCCGATTAGATATAAATCCTCACCCTCTATTTTATACATCATGTTTTCCATTTCAGCGAAGCTCATCACACCGGTGACAACCTCACTTCGTATCATAAACGGCGGGATATAATACTCGAAGCCTTTATCAATCATAAAGTCCCGTGCATATGAAAGAATGGCAGAATGTAACCTTGCTATATCGCCTTTAAGGTAATAGAACCCCGCTCCCGAGGTTTTCCTCGCACTGTCTAAGTCAATGCCCTTGAGCTTTTCCATAATCTCCACATGATAAGGCACGTCGAATTCCGGTTTTGTGCAATCCCCGAAACGTGCTACCTCTACATTTTCGGAATCGTCTTTCCCTAAAGGCACATCATCGGCGATAATTTGCGGAATCCTAAGCATAATATCACGCAGTTCTTTTTCCAAATTACGTGCGGTTTCTTCTACTTTGGGAAGTTCTCTTTTCGTTTCTTTTATTGCAGGTATTAATATATTTGCTTCTTCTTTTTTACCTTGAGCCAGCAACGCACCTATTTCTTGAGCAGCCAAGTTCCCTTTTGCTCGCAAATCATCACCTTTGCCTTTTTCTAAACGCAGCTGTATATCAAGTTCAATAACCTCGTCCACTAACGACAATTTATCGTCTTGGAACTTCTTCTTCATATTTTCTTTTACAACATCGGGGTTGTTACGTACAAATTTAATGTCTAACATACTATATCTTCTTTCCTGTAAAATAATCGCATAAAGCGGTGATTTCTTCTTCTGTCATACACCGTTTAGGAAATACATATATCAGCGAACGATTTACAAACAGTAAAAACAATTCGCCTTTTTCCATTGCGTATAATTCTTCTGTGGTTGTGTCTATTGTTGTTTTTTCAATTTTTTCTTCTTCGTTATCGGCGACAATTGTTTCTATTTCGATAGTTGAGGTATCGAAAATCGCTGTATATTTTTCCTCGTTCATGACCTCTAATGTACTGATTAATTTTTTCCTCGCTCGCACCGGTCGAAGCCATATGGACGACAGCATTCCCAAAGAAAGCCCCGCACCAATCCACCCGAACATGCTGTTTAGGTTGGTGTAAATCATATTAGCGAATAAGCCCACTCCGATTAAAAAGACAACCGAAAACAAAAGCGTTCTTTTAAGGCTGTACTTACGCCAGAACGCCTTAAACGCTTCTTCTGTCTCGGGAAGGGTTACGTCATAATTAATTTTCAACATCTTTATTTACCGTCCGCCAATGGTCATTAAGCTTAATCCGAAAGCAAGGCAAACAATCCCTGCAACGATTGCAATAACGAAATCCATGTTCTTTTTCTTCATATAAAACACGGGAACATTAAGAAAAACCAAAACCGATAAAGAAAAGAACATAAACGGCATGGTTGCACGGAAATCAATCCCGAAAAATATACCGACTATGGAAAAGAGCCAAAACCCGCCGCAAACCACCGCTGCTACCTTTCGCAAGGTTAAAAGCGGGAATTCTCTCGTTGCATTTTCTAATGCATCTTTTTGTAATTCCTCTTTCGCTCTGTCTTCATCGCTTTCCGAATAAACCTGCCCCAAGTCCTGCATTTTTTTAACATTTTTTTCGTTTCTGTCAAAAGTGTTCATAAATTATACCTACACATCTAAATTAACCACATATTTTGCATTACGCTCAATAAAATCACGACGAGGCTCAACCTTGTCACCCATTAAAATCGAGAATATTTCATCCGCACTCGCCGCATCATCCATTTCGACACGCTTCATGGTTCGAGTAGACGGGTCCATGGTGGTTTCCCATAACTGGTCTGCGTCCATTTCACCCAAACCCTTATACCTTTGAACCTCTACCTTGCTTTTATTCTCCCCCTCAAGCTCACGAATAAACACATCTCTTTCTTCATCAGAAAATGCATATCTGAACTGCTTACCTCTCGCCACTCTAAATAATGGCGGTTGTGCGATAAATACTTTCCCCTCTTCAATCAAAGGCCGCATAAACCTGAAGAAAAACGTCAGCAAAAGCGTTCTGATGTGCGAACCGTCTACATCAGCGTCCGCCATGATAACAATTCTGCCGTAACGCAGTTTTTCCAAATCGAACTCCTCGCCTATCCCTGTGCCTAACGCCTTAACCACGGGAATGAGCTTTTCGTTTGCGTAAACTCGGTCAACACGAGCTTTTTCTACATTAAGCATCTTTCCTCGAAGCGGTAAAATCGCTTGAAACTCGGAATTTCTACCCTGCTTTGCCGAACCTCCCGCAGAATCACCCTCCACGATATATATTTCTGTTTTATTAACGTCCTTAGCATAACAGTCTGCCAATTTCCCGGGTAAGCCTATCCCGTCAGTGACAGACTTCCGCTTGGCTTCCATTGCTTTTCTTGCCGCATCACGTGCCGCTTGTGAATTGATTGACTTAACCACGATAATCTGTGCCGTTTCGGGGTGTTCCTCGAAATAATAAGTCAGCTTTTCTGAAACAACCTTATACACAACCGGCCCCACCTCGGGATTACCTAATTTAGATTTGGTCTGCCCCTCTAATTCGGTTTCCGGAAGCTTAACGCTGATTACTGCGTTAATGGCTTCTCTTATTGCCTCACCGGAAATGCTCATAGGCTCAGTATCGTCCGTTTTCTTTTTTGCCTTAGCGTTTTTGGGTTTCTTGGACTCATCTTCCCTGTGCTTTTTCACAAAATCGTTAACAACCTTGCTTATTGCACGTTTAAACGCCATTTCGTGAGTTCCGCCCTCACCTGTGTGAATATTATTCGCAAAGGAGCGGATTGTTTCACTGTTGAAGTCGTTGTTATACTGGAACGCCACTTCAACGGTTATATCGTCGATTAACCCGTTAAGATATATTACATCATCATGCAGAACCTCTGCACCTCTTTTTTTCTGCAACCATTCCACATAACTGACAATCCCTCCCTCATAAGAAAACTTGTCTTGCCTAATGTTATCCTCGTCACGCAAGTCAGCGGTGTTCATGACCAAGCCGCCGTTGAGGAACGCTTGCTCTCGCATACGCTCACGAATAACCGAATAGTCATATTCCACGCTTTGCAGGATTTTTTTGTCCGCTTTAAACCGCACTTTTGTTCCGGTTTTATCAGTATCCCCGATAATCTTCAATGGTTCGTCGTACTGTCCGCCGTCGGTGAAACGCTGGAAGTGAATGTTCTTCCCGTCACACACCTCAAGCTCCAACCATTCTGACAAGGCGTTAACCACTGAAGCACCCACACCATGCAGACCGCCTGACACTTTATAACCGCCTCCGCCCCCGAACTTTCCTCCTGCGTGCAGGACGGTATACACTACAGTAGCCGCCGAAACCCCCTCTTTCTGGTGAATCCCAACGGGAATACCTCGACCGTTGTCACTTATTTCAATCACGTTATCGGGTAGAATTTTCACATTGATTTCGGTGCAATAGCCCGCTAACGCTTCGTCAATGGAGTTATCCACAATTTCATTAACAAGGTGGTGAAGCCCCTTTGGCCCTGTTGTACCGATATACATTGCAGGGCGTTTACGAACTGCCTCAAGCCCCTCAAGAATTTCGATGTTGTCCGCACCATAATCTCCCTCAACACGAGTAAACTCGGTGGGTTCGGATATTTCCTGAATATCGCCTAAGGAGTCGGCTTGGGTATTTAAAATATTTTCGTCCATTGTTTTTATTATGCCTTTCTTTTTGGTGAACCTTTATTATACCATATATTTACTGTAATTGCAAATTTCTTTTTTTAAGCGTCAGCGTTGAAACATTTGTGACATATATCTTATCTGAAGCGACAACAAAGCTCTTTGGCAAATCCAACGACACATAATAAATATTGCCTTTTTTCTGCTCTTTTTTCAAGTATTCGTTAACATCTTTGTTGACAGTGACACGTTCGGTGTCGAATATTCCGATAATCTCGTCACTATGAACATTAACATCACTACCCAGATGTAAATACGCCATTTTCCACTCTCCATATTTTTATATTAGGCAAAGACTTAAAATCATTTATATTACACGAAGTAATAAACACCTGCGAATTATCAAAATGTTTAATTACAAATTCACGCCTGCCCTTGTCTAATTCTCCTAAAACCTCGTCTAACAAAACTACCGGTCTTTCACGGTTAAACTCACGAATAAGCTCTGCCTCCGCTAATTTCAAAACCACCGCAATGCTTCTCAGCTGACCCTGTGACCCGAAGTTTCGTGCAGACTTCCCTTGAATGGTAAAGGTTATATCATCCTTATGCGTTCCGGGAGTTTTGTTGGCATAACCCTCGCTCCCTGTTTTATCCAAGCTTCTTTTATAAATCTCATATAACTTTTCTTTATCGGAAAAATCTATATTTTCATGAAACACGTCACTTTTATAAGAAATACCTAATTTCTCCCCTCCGGAAATACTTTCATATAAAGGAATTGTGCTTTTTTTAATTAAATCGAGATATTTCATTCTTCCGAAAGTCAAATTAATTCCCTGTTTTATCAGAATATCGTCCCACACTGCCAAAGCATCTCCAAAAAAATAATTAGAGGCACAAGCGGCACATCGTTGCTTTAACGCCTCCTTATACTCATATTGGATTTTTTTGTGTGCCCTGTTTTGCATAACAGCAATATTATCTAAATAATACCGCCTTACATCGGGATAACCCTTGATAAGGTTTAGATTATCCGGGGTAAATATAACATATTTAAACTCCCCATATAAATCTGCTGCCTTATTCAAAGGTATCGAATTAATTTTTACATCGGTTTTGAACCCGTCGGTTTCGTAAATAAGCTCGTTTGTCCTGTTTGGGATATGCTCGGATTCATAATATAATTTTATAACAGTTTTGTTGTTATCACAATTAAAAGGAATAATCGAACTGTTTCTGATGTTTCTGAAGCTTTTACCTAATGCCAAAGAAACCGCCTCTAACAAATTGGTTTTTCCCTGTGCATTATCCCCATAGAATATATTAACAGCGGGGTTTAAATCTAACTCGGTTTCTTTTATATTTCTGAAATTCTTGATATATATTTTTTTAAGTATCATTTTTTATTATACAAGTATATACTTCTCCCTCAAATTTGACAACTTCGCCGCCGAACAGCTTTTTCCCCCTCATTAAACATATCTCATCATTAACACATACCAACCCGTCAATAATTACATTTTTGGCTTCCCCCCCGGTAGAAACAGCTCCCGCATATTTCAAAAACTGCTCTAACTTAATAAAAGGAGGTTTAATATAAATTTCTGTCATCATGAACTCCGTATAGGTACAATAATGAATATAAACTCACCATTGTCTACAATCGGTGTAATTTTAAAAGGGTTAAGACTTCCGTCAAAATTAATTTTCACTTCCTCACAATAAGTTTTTTGAAGTGCTTCTAACATAAATCTCGGATTGAAGAAAATATTAAAATCCTTAAAATCCCCATTATTTATTATAATCGGAATTTCCTCATTTATTGCACCGAGAGCAGTTTTACACGATATTTTCATATATTCGTCATTAACCGAACAAGAAACAGGTGATTTTAACTTATCGCTCATAAGTAATAAGCAGCGTTCCATGGACGAGCATAAATCTTTTACATTAATATTCAGCGATTTAGTATATGTCCCGTCAATTATTCTTTTATAATTAACAAATTTTCCGTCAAGCAATCTTGACACAATCATATAATTTTCTTTTGAAACACATATTTGATTTTTGTCAATTGATATGCTTATTTCTTTTGGATTTTCCTCATTCTCTTCATCTGAAAGGCTTTTTATAAGAGAAACTACTGCTTTTTCCGGAAGAATAAAACTTACATTTTCATTTTCTATTTTACAGTATTTCGTAGCCAATCTGTTCCCATCGGTAGCAGCTGAATAAAAAATATTATCCTCAATATCAATTTTAATTCCCATTAAAGAAGGATTTACATCATTGCGGGCAGATGCATAATCAACACGTGTCAGCATTTCTTTTAATAATTTTTCTTTCATATTAAAAGACAATTCTTTTTTTATTTCTATTATGTTAGGGAAATCTGTTCCGATTTTATAAGGAATATTTAATATTAATTTACCAGATGTAATTTCTATTTCTTTTTCATCTTTAAGTATAAAATTAACTATATCTCCGGGCATTTTCTTTACCAACTCAGAAAGTAGTCGAGGGTCGGTAACAATATTACCGTCCTCCTGTCCATCTACATTCACAGAAATCTTAATACCTATTTCAAGGTCATAACCTGTGATAGTAAGAATATTATCCTTTAGATTTAATAAAACCCCGTCAAGAATATTAAGTGCCGATTTTAAAGCACAAGCCTTAGAAGCGTTTGAAACAGCTTCATATAAGATATTTTTATCTGCCGAAAATTTCATAATCATTTTTTCCTTTATTTTTAATAATAATATGTTTTATTTTGGTATTGGTTATAGGTGCTGTTAAATACATGGAAAACTGATATATTAATGATTTTAACTGACTATTTTTTAATAAACATATCTTAAAAACTATGTTTAAAATGTTAATAATAATTTACAATTTTAATAATGTTGATAACTCATCTGTTGAAACTAAAAAAATGTTAATTATTTCCAATATTGCGGATTAGGTCTTCTATAGTGTTTCGGTATGAATTATCCTTTTGAATAATGCTTTTTACTTTATTAATTGCATAAACAATGGTAGAATGGTCTCTCCCGCCGAATTCTTTCCCAATCTCAGTATAAGACATATCAGTTATTTTATGAACAACAAATATAGCAATTTGCCTTGCTGTGGAAATCTGGGCACTTCTCTTTTGTGAACGGATTTCATCACCGGTTATGCTGTATATGCTGGCAACCTCATTTATAACCCGCTCTACCGTTACCGGAGTGGGAACATTTTCTGTCATAACCTCTTTTATTATATTTTGAGCCATAGCGAGGGTGGGGGAAATATCGGTAACTAAAGACAATGCGTTCATTTTAATAATAGCACCCTCGAGCTGTCTTATATTATTTTTAAGCTTATCAGCAATATATTCAGTAACATTCGGTTGAATATTAAGCCCGATTAATTCTGCTTTTCTTCTGATAATCGCAAGCCTTGTTTCATATTCCGGAACAGCAATATCAGCTAATAACCCACTTTCAAACCGTGAACGCAGGCGAATTTCAATATCATTAATTTCCTTAGGCGGGCGGTCAGAGGTAAGAACAATTTGTTTCCCATTAATATGTAAATCGTTGAAAGTGTTGAAAAGCTCCTGCTGGCTTTCTTTTTTTCCTGAAAAGAACTGAACATCGTCAACAAGCAATATATCTGCTTTTCTGTATTTACTTTTAAATTCATCTGTTTTATCGTATCTGATACCATTAACAAAATCATTAATAAAAGTGTCTGCCGATACAAAAACTATATTAAGGTTAGGATTATTCTTTTTAACTTCGTTCTTTATGGCGGAAAGCAGGTGTGTTTTTCCCAAACCGGGGTCACCATACACATAAAGCGGGTTGGTATTCAAATTAGTCTGCCCCTGTGAAACAGATTTACAGGCAGTATAAGCCAATTTATTGCTCTCACCCACAATAAATGTATCAAAGGTATATTGATAATTACTGCCTGCCACTGATTTTTCCAATTTTTCAACTAAAGCCTCATCATCTTGAAGCTCAGGGATTGGGTCAATCAGTTTCATTTTTTGCTCGGGCTGCAGGTCTTCATCACAGAGTATCTCGATTTCCACATCAAAACCGAGAACCTCTTTAAAATTAATTTTAAACAAGTGTATATAATTATCCTCTAAAATCTGCTTAACAAAAGGAGCGGCTACATAAAGAACCACCTTATTGTTATTAAGCCGGAGAGGTTTGATTGGGTCAATCCATGCCTTTCGGGCTATATCTGTAATATCGAGGTTTTTTTTAACAACGTCAAAAATTTCAGCGAACGAATTCATTCTTTTATCATTCCTTTTAAATAAGATACACAGATATTTTACCATATTGTTGAAAATTTTTCAAGTTTTTTTTGTTTTTTTACAAAATATTTTTAATTGACTTTTTTTCTAAAAAATGGTATACTATTTAATAATATACTCTTATAAGAGAAAAACGTAAGGAAAACAAAAGAAATGGACTTCAACGAAAACATAAAACTGCACCCCGATGAAAAATTAATTCAGGTCGACATTGAAAAAGAAATGAAGAAATCCTTCATGGAATATTCAATGTCGGTCATTGTTTCCCGTGCATTACCCGATGTTCGTGACGGGTTAAAGCCGGTTCACCGCCGAATATTATACACAAAGTTTGAAAAAGGCTTAACCCACGACAAGCCTTTCCATAAATGTGCAGACACTGTGGGTTCGGTTCTCGGTTCATACCACCCCCACGGTGACGCAAGTGTTTATGACGCACTTGTAAGACTTGCCCAGAACTTCTCGCTACGTTATCCTCTAATCGAGGGACACGGTAACTTCGGTTCAATCGGGGGTGACGCTCCTGCGGCTTATCGTTATACTGAGTCCCGTTTAGCACGCATTTCGGCAGAAATGTTATCCGATATAGGTAAAGACACGGTTGATTATGTCCCAAACTATGATGACAGGCTGAAAGAACCGGTGGTTCTCCCGTCACGTTTCCCGAACCTGCTTGTCAACGGTTCAACAGGTATTGCCGTGGGAATGGCAACTAATATCCCCCCGCATAACTTGGGTGAAATAATTGATGCACTTCAGCTTCTTCTGCTTTCGGGGGAGGAAGTACCGATTGATATGCTTATGTCGGTTGTAAAGGGGCCCGACTTCCCCACAGGCGGAATTATCATGGGTCATGCAGGGATTCGCTCGGCATACTACACGGGTAGGGGCAAAATCACACTTCGGGGTAAAGCCGAAATTGTGGAGGAAAAAAACCACACCCGCATAGTAATAACAGAAATCCCGTATATGGTCAATCAAACCCGCTTGCTCGAAAACATAGGGGTATTAATGCGGGACAAGCGGCTTGAGGGTGTTTCGGTGCTTCGGGACGAGTCTGACCGCAAGGGCATGAAAATCGTTCTTGAGCTTAAGCGTGACGCTAACGCAAACGTAACACTCAGCAAGCTATACAGTTTTACCCAGTTACAGGAAACCGTCGGCGTTATTATGCTTGCGTTGGTTGACGGTGAGCCGAAAGTCCTTACCTTAAAGCAGATGTTAGAGCATTATATCGACTTCCAAGAACAGGTTGTTACTCGTCGCACACAGTACGATTTGAAGAAAGCGGCGGCAAGGGCACATATTCTTGATGGGTTTATTATAGTTGTAGATAACACGGACGAGGTTATTGCGATTATACGAGGCTCGGACGACCCCGCACAAGCCAAATCACGGTTAATCGAACGGTTTAACATCACCGATATTCAAGCGGACGCAATCGCACAAATGCGGATTATCCAGCTGACTAAATTAGGGCGGATTGATATAGAGGAAGAACTCGCCGCACTTAATGTAAAAATCAACGAATACGAAACCCTACTCGCTGACAGGAGTAAAATTTTGCAAGTCATATCAGAGGAGTTAGACGCAATTCGTAAACGCTTTGCTGATGAACGCCGCACAAGCATTGAAGCGGTCAGCGGTGAGGTGGATATAGAAGATTTAATCCCCGTTGAAGAAAGCGTGCTGACCTATACCAATATCGGTTATATCAAGCGGCAGGCGGTTGAGGTTTATAACCTGCAAAAACGGGGCGGTAGGGGTGTTTCGGGAATGAAACAGCGTGACGAGGACTTTATTGAGGATATGTTTATCGCCTCCTCACACGACTTTATATTGTTTGTGACGAATTTGGGTAACATGTATCGGGTTAAGTGTTATGAAATCCCCGAGGGTTCAAAGCAATCACGAGGAACAAATATTGTTAATATACTACAGCTTCAGCCTGATGAAAAAGTAGCGGCAATGATGAAAACGTCTGACTTCGCTGACAATAAGTTCTTTGTCTGTGTCACCAAAAACGGCTTAATTAAAAGAACGCCGCTGTCTAAGTACAAAAACGTCCGCAAAAACGGCTTGCGTGCTATAACACTCGTTGACGGGGATGAAATTGCCTCCGCACATTTAACCGAGGGTGACAGCTCGGTAATCGTTGCAACCCGTAACGGCATGGCTATTCACTTTGATGAATCCCGCACTCGCGGAATGGGCAGAACCGCAAGAGGTGTTCGTGCCATTCGATTAAAAGACGGGGATTATGTTGTCGGTGCGACTAAGATTTTTGATGAAAATTCAACAGTTTTGACTGTTACAGAACGGGGAATGGGCAGACGAACCGCATTAGCTAATTACAGAAAGCAAAACCGAGGCGGTTCAGGCTTAACCAACTATAAAGTCAATGAAGAAAAAGGCTTGGTTTGCGGAATTAGAACGCTTTATGCCGACGACGATGTTATACTAATCAACGACGAGGGCATTATAATCCGCATTCGTGCGAATGATTTACGGGTTATGGGGCGTTATGCAACCGGAGTAAGGGTTATGCGGCTACAGCCGGAGGGAAGAGTGGTTACGTTTACCCGAACAGAGCATGACGATTCTGCCGAGCTGGAAGAGGTCGAACAAGCTGACGAAGCCGACATCTTAGCCGCAGAGGAAGCCGAGAAAAACGAAGTTATTGCGGAAGACGAACCCGAACCCGATGAACCGGAAGATTCAGAAACAGAGGAAGATTAATGAAACACACAGGACTTAACCAGCTTCGTGAAAGCTATCTGAAATTCTTTGAAAGCAAAGAACATCTTCGCTTAGCGTCTGCACCGCTTGTACCAATCGGCGATAACTCGATATTGCTGATTAATGCGGGAATGACCCCGCTTAAGAAATACTTCCAAGGCTTAGAAGAGCCTCCCCGCCGCAGATGTGCTTCTTCTCAGAAATGTATCCGCACCCCCGATATAGATAACGTGGGAATTACCGCACGGCATGGTACGTTTTTTGAAATGCTGGGGAATTTTTCTTTCGGCGATTATTTCAAGTCAGATGCGTGTAAATGGGCGTGGGAATATTTCACCGAGGTTCTTGAAATCCCCGCAGAATTGCTGTGGGTCAGTGTTTATGAGGAAGACGACGAAGCCGCTGACGTCTGGATTAAGGAAGTTGGTGTTGCCCCCGAAAGAATAGTCAGGTTCGGGAAAGCTGACAACTTCTGGGAACACGGTTCGGGACCTTGCGGGCCATGCTCGGAGATTTATTTTGACAGGGGTGCAGACAAGGGTTGTTCGGCTGATTGTAAGGTAGGCTGTGACTGTGACCGTTATATTGAGGTGTGGAACTTAGTATTTACCCAGTTTGACAGTGACGGTAAAGGTAATTACACTCCGCTTGCCATGAAAAACATCGACACCGGTATGGGGCTTGAACGTCTTGCCTGTATTATGCAAGGGGTGGATAATTTATTTGAGGTTGACACAATAAGGGGTATTATCCACGAAATCGAGAAAATATCAGGAAAAAAATACAACGCCGATAAAAAAGAGGATATTTCTTTTAGGGTAATCACTGACCATATAAGAAGCGGCTCGTTCATGATTGCAGACGGGGTTCTCCCATCTAACGAGGGTAGGGGGTATGTGCTACGCAGATTATTAAGACGTGCCGCACGACACGGGCGATTACTCGGAATAGAGAAGCCTTTCCTTTATGAATTATGCGAAAAGGTTACAGAAACCTGCGGGATAGCCTATCCGGAATTAGTCGAAAAGCAGGTATATATTAAAAACACCATTCAAGCTGAGGAAGAGAGCTTTGGTAAAACCGTCGAAAAAGGACTTGAATTATTGAATGCCCACATAGGGGACGCACACCCGGGCGTCCCGCTTGATGGTAGCGTTGTATTTAAACTGCATGACACATTTGGTTTTCCTGTTGACTTAACCCGAGAAATCCTCGTTGAAAATAACATGACGTTCGATGAAGAGAAGTTTAATGAGCTTATGAAAAAACAAAAAGACACCGCAAGAGCTCACCAAGCATTCAAAGGCGGCTGGGGAGATGAGCAATTGACAATTGACAATTTACAGTTGACAATTGAGTTTATCGGGTATGAACATCTGTCGGTTAAAACGAAAATTCTTGAGGTTGAAAACAACATTGTTGTTCTTGAAAAAACGCCGTTCTATGCGGAAAGCGGGGGGCAGGTAGGCGATACCGGTTTTATTGACGACGTAAAGGTTCTTGACACAAGGAAAACCCCGTCGGGGCTTTCGGTGTGTTATTGTGAGGAGAACACTCTTAAAAAAGGCGACACAGTAACCGCAAGCGTAGACTATGACAGGCGAAACGCAATTATTCGCAACCACACCTCGGCACATATTTTGCAAGCGGTTCTTAGGGAGGTGTTGGGCGAACACGTTCACCAAGCAGGTTCATACGTTGATGACGAGCGTTGCCGCTTCGACTTCACCCACAGTAAAGCGTTGACCCCTTGTGAAATAAAAAGCGTAGAGGACTTGGTCAATTCTGTAATAGTCGATGATAAATTAAGCGTTGAAATAAACGAAATGTCAATCGACAAAGCCAAGAAAATCGGGGCGATTGCACTGTTCGGGGAGAAATACGGTGATGTCGTTCGAGTGGTGAAAACAGGCAGTATTTCCGTTGAATTATGCGGTGGCTGTCATGTTAATAACACCTCTGAAATCGGATTGTTTAAGATTATCTCGGAAGCGAGTGTAGCGAGCGGTGTCCGCAGGATTGAAGCTGTTACCGGGTGGGGCGTGTTAGAGCTGCTTAATGAAAAGCAAAACGAAATTCATGAAGCCGGTGAAAAATTAAGACAAAGCAATTCCGCACATTCAAAAGAAATCGCAAGACTAAACAGCGTAATCGCAAATATGCAGGCACAGGCAAGCGAAATCACAGAAGTCGGCGAAAGGGACGGTATAAAGCTGCTCACCATGAAGCTGCAAGGTGCTAACGCTGACGCACTTCGTCAAGCGGGCGACAAGCTGAAAGACAAGTATACGGGGTTTTGTGCAGTATTAGCAGGGGAGGGCAACTTATTCTGCATTTGTGACAGTCAAGCAGTTGCGAAAGGTTTACACGCAGGCAATATTATTCGTGAGATTGCCGCAATTACCGGAGGAAAAGGCGGCGGAAAACCCGAGCAAGCGATGGCGGGAATAGGCGATATTTCAAAAGTGGACATGGCGTTAGAGCAGGTACAATCTATATAAATGGAATAAAACACCCCTTTAAATAATATCTTAATAGTATATTATTTAAAGGGGATTTTATTTTATGAAAAAACAATGCTACAAGTTTCAATTGTTTAAACTGCCATACGCATATGACGCACTTGAACCGTATATCGACACAAAAACAATGAAGTTGCACCATGACCGCCACTTAAAAACCTATACCGACAAACTTAATGCGGCATTGGCACAATGCCCCGAGCTTCATTCGTGGAGTTTAGAAAGGCTTCTGTGTAGCGGGAACAACATCCCCATGAAAATCCGTAACGACGTTCGTAACAACGGGGGCGGGGTTTATAACCACATCTATTATTTTATGGGAATGTCACCCGATGCCGAGCATGTTCCCGGCGGAGAGCTGCTCGATAAAATATGCCGCACTTTTGGAAGCTGGGACGAGTTTAAGAAAAAATTCAAGACCTGTGCTTTAGACGTGTTCGGCTCAGGATATCTGTGGCTTGTCACTGACCGTCGGGGGTGCTTGAAAATTGTTCAGACTGCCAATCAAGACTCGCCGATTTCTAAAGGGTTCTGCCCCATAATTGTGATTGACGTGTGGGAACATGCCTATTACCTAAAGCATTATAACGACCGTGCTTCTTATATTGATGACTGGTTTGCTGTTTTAAACGCTGAGTTTGCCGAGGATAACTACATAGCAGGATTATGTTGACATAATGTCGTATTAATTGTATAATGTACGCATGATTAAATACATTCACGTTGCGGGGACTAACGGAAAAGGCAGTGTCTGCGAGTTTATAACGGCTTCATTGATTAAAACGGGGTATAAAACAGGCAAGTTCACCTCACCGCATATATTCGATGTTACCGAGAGAATTACAATAAACGATATTCCTATTCCGAAAGAGCTAATACCCGATTTGCCGCCCAATCGCTGGTTTGAAACACTGTGGGAAACGGCTATGGTATATTTCGAGGAACAAGAAGTAAACTATGCCGTGATTGAAACGGGAATTGGCGGTTTATATGACTGCACAAACATAATAACCCCCGCAGTAAGCGTTATAACGAAAATCGCACTCGACCATACCGATTTACTCGGGGACAGCATATCAGAAATCGCCAAGCATAAAGCGGGTATTATAAAACCCGGTATTCCTGTTGTGACCGACCCTACTCAATCGGAAAGTGCAATGCGTGTAATCCGTGAAACGGCACAGCGGAACAATTCGCGATTATTTATCCCCGACTTGACCGATATTCCTAAAGTGAGTATGCTCGGTGAACACCAAAAGTATAATGCATTGGTTGCGGCAGAGGCGTTACGGGTTTTAGGAATAACCGAACACGATTTCACAGCAGTTCACGTCCCTGCAAGGTTTCAAATCGTGTCGAATAATCCACTTATAATAGTAGACGGGGCTCACAATCCCTCTGCTTTGCGAGCAACACGAAAAGCAGCAGAAGCGATAGAAACCACGGGGAAACGAGTTATCATTATCGGAATGTTGAAATCCAAAGACTATCGTTCCGGATTAGAGAACTTAATTTTCCCCGAAACAGAAATAATTTTTACAGACGGGTTTTCTGAAAATGCCGTCCCGGTATCCGAGCTTAAAAAGTTATGTGAAAACGCACATTCCCGAAAATCAATAAAAGAAGCTATTGACTTAGCCCGAAGTATAGCGGGTGAGGGTGGACTTATTCTAATCTGCGGCTCACTATACCTTGCGGCAGAAGCGTTAAAGGAATTATTATGAATGATGTTGAAAAAACTTTACGAAAAGAAATATGTGAGGCGGCTCACATTATGTGGCTGCTCGGCTTTGCAGCGGGAACTTCGGGGAACATTTCCGCAAAGCTACCCGACGGGAATTTGTTAATAACCCCGTCAGGTGTGTCAAAACGTGTGTTAAAGCCCGAAATGCTTATAAAAACAGACACAGACGGTTTCCCTTTAGAAAGTGAGGGCATACCGTCTGTTGAAATTAAACTGCATATAGAATGTTATAAGAACCGCAAAGACATTAATGCGGTAATCCACATGCACCCGCCAACAGCCACAGGATTTGCGGCGGCGGGGTTATCGTTACAGGATTGTTTTCTCCCCGAGGTTGAATTATTTTTGGGAGAAATCTCGCTCGCCCCATACGCACCTGTGGGAAGCAGTGAAATCGCTTTAGGTATCGTACCTTTTATAAAAGGAAACAACGCAGTTTTATTACAGAACCACGGTGCATTAACGGTAGGCGGTAACATAATCGAAGCACAACACAACATGGAAATGTTAGAAAACTGTGCAAAGATTATGCTGATAACTCGCCAATTAAAATAAACGACAGCGGGAAGCCCATGTTATTATAAACATCGGTTAATCCTATGTCATAGTCGTATTCGTTCAGCTTAACTGTTTTTATCTTGTTTAAAGATAACGCATTAATTATATCCGACAGCTTATGCGAGAAACTCGTAAACGGCTCAGACTCATAACTCCCCGCCATATAATACATACCGTCGGTTTCGACCCACGGTTCTTTTTTGAAATAGGAGAATGCTAATTTATTAGGATTATTCGGGTCAAACGCTTTGTCACAGGGTAGGGGAAGCATGTTTATAAAAGGGTGAAAGTCGTTAATTAGCACCAAACCACCCGGTTTTAAGCAATCGCTGACTTTTTTAAACAGCAAATGCAGATTTTCAAACCATGTAATCGCACCGATTGTGAAGAACACAAAATCGAAGTTTTTGTTATATTTTTCGGGAATATCAAGGATATTGCAGCTTACAAAGCTGCAATTTTTTATACCGGCTTTCTCAGTGGTCAACTGTGCTTGTTCGATTATATTTTCCGCAAAGTCGAACCCCGTTCCCGAAGCCGCTCCTAAATCCATGAGCGACAGCAGTTCCCGCCCGTTGTTACAGCAAAACTGTGCAACTTCTTTTCCGGAAAAGTCGATTTTATGAAGTTCATTTCGCATGTCTTCATCAAAGAAATACAGTTTTTTACTTTTCAATAACTTGTGGTTATTATCACCCCACCCGGAGTGTCGGCGAACAAACGCCTCTTCCCAAGCCGATTTATTTGATTCGATATAGTTCACGGTTTATTCTCCCATCACTTTTACATAGAACTTTCTGTTCCTTGGCGGGTCAAACTCACAGAAATAAATCCCCTGCCATGTTCCGAGGAGCAATCGCCCTCCTTCGATAATTACCGTTTCACTTGAACCCATGCAGGATGCTTTTAAATGAGCGTGTGAGTTCCCCTCGGAATGTCTGAACTGCTTTCTGTCGGGAAAAGCCTCTCGAAGCCCGAGCAGTAAATCGGGAATAACATCGGGGTCGGCGTTCTCGTTAATGGTAATACCTGCCGTAGTATGCGGGCAGAAAACCACCGCAATCCCCGAAGAAACACCACTTTTTGAAACAGCGTCACGCACTTGTGCGGTAATGTTGAAAAAATGTTCTTTTTGTGCGGAAAGAGAGTATTCGTATAACATAAATCCTCCTTTATTGTAACAAAGCCTGCCGAATAAACTCGACAGGCTTACGTTTTACAAACAATGATTACCCTGCTTCACTAACCGCAACAGCACAAGCAACCGTTGCACCTACCATCGGGTTATTCCCCATACCGATTAACCCCATCATTTCCACGTGTGCGGGAACGCTTGAGCTTCCTGCAAACTGTGCGTCACCGTGCATACGTCCCATTGAATCGGTTAAACCATAAGAAGCGGGGCCCGCCGCCATATTATCGGGGTGGAGCGTTCTGCCGGTTCCGCCGCCGCTCGCCACCGAGAAGTATTTCTTATCGTTTTCCATTGCCCATTTTTTATAAGTCCCCGCTACTAAGTGCTGGAAGCGTGTCGGGTTTGTGGAGTTACCGGTAATGGAAACCTCAACGCTTTCACGCTGCATAACTGCCACACCCTCGATAACGTCATCGCACCCGTAAACACGGACTTTCGCTTTCTCTCCGTCGGAAAAAGCTACTTCTTTCACGACTTTTAAATCGTCTGTGGGAATGTCATATTCGGTTTCGACATAAGTGAACCCGTTTATTCTTGAAATAATATACGCCGCATCCTTGCCTAAGCCGTTCAGAATAACACGTAACGGCTCTTTTCTTGCTTTGTTGGCGGTTTTGGCTATACCTATAGCACCCTCTGCCGCCGCAAAGCTTTCATGCCCCGCCAAGAAACAGAAACACTTGTTCTCTTCTTTTAACAGCATTGCCCCTAAGTTACCGTGTCCTAAACCTACGTCACGGTTTTCCGCAACCGAGCCGGGTATGCAAAACGCCTGCAAGCCTATACCTATTGCCGCTGCTGCGTCTGCCGCCGCTGTAATGCCTTTCTTTAACGCTATAGCCGTTCCTAATGTATACGCCCATACTGCATTTTCAAACGCAATCGGCTGAACGCCCATAACGATTTCTCTCACATCTATGCCCTTGGATTTACACAGGTCATCTGCCGCTTGTAAATCGGCAAATCCGTATTCTTTTAAATAAGTATCAATTTTCGCTTGACGTCTGTTTTGTCCCTCAAATTTAATATTAGACATATTTTAATTAATCCCTTTCGTTATTTTAATTAATTGTCAACTGTCAATTGTCAATTGTCAATTGTTCGTCACTCTTCACGTGGGTCAATAACCTTGACCGCTTCGTTAAATCTGCCGTAGTTTCCTACATTGGCTTTGTATGCTTCGTCGGGGGTTTTCCCGTGGCGAATGTCTTCTAACATTTTACCGACTTTCACAAATTCATAACCGATAATCTCGCCGTTTTTATCTAACCCTAACTTATTTATATAGCCCTCTGCCATTTCCATATAACGAACGCCCTTAGCTGATGTGGAGAATATCGTTCCCACCTGTGAACGTAAGCCTTTCCCCAAATCCTCCAAACCTGCACCGATTGGCAGTCCGTCATCGCTGAACGCTGTCTGTGTTCTTCCGTAGGCGATTTGCAGGAACAGCTCCCGCATTGCTACGTTAATTGCGTCACAGACCAAGTCAGTGTTTAACGCTTCAAGAATAGTTTTCCCCGGGAGAATTTCCCCTGCCATAGCCGCAGAGTGGGTCATCCCCGAACAACCGAGGGTTTCCACAAGAGATTCCTCAATAATTCCGTCCTTGACATTAAGTGTCAGCTTACAGCAGCCTTGTTGGGGGGCACACCAGCCTACACCGTGGGTCAGCCCGCTTATGTCGGAAATCTGATACGCTTTAACCCATTTACCTTCCACGGGAATGGGGGCGGGGCCGTGGCTTGCACCCTTTGCAACAACGCACATCTGCTCGACTTCATGCGAAAAAGATATTTTGCTCATTAAATATAACCTGTCCTTTCTTTTAATTAGTTAATACTAATTATATATCACTTTGGAAAAATTTACAAGTAGTTACACCAAAATAAAAAACAACATCGGTTAAATTAATAAATGTTGTTTTTATATTATTAAAACAATAATCTCCAATCCCAGCTTCACCGCTTCTTTATAGATATATGAATCATTTGGCAAGCCGCAGAAAAGCAGTGTTCCGCATTTTTCGAGCATATAATCAACCGCACGTTTTTCTAATTCCTCCTCGCTTTCATTAAGGAACACTATAGAATCACTTTCCTCATCATACTCGGTATACATGGGTATAACGTCTGTACATTTTTCATGAAGAGCAAAAAGGCGGTCACGCCAATCCTCGGCTAATTTATGAGGTTGATTTTCATGCGGGAACACAATGAACAGCATAACATCGTTATACATCATAAGGGCGGTTACAATTTCACCGCACCAAAGCGGAAAACCGAACGTACAATCAGTATAGAATTCATCAATTCCGCTCCAGTAAAGCTCAACTATTTTGTTTTGTATCCTTTCCTTTAATTCTTGACATTCACGGCTGTTTTCGTTAAACCCGAAAGGTAAGCGGGAAATATCCATTCCCGAAATAATACAACGATTAGATTTCAATGGTGTTCACCCCTATAGAACCTTGGAATTGTTCATAATTAACTCGAACTTTACTCTTAGTGTTTCTGCGGCTTTTCGGCAAAGCACCATTCTGTCTAAGAAAATCTCGAAATACTCCATAATTGAGCTGATTTCCTCATCTATGACAAGGTTAAGAACAATTGTAGAATTATCCTCCGAGAACCCCACACTTGATTTAACACAGGCATAATTCACTCTGTCGTGAACGTCCTGAGTGACTTCCTGCCCTTTTGCTCCCTCGGTAACGGGGTGACGCACTCTCGAACGCCGCACATCGCACTTGTCCGCGAGAATAACAGCCGCCGCCACAGGATTAACGGGACGGGCGGTTTTTTCATCATGATTGCCGATTGCAGAAACAATTACAGCTATTTCCTCGGCAGGCATACCCATGCAGTCTAACAGCCGAAACGCCATAACCGCACCGCTTTGGGCGTGGTCGTTACGGTTGATTACGTTACCCATATCGTGCATATAAGCGGCGATTTGTGCCAATTCGCATATCCGCTCGTCAAAATTAAGTGTCGAAAGGATAGTGAAAGCTGTTTGAGCGGCAATTTCTGCATGTGCTTTAGAGTGTTCGGTATACCCGATTGAAAAAAGTGCCGCATCGCTGTGTTCGATATAGGTTTGAATATCCTTGTTCTGGCGGATATATTTATAAGTCACATTACTCATTGAATTTCCACTCCTCGTTCGGACAAAATTTGCGTTTGCAGTTGGGTTATACTGTTTATTATACGTGAGGATACTCGTTTGAGTTCTTTGCGGTCGAAAGCCTCCGGATTATTCGGGTCGATGTTCATGCAGACTTCCTCGGCGGGAATAAGCTCACCCACAGCGAAATCGATGTTTTTCTTTTTACCCTTGGTTTCTCCCAAGTCATACATTAAACAAACCGGAAGAATGGGGGCGTTCGCCATTCCCGCAATCAAAGCCACACCGGACTTGGCTTTGCCGATTTTCCCGTCCTTAGAACGGTGTCCCTCAGGGAAAATTACGAATATTCGATTTCTTTTAATATCATACACTGAACGCTCAATCGCTTTATTGTCGCCGCTCCCCCGTGCAACGGGGAATGCCCCGCACGCCTTTATTAACAATACAAAAAACGGGTTCCCCTTGAACAGCTCTTCCTTTGCCATAAACGAGAAATGCCCCTTTATCATGGCGGCAATTGCGGGCGGGTCGTGATATTTTTGATGATTGCAGGCGATTATATACCCGCCTTTAAGCTTTGGAATGTTTTCTTTATTTAATATCTTGAAGTTGAACTTCATGTTATAATAAAACTGCACGAAATAACGCAGAAAGCGATAAAAAAAACTACTTATTGAGTTTCTCATTAATAATTTTAACTATCCTTTCTACAGATTGCTCGAAAGTGTTCCCCGTGGTGTTCACAAGAATTGCGTCATCCGCTTGTTTTAACGGGGCATTAGCACGGTGCGAATCGTCATAATCCCGCTTGTTCAAATCAGCGAGAACCGTTTCATAATCGGCAGAAACGCCTTTTTCGATTAACTCATCATAGCGGCGTTTTGCCCGTTCCTCGGGGTCAGCAGTCAGGAAAATCTTTATCTCTGCGTCAGGAAGCACGACAGTTCCAATATCTCTCCCGTCCATAATAACGCTGTTATCCCGTGCGAATGAGCGTTGCAATTCCAGCAAGAACGCTCTCACTTCCGGATTGGCAGAAACACGTGAGGCAAGCATTGACGCATCGGGCGTGCGGATTTTCTCGGTATAATCCGAATTATTTACAAAAACCCTCTGCTCCTTATTGATAAAACGTAGTTCTATATTAATAGCCCCCGAAGCGATAAACTCGGCAGTCGCTTTATCGTCGTGAACGTCAATACTGTTCTCGTTACAGAAAACACCAATTGCACGGTATAAAGCTCCCGTGTCTATATAAATGAAGCCGAGTCGCCTTGCACATTCACGAGCTATTGTGCTTTTCCCTGCACCGACAGGCCCGTCGATAGCTGTGCGGATTATATTACACATAATTCATCTCCTTTTTACATCAAATAAATTAAAACATAAATTTTAATAAAAGTCAACACTTTACAACAAATTCAAAATAATGTATAATATCGGCAAAGGGGTGACATTATGGCAGAAACCAAGACAGTGTATATTTTTACGGACGGGGCTTGTTCGGGTAATCCCGGACCCGGCGGATGGGGAGCAATATTGCGATACGGCGAAAAGGAAGCGGAATTCTCAGGAGGAGAGCCGCACACCACTAATAACCGTATGGAGTTACTCGGGGTCATAAACGCTTTAGAAAAGCTGAACCGTCCCTGCAAGGTGGTTGTCCAAACCGATTCAAAATATATAGTTGACAGTGTTACGAAAGGGTGGGCAGCTTCGTGGAGGCGGAACAACTGGGTCAAAAGTGACAAGAAGCCTGCGTTAAATGCAGACCTATGGGAGCGATTGCTTGATTTATGTGAAACACACGAGGTTAGCTTCAACTGGATAAAGGGTCACGCAGGGCATGAGGAAAACGAACGCTGCGACAAATTAGCGGTAACAGCGGCGGCTGAATATAAGAATTAACAAAAAAACAGGGGACGATGTTCAAAAACATCAACCCCTGTCTTTGTTTTATTCTGTTGCTTCGGTGTCGTCCATGCTGTCGAACACGCTTTCAGCTTCCTCGAACAAATCCTCTGCCCCGGGGAGGTCTTCGTCGTTGATGGAAGAAACCATATTTTTCAACTCGTCTATATCTTTTTTAATATCATTTTTGATATTCGTGCCGGTTTCTTTAACTGCACCCACGGTACTTTCACCTTTTTTTACCATGTCCTTGGTTCTTATATCGTGGATTGTTTCGCCGAATTTATCTGCACCGGTTTTGATTGCACCAACTGCAAACATTGAAGCCTTGCGAATTTTCCCGTCAGAGCATTTTCCGCTTGCTTCGGCAAACACGTCGGGGTCTTCCTCGGGGATTAAATCATCGTCAATGAAATCATCGAATTCCTCAGCCCTTTTCTTTTCGATAATTTTTTTCCCGATATAAAAACCTGCCCCCGCGATTGCGGCTACGCCTATAATTGCCAAAATTGTTCTCATAAAAATATCCTCCTGTTTGTCGTATTCTTAAATCGCATAGTATTATTATATACGTTTTTTTCAGAAAAGTAAATAGTTTTTATAAGAAATTCTTGCAAACTGATGAAAATAATGCTAAAATATAAAGCAGGGCTTTAAGAAAGGATATAAACATGGATTTATGGTTTAGTGAATATCACTCAAAAAACGTGCGATTTTCGATAAAAGTGACAAAACAGCTATACTCGGGGAATTCCGGAATTCAACAGATTGACGTGTTCGAGTCAAAGGAATTCGGGCGGTTTTTAACGCTTGACGGGTTCATGATGCTGACCGAGCGTGACGAATTCATTTACCATGACATGATTGTACACGTTCCTATGGCGGCGGCACTGTCGCACCTGTTGTCAAAAAAAGACGTTGCGGTTTTAGTTATCGGTGCGGGCGACGGTGGTGCAATTCGTGAATTATGCCGTTATGACTGTATAACACAGATTGATATGGTGGAAATTGATGAACTTGTTGTCGAGGTCTGCAAGAAACATCTCCCGCAGACTGCCTGTTCTTTTGATGACCCTCGATTAACGATATATTATCAGGACGGTTTAAAATTCGTCCGCAGTCAAGAAAACAAATACGATTTAATAATCGTCGATTCAACCGACCCATTAGGACCCGGCGAAGGGTTGTTTACTAAAGAGTTCTACGGAAACTGCTATAACGCCTTAACAGCTGACGGTATAATGGTTAACCAGCACGAAAGCCCGTTTTATGAAAACGACGCGTTCGCCATGCAAAGGGCACATAAGCGAATTGTCGAGACATTCCCGATTAGTCGAGTGTATCAGGCACATATTCCCACATATCCGTCGGGGCATTGGCTGTTCGGGTTTGCAGGGAAGACTATTCACCCGTATACCGATTTCAACCCGGCGAAGTGGAATATGTTAGGGTTAGATACCAAGTATTACAATACACAATTGCATATCGGGGCATTCGCCTTGCCGAATTATGTGGAGGAAATGTTAAGAGAGGTGGAGTAATATGAAAAACAAACTAAAACACACCGAACCGTTCATCGGCTGTACCGCAGAATATGATGAGGCAGACATTGTCTTGTTCGGTGTACCGTTCGACTCAACGACTTCTTATCGTCCCGGAGCAAGGTTCGGGGGGAAGGTAATCCGTGCGGAAAGCTACGGATTAGAAACCTACAGCCCGTATTTAAAACGTGATTTGGAAGAACTCAAGGTTTTCGACGGCGGCGAGATAGAACTGCCCTTCGGAAACACCGAAAAAGCGATGGAAGAAATCTATCAAACCCAAAAACTTATTCACACCTCTGAAAAACTGCCCGTTATGCTCGGTGGGGAACATCTTGTGACTTTTCCGGCAGTCCGTGCGGCATTAGAGAAATATCCCGACTTATGTATAATCCACTTTGACGCACACACAGACTTACGGGACATGTACCTCGGTGAAAAGTTGTCACACGCATGTGTAATGCGTAGGTGTCACGAACTATTAGGCGACAACCGCATTTACAGCTACGGAATTCGTTCGGGAACAAGTGAAGAATTCGAATTTATGAAATTGCACAATTGTAGTGTACAACCGACAGGAAACATCTATCTCACAATTGATTTAGACGTGCTTGACCCGTCAGAATTCCCCGCAACGGGAACACCCGAGGCAGGGGGAATCAGCTTTATTGAATTGCGTAAGTCTGTGATTGACATATGCAATTCCTGTAATATCGTTGGGGCAGATTTAGTGGAATATTCCCCGCCTTATGACGTGAGCGGGTTCTGTGCGGCAACCGCAGGCAAATTATTGAGAGAGTTATTATTATCAATTTAAACTATATATAGAAATATTGTTCCACGTGGAACACAAAGGAGCGTAAAATGAGAGAATACAATTATTCACAAATTGAAAAAAAGTGGCAGGATTTCTGGGAAGCCAACCAAACCTTTAAGACCATTGAGGACTCGCAAAAAGAAAAGTTTTATATCCTTGTGGAGTTCCCGTACCCGTCGGGGAAAGGGCTTCACTTAGGACATCAACGTCCGTACACAGCGATGGACATTCTCGCACGGAAGAGGCGTATGCAGGGTTATAACGTATTGTTCCCGTTCGGGTATGATGCGTTCGGTCTTCCCGCAGAAAACTATTCGATTAAGAATAAAATTCACCCCGCTATAGTAACTGCAGAAAACGTCAAAAAATTCACCGAGCAGTGTAAGGCGGTGGGATTTTCATTTGATTGGTCGAGGGAGGTTAATACCACTGACCCCGATTATTATAAATGGACACAGTGGATTTTCTTGCAATTGTTCAAAAAAGGCTTGGCATATAAAAAAGAAATGGCGGTCAACTGGTGTACCGATTGTAAGGTGGTTCTCGCTAATGAAGAGGTGGTTGACGGAACCTGCGAACGCTGTTCCTCCGAGGTTGTCCGCAAGGTAAAAAGCCAGTGGATGCTCAAAATCACTGAATATGCCCAACGCCTTTTAGATGAATTAGAGGAGGTTGATTATCCCGAACGTGTTAAAGCCTCTCAGATTAACTGGATAGGGCGTTCCACAGGGGCACAGGTCGATTTCAAAACCAACGCAGGTGACATTCTGCAAGTATACACCACTCGCCCTGATACGCTTTTCGGAGCGACATATATGGTCATTGCCCCGGAACATCCTTTCATTGATGAATGGATGGAAAAATGGGACAAGGTCATGAACATTGACGAAATCATGGAATACAGAGCTATGGCGGCAAAAAAATCCGATTTCGAGCGGACAGAAATTATAAAAGAAAAAACAGGCGTTATGATTGAGGGGATATACGCCGTAAATCCCGTCAACAACAGAGTTACCCCGATATTCATCAGCGACTATGTCATGATGGGCTACGGAACGGGTGCGATTATGGCAGTCCCCGCACACGACACCCGTGATTGGGAATTCGCAAAAACATTTAACCTGCCTATTTTAGAAGTTGTTCACGGCGGCGATGTGGAAAAAGAGGCGTTCACCGACTGCGAAACCGGTATAATGATTAACTCCGATTTTCTTAACGCACTGCCTGTTGAAGAAGCAAAAGTAAAAATCACAGAATGGCTCGCCGAAAATAAAGTAGGTGAACCTAAGATAAACTATAAACTTAGGGACTGGGTATTTTCAAGACAGCGTTATTGGGGTGAGCCTATCCCGATTGTTGAATGTGACAAATGCGGATTTGTGGCAGTACCAGAATCGGAATTACCCTTGAAACTTCCCGAGGTGGAAAGCTATATGCCCACCGACACAGGGGAATCTCCGTTAGCCTCACTTGATGATTTTATTAATACCACCTGCCCTGATTGCGGAAGTCCTGCCAAGCGGGAAACCGATACAATGCCGCAGTGGGCGGGAAGCTCATGGTATTTCCTGCGTTACTGTGACCCGCATAACCCCGATGAATTAGCCTCTAAAGAAAAGCTTGATTATTGGATGGAGGTAGATTGGTATAACGGCGGAATGGAGCATACCACACTTCACTTGTTGTATTCTCGTTTCTGGCATAAGTTCCTGTATGATATAGGCGTAGTTTCTGCAAAAGAACCCTATAAAAAAAGGACATCCCACGGGAACATTCTCGGTGAGGACGGTCAAAAAATGGCGAAATCACGAGGGAATGTTATTAATCCCGAAGACGTTATGCGTGATTTCGGAGCGGACGGACTGCGTTTATACGAGATGTTTGTCGGTGATTTCGAGAAAGCGGCACAATGGAGCACCAACGGCATAAAAGGCTGCAAACGATTTTTAGAGCGTTCATGGAATTTACAGGAAATCTTAAACGATTCCGACAATCCCGAATTACGCCCGATATTCCACAAAACAATCAAAAAAGTAAGCAGTGATATAGAAACGCTCAAATTCAACACGGCTATATCGGCGTTGATGACACTTATTAATGAGGTGTATACCTCCGGTTCAATCACCCCTGCCGAGTTTAAAACATTTCTGATTTTGCTTAACCCGTTCGCACCGCATATTACTGAAGAAATGTATGAATTAGCCGAGTTTGACGGATTGTTAAATGAGCAATTATGGGTGGAGTATGATGAAGCGTTATGCAAGGACGATGAAATAGAAATAGCGGTTCAGATTAACGGGAAAGTCCGTGCCAAGGCAGTAATCCCTACAGGGAGCGACAATGCGGTGATGATTGACATAGCAAAAGCGGCGTTGGGTAGTGCTTTGGACGATAAGACGATAGTAAAAGAAATCGCTGTCCCCGATAAATTAGTTAATATAGTAGTGAGGTAGTTTTATGAAAAAAGCAATCTCTTTAGTTATTTTTATCTTTTTATTATCTACTATAGTTGGTTTTACTAATTGTGGTGGTGATGGTAGCGGTATAGATGGTGAAGGGAAAAAGAAATCCAGAGAACTTATGACATATTTAGAAAACAAAGATGATGAGGGTCTAAAAAGCATGTTTTGTGAAATCACATTGAGTTTAGATGATTTCGATGAACAGGTTGAACGTTTTTGGGAGTTTTTTGGTGGAGAAATTGTATCATATAAAATAGGAGCAGTTGGTGGACAATCAAAATCGCGTGATGGGAAAGTGGCTCTACTTGATGTCATTCCCAGAATAGAAAATATTGAAACTGAATCTGGGGAAACATTTAGAATTTTCTTTCATTGCTATGTAAGTAATGATGACGCCCCAAATAAAGTTGGCATTACTAAATTAACTTTAAGAACAGGTGATGATTTAAATTTAATATATACAATTGGTGAATATGTTGATTAAAACTATATGGTTAATTCATTGGGGAACGGCGGTGAGATGATAGATGAAAAGAAGAATTAAATTATTGTCTTTTATGCTTTTAATTCTTTTTACAGGTTGCACAAGCAATTGTGGAAATAGCGTGCGTCTTAAAAATGATGATGTAAAAGTAAGAGACATGTCGGAAACAATTATTGAGTGTTTTATAAATAAAGACATCGAAACTTTAAAAAGTATGTTTTGCCCCATTATACTATCTTTAGACGATATTGATGAACAGATTCAAGGTGCTTTTGATTTTATTGATGGGGAGATAATATCCTACGATATACCTCGAGTCCATGCTATGCATAAACAAAACCATGAAGGGATAACCACGCTACACTATATCAGACCAAATATTAGAAATATAGAATCTAATTTAGGGAAAACATATGAAATAAGATACTATTCTTATCTTGCTAATACTGAGAATAATAATAGAATAGGATTATCACTGTTACGTATTATATCAGCTTGTGGGAAAGAAGAATATGATATTGGAGATTATTACTTAGTAAACCCTGAGTTGAGGTAACAATACAAACTATATCCCCGATAAATTAGTTAATATAGTAGTGAGGTAAAAATTATGAAAAAGCTAATCCTTTTATTAATAACAGTGATATTTCTGTTATGCTCCACAGGTTGTCTGGGCTTACTCGAAGCGTTTTTGGAGGATTTCGATGAATATGAGGACGAAACAACAAGAAAAACCACAAAAACAGAATCAGTCGAAGCTTCCGAATATATTTCCGATTTCTCTGATGAACCCGGATTACCCGGAATTACACGTGAACCGAGAGAAACTGCAACAAACCAAGAACCCGCAAACACCCCCGCAAACACTCAATATTATTCGTTCCCGTTTGAATTCACCGCAAAGGACTTATACGGTAACACAGTAACACAAGAAGCTCTCGGAGAAAAGCAGATTTTCTTTGTACACCTATGGGCGACGTGGTGTCCCCCCTGTATTGCGGAAATGCCCGAGCTTGCTGAAATCGCCCAAATGTACGGGGACGATGTCGGGTTTATTGCATTAGTGGACGATTATTCATCTAATTTAAGCGGTGCAAAAAGAATAGCGGATTCCTCAAACATTCCGACCTCGTTTATAATGGTTGACGCTTATACAAAGGGGTTAGAACCACTCATGAACATGCTGAACACCGGTTATGTACCCACAACCGTGATAATTGACGGGAACGGCATTATGCTCGGTGAAGCGTTAATCGGTGCTTATGGAATGGCATACGCTCCTGTTATCGACACGTTTTTGGGAGCTTAAGTTATGAAAAAGATGATTTTTATAAGAATGGCAGTTTTAACCCTTGGAATTACACTGATGACATTTGGCGTGTTAAACGGGGAATTACAGGAAATCCTCAGAAAAGCTGTTCGTATATGTTTAGAATGTATAGGTATCGGTTAAATTTATGAAAAGGTTGATTTCTCAAATTATTTTCTTCCTGTTGCAAAACCCGCTGTTGAACAACTTCTTCACAGGAAAAATCTACCAAGGCAAGCTGAAAACATTATGCACACCCGGACTGAACTGTTATTCCTGTCCGGCGGCGATAACGTCCTGCCCGCTCGGTGCAATGCAGTTGTTTTTGGGAGGGGCAAAACACAGCCTAAGCTTGTTCGTAACGGGGTTTCTACTGACAACGGGAATAGTTTTCGGGCGGTTCATATGCGGATATGTCTGCCCGTTCGGCTTGTTTCAAGACCTGTTGTATAAAATAAAAACGCCGAAGCTCAAAAGAAAGTTTAAATATGCCCGTTACATAAAATATATAATTCTGTTAGTCTTTGTAATCGTTTTGCCGCTTATAATAAGGAACGATTTATCGGGGCTCGGCAGTCCGTGGTTTTGTATGTACATCTGCCCGTCGGGAACAGTATTCGGGGCAATCCCGCTGCTTATTACCACAGAGGCTCTAAGGGAATCTCTTGGCTTACGGTTTATAATAAAAGCGGCGGGGGCTGTTGCGATTATAGTAATGTCTGCAACGATTTACAGATTTTTCTGTCGGGTAATCTGCCCGCTCGGTGCAATTTATTCTTTATTTAATAAGCTTGCTTTTGTGAAAATGTCCTGCGACAAATCGAAATGCATTTCCTGCGGGGACTGTTCAAGGGCGTGTAATATCATGCTCACCCCGTCAGAAAAACCGAATTCTCCCGAATGTGTCCGCTGTGGGGACTGTATAAAGGCGTGTAATTTCTCTGTTATAAAGTGTTCAATAAAGTTAAAATAAAACGGGAATTTTTCCCGTTTTGTTTATTTTGAGACAATTCGGGAACATATATCGTATTATTGACAGAAGTGCTTCTATTTTTATTGAAAGGAGTTGAAACTGTGGAAAACAATAATTTTAGTGAAAGCGTAAAAATGTACCGTGATACCGTGTTTCGTGTAGCGTTGGGTTATGTAAAGAACATTCACGACGCAGACGACATAACACAGAACGTGTTCTTTAAGCTATACAAGCGAAAAAAAGCGTTTATTACAGAGGAAGCTGAGAAAGCATGGCTTATTCGTGTAGCGATAAACGAAGCGAAGGACTTGTTAAAATCCGCATGGAAGAACAACACTACCGGTTTAGACGAGAGCATGGTTATACCTTTCAGCAACGACACGGGGGTATACGATTATGTAAAATCGCTCAAACCTAAATACAGAACCGTGATTTACCTGCATTATTACGAGGGGTATTCCTCGAAAGAAATTGCGAATATTCTGAGAATACCGCAGTCCACGGTGACAACACAGTTAAAACGGGCAAGAGAGCAGTTGAAAGAAATTATTATAAAGGAGGAACATAGTTATGGCAAGAGAATACAAAGCATTATTTGAAATATCATCTCCGGGGAGTCAGGAGGATTTCATTACAAAGGTAACAGCTAAGGAACAAGTCAAACGCAGACCGAATTTCGCAGTGGCTGCTATTCCGGCGGCGGCGTTATGTGCGGTGTTGGCAGTGGTGGTTTTCTGGAACGGTTCGGGCTTTGAAAACATTGGCGGATTTGCGGGGAGCAGTACCGAAGCGAGTGGGGTTGAAGCAACAAGTGACAATGATACAGCAGAAGCCTATGAAATTAAGTTAGCACCCGAATTTATGAACATCGGGAAATACATTCACATATCAGGCGATGAAGACGAATTTATCGAAGTTCTTGAAGATGGGACGATTTATGTGAACGGTGCATTTGCTTATTTTTCAGTAGAGAGCGGACCGGTTGTAACAACCTATCTCCCTGTTATTGAATTCATTGACGAGAATACAATTCATATTGAGAAGTTTATGGACGGAACAGTGGGTGACCAAGTTCAAGTTTATAAGTTTGTAGGATAGAATTAAATCTAAAATAAAAATCGCAGGGGATTAACCCCCTGCGAATTTTATTATTTACTGTTTTCTCGCCTCTTCAATTTCTTCAAGAGCCTCTTCATATGTTTTTATTGATACCCCCTCAACATTGGCGGCTTTCATAATTACCAAATACGCTTCTTTAAGTGTTTTCGATTTTGCTATATTGTCAGCCAACAAAGAAAACATTGCTTTTGTGTCATATGCCATTTATTTCACCCCCTTTTTTCTCACCCCCATTATAACACAAAACGTACATTATGTCAACAGTGTACACAATGTACATAACATACGTTTTATCATATTCACACACAGATTTTCCCGTCCATAAGTCGAATAACTTTAGAAGCCCGTTTTGCCGCTTTTTCGTCATGGGTTATCAGAATCACCGTCCTCCCCTCTCGATTAAGCGAAACCAGAGTATCCATTACCCGCTTACCGGATTTACTGTCCAAGTTACCGCAGGGCTCATCTGCTAAAATCAACGGAGGAGCTGCCGCAATCGCCCGTGCAATTGCCACACGTTGCTGCTGACCGCCGGAAAGCTGTGATGGTTTATGTTGGCAACGCCCCGACAACCCCACAATTTCCAACGCTTCGGAGGCTAATTGCTCACGTACACGTCGGGGAGTTTTACGATAAATCAACGGCAACTCTATATTTTCACGTGCGGTTAATGTCGGAATAAGGTTAAACCCTTGAAATATAAATCCGATTTTCTCGTTTCGGATATAACTCAACGCTCGCCCCGATAACTTACAAACGTCCTCGCCGCACAGAATGTATTCCCCACCGGAAGCTCGGTCAAGACAGCCGATAATATTCATCAAGGTGGTTTTACCCGAGCCGGAAGCTCCGACAATTGCCGCAAAATCTCCCTGCGAAACATCAATATCGACCTTGTCTAAGGCACGAACAAGGTTATCACCCATTCGATAAGTCTTTTCAATTCCTCGAATTTTTATCATTTTTTTTAGGCTCCTCTTTTTCATAATAGCAGCAGGGTGAGGCGAGAGCATTAGTAATCTGGGCACTTCCGGTCAACCCGCAATAGCCGTCCTTTTGGTGACGGCATTTTTCGTTACAAATAATCATGTTCATAAAAAATTATCTCCATAAAATAAAGATGAAGATATTGTTAGCAAAAATTTTTAATTTATCCCTTAAATATTTCCGTATAAATTTACCAAACTAAACGTGTGACGTTTAATTTCAAATAAGGAGCATATTACATGAAAAGGCTTATTTCAAGAATAACTTTAATAGCGGCGATATTCACAGCAGGAATAATCGCGGTATTCAACGTACCCGAGGCGGTTGAAAGCTTTCTCCCGAAGGTTGACACAATTTCTTTAATAAAAACCGATTATTGTGAAAAAGTATCGGGTGCAGGAATAATAAGCGAAATATCGGGTGAATGGTTCGTGAGTATATCGGTAGGCGAGGGCGACATCAGAAAAGTGGAAAAAGGGCAGTCTGCCGATATAATCGGAACAGCGTTCGACGACGGTATATACACGGCGACGGTTTATGAAATAGGCTCGATAGCCTCACGAAAGCCGGGGGAATACGCCTATGAAATAGTAGTCGAGGTAATCTTAAAAATCGACAATCCGTATGACAGTGCCGAAAACATGCTTCGCTCGGGGTACACTGCTCGTGCCGAAATAAAAACCGACGATGAAAAAAGCATATTCATTGTTCCCTACAGTGTAATCTGTCAAGACGATATTGGCGAATACGTTTATGTCCTTTCGGGGAATTCGGCGGTTCGGCGTGACATTCTCACAGGGGTTGAATTAGCGGACGGGGCAGAGGTACTCAAGGGGTTAAGCGAAAACGATGAAATCATCGCTTCCCCCGAACACATTAACGGTAACACATTAGTATCACGGAGGGAACATGATTAACAGAATCTGCTTTATCAATATTTTTCGGGCAAAAACACGCTCAGCGTTGACAGTTTGTGCAATATCGGTGGGGGTGTTTGCAGTTACGCTTATTTCTGCCGCAGGAACAGCGGGCAAGGAACAGGTTTCAAAAACCCTCGAAACAATGGGAATCAACTCTATCCTCGTTCAACACGAGAACACAGCTGCTTCAGCGTGGCTGACCGAGGACGATATAAACGCAATTAATCGTGTACACGGTGTCACTAAGGCAATGCCGTTAATGGCGAGTGTCAATAAAACGCAGGTCTTGAATAAAAATATAAACTGCTTCACATGGGGGGTAAACTCCAATGCAAAGGAAATAATTTCGCTTGAAGCCATGCACGGACGTCTTATTACAACACAGGACACCGCCGCTAAGAAAATGGTATGCGTAATCGATGAAGACATTGCAAGAGCCGCCTACGGACGTTCTAACGTCGTGGGGAAAACCGCACGAGTCCTCTTGGCGGGGTCATATCATGATTTCGAGATAATCGGAGTTGCAAAATCCGGAATAAGCACGTTGCAATCTGCGTTATCCGGAATAATCCCGAACTTTGTTTATATTCCAATAACCACAATGCAAATGATAACAGGGCGAAACGGTTATGACAAAATCGCCGTCCTGATTAATGAACAAGGTGCAAATTCGGGTGCTGATGACACAGCGATAATTGATTCAATAAGCCGAACACTCTCCGACCAAAGGGGTGAGAATTCCGGGTTAATCGTGTCGAATTTACTACAGCAAAAGCAGGGGTTAGAGAACATTATGGGAACTGTTACGTTGGTTTTGTCCTTAATTGCGGGAATATCGCTCATTGTGTCCGGCTTAACTGTAATGACAACTATGCTTGTCAGCGTCAATGAGAGAACTCGTGAAATAGGAATAAAGAAGTCAATCGGGGCGAAGGATTTTGATATAGCACGTGAATTCCTGCTGGAAAGCGTTCTCCTTTCGGGAATGGGTTCAGGAATTGGTGCAATTCTCGGTTTAATCGTGACTGCGGCGGGCTGTGCCATATACGGGATTGAATTCACTGCGAATTTCTCACCGATTATATTAGCGGTATCGGTTGCAGTGGGTTTGGGCGGAGTATTCGGTGCATATCCGGCGGTTAAGGCGGCGAGATTAGCACCAATTGAGGCGTTGCGGCAATAGCATTACTGTAAACCCCAATAAAGAATTCCCTATGTTCCAACACATGAGAATTCTGTAAAACAGTAGTATCAATGGATTTCAACCCCTCTGCAAACCCTCTCCCCGTGAACTTTGCATAAGCTTCCTTCTGCACCCAGATTTTTAGAAAATCTGTGTTTGATTTAATTAATCGCAATTCATTATCACAACAAACCCGCTTAATCACAGCGGGTTTTATTTCTCGTATACGTTCAATGTCAACACCTATTTCATTTTTAGAAACGGCACAGGTAACCCCGTAATTACAGTGGCTGTAGCTGAATTTAACATCACTGTCCTTGAAATAAGGTTTACCGTGTTCGCTGTATAGAATTTCCGGACGTTCCATATCAAATTCACGCATAAGTGCATAATCCAAAGCACTTAACGCTTTTTCTCTCTGCTCGGATTTTGTTAATGCTTTTTCAGACAAATCAATGTAAATAAAAATAATAAACTCCTATCAGATTAATAGCCAAGTTAGCACTTACATGCACGATTAAGCTCCCGAACACACTTTTACAGCGTTTGGTTAATTCGTTGAAGATTAACCCGGCGGCGACTAATCCCGCTAATAATAAAATAAACATAGCGGGTGAAAACCAATCGTCCATTATGAACACATGATAAACCGAGAACAAAAGGCTTGAGTATACATAAGCGAATTTTCTATATCCGGATTGATATATCGTCAAAAACACAAACCCTCTGAAAAATATCTCCTCTAAAGCGGCGTTTATGAATATAATATACACAAAAACGAACGGGAAATTCTCTGCTGTTATTCCGGTTTTTTCTAACCCGCCGACAATCATTTCCCTATCTAAAAACGAGTATAAAACAACAAACATTATTAACAAAAACGCCAAAACAGAAAACCCGATAATAAAGGAAATTTTAAGATTCCTTTTCTCGGGTTGCCCTTTAATTGTGAACAATTCACGCAGCTTCCCTCTTTTGAGAACAACAAAATAAATAATCGGAAAAGCGGTAAAAAGCGTGAACTTTAATATTGAGGTATACGCATAGGCGTTCAGCACCGTGTTCAGCATAACCGCATGAACGGCACACGCAAACACCGAAAACACTATTATAAGTATAATATTTTTGTTTCCCATAAATCAATTGTCAATTGTCAATTGTGCATTGTCAATTGTCCGTCACTCCCACGTTCCCCATACATTGTTATAATTCAGCCCGGGTTGAGGATTAATCCCCTTAATCTCGAATAACTCAGACACGGTCACAAACTGATACCCCTGTTCCAATAATTCATCAATAATCATTTCAACAGCTTCGGGGGTATTTTTAAAACTCGAACCGTCATGCAGTAATATTATGCTCCCGTCACTGATTTTCGGAACTATTAAATTATAAATCTGCTCGGAAGAATTATTCGTCCAGTCATTCCCCATGAACCCCTGCATCATCGGATAACCCAGTTCTTTTAAGGTGTCGATTAAAAGTGTGCTGGTGTTAAGGTTAGGCGGGCGGAAATATTTTGGGCGAGCCGCTTCACCGAGAACCTCTGCGATTTTGTCTTCAGTTTTGGTGACGTTTTCGACAATCTCCTCATAAGACATGCCACCCATAGAACTATGTACCCACGAATGATTGGCATATTCGCACCCCATAGCATAACCCCGCTCCATAATCGGTACAGTCTGGTCGTTAATGTTCTGCCCGATTACAAAAAACGTAGCAACAAGCCCGCGTTCTTCCAGTATATCGAGGATTTGGACTGTTATGGTGGTACACGGGCCGTCATCAAGCGTAAGTGCAACTAAAGGCTTCGACGGGTCAATAGTATTGGTGTTGCTTTCAGCTGTAGTTTCCTCGGTTGTAACAACTTCTTGTGTTGATGCTTGAGTTGTTGTTACGGGAGGGTGTTCAACCGGCACGGAAGTGCAAGCGGCTAAAGTAATAACAATAGCCGCCAATATTAATGTTTTTAATGTTTTAGGAATCTTCATTTATTTTTCCTCTTTTATTCTTCTTCTTCGTCAAGAGCCTCAGAGGCTGCGTCAATAACTTCTCCCTGCGAAACTTCTTCCTGTGAAACTTCAGCAGGCTCTAACAACGCTTTAATTGAAATGCTTACCCGTTCTTTTTCAGCGTCAATCTCGGTTATTTGTGCTTCGATTTCTTCCCCGATTTGGAGTGCTTGATTAACATTCTTGACACGCTCAAGGGAAATTTGGGAAATATGAACCAACCCGTCAATCCCCGGCATAATCTGTGCAAACGCACCGAACGGGGTAATATTTACTACAGTGGCTTTAACCGTGTCACCGACACCGAACTCATCAGTAAACTTTGTCCACGGGTTTTCATTGGGGTTCTTCGCACAAAGAGAAACACGCTTTTTCTCAGGGTCAAAGCTTTTAACATACACTTCAAGCTTGTCCCCTATAGAAACGATTTCTTTGGGGTGTTTAACACGTTTCCAGGTTAACTCGGACAGATGAACCATTCCGTCAACGCCGCCGAGGTCAACGAAAACGCCGTAGTTTTCGATGGATTTAATCTCACCCACGAACTTCTTGCCGATTTCGATTTCCTCCCAAAACTTAGCTCTCACAGCGTCGTTTTCGAGGCGGGAAGCAGCTTTGATTGAACCCACCACACGGGATTTCTGCTCGTTTATTTCAATGACCTTGAACTTTTTGGTTTTCTTCAACAATTCCTCTAATTTACCTGTTTTGGGAACACCGCTTTGCGATGCGGGAATAAACACACGAGACCCCTCGAAAGTGATGATAACGCCACCGTTAACTACAGAGGAAACATATCCCTCTAAAACGGCACTCTCACTGTAAGCTGTGGTGAGTTTTTCATAACCTCTGTCAGCGTCGACACGTTTTTTAGAGAGGTATACAATCCCCTCAATATCGCTTACCGAGGTAACGATACATTCGATTTCGTCACCGGGCTTAACGGTGTCCTCCGGAGTGGTACCCGGCTCGCCGCCAATTTCATCCGCGGGTATGTACCCGGAATGTTTAGTTCCCAAATCGACAACGGCTTCAGTCTTATTGACAGCGACAACATAAGCCTTGACTCTTTTCCCTGTATATATTTTTTGGAAGGTCTTGTTCACTTCCTCCATAAAATCGAATTCACCTTCGGCTTCGTTTACATTTTTCTTAATTTCTTCGTTCATTAAACTATGAACCTCCTTGATTATTTCCCCGGGAACACTTGCTCCCGCGGTAATGCCTATTTTAGCCGATTTAAAACCGGCAAGACACCTTTTTAATAATGGGTTTGCGGCGTTTTCGACAAAAAACGCATTTTCACAATACTCTTGACATATCTCATACAGCTTAACGGAGTTACTGCTTTCACTGCTTCCAATAACAATCATAATGTCGCTTTGCTTAGAAAGCTGTTCGGCTTCCTCCTGCCGTTTTACAGTCGCATTACATATTGTATCAAATATTTGTACATTTGTACAGTGTTTTTTTAAAATTTCCACACAATCTTGCCACTTTTTCTTATTAAACGTCGTCTGCGAAACAAGAAACTGTGCATTTTGCCGAAACTTTTCATTCTCGCACAGCAGGTTTTCCAACGCACCTGCCGAATTAACAACATAACATTCCCCGCTCGTGTGTCCTTTTATTCCGATAACCTCCGGGTGTTTTTCGTCACCGACGATTATAACAAAGGTTTTATTATCAACAATTTCGTGAATTCTTTTAACAAAAGGACAGGTTGCGTCCACATAATCAGTCAGTCGTACATAAACATCTTTTCCGACCCCGTGGGCGGTTATAATTGTCGGAGTGCCGCTTCCCACGAAAACATTATGCTCTTCTAACAAACGAACCACATCGTTATTATGTGCTAATTTCCCCAATGTATAAGCCTTTGAGTGTTTCTCAGCGGCGGCAACGGCTATGTCAAACGCTCGTTTAACCCCCGCACAAAACCCGGCAGACTCAGCAACGGTAATTTTAAACATTCACAGGAGGTAATTTAGAAAAAGCCACTTCCAAATCTGCGTCAGTGGGGACATAATCGTTCATCTGCCCCTCAAGATAAGAGGTGTAAGCGGTCATATCGAAATACCCTGTTCCGGTTAAACCGAACAGAATTGTTTTAGCTTCACCGCTTTCCTTGCACTTGAGTGCCTCTTGAACCGCACCCTTAATTGCGTGAGCCGATTCGGGTGCAGGCAGAATTGTTTCACATTTTGCGAACATAACTGCCGCCTCGAAAACACTTGTCTGCTCCAATGCAATCGCTTCCATGAACCCGTCATCGTATAATTGTGACAGAATGGGCGACATTCCGTGATAGCGTAACCCGCCCGCATGGTTAGCAGAGGGTTTGAACTCGCACCCTAAGGTATACATTTTCGCCATAGGAGTAATCATTCCGGTATCGCAGAAGTCATAAGCATACTTACCTCTCGTAAGTGACGGGCAGGAAGCAGGTTCAGCCGCAATAATCCTCGGATTGGCTTTTCCGGTGAGCTTGTCCCGCATGAAAGGTGCAATTAATCCGCCCAAGTTAGAGCCACCACCCGCACAACCCACGATAATATCGGGATATTCGCCAATCATATTAAAAGCAGCTTCGGTTTCCAACCCGATAACCGACTGATGAAGCAGAACCTGACTTAGCACCGAACCTAAGACATAACGGCAGTTGTCGCTTGTTACCGCTTTTTCCACAGCCTCAGAAATGGCACAGCCCAAGCTCCCTCTTTCGTTAGGGTCGGCGGCAAGAATTTTCTGCCCGATTTGTGTGGTGTTCGACGGAGAGGCGATAACATTCGCCCCGAAAGTCTGCATAACTGCTTTGCGGTACGGCTTCTGCTCATAGGAAACCTTAACCATATACACGTTCAAGTCTAATCCGAAGTAGGCACACGCCTCAGACAAAGCTGTTCCCCATTGACCTGCACCGGTTTCGGTGGTGAGGGATTTCAACCCCTGTTCCTTAGCGTAATACGCCTGTGCAATCGCCGAATTGAGCTTATGGCTTCCGGAGGTGTTGTTCCCCTCATATTTGAAATATATTTTTGCGGGAGTACCCAACGCTTTTTCTAAGTTATACGCCCTGATAAGGGGAGACGGGCGGTAAATCCTGTACATATCCATGATACTTTCGGGAATATCGACCCAGCGGGTATCATTATCCAATTCCTGTTTAGCTAAAGCCTCGCAGAACACGGGTGTAATTTCCTCAAGCGTAATGGGCTGTAAGGTTGCGGGGTTAAGCATGGGAGCGGGTTTATTTTTCATATCGGCACGCAGGTTGTACCATTTTGACGGAATCTGCTCCTCTGACAAGAATATTTTATGTGGTATTTTTTTCATAAAGACAAGACTTCCTTTTTATTTAATACAATCCATTATATATTAGCAAAATAAGTAAAATTTGTCAAGGTTTTTGTAAAAAATTAATCAAAACATTGACAAACCCCGTGTAAAGTTTTATAATAGGAATAACAAAACAGAGGGAGAATTGCCGTGAAAAAATTAAGGTTCAGATTTCTTGTTGCTTTGCTTGGGTTGAGCTGTCTTCCTCTTTTCGCACTTATGGCGGTTGTTATCGGCTATTCCGAACAGCGTGAAAGCATGATGACAGGGGATTATATATTAGTAATTCTCACATCAAGTGTATTGGTCACGGTATGTGTAATCATTTCCATGTTCTTAGCGAAGTTTTTAACGGGGAAAATCGAGAAAATCCTGCAAAATCTAAAGGACGTGTTCTCGTTAAAGGAATACTCGGCGTTGGAAAAAGGCTCTGCCATGAACGCTTTTAACATGATTGTCAACAGCTTCGAGTATTATCGTGAACGAAGGAGCGAGGATTTGCAGGCGAAACGTGATTTATCGGTTATGCAGGCACAGAAAGCGGGAACACTAAATATATACTGGAGCAAACCGAGGGACGCAGGAGTTTTTCAACTCAGCGTACCGAGTCATTGGAGGAATACATATCCCGGGTTAAACTTACCGGAAAAAGCATATTTATTCGATTATCTCCAGCCGGAAACACTGTCGCAGGTTAAATCTGCTTTTTCACGGGCAGAGGAAACCGACGGGCGTGACATAAACATAAAAACCATGTTAAGGGTCAGCCGTTCTGAAAGCGGCACGAACGATGAATGGGCATGGATATTGATAACAGGGCGTTCGGTTAAAAACGACAATGATGACATTGTCACAGCAGGAATGATAATTGACGAAAGCCGTATCCGTCTTATTGAAAACACGGTTAAGGAATATCGCTCAATGTATAGTTTTGCGGTTCAAACATCGGAAGATATAATATATGAGGTTGACATTTCTGCAGATAGGCTTAATATAATTACCCCCGACAAGTTTGAGAGTATGCTGGGATTAAACTCCCGTGCGACAAAATTCAGTGAATTTCGCAGTGTTTATCTTGAGGCTATTGACCCTGATTATCGTGAAGGTTTCCTTGACAGGTTTTATAACTTCGACCATCTTGCGTTATTTTCCAATAAAACAATGAGTTATGAATATCGGATAAAAAACGCAAACGGCGATTACATATGGATTAATCATACGGTATGTGCAGTGGGGATTGACGATTCACGCACCTCCGCACAAAAACACGGTCAAATCCCGTATGGGGCGGTCACAAAGGTAATCAGCCGCATAAACGACATGAACGAACAAAGAAAACGCCGTGAAGGTGAGGACGGGCGAGTTCACGACGGACTGACGGGGGCATATCTTAAGAACAAGCTTAGGGAAGAGTTCACTCGCATGGTAAAAGACATTGAGAAAAGCGGCGAGCAAAAAGAAGCTGTTCCTGTTTTAATAGTTGCCGACATTGATGGGTTCAGGTTAATAAATGACCTGCACGGGCGGGAAACGGGCGACAAACTGTTAATGGAGGTTGTGCTTTCTTTCTGGGAGAACCAGATTCAATCCTGTGCAGTGGCGAGAACCGGAGGCGATGAGTTTGCAATGCTTGTCAAGGAAATGCAAGCGGGAGAGGGTTATCTCAAAGCTGAGGAGATAGCACAACGAATTTTAAGGAAGTTTGAAAAACCGATAAAGGTGGACGGTTCGGCAGTTAACATTTCACTGTCGGTGGGAATAGCGTATCACGGTTCAAGCGGGGAAGAGTTTGACGAGGTTTACGGTTCGGCGATAACAGCTTTGAGAAAAGCCGCCGAAAAAGGGGTCAACAAGTTTGAAGTGCATTTAAAATAAGTAGGGGGCGGCTTAACTCGACCGAATTGGTCGAAAAGTCGCCCGCTTAATTTATGCTTGTAATAATTCATTTGCATATTCCATTATTTTTATTTTATTTGTTTCCGACAGTTTGCCATATATGCTGTAAAACTTGATTTCCTCATCGGGGATTTCCACAACTGTTGTTTTTACTCGAAGATTACCTTTTGCGTATTCTAACGCTTCCTGTAATCCCTGTAAAGTGTCTTCATGGACGCTCATTGTAATTCCTCCTCTATCGATTTAATTAACGCTTTGTATAAACTTTTTTCTTTATCGGTTATATTATCTTTTTCGCTTTTACTGTAACAGTTAATTAAGATTATTTTTTCTTGTCGGGTAAAATCCACATATAAAACCCGAATTCCTCCGCTTTTTCCTGTGTTTGGTAAAATCCATCGCAGTTTTATCAATCCGCCTGTACCTTGGATTACATTTCCGGCATTAGGATTTTTTATGATATAGTTTTGCAACTCATGTAAATCGTTATCCTCAAGATTTAAGGTTTTCCAATTTTTGGTAAAAACAGGGGTCTCTGCAAAGATACGCTTCATTTTATTAATTCACCGTTCCTCTCCTTTTATTATACTCGTTATGTATTGTTTTGTCAATGAAATGTTATAAGGAACGTCTAATTCACACAACTGCTCCTAATTCTATGCTCTGTGCCGTGTATAATCTGTAATAATCACCCTGCTTTGCCATTAACTCATCGTGTGAGCCGGTCTCGGTAATCCCTTTTTCAGAAACATAGAATATCCTGTCACAGTTTCTGATTGTGGAAAGTCGGTGGGCGATTACGAATGAGGTTCTCCCTTTTAATAAATAGTTCAACCCCTCTTGTAAATACCGCTCGGTTTTAGCGTCGATTGAGCTTGTTGCTTCGTCAAGAACAAGGATTCTCGGGTTAGCCAATATAGTCCGTGCAAATGCGATTAACTGCTTTTGCCCCTGTGACAATCCCGCACCACGCTCTTTCATCTCGGTGTTATAACCGTCCTTCAACCCCCGAATATACTCATCAATTCCTACAATTCTGCACGCCTCATAAGCCTCCTCATCGGTTGCGTCCCGCCTGCCGTATTTTATATTAAACATCATTGTCCCGCTGAAAATGAAGCTGTCCTGTAACATTATTCCCATTTGCTTACGAAGCGACGACAATGTAACATTTGCAATATCCGTTCCGTCGATTAACACCCTGCCGTCATTGAGATTGTAAAAGCGTGACACCAAGTTTACAATGGTGGTTTTCCCAGCCCCGGTAGGGCCTACTAAAGCTATGCTTTCGCCCGAATTTACAGTAAACGAAAGGTTTTCAAGTACGTTTATGTCCTTTTCATATGAGAAAGTCACATTATCGAAAACCACCTCCCCTTTAACATCGGGTATTTGAGAAGCGTCCTCCTTGTCGGTAACAAGCACATCCTCGTCAAGCGTTTCAAATATACGTTCCAAATAAGCCACGGCGGTTATGAACACGTTCATCAGGTTCGACAGGTTTAACAAAGGCTGATAAAATCTCCACGAATACTGTGACATTGCCGCCACCACTCCGAGTGAAGCGGGCGAAGAAATAAAAAACACCAAACCTACTATGTAAACGCCGCCTCGGACAATCCCCGCAATATTATCTACAGTGGGCCAAATTAAATGTGACCAGACCATTGCCCTCATCCATTCCTTTCGGTAAGAGCGGGACAGCTTGTCGAAAATCGCCGCATTTTCTTTTTCACGGGTGAAAATCTGCGAAATCTTAACCCCGACAATGCTTTCGTGCAGGTAAGCGTTAAGGTTGGACGTTTTATTAGAAACCGCCTGCCATGCCCTGCGTTGCTTATTTTTCAAAAACATCATAATTATTATAAACACAGGCACCCCCGCAAGAACCACCAACGCCAATTCCCACGATACAAAAAACATGAACGCCGCAATAAAAACCAAGTTCAACGATTCCATAACAAAGTTGATTATTCCGTTGGTCATTAAATCAGAAACGCTGTTTACATAGTTGACCACCCGAACCAAGATTTTCCCGTGGGGGCGGTTGTCATAATACTCGAACGACAACTTTTGTAAATGTGCGAACAAATCCTCCCGAATATCGTATATAATATTCTGCCCGACCTTTGTCATAATCATCGAACGGCGTTGTGCCAAAAACACGCTCATAAAAATCGACAACAGCATTCCCCCGCCGAGTAGCAATAACAATTGAGTATCCTTTTCGGGAATGGCTTTATCAATGGCATGCTGAACAATCAGCGGAACCAACAGCGAAAATATAATAGAAAAAACACTAAGGGTTATACCCAAAGCGATGTTTTTCTTATATCTCCCCGCATAAGTCAAAGCACGCTTTAGGTGCCGCCACTCAAACGGCGATTCTAATTCTTCATCTATATCGAATTTATTCCGTGCCATATGCCCCTCCTATGACTGTAAATCGTACACTTCACGATAATACCCGTCATTGTTTAATAACTCTTCATGTGTTCCCGTTTCGGAAATTTTTCCGTCTTTTAAAACGATTATAAAATCGGCATCTTTCGCCGAAGAAATGCGTGCCGCTATGATAATCTTAGTACACGGGAAATCTAAATTCCGCAGACTTTCCTGAATATAATTCTCGGTTTCAGAATCCACAGCAGAGGTGGTATCGTCCAATATAAGCACCGACGGTTTTATCGCCAATGCCCTCGCTAAGGCGACTCTTTGTTTCTGCCCGCCCGATAATCCGACACCCCTTTCCCCGATAATGGTGTCATACTGCTCGGGCATTTTATCCACGAATTCATGTGCGTCAGCGGTCTTAGCACACAACACAACGTCCTCTAAAGACATATCTATATTCCCGAAAGCGATGTTCCCCTCTATGGTGTCGGAATACAGCATAACCTCTTGTGTGGCAATCCCGATTGAGGAACGCAGTTGGTTTAATTTCAGCATTCTTATGTTATACCCGTCAACAAGAACCTCACCCTTAGTCACGTCATAAACACGGGGAATAAGGTTAACAAGTGTGGTTTTCCCCGAGCCGGTTTCACCCATAATTGCGACAGTCTGCCCTGCTTTAATTTTGAAGCTTATATCGGTTAACACATTGTCCTTTTCTGTTTGACCGTAACGAAAGCTGACGTTTTTGAACTCAATATCTCCCTTTATTCTTTCGGGAAATTCAACTGCGTCAGAGCGGTCTGCAATTTTTGAACGGCTGTAATACACTTCAATAATCTTATTGGCAGAGGCGGTGAATCTTTGCAAATCGTTGATTATATTTCCGAGATAACTCACAGGTCCGGAAACAGCCCACATCAGCATAGAAAACGCCATGAAATCACCCATTGTGAGTCTGCCATTGATTGCGAACAGTCCGCCCACGACCAAATGTATAACCCACACCCCTTGTGAAAGCGTTTCAATCGGCAGGAAGAATTTCCACCACATTGAAGCGGTTATTTTGTTTTGAGAAGCATACATCGTATTAATAGACTTGAACTTTTCTATTTCAAACTCCTCTGCGGCGAACGCTTTTACAACCCGGTTACCGGAAATGTTCTCCTCTGCGGCGGTGTTCAGCTCGGCTAACCGCTCACGCAGCTCGCCATACATGGGACCCACTTTTTTACGGAAGACAAATGAGATAATGAATATCACAGGGGTCAGTGCAATCAAGCATAACGCCATATACACATCAATCGTGAAATAAAACACTGCTGCCACCACGAAAATAACAAAACACTCGATAATGGATTTAATCACCCATGACAAGGTGTGCCGAACCATTTCGAGGTCACCGGAAAGCCGTGTCATTATGTCGCCGGTGCGGTAATAGTCGTAGAAAGTTGCGTCTTGTTTTTGCATATTCCCGAATAAAAACGCTCTTATTTTATATATCGCTCCCTGCGAACACACTTCAAATGTCAGCTGTAAAAAGTATTGCAAAGCGAGCCGAACGGCGTTAATTACAATTGTTAAGCCGATTAATAAATATAACAGGTTTCGTTGATTAACAATATTTTCGGCAGCGTTTTCACCGGAAATGAAAGTGTCGACCACAATTCTGATAAGAAAAGGGTTTCCGATAAACATAATTTGAACAACAATCAACAGCAATAATGCGGATATGTAACGCCCCCGATAGCCTTGCAAATTCTTCCAAAGCCAACGAATAAGGAACATATTTTCAACCCCTTCCGTGCAGTAGTAAGAGATATTCTATCACATCACTACTTTATTGTCAATAAATTTTTGGTTTATTACCTAAAAATTGGGTATACTGTTAATAAATTTACCTAAAGAAAGGATTATAAACCATGAAAACCATAAAAATTCTCGCAATAATTCTTGTTCTGGCGGTGTCATTAACTGCCTGCAACAGAAACCGTCTGACCCCGAACAACACACTGCAAACCCAGCCCACAACAGAACCCAATCCGCCCACCGTGCATGAGCCGGAATTCTATATTGAGCTTCACGGAATAAAGTTAGACCTTGCGAAAGCCGATGTCATTAAGAACGGCGAGGGTGAGGAAATTGACGCTAAGCAAGCCTATGAATCCGGTGAATATTTCAACTTCGAGTTTAAAGACGTGACAATAGGGCGTAAATCCACGGGGGTGAGCTATCACTCCGCAAAACACGAAAACTATTACGACCCCGCAGAGATGAAGCTGAGGGACGAATATCCCGAACCCCATGAAGTAAGAGAGTTAAAGCTCGAAGACATGTTTGGCGGGCTGAAGGTTACTCAAGCGAGCCTGAGCGGTCAGAAAACGGGAACAGATGTTGAAATTGCCACCTCGGTTAAATATGAGGGTGAAATAAAGCTAAAGGGTTGGTTGGTGCTTGCAATTGAAGATGAGGGTCACGAAAAGAAAGGCGATATTCTATTTTTTGTTGATGCCTCAAGCACAGCGGGACTGCCTTTCCCTGTAAAAGCGGCGAAAGACCACGGAATGTTCTACGTGTTAAGTGATGACAGCGTGTATTATTCGGATATAGCGATGTTCAGATTAGGCTCAATTCATGACGAGGAATACGATGCAGACTTCACCGCAATCCCGGAAGACGGCTCGGTTATTGAGGCAGAGGTTACGTTAAGTGAGCTTAACCTGCGAGCCTCCGACCAGCAGGGTTTCTGGTATGAGGCGGTTATAACGGGAATAGAATAATATATAAAAACGGCGGTTGGTTTGTGTAGTGCAAACCAACCGCTTTTTAATTTTTCTTTATCTGAGGGACACAGCGTTTCCTGTAAATTCCGATAGTTTTTGTTCAAATGCGGCAGTAGCTTCTTCGGTGAAGTTGAACTCGGCGTAGAGAGGGAGCTTTTCTTCAAGCATGGCAGGGGTTATGCCTGCTGATTTATAGCTTTCAAGAGTGTGGTAGTATATCCAAGCTGGTGTGAAGATTCTTCCGTTGTGATAAATTGAATAGTCGGAAACGAAGTATTCCATTATCTTTGCTTCATTCAGTGAAAGAATTAAATTTGTTTCTTCAAGAGTGAAGTGGTCAACATTCACTGTTAAAGCAAGGTTTGTATAGTGTTCCATTATCTCTTTTAAATCATTGACAGGAATATTAAAAGTAATAATAAACGAATACATATTTGGATATTCTATAAGATTTGTTACAGGTTCACTCCAATAATTATTCATTTCAGAACTGTTAACCCATGAGTAAAAATCGTTTAAATCAATAAACGGTGTAACATAGCTAAAATCAATAAAATCTAACCCCCCTCCATCAAGGTCATTAAAAGTAGGTACGTTAAAGCGTGCTCTTTGTAAAGAACCACCACCATTTTGTGTTTCAATAAAAGGTTCGGGCATATCATCACGATAATAATCGAAATTGTTTTCGATAACAGTATCATTTTCAATATTGTCTCTGTTACACGAACATAAAGAAATTAAAAATGCGGTTATTAATATTAATAGAATTAGTTTTTTCATTATATTTCTCCTTATTTAGTTAAGAAAATACGCCGGTTGACGGATAAAAGCCGGTGGGATTATATTGTGAAGTATAACCGTTTGAATTATCGGTTGAAGGTCGAATCTCAAAATGCAAATGAGAACCACAGAAATCACAATACCATGCAGCCTAGCAGTTTGTTGGGTTCTTGCAAAAATTGTTATCATATAGAATGTACTACAGCTGGAGGTTGTGCAAATACGAATTAGCCCGCCCGGTTGAGAACAGGTTGCGGTTTGTGAACCCACGGTCATCATTGTGTGATTTACGCAATGGGTACATCCTGTTTTTTGGTGTACCTGACAAAAGTATGATGTTGGATTTGCACTTGTTGTTGTCGTAAGCAACGAAACCGCAATAACTGAAACAAGAAATGCCGAGATAAGTTTTTAAACTTCTTCTATTGTAAAAATCCTTTCTGTCATAGTTTACACCATTATATGACAAAAGTAAACAACGCTTTGTCGAATTTTGTCGAATAAACAAATTTGTATACCTTCACAGAAAAACATATGAATTATTATATAAAATTACAGCATATCCCCCCACTATTTCAGACAAAATAAAATTTTTCTTGACAAAACGGTTATATTATAGTATTATGACTATATATGTTTTTCAAACTAAGGCATGGAGGGCGGTTATTTGTATATAGGAAGTGTAAGATTTTTCAGGCACCTTATACTGACAATCGTTGTGCTTGCGATAATTATTCCGGTAACGGCGACCATTATTCTTGCTGTCAACAACAATTCCCTTAAAAAGGAAATTGAGGTTCTGTCGGCACAGATTCAAGGCACCTCCCCGAACAATGCTTCGGGAACACCGGACGCAGACCCGTCGAACACAGACGGGGCAATCCCCGCAATGACGAAAGACCCGAACCTCACAAGCACCACAGCAGGTTCTACATCCGCCGAAGTGACTGAACCCGAACCCATAGCACTACCCGCCTATGCCAATCTTTTCCCCGATTTATATGTGGAAAACTATAATATTACCCCGCAATATGTGGAAGACACAGGCTGGATATATTTCACTTTCGACGATGGGCCGTCGCAATATACTGATACTATGCTGGCACACTTGAGGAACTTCGACATACCGGGGACGTTTTTTGTAATCCCTAACGAAAACAGCGAAAGGCGGCTTAATCAAATCCTTGCAGAGGGTCATGCCATAGGAATTCACTGCTTTTCACATGATTATGCAGTAATTTACGAAAGTGTTGAAGCGTATTTAACCGATTTCAAAAAAGCGTATGACTTACTTTATGAGCAAACGGGGTACAAAGCGGAGATATTTCGGTTTCCCGGAGGGAGCAAGAACGATTACAATATAGGGATACGTGACGATATTATCGCAGAAATGACAAGGCGAGGGTTTGTGTATTTCGACTGGAGCATAGACAGTGACGACTCTAAGGGAGCGGGCTGGACGCATATGTACAACACGGTTCTCAACGGAATTTCAAAGATTTATGATGGCGAGGGTGCATACAAGCGTTCGGTAATACTAATGCATGATGATGCGATTAATGCTTCGATGACGGTTATGACCATTGACGATATATTAGAAGCGTTAATGAAAAATCCGAGAGACTACAAGTTCGGGAAACTAAGCAGAGATGTTGAACCATTGCAGTTTTAAGCTATGTTTAATATAATAAATGTAAAGAGGATGAAACAATTATGGGAATAAAAGAGAATTTCACACAAGCGGTTAAGGAGCTTACAGGCGGAAAGGAAAAAGAACTCGCTGTAAAGCTGCCCGTTGAAGAGTTGAAAAAAGCCGTGGAGGACGACGGAATACAACAGCCGCGGGAAATTACACTCAACGGTACAACTCCGGACGTAACGACATATACCCCTGTTGAAGCTGCCGAGCCTGCCGAAAGCGACGCAACCCCCGCTACAGAGGCGTTCTTTTCAGGTGGGGAGGTTCCTGCACCGACTTTCGCACAGGAGGCGAGCATTCCCCAAAGCGGTTTCTCGAGGACAGAAGCACCTGTTGCCGAAAGCGTTCCCGGTGAAACAAGCGGTGCCGGTTTGTATAATTTACCCGCACCCACACCCATGCCCAATCTTAGGGCGGGGAGGAATGACGATAACGAAATCACTGTTATATCAAGAAATACCTATGTTGACGGTAACATTCGTTCATTCGCCGACATGAGTGTTGACGGCGACATTAGAGGCGATGTTGAAACCACCAAAAATATTGACCTGAACGGAAAAATTGTAGGAAATGTCACCTGCAACAACGCATTAATGCATGCCTCACAGGTACAGGGGAATATCCGAATGAAAGGCAATGTCACCATGAAGCGTGACACCTTGCTTATGGGCGACCTAATGTCTACATATGCAGACATTAACGGGAAAATCAAGGGCAATCTCGATGTTGTGGGCAAGGCAGACTTAAAAGGTGATGCGGTTGTGTTCGGGGATATTAGTGCATCAACAATAACCGTAGAAGATGGTGCGATTATCCAAGGATACGTCAGCACGACGTTCCTTAATAAAGAGGAAAGCAGAAACCTATTCCCCGAAACAGTGGTAATCGGCGACACCAACGGATAAGAATTATAACCAAAATAACAAACCGCCTTTACGAATTATTCCGTAAAGGCGGTCTTAATTTATTAAGCTTAATCTATTTCCACCATAATTTTCTCATTAACCCGAACCGCTCCTGCCCGCATAATGGTGCGGATTGCCTTAGCGATACGTCCCTGCTTACCGATTACCCTGCCCATATCGTCGGGAGCGACATGCAGGTGATAAACCGTGACGCCCTCTGTGTTCACGGGGTCAACCTTTACATCGACCGCAGCCTTATCCTCGACAAGCCCCGAAACGATTGTTATTAATAATTCTTTCATTCAATTACGCCCTTCGTTTTCAGAATTCTCTTGACTGTGTCAGTGGGTTGAGCCCCGTCCTTCAGCCATTTTTGAACCTTGTCGCCGTCAACACTGATAACAGAGGGGTTTTTCGTCGGGTCATAATAACCCACTTCCTCAATAAAACGACCGTCCCTCGGGAATCTCGAATCGGCTACTACTATTCTGTAGAAAGGTGCTTTCTTCGCACCCATACGCCTTAACCTGATTTTTACTGCCATTGTTTTTCTCCTTAATATTTTGATAATTTATTTATACTGCCTATAATTCCCCTCTGTGGAGGGGTGGCAGGCGTAGCCTGACGGGGTGGTTCAAAAATTCAAGTTTTCTAAATCTTTCATGTTCATGCCCTTCGGCAACCTTGGGAAACCTTTTTTACCGCCTTTTTTCATCATCTTCATCATCTTTTGCATTTGTTCAAGCTGTTTCATTAATATATTAACATCTTCCACCTTTGTGCCGCTCCCTGCCGCAATTCTGCGTTTCCGCTTAGCGTCGATTAAAGACGGACGTTCCCGCTCTTTCTTGGTCATAGACTCGATAATCGCCTTAGCTCTTGTAAGCACCCGCTCGTCTATGTCCTCTTCCTTGACTTTACCGCTCAGCCCCGGCATCATCCCGATAATTGAACTAATGTTCCCCATTTTTTCAATCTGCTTATACTGTGTGTACATGTCGTTGAAATCGAACCTGTTCTCCTGCATTTTTTTAAGCAGCTTTTCCTGTTCCTTTTCATCGAAGCTGTTCTTGGCTTTTTCGATTAAGCTGAGGACATCGCCCATTCCGAGAATTCTCGAAGCCATTCTGTCGGGGTGAAACGGTTCAAGGTCATCAATTTTTTCCCCCACCCCTGCAAACTTGATTTTCTTTCCGGTGACACCTAAAACCGATAACGCCGCACCACCTCTCGTGTCACCGTCTAACTTAGTCAGGATTACCCCCGATAACTCAATCCGCTCATTAAATGTCTTCGCCGCATTAACAGCGTCCTGCCCGGTCATGGAATCTATAACCAACAATATTTCATTAGGCGAGGTTGTCTGTTTAATCTGCTCTAACTCGTTCATCAATTCATCGTCAATATGAAGTCGCCCTGCCGTATCAACGATTACTACGTCAAATCCGTTGTCTTTTGCATGTTTAATGCTTTCCTCGGCGATTTTAACGGGATTGCCCTGCCCCATCTCGAATACTTTTGCACCCGCTTTTTCACCGACTATTTTCAACTGCTCAATTGCGGCGGGGCGGTATACATCACACGCCACAAGGAGGGGTCTGCGGTTCATACCCTTGAGATGCTTTGCTAATTTCGCACAGTGGGTAGTCTTACCTGCACCCTGCAACCCGCACATCATAATAACACATGGCGGCTTGGCAGGAAACTCTATCCACGAATTACTCTCGCCTAATAATTTAATCATCTCGTCATGAACAATATCAATGACCTGCTGACCCGGTGTAAGGCTTTCCATAACTTGTGAGCCGATTGCCCGCTCGGTCACTTTCGCCACAAAGTTCTTGGTTATTTTAAAGTTAACGTCAGCTTCAAGGAGTGCGGTTTTCACCTCCCGCATAGCCTCTTTAACGTCTTTCTCGCTTAACTTACCCTTGCCCTTGAGTGTTTTGAACACCCGCCCTAATTTATCTGACAGTCCCTCAAAAGCCATAATTATATTTTTCCTTTTATCTCAACCATAGTTTCGTCTATCTGTGCAAGAACTGCTCTGTTCGTCATTTCTGACTGCAAAATCAATCCCTCTAATTTATCAATATCGTCTTGCAAATCCCGAAACTTCCGAATAAGCCCTAACTTTGTTTCAAGCTCGAACAGCTTTTTTTCCGCCTTGTGGATACAATTAAGGACGCCCTGCCGTGTAATTCCTGTTTCCTGTGATATTTCACCCAAGGAAAAATCGTCCCCATAATACAGCTCAAGAGTGACACGCTGGCGGTCGGTCAAAAGAGCTCCATAAACATCTAAAAGAATATTAACGCCCAAATTTTTCGCCATAATAAACCACCTCTGTCAACTCAAATGGATTTACATATTGGGATAATTATACTCAAAAATCGCATGCTTGTCAAGTGTTTTTATAAAAATTTTTACAAAAATGCGTAAAACACTTGACATAAATCTCATATATGTTGTATAATCATTCCATATAAGACAAGGCTATTATAATAATAAGGAAGGTTTTTAACATGGGAACTTGTACAAAATGCGGAGCACAAATCGCTGAAGGGCAGACACTGTGTGCAGCGTGTGCGTCGGCAGCACCGGTCAATGAAAGCGACATAACTCATCTGTTTGATGCGGCAGAAATTGAGGCGAACAAAACTAATGCGATATTATGTTACCTATTATGGTACATAGGCACAATAATCGTTATGTGTGGTTCGTCAAAGGAATCGAAGCTTGCTAAGTTCTATGCTAACTATGGTTTAATTCTCGGCTTGGCGTATGTTATTTTATTCTGGACGGGTGTTGTTCCTATAGTTGTAACAGTATTTATGATTCTTGGAATCGTGGATGCGGTGAACGGCAGAGTAAAGAAATTGCCGCTTATCGGCAACTTGAAAATCATCAAGTGGGACGAATAATTTAGCGACATCTGCTACTTAACTGTAAAAGGGGCGTTTGTTAATAGTGTTTTGTAAAAAATGCGGAAAGCAGCTTTCCTCTGATGAAACGTTTTGTACCGGTTGCGGCTCACCTGTGACAGGAAGCCCGAACACGGACAACAGCTTTAATAATACTATTAACGAATTTATGGACACGCCGGACAGCACATCGGAGTTTGACCGCTATGATATTGAGGACAATAAAATCATGGCAATCCTCTCCTATATTTGGATTTTGTTTCTTATTCCGTTGCTTGTTGCTCCCCAGTCAAGGTTCGCACGGTATCACGCTAATCAAGGGTTGATTCTGTTTATATTCTCGTGTATCGGTTCGGTAGCAAGCATGGTTTTCGCAAGTTTTGCTTATATCGGGACAGTGGTTTCTATTGCAATCGGACTTTTCACACTTGTGTTAATGGTTGCAGGAATAGTTAATGCATACAACGGAAAAGCGAAAGAACTGCCGCTCATAGGAAAGTTCAAGATACTGAATTAAACAAAAATGTAGGGTGCGATGCCCACATCGCACCGAAAAGACAACCACGGGGCGATGTAGGCATCGCCCCCTACTTGTATAAAGAAAAAGAAAAGGAGAGTAAAATTATGGCTAACATCTTTCCCGAACCCTCATACACCTTTGGGGAGTATCTAATCGTACCCGGCTATTCTTCAAAAGAGTGTATTCCTCAAAACGTATCCTTAAAAACCCCCGCAGTTAAGTTTAAGAGGGGTGAAACCCCCGCAATAACCCTTAATATTCCGCTTGTTTCCGCAATTATGCAATCGGTTTCCGACGATAAAATGGCGGTTGCGTTAGCAAGGGAGGGCGGGATTTCGTTTATTTTCGCTTCCCAAAGTATAAAAAACGAGGCAGAAATGGTAGCCCGTGCAAAGGGTTATAAGGCGGGATATGTACAAAGCGATTCTAATTTACGTCCCGACATGACACTTGCCGACGTGTTAAGGCTGAAAGAGCAGACAGGGCATTCCACAATGGCGGTAACAGAGGATGGTACTTGCGATTCAAAACTGCTGGGAATGGTAACAGGGCGTGACTATCGTGTTTCGAGAATGTCAAGGGACACACAAGTGCATACATTTATGACCCCGTTCAACGAATTAGTAACCGCTCCCGCAGACACTACTCTTTCGCAAGCCAACGACATAATCTGGGACGAGAAGCTGAATGCATTACCTATAATTGATGAAAACCAAAGATTAAAATACTTCGTGTTCCGCAAAGACTATGAGCAGCACCAAGAAAACAAGGACGAGCTTCTCGATGCAAACAAGAGATACATGGTGGGAGCGGGTATAAACACACGGGATTATTCCGAGCGTGTCCCCGAATTAGTAAAAGCCGGTGCGGATATGCTTTGTATCGACAGTTCGGAGGGGCATACCGAGTGGCAGAAAATCACGATTGACTGGATTCGCTCCCGTTACGGAGAAAGCGTAAAAGTCGGTGCAGGGAATGTCGTTGATAAAGAGGGGTTTCGCTATTTAGCGGAAAACGGTGCAGACTTTATAAAAGTGGGCATAGGCGGTGGTGCAATCTGCATAACCCGTGAACAGAAGGGTATAGGCAGGGGGCAAGCGACCTCGCTTATAGAAGTCTGTAAAGAGCGTGACGCATATTATGAAGAAACGGGAATTTATATCCCCATATGCTCCGACGGCGGAATTGTCCGTGATTATCATATGATACTGGCATTGGCGATGGGTGCGGACTTCATAATGCTCGGCAGATACTTCGCAAGGTTTGACGAGTCCCCGACAAACAAGTTGATGATAAACGGCTCATATGTCAAGGAATACTGGGGTGAGGGTAGCAACCGTGCCCGTAACTGGCAGAGATACGATATGGGCGGCGATGGCGGCTTATCGTTTGAGGAGGGGGTTGACAGTTATGTACCCTATGCCGGGCCTCTCAAGTATAACGTGATGAATTCGTTAGCGAAGGTTCGCTCAACAATGTGCAACTGCGGGTGCTTAACCGTTGCAGACCTGCATAAAGACGCCAAGCTGACCCGTGTTTCTTCAACGAGTATAGTCGAGGGCGGAGCCCATGATGTTATATTAAAGGAAAGCAGAGCAGGAAGAGTGGAGTAATTTTAAAGACCGATTCGATTTTTTCGAGTCGGTCTTTCTATTAAGTTGTCTTACAACACCCACCCTTTTATGGAGTTTTTATGAAAAAAATCGCAAATTTATTTATAATAGCTATATTATTAACTTCGTGTAATTTGAAAGATAATTATAATTACGAAAGAGAAGCATTTCCGATAGAGGATATTATTGAGTTTAATTCCTATATTATTGACATTTCTAAAACACACTATAATTACAGTAGTGGCATTATAGAACATCCTGAAACAGAAATCATGTATTTTATCTCTGGCGTTGATAACGATTTAAATGTATTTATTTCTAAGGTTGTAGAACATCACAGTTATGAGAATATAGAGTATGCCGAAATTGGTATTTATAATATTAATAATGACGAGTACAAAGCGTTACTTAAAGGAGATGTCATAGGGCAAGGTTTTGGTGTTTTATATGTTGACGATAAATATATAGTTTATATAGAGAGCTTTGACTATCAAATGTGGTATAATTATTCATTTAATCTATACATTAGGGAAACAGGGGAAAGCATTAAATTTTTTGAGCCGTCTATACAGCCGGAAAGCGGATTTGTATATAAACGCTTTGCAAATAACCCTGTTATTATAGATGATGTAATATACTTCGATGATTTTTATGGTTTCGGCAAGGATTTTTCAGATTATTACTCCAGAATATATTCCTATGATATTGTTACTAAGGAAATTGAAATTGTTTTTGAAAATGCAGAAAACCCCATGATATATAAAGGCGATTTGGCGTTTATTTATAAAAGCAAAGAAATAGCGGTATTCCGAGATGATTATATTGCTGAAATGATTGATTTAGAGCAATATGATTTATACGATTCAGTTCAATGGATTGATTGTCAAGAAGATAAAATCGTATATGCAGAATGGGTTATGGTTGTGGAAGAAGATAATGAATATGCGACCGGTTCAAAGCTGTCATATATTCAACACGGAAACAAATATGTATTTTTAGAACCTATTGCCCACTCTTTATATCTCGGGCAGTTTGCAATAAAAGGTAATTATGCTGTTTGGAGGGTAAACGGGCATGACAGTGTTCCGATTTTTTATGATTTCAAAGCAGATAGATTTATAGTCATAAATGAAGCAAAAGAGGGCATATATGCTTGCTATTTAACTGAAAACCACATTGTTTTTATATCATCTTCATCATATGAAAGCGGAAACAAGGACAATTTTGAATATATTGTAGTGGATAGAATAGGGTTGGTAGAGTAACAGGAGCATAAATCAAAAACGGGTGTTAAACACCCGTTTTTTATTTTCTTATTACAATCATCAAAACAACCCTCGCACCGATTATCACTGCCGGAACAAAAGCCAATACCCACCAAAAATTCCTGTTATTTTCGGGATAATCCGGAGGAGGATCGGGTATTGTCGGAACAATTTCGGGTTGGTTTATCGTTTCTGCAAGGGTGAACAATTCTGCCTGCCCGCTTGTTGTTTCAACCGGTATAGGTTCTGTTACGCCTTGACTTGTTTCAACAGACATTTCATTAGGTTCAGTAATCAATTCCTCGGTTTGAATTGTCTCGGGAGTAGGAGCAGTAATTACAGTAGGGCGGGAAGTCCCTACATGGACATTATCAATACATAAAAACGCATCATTCAAACGAGCGGTCAAGGTCAGCATAAAAGCGTTAGCGTTTGACGGGGTTTTAACCTCAATCACCGTTCTGTGCCACTCAGAATCCGCCTTTCCGAAGACTTGAGAAAACATCGTGCCTGTCTGTGTCCACCTGCCGTCGCTTATATGAAAATCCACGTCAAGTTTCACACTGTCGGCAACGCTTGATTTCGACCATACGGTTATGAAATAAGTAGTATTCGGTTTTATCCCATAGACCATCTGCTCTGCCTTAGCTCCTGTTTTGGGCAAAACAAGGTAATTATATTCCGGAGTATCACTGATTATTTCTGAAAAAGCCCTTGTTTGCCCCGTGAACCATGCAGAGGTTTCTTTTTTTGATTTCACCGTAGCCTCGGCTAACACTTGTTTAAGCTCTGCTTCCCATAGCTCGCTTAAGGGCTTCCACAAATCTGTTTGGTACAGGTGCTTCTTTTCTCCGCCGAACATACCGAATGCGTTCCCCACCGCATAGTATGATATACCCTGTGCCCCTCCCTCAACGGAACGGTATATCATTTCGCTTATGTCATCGACTGTGGGAAACCAGCCGTTCCCCCATTCAAATGTTTGCAAAATCGGGTAAACGGGTTTGTTATATTTCACAGCCTCTCTTGCGGTATCAATGCCGATTGAAACCAATTGCAAATTCTGCCCGCCCGCTCTGGTATACACAACTATACCGAGCATATCACACATCTTCCCCGATGTCCCGAAATCACTGCGGGTATTCTCGGCTAAAAATACGGGATTATTGTCATCTATATCACGTATAATCCGATAAGATTCGATTAACCAATCCTCCAATTCCTCTCTCATGAAGTTCTGGTGCGGCTCGTCCATGATATAATAGGCGAATACGGCGGGATGGTCTTTAACAGCGGTCACGATTTCCTTTGTATGGGCAATATTCCTCGGATGCCCGGGAGGGAGCATACCTTTCCCGCAGGAAAGCCGCCCCCGATAAAGGGAAATCATACATTTTAAGCCGAGGGCATCTAACTCGTCTAACTGCTTTAAAATAGTGGAAACCGCTCCCACATCTGTGGTGACTGCCACGTTTATTCCTATTTCGGCAAGTCCGGGATAATTTCCGCCACCGTGTTCCCCGGCGTTAGACGACCACGCACTGTAAGCGATAACGGGAGCGAACGGCTTACCGTCAACCATATACACACCGTCCTTGGTTAGTTTTTTCGGGCGGGGGTATTTGAAAATCCTTTGCGTATAGTTATAGGTATTCCCGCCGCTTTTTACAGTTGCGGTTAATATATATTCTTTCTTTTCCTTGAGCGGGGTAATATCGTAATTGTACGATTGCATGGAGGAGGTCATGGCATTATTAAGCGATTGCACCACAACGGTATTACCGTCCGTGATTTTCAAATCGACGGTTGTCGAGGAAGGGAACGTCCCGTAATAACTGTTAAATTTTATTGTTGCTGTTCCCGTATTATTGTCGGAATAATGGAATATATCGTCGGTATCAAGGGCAAAACGGTCAGGGGCGGTTATTACATACATTGAAACATCGTCAATGTATACCGTTCCGGAGGGGCAGGCGACTATAAGCTGCAGCCACAGCTTTCCTGCGGCGTGATTGGGTGTGAAATTGAGGAGATACTGTGTCCACACGCCTGCTTCGGGAGAAGTCCCCCCCGACAAGAATGCGTGATGTTCGCTTAAACTCTCTCCGCCGAGCCAGTGGAAATTGTTGCCCGGTCTCCCGTACCCTACCCTTACACGAACATTGCTCCCTGCGTCAACTGCGGCTTTGTCCATATAAACCCACATAGAAAGCTGGTATTCCGCTGAAGGTGCAATATTGTTAATATACTGAGTCAAAGTCCCGTTAGAACTGTTGCTACCCGTTAATTTGGCAGACCAGTTCCCGTTTCTTGAAAAAGTATTGTCCCTTGTAAAATTACCGACAACCTCCCACACGGGATAACTGAATTTAGCTTCCTCGAATCCACCGTTGACAATCATATCAACTGCTCCGGCGGCAGGCTCACGAGCGGCAACCTCAAGATAGGCGTCGCCCGACAGCGACCACTTTAACGGATAGCCTCGCCCCATTCTCTCAAAGTCACCATTGATAAGTAAATTTTTCTCTGATGAAACAGCTTTTACCGTAAGAGGGTTAAACACCGATAAAAACACTGCGACCAAGGTAATTGTTGTTATAGTTTTTTTAAGCATTTCACCCCACCGAATTTCTCCAATAATACACTGCCAACTGCGTCCTGTCACGAAGCTCCAGCTTTTCCAAAATAACGCTCACCGCATTACGAACAGTCCCCGGAGACAAGAACAGCTTTGCCGCAATTTCACCGTTGGATAAACCTGTAGCCACCAATGCTAAAACCTCATTCTCTCTTTCGGTCAGTATGTCAAATATAACCGCCTCGGGTTTCTTAGCAGACAGGTTTACCCCTTTATCGAACACCATTGCACCCTTTTCCACCGCACGAATCCTCTCAATTATTCCGTCGGCGGGTGTGCTTTTTAAAAGATACCCCTCCGCCCCCGCATTAATGGCAGAGGTTATATACCCGTCATCGGTGAACGTCGTCAGCATAACTATTTTCACCTCGGGGAACGCTTCTTTTATTTTACGGGTGGCTTCCACACCGTCACATACCGGCATACGAATGTCCATGAGGATTATGTCGGGTAATTCCTCACGGCATTTTACAAATGCGTCCTCCCCGTCAGCGGCAGTCCGAGCTGTCCAGCCGTCAGTGGTTTCCAGCATAAGTTTAAGGCTGTCACGGATAAGTCCGTCATCGTCAACTATCAAAAGCTTCATGTAACCCTCCTTGCTTCGGTAACACGTTTATTATTTGAAATCCGCTCTCGGTATTAAACGACAGCGTCCCTCCCGCCCTGCGTACCCGCTCCTTCATTCCTGTCAGCCCCATTCCGTAATGCATATTTTTATTAACAGATTTCCCGTTGTCTGTAACAGTCATTCGTATATAATCGGCGTTCCCGTTTAATTTAACATCGACTTTTGTAGCGGAGGAATGTTTCGCAACATTAGTAAGTGCCTCTTTCAAATTAACAACAAGCAGCTCCCACACGTTCACATTATTCAAATCACCCGACGCCACGAGAACAGCCGTGCAAAACCCGAACGACCCGCATAACTCTTCTAATGTTTCCATACTGTAAGAGCTTTCTTTAACCTCGGCAGGTTTAAGATTATGTACGGTTTCTCTGAGGTTTTCTGACGCTTGCTCAAGCCGCTCTGCCGTTTGTTTTAATAATTCACCCGCACGTTCATCACCTTTCTCATAAAGCATAACTGCTGTTCTGAGTGCAATCAACGTCCCGGATATTTCGTGACCGACATGGTCGTGAATGTCCTGTGCAATTCTTGCACGCTCGGTTAATTCTGCAACACGAGCGGCGTTCCGGCTGTCTAAGACGGCAGCTTCACGCTTTTTTTCTAATCTTAATAACTCGGCACGGTTTTGATTTTCGTTTTGAATAAGCTCGGTTTCCCACTCACGCCATTTATTCTCCAAGAAGCTGATTACCGCCAACCACAAACCGAGAAGTGCGGGAAACCAAAGAAAGGCATACACAACACATATAATTGCTTCGGTTATTATTAACCATGAATACGGTTTAAAGCGGTATCTTGCCGCCGACAACGCTGTTAATAAAAGCATGAACACAACGCCGAGAAGGGGACTGTCGGTCAGTCCCCATACGATTATTAACATAACTCCCGCCGCAATTCGGGCGAACACAGCATAACGGTTCATGAAATCACCAATTATCAATTATGCGTAACAATAAAATCAAGAATTTCTTCCTCATTGATTGAACCGGCGGCAACTCCCCAACCCAGTTTAATGAGTTCGTCGTCGTTACAGTTCAGTTTTATTTTATTAAGTTCAAGAAAAGCAAGCATTGAATGTATACCTGCCCGCTTATTTCCGTCAATGAAAGGGTGATTGTTGATGATTCCAAACGCTAATCGAGCCGCCTTACTTTCAATTGTCGGAAAACATTGAAAGCCGCCAAATGTTGAAAAGGGTGTAGCAAGTGCACTTTCAAGTAATCCCATATCTCGAACGCCATACGAACCGCCACTGTATTCCACCATAATTTCGTGTAGGGCAATTACTTGTTCGACAGTGAGCTTCTTCATTTAGCAAGCTCCTTAAATGCTTCAATGTGTCGTTCAATTATTGCTTTACCAATTTCCATAACTGTTGCATCATCTGCATATTCAATATCTTGAAATTGACTGTATTCCATGATGACGTATCTTGGTGTGTCATTCTTCATAATAACAGCCGCTCCGTTTTTATCAACAATTTGGGTAACACGTGAGAAATCCTGATTTATTTCAGTTATTGATATTGAATTATTTGTATCTATTTGCATTTCATTACCTCCTCTATCACCTCAACTATACCATAATAATTGTTAATTGTCAATTGTCATCCTCCATTTTCTGTATACTCTTCCACCCGCCCAATAATATCGCCACAATCGTGAACCCTGTCAAAAACAACACCGACATTCCGAATCCCTCAAAGGAAATGTCCTGAACACCGCCTATTCCCCGAACCAACCAATACCCGGGTGAAAAATATGCCGCCTTTTGCATATACTCGGGAACCAAATCAAGTGGCCAGAACACACCACCGAGCATACTGAATATAACCGCTGTCATTGTCACGATTACAGAGCCGGCACCCAAATCCTTCGCCATCGATAATATCGCAAGAACAAGGCATACCGAAAACAGGTTGAATAAGCTCAATAATAAAAACAACAGGAACATATTCGGAACAACCCCCAACAGCACGATAACAACAAGCATAAGTGCCGCTACAGAAATCTCCGTCGCCGTGAACGCCGCCAAAGCACTCGAAATCAAATGCTTCCTCGGAGAAGCGGGAATCACTCCCAAGCGGTCAGGCATTCCTCTTTTTTTATCGTCGGTCAGTGTCTTAGAAACGAAATAAGCTGTATATATTGCAACAAATCCGAAGAAACCGAACCAGAATGTTATCAACCCCCAGTCACTGCTTTTAGGAGCGGTTGTGACCGTTAACTCGGAGGTCTTTACCCATTCGGAGAGAATTGTTTCATCGTCGCTCCCGAGAAGCATTAACGAACGGGTGATACTTTCTGCATAGGCTGTGCCAATCTCCGACACATCGGTAATTGTGAGGGAATAACCCTCTAAAACAGGGGTATTGCCTTGTGTAATATCTGCACCGTAACCGTCAGGAATAAGCAGAATCCACGGCACAGTCTGCTCGGTCAACGTAGAATTAATATCGATTTGAGCAATTTCTAAAACTATAAACCGTGCTTCTAATTTTTCAATTAATACTTTAGACAAAGACGAATTATCCAAATCCACTATCCCGAAAGGAAGAGTGTTGGCTAAAGGGTCAGCAACTTCATCATCACTTATGGAAACGCTGATTAACACTAAGAATATCACAGGAAACAAAAACATAAAAAACCAGTTAAACGGGATTTTGAATATTCTTTTTAAAGTATTTGTATAAACCGTCATGCCAATTTCCTCCTTCCGACAAAGAACGCTAAAACAAAGAATACGATTGCAAGTGCGAACAGCAGTGCCAAAGAGAACATCATTCTGCCCTCGTTTCCCCCGAAGATTGCACCGAATATCACGGTATGAGCTAATGCGTTCGGGGCATATGCCAAGACTTTGTCTGCCGCTCCTCCGAATGATATTTTTGCATAACCTCCCGAAACGAACGTGGTTATAAAAAATGTGGCTTGTATAATAGCTACGGGAGGCCCCGGATTGTTAAATAATAGGATTAAAAATATACATAACGCCTGCGATAATAAGACAACTGCGAAAAGTGTAACAAGCACCAGCGGAATTCTCTCACCCCAATATACCCCATAAACCAATGCCGTAAACACGAACGTAATCATTCCTTGTAAAAAGCTGGTTAATGTGGAAGCCGCAACTAAACCGCAGATTAATGTCGATTTAGAAACCGGAGCCGTCATAATTCTTCTTCCCGTGTCGCTTATTAGACTTTTGTTAAACAATTCTAACCCGTTCATTCCTGCAAGGAGCATAATATAAACAAGCATTGTCACCGCATAATAATCCATTGCATTAGGCACACGATTCCCCAACGGAACAGCGTCAACAGCAAATTCAGAATTAATCGCTCTGAACACCTCGAACGGATTTGCACCGTTTGCGATTGCAATTTCCGCCGCCGCAGAAACTTGAATATAACTGTCGATGACCGCTAAAACTACCGATGTTCCGACGCTTGAAACGCTGGATTTAATAATTGAAATTTCTCCATTTTTTTCAAAAATCGCAACACATATATCGTTGTCTGTGACACTCTGAACAGCCTGTGCCTCATCGGTAATTTCAATGTCTAAAAAGCGGGAAATATCTTCTGTTTTCAAGAACTCTGCGAACATGCTTTCCTCATTATCGGTGACATACATTATATGGAGCGGTTCAAAATCCAACACAGGGGTAATATAGGAGGATAGGGCATTTCCTAATATAAGAATAAACACAATCGGGAAACAAATGATAACACTAACGGTAAGAGGGTTACGCCATAAATATTTGAACCCCATAAAAAACACAGCCAAGAATTGTTTCATTATGCGTCACCGTCCCTTAGTTTTTTACCGGTCAATGACAGGAACGCATCTTCCAAGGTCGGACGATTAGCAGAAACACCAAGAATTATAAAAGGAGTTGCCACCTCTAAAATCCGTGCCAAGTTTTGTGAATCGGATTTGCTGATTATAGTTAAATTTCTTCCGTCAACATCGCAGGATTTAACCCCCTGGATTTTCTTTATGTTTTCGGGCAACGACGGGGAGGGCTCTTTAACCTCAAGATAAATCACTTCCTCGAATATTACAGAACGGGTGATTTCTTCAACACTTCCGTCAGCGATGACGTTTCCTGAGTCCATAATACAAACCCGCGAGCAGACTTTCTCGATTTCCTCCATATAATGTGATGTGTATAAAACCGTTGTACCTTTTTTGTTAATGTCGACTACAAAATCAAGTATATGGTTGCGTGATTGCGGGTCAATCCCCACAGTCGGTTCGTCTAATATCAACAGCTCAGGCTTATGGATAACCGCACACCCTATGTTAAGTCGCCGTTTCATCCCCCCCGAGAACTTCTTGGGGGCTTTTTTCGCAACATCGGTCAGCCCTAAAATTTCGAGGGTTTCATCGACACGGGTTTTTAACTCAGCTCCTTTTATGCCGTATAACTTCCCGAAGAACTCTAAGTTATCTCTTGCAGACAATGTTTCATACAATGCCAAATCCTGCGGAACTACGCCGAGCCGTTTTTTAATATCGGCAGCGTTTTCTTTCATGGGGCTGTCGAACAGCATAACCTCACCCGAATCTGCTCCGGTTAATCCCGTCAGCACCCGAATGGCAGTAGTTTTCCCTGCACCGTTAGGGCCGAGCAGTCCTATTGATTCCCCTTGATTAACCGACAGATTTAAATGGTCAAGTGCAGTGTGGGATTGATAGCGTTTTACAATATCCTTCATTGATACAATCATGATAATTCTCCTTATTGGTAATTTATGTTATGCCACCATTATATCAAACACCTTGAACTCTTAATAGTAACACAAGGCATGACTTTCATGTGACATTTGTCACAATCTTGTATCTTGCATAATCCCCGATAATATGCTACAATTTTACATAACAAAAAATATTTTTAAAAATATAAAACCACAACCATTTTTTAACAGTCCTTATGAATAGAGGGGGAACAAAACAATGAACCAAAAAATTACTCAAGCGGTAACTGCCTTACAAAACGGTGACCACAAAGCCTTTGAAACACTCTACAAGGAATTCTCACAGTCTGCTTACTTCCTTGCGTTGAAGCTGATGAAGAACCCTCAGGAAGCCGAGGATGTAACACAAGAGGTGTTTATTAAGGTGTTTCAGAAAATTGGGGAACTCAAAGACCCTATGGCGTTCCCCGCATGGTTCAAACGAATAACTGTTAACCAATGCACCGATATGCTGAAGAAAAACAATGTTTTGACTATCTCAGCCGAAGAAGAAACCGAGTTAGATTTTCTTGAAGAAACCGACATCGAATTAATCCCCGATAAATCGCTTGACAATGCAGAAACGGCACGGTTAATCGTTGAAATAATAGACAGGCTCCCACCCCCTCAAAAGGTCTGCGTGTACTATTATTATTACGAACAATTGAGCGTTAATGACATTGCGGAAAGCTTATCGGTGGGTAAGAACACCATTAAGACCCGCCTATCATTAGCGAGGGAAAAAATCGGAAAGGAGCTGAAAAAATTGGAAGAAAAAGAGGGGATTAAGTTATACTCAATCGCACCGTTTGTAATCCCTGCTCTTCTGAGAACGATGCAGGAAACCGAAGTCCCCGCACATTTGTTAACCAATATTACTGCTGAAATCGGCATATTATCTGCGACTGCGGCAACAGTAACAACCACCGCTGTTATGACGTTCAAAACAAAAGTATTAATAGCGGCAGGGAGTGTGGCAGTGACAGGTACAGTTATAGCGGGAATTGTAATCGGTAATACAGGTGATGATTTTCAGGACGTTTATGTTCCGAGCGAGATAACTACAGCTGTGACTGATACAATTATAACCACAGAATATGAGCCGCCGCAAACAACAACAATCGTTACAACAACCGAACCTGAACCATTGCAAACAGAACCGGAGCAGTCCGAACCGGAGGAAACAACCGCCGCAACAACGGCAGCTACCACGACAGCAACAACAACTGCTGCAACAACCGTGGCTACTACAGCGGCAACGACTGCCGCAACAACCACGGCTGCTACAACGGCAACAACGACTGTAACAACAGCACCTCAGGTCATAACCGAGCCTCCCACGCTCTCACTGTCTATAGGCGATATAATCCAGTTAGGCGGTCATGACTGGCGAGTGATTGACATTCAAAACGGCAGAGCGTTAATTATAAGTGAGAGAGTTATTACAACACGGCAGTATCATTCTGACAGGCGAGTTGATGTAACATGGGAGAACAGCGACATTCGTGCATGGTTGAACGGCGAATTCTACAATAATACATTTTCAGCGGCAGAAAAAAATATGATAGCCCAAACAAGAGTAGAAAACATGAATAACCAGTGGCACGGTACATCGGGCGGGAACGCAACAACCGACAGAGTGTTTCTGCTGAGTTTAGAGGAAGTTGTGAGATATTTCGGGGACAGCGGACAGTTGAACACTCGGAGCAGCTCACCTATAAATGACGAGTTTAATTCGGCTCGTACTGCCACCTTTGACGGAAGAAACAGATGGTGGTGGGTTCGTTCACCCGGGAACGGGAGCAATCGTGCTGCGAACATTAACAATAACGGTTTCATTGATGTAAGCGGCGACCATGTAGACAACAACAACGGCGGAATCCGCCCTGCTTTATGGCTGATTCTGTGATGAATTAAAATGAGGTAACATTATGAAAAAACGGATAACACTATTAATTGCATCAGCATTGGTAACTGTTTTCACAAGCAGTATGCTGTTAACGAATACAGAACCCGCAATTATGCTTGCAGATAATACACAACCATACATAACCGAGGCAACACAGGTTCAACCGTTTACAGAGCCTCAATTATTTGCAATGGCGGAAGAACAGGACGAACAAGAAATCGATTACAGCATTAAACGCATAATCGTCAACACGGAAATTGAAAACATCGAAAGCATGGAGCTGGACGGGCTAATATCTGCAACTGTTTTCAACGACACCGCTTATTTACTGGAATTCTACAGCGAGGATGATGCTCAAGTCGCAAATGAAAGGTTTGTTGAGGCTGATATTTTCAGTGAAGTCGACATCATAGTAAAAGCCGAAAGCGACGGCATAGTATACGCCGACAATTTCAAAAGCTGGGGTGTTTCTGCAACGGGCATGGATGATTATCAAAACTACTTAAAACTCGGTAATAACCTGCCTACAATAATAGTCGCCGTCCTTGACACAGGGGTTGACTCGTCACACCCCATGCTTAACGGGCGAGTGGTTAGCGGCTGGAACTTTGTAAACAAAAACTCCAACGCCACTGACAGGCACGGACACGGCACACACGTGGCTGGAACTATAGCCGAAAGCACACTCAGTAATGTTAAGATTATGCCTGTAAAAGTGTTAAACGATAATGGTGCCGGTTATTCGTCGGACGTGATTTCGGGAATTCGCTGGGCAGCCGATAACGGTGCTAAGGTTATCAATCTCAGCCTTGGCGGTTTTGGAAGACTCCAATCAACCCGTGACGCAATACTGTATGCGAACAGCAAAGGCTGTGTAGTTGTTGTATCCGCAGGGAACGACAACAGCGACGCCTCAAATTATGACCCTGCGTGGGTTCCCGAGGCTATCACAGTTGCCGCCCATAATATACGCAACCAAAGAGCGAGTTTTTCAAATTACGGAAACGTGATTGATTTATCTGCCCCCGGAGTAGACATTACATCGGGTGTCCCCGGGAACAACTACAGAACTTGGTCGGGAACGTCAATGAGTGCCCCCCATATTTCTGCCGCAGTCGCTTTATTAATGAGCGATTCACAGTATAACAATCTGCACCCCGATGCTATTCAGGACAAGATAAAGGAAGCAACAGATGATTTAGGTGCACCGGGGTTCGATATATACTACGGTCACGGCGGGTTAAATGTAAAAAAACTGATTCCCGAATCCAACCCTCCTGTTACCGAGCCAAACCCACCGGTAACTGAACCCCAACCTCCTGTCAGCGAGCCGAACCCACCGGTAACTGAACCCAAACCTCCCGTCAGTGAGCCGAACCCACCGGTAACTGAACCCAAGCCTCCCGTTAGTGAGCCGAACCCACCGGTGACTGAACCCAAGCCTCCTGTCAGTGAACCGAAACCGCCTGTCACCGAACCCGTTCCTCCTCCTCTACCAACACTCAGAATAGGCGATATAATTCAATTAGGCGGGTATGACTGGCGAGTGATTGACATTCAAAACGGCAGAGCGTTAGTTATAAGTGAGAGAGTTATTACAACACGGCAATATCACTCTAACAGAAAAGACGATGTAACATGGGAGAACAGCGACATTCGTGCATGGCTGAACGGCGAATTCTACAACAATACATTCACAGCGGCAGAAAAAACACTGATAGCTCAAACAAGAATAGATAATGCAAATAACCAATGGTTTGGTACATCGGGCGGAAACGCAACAACCGACAGAGTGTTTCTGTTGAGTTTAGAGGAAGTTGTAAAATACTTTGGTGACAGCGGACAGTTATACACTAAAAAAAGCTCACCTATAAACGACGCATACAATTCGGCACGCACCGCTACCTTTGACGGGAAGAACAGATGGTGGTGGGTTCGTTCGCCCGGTAACGCTACAAATAATGCTGCGAACATTAATAATAACGGTTTCATTGATGTAAGCGGCGACCATGTTGACAACAACAACGGCGGAATCCGCCCTGCTTTATGGATAACTCTGTAAAAGGAAACACGATTATGAAACACCTGATATTATTAGTTATATTATCGCTTGTTTTAATGGTTACTGCTTGTTCCGGTAACGACACGGAACAAGCAGTAACAACAACCGAGCAGACAGAGCCATCCGTCATTACAGAAACAACAACATCGCCTCCGAAAACTACAAGTGGGCGGACAGAGTCGTCCGCCCCTACAGAAGAACCAACAGAAAAAACCGAAGAACCGCCGGAATTGCCGGAAACAACCGCCGAAACAACGGCAACGGTTACAACAACGGCAACGACGACTGTCGCAACAACGCAACCGCCCCCACCGACTGCGACAAATCCGAATGACATTGCTGTTACTTCCGTTCTTTTCCCAACACATGAAGCGTCGTTAAAATTAGGCGTATCGAACATTTCACAGACGGCTGTTATATTACCCTATAATGCAAGCGTAAAAACTGTAACATGGAAGTCAAGTAATACAAATGTTGCGACCATTGACGGTTCGGGCTATATTTCGGCTAATGCAGTAGGGACAACCACGATTACAGCAACAAGCAACAATGGATTAACCGCAAGCTATACTTTAATAATATACGACCCCAACGCACCGTTTGACCCGCAACCGTATGTTGATTATGCAATTTGGTATGGTGAATCTATCGGTTTGAGATGTGGACAAAAATACGTCGGTGACGGTGGAGATAATCCAATAGAGAACGCCTCTTGGGATGCACCTTTAAGTCTTTTTGGCGGTCTATCAAAGGAAATTATGGAAAGTAGTATAAGGGGGCGTTGTGAGCAGATTAAACGTGAAAATCACAAGTCTTTCTTTCCATATGCTGAAAAGCAAGAAAACGGCACTTATAAACTGCATATCTTTTACGCTTAATGATTATAACATGGTTTTAGCAATCTCGAAAGGAGCAGAACATGAAAAAATATATCCCCTTCGTCCTTGCTTTGTTTATAATCACCTTCACCGCTTGTAACAAGGACGATTTGCCGATTACTACCGAAACGACAACCGAGAAGACAGAGCCGTCTACCATTACAGAAACAACAACATCGCCTCCGAAAACTACAATCGGGCGGACAGAGTCGTCCGCCCCTACAGCAGAACCGGAGGAAACACAAGAAGAAGAACCTCCCGAATTGCCGGAAACAACCGCCGAAACAACAGTAACGGTTACAACAACGGTAACGACTACTACTGCAACAACGCAACCGCCCCCTCCGACAGAACCGCTGAGTTCGGTTGTCAATGCACGGGGGAACACGGTAGGCAACCTAAACAACAGCGGCGGAGCGGCAATGCAGGGAGATTGGATTTATTACCGTAACGGTGAGGACGGGTGGACTCTTTATAAAGTAAAAATCGACGGCACGGGTAAACAGGAACTTACAAACGATAATACATCACATATAAATGTTGTCGGCGATTGGGTTTATTACATTAACCGAAACAATATGCACACAGAAGCACCGATATACAAAGTCCGAATCGACGGCACAGGCAGACAAAAATTCCATGAAGATGATGTTTCAAGCATGAGTGTAGTCGGGGATTGGATTTATTACAGCTTGGTCAGTGGAAGCAGCTGGAACATCTATAAAATCAGAACTGACGGTACAGGCAGGCAAAAGCTGAACGACGACGATTCATGGTATCCGACAGTGGTTGACGGCTGGATTTATTATATAAATGCTATTGACATTTCAGGAACAATTTATAAAATTAAAACCGATGGCACAGGCAGGCAAAAAGTAAATGACGACATTTCATTTGATATTAATGTAGTAGGTGATTGGATTTATTACCGTAACAGCGACGACAATGGCAGATTGTATAAAATCAAAACCGACGGCACAGAAAAACAGAGGTTGAACTATAGTGTTTCGTCGGCTGTTAATGTAGTTGGTGACTGGATTTATTATATCGGGAACGGGCAGATGATTCATAAAATTAAGACCGACGGCACAGAAAATCAAGTTGTGGTAAATTGCACGGCATTTACAATTAATATTGTAAGTGATTGGATATATTTTCAAAACAAAGATGACAATTATGTGCTGTATAGAGTTAAAACCGATGGTACAGGTTTAATGGCGGTCAATTAAATAAGGAGCATACCATGAAAAATCTAATCCCCCTCGTCCTTGCTTTCCTCACGCTCACCCTCACCGCCTGTAACAAGGACGATTTGCCGATTACTACCGAAACGACAACCGAGAAGACAGAGCCGTCTACCATTACAGAAACAACAACATCACCTCCGAAAACTACAAGTGGGCGGACAGAGTCGTCCGCCCCTACAGCAGAACCTGAGCCGACGACAGAAATTACTGAAGAACCTCCCGAATTGCCGGAAACAACCATAGAAACTACAACAACCGTAACGACTACTGTCGCAACAACGACACTACCCGAAACGACAACGGTGACTACAACCACAACAGTTACCGAGCCGCCTGTCATTGATTTTGAACGAGAAGTTTTTCGACTTTTCAATGTAGAACGTGCCGCTAATGGTATACCACCTTTGGAGTGGCACGATGAACTTGCCGCAGTAGCACGTACACACAGCCACGATATGTGGATACGAGAGTTTTTCAGCCATACTTGTCCATCGGGTTTAGACAGCCAAGACCGTATAGAAAATGCGGGACTTCAATTCGGCATACAATGGGGTTCAAACGAAAACATCGCTACCGGTTCGTCCCCCGAAGACGTTGTAAATAGATGGATGAATTCAACGGGGCATAGAAACGCTATTCTAAATCCACAACACATTTATGTGGGTGTGGGTCAATCTTGGGGGCTGTGGACAGCAAATTTTATTTTTGTGATGCGAGCTTAAACTAACTAAAGGAGCAGAATATGAAAAAATATATCCCCCTCGTCCTTGCTTTCCTTATAATCACCCTCACCGCCTGTAACAAAGACGATTTGCCGATTACTACCGAAACAACAACCGAGCAGACAGAGCCGTCTGCTCCTATTGAAACAACAACGTCGCCGCCGAAAACTACAAGTGGGCGGACAGAGTCGTCCGCCACTACAGCAGGACCTGAGCCGACGACAGAAATTACTGAAGAGCCTCCCGAATTGCTGGAAGTAACCGCCGAAACAACAGTAACGGTTACAACAACGGCAGTTACAACGTCGCCTCCTCCTGTAGTAGCTGCTCCTGCCGCTAATATAAAGGAACTCATCAATGCTACTCCGCTTACCCCAATGGCAACACAAAATAAAGAAATGGACGCCAAAATCAACCAAATTATCGGAACCGGCGGCAGTGCTTACGATAAAGTGGTAAGGGGTTATGACTGGCTTATCAGAAACGTGACCTATGTCGAGGGCGGAATAGGTATGATGGTCAGCGATGTTTATTTACCTAACAGCCACCCCGATTATTACGGGGAATACGGTAATTTCCATACAGGTTATTTATTGTGGAGCTATCCCGCATTAATTCAAAACAAAGGGGTCTGTGATAACTTTTCGACAGCGTTTGTGTTAATGGCACGGTCAATCGGTTTAGAGGCGTATGCCTACACAGGACAGGTCAAAAGCAAGAGCGGCGGTTACAGAGGACACACATGGGCAGGTATAGTGTTAAACGGCACGGTTTATATTTTCGACCCGCAGGTAGAGCAGAACAACCTCGGTGCAAACAGTGTTATAAACTATTCATATTTCGGTAAAACAGCCTCACAAATGTCATCGACTTATATTTGGGATGCCGTGTCGGGGTATTCTGCGATATTCGGTGAGGCGAGCTTAATAAACCATTATATAAGCAGAGCAAGCAAATGGGATTATGTTGTCAGCAGTGTTGCCGATATTGAGCAGTTAATTAATACTAAACCCGTTAACATGAGCCAAGGAGGGAGGTTAATCCTCACAGGATTATTACCAAAAAAAGAAGTTGACGCAGTGCTTAATAAGTATTATGACATTCCCGTCCCGTCGAACACTTTTTCTGAATCTGTTCTGAAAGCGGTCTGCGACACCCTGCTTGAATATAGATTGATTGAAATTGAGTATGGTGAAGGGTGCATTGCCGTAATTCATAAAAAGCCGGTTAATCCCGACCTCAAGCCGTCAGACCTAACAGCGGCAACCGTATATTTCGAGTTGAAAAAAACCGATAATATGTTCGGCAACACCCCCGGCACAGTAAATTTCGGAACAAGTCACGCTTTCGGGTGGAGCTTCCACGACAAAACAACGGGGCACATATATTACATGTACAACGGAAACGAGCGGGAAATTTATAACAAAATTATCAACACGCACCCCGCCTACCAACCCACTTCTTAACAATAATGTTAAAACCCATAAAAAAAGCACCCCTTAAGGGTTGACAAAAGTATTTCTATGTGATATAATGACCTTTGTTCAATTAATCATCATTAATTATTAATTGTTAATTGACAAAGGGGGAGTATTCCCGAGTGGCCAAAGGGAGCAGACTGTAAATCTGTTGCGTTTCGCTTCGCTGGTTCGAATCCGGCTACTCCCATTATGAAAAATATACTGCACAACCTATACTGCCGTTGTTTTCCGGATTATCCCACAACGGCGGAAATTTTTTATGACCTGCTTGACCCGCAAACAGCCCACACTGTTTATGCATACGAGGGCGGGGAGGTCATAGGTTATTCTATGCTTCGTGACAACTGCATAAAACTGCTTATCGTTGAACCCGAGCATAGGGGGAAGGGTCACGGAAGTGCGTTATTAAAACAATCCGAGGATTATATAAAAAACGCAGGACATTCTGAAATCATTCTCGGCGGCACAGGCGACAGAATGTTTCAGGGAGTGCCGTGCGACACCGATAACAACGCCGTTGAGTTTTTTAAGAAGCGTGGTTACTATGCCGAATGGACAAGTTTTAACATGACCCTGCCGCTCGAAAAATTCGACATTTCAAAATTAGATATAACACCACCTAACGGCATAACATTCCGATTTGCAACCGCCGAGGACAAGCCTCAATTATTAAAAGCCGTAGAAGACGCAGATGACGGCTGGCTCGAATTATTCGAGGAATTAGAAGCCCCTGTCATGCTTGCGGTAGAGGGTCATGAGATAATGGGTTTCCAAATTGTATCAACCGACGACTTCAGATTTACATATAACGATTGTATAATCGGGTGCGTCGGAGTTGTTCAAAAAGCCCGCAATCGGGGAATAGGATTGGCTATGGTTGTTGAGGGTGTCGATTGGTTAAAAAAACAAGGCTGTAAATCCATAGAACTGCTGTATACCTATGATGAATTGGTCAAATGGTACGGAAAAATTGGGTTTATTGTAAATTCAAAACAATGGATGGGCGAAAAACAATAAAAACGGGGTGTAGTTTATAATAAACCACACCCGTTTTATTTATTTTTATTAACCTAAATAATCCATCGGATTAAGTTTCTCTCCGTTGAAAATTATTTCAAAGTGTAAATGCGGACCTATAGAGTGACCGGTGCTTCCCACATCCGCAATATGCTGCCCTGCTACTACCTCATCGCCCTCGCTTACATAAAGCTCATTACAATGTGCATATAAAGTGCTGTAGCCGTCACCGTGGTCTATAATAATCATATGCCCGTAACCGCCATTGTCATATTCCGCAGTGACTACCGTTCCGCCTACCGCCGCAAATATCGGTGAACCTAAATCTGCCTCAATATCAACCCCGTAGTGGAAGCTGCCGTTATTGTAGCCGTAACCGACAGAAAAGATTCCGTCAGACACAGGGAACATAAATTTGTAGGAAGAAGGAGGAACATTAGAATCGCTTATCAAAGGAAGTACTTTTTCAATTAACACAAACTCGTTCCCGTTGATGATTACCGCTGCAATACCGCTTGTATCAAAGCCCTCTATAAACGCTATACTTTTGAAATATTGACACTTGCCGCTATTGTCAACCTCTGTTGAATATCCGTGACCATGTGTTAAATAATCCTCGGGCATATAAGGGCTCACTGTCCCTGTTGACCCGTCGTAGAATTTTATTTCAATTCTTGTATTAAAATTCTGAATGCTTTTTTCATCTAAGTCAGAAAAATGGAAATTAATCGAATGCTTTGACAGTTTAACACTGTTTAAGATAACGGCATTTCCGCCGATATAAAGAGTTTCATTAATCTCGGTTACTTCAAATTCAACAGGGTCATAATCTGCCGTGAATGTTGCAGAAAACTCGCCCCCTAAAACCGTGAAAAAATGCTCCTCCTTGAATTGTATAATCCCTGTTTCAGCATAGAGAGAATCCTGCATAAGCCGCTCTTCATCTAAAACTTTAATATCTTTTAAAACTATTCTGATGGTTTCACCCACTATCACGTTATAGGGGTCACTGATAACGAATTCGAGATACAGCCTGCCGTCTTTTACATATTGATGCTGTGAGGTCATAGCAACCCCCGGATACTTTTCCTCGTCGTCACGCTGTTCGAGAATGACACGCTGCTCTTGCATAAACAGCATATACGATGAATAATAGTATTCGTTTTCGTCAAAAACAAATCCGTTTTTTCCGATTAGCTCAACCGTCGCATACATAAAGTTCTCGTCACCGTATAACTCAAACATTCTCACATCTAAATGAAAAGTGTTAGTTTTAATATCGAAAAACATTCCCGGTTGATGTTCGGCGGAATGTGTCGTTGTTTCAATCGGTTCTTGCGGTGATGATTCAAAAGAAGCGGTAGTTTCAGAAAACGGTTCAACAGGGTCATGCTGAAGTGCGTTGAATGCGATAACGCTTCCCACTGCCAACACAACAGCCGCCGCCGCTAACGGTATAAGCCCCCTCAAAGGCGACCGCATTTTAATCGGCTCGGCTTGGACAGGTGTATTAAGTGTTCTGTCGAGTATTTTATCGAGTGTTTTATCGGTGGGCGTAATTGAGTCAAACGCCGCTGTTAATTCTTTCTTGTCCATAATTATTCTCCAATTCAAGTTTTAATAGTTTTCTCCCTCTGTGCATAATTCCTCGGATTGTCACCTCAGGTTTACCGAGCATTTTCGCAATTTCGGCAGTTTTATACCCCTCATAATAAAAAAGGTATATAGGGATTTTATACTTTTCGGGCAAAGCCAAAACCTGCTCCAGTGTATCGTCGACAGCGTTTTCATGATAAGCTAATGTATCGGGAATTTCGACCCGCTTCGCCCACGCCGATTTCAACGAATCCTTACACGTGTTTGAGGCGGTTCGGATTAGCCATGCCTTTTCATGTTCCTCGCTCTCGAACCCGACAACACTGTTCATCAGCTTCACGAATGTGTTGTGGGTCATATCCTCTGCATCGTGGGCATTCTTCATAAACATATAGCAGATACGATAAATCATTTGAGAATTGCGGGAATATATCTCGGCGACTTCCTGCTTACTTCGCATAGGTTTCCCCTTTCTTTTGTAACCGGTTATATGTAATACGATTGGGTGATACGAAATGTTTGATAGTTACATAATTTTTCCCCCGATTTTTCGGGGGAATAGTTCTATCCTGTTTTCTGTGCGAAAAACCGCGACTTAATATTTCTGTAAATCTCCACACCTTTTTTCTGCCCGAACGTCTTAACCGTGCTTATGTATAACTCATGCGAAGACTTAGAATCAGACAGCAGCTTTTCCACCTTTTCATCAATGTCGCTTGAATTTTCAACAATTACAGCCACTTGAACTTCGGGGGCTTTCTCTATTTTTTCTACTTTTTCAATCTTTTCTGCTTTTTCGATTTTCTCCGGTTTTTTCCCCTCACTCGCAAGCATAATCCTCACAGTTGCGAACCGCTTAATATCGGGCTTCACATCAATACAGCCGGACTCCCAAAAATCCATAACAAAGTCGAACCCGTTGTCCTTGCTGATTAAATAGAATTCTGCATTTTCGCCGTGCTTGCTGATTAAATAACCCAAGAACGACGACAGCTGGAAATCCAAAGCATTGCGTCCGCCCCGCCTTATTTTGAAGTATCTCAGCCTCGCTTTACAGAACATCAATTTATGTAACAGCTCAAACGTCACCGAATCGGCATTGGCACTGTAAAATATTACCACCTCGTCATTGTCGGTCAGGCTGTCAACCCCTGCCATTCCCTCCGAGTGGACGTTTTCAAAATCTATTAAAAATATCCTCATAATCGTCCTCCGTTAAACAAAATATACGATATTATAACACACATTTGCATTAAATGCAATGTTTCGGGGAATTATATTATTACCAATTTTTAAAACAGGAGGAATGTCGCATGACACCTAAAGAACTATTATACCTTGAAGACTCGCTGGGAATGGAACAGCAGCTTCACATCAAATGCACCGATTATTCCGGAAAAATCCAGAACCCCGGATTAAAAAACATCTGCTCACAAATGGCACAACAGCACAAAACCCATTTCGACAACCTGATGAGCCACTTGCATTCTTAAACAATAAAGGAGATTAACTATGAAACAAATGACTGATAGAGAATATATGGAAGATTTACTCATGACCAGCAAAACCTTAAACGGAATGTACCACTATGCAACCACCGAAGCGTCCACCGAACCGCTACGCAGGCAGTTTAAGTGCAACCATTCCGACACCATTGAAATGCAGCACAACATTTATGTGGCAATGCAGCAAAACGGTTGGTATCCGCAGGCAAAAGCGGAAGCGACACAAATCAACCAAGTTAAAACAAAATATCAGGCGAGCATGTAAACCCCAAGAGGAATTAAAGCACAGCTTTAATTCCTCTTACATATTCATAAATATACTGTCCTGCGTCCTCGCCATGTTCGGCGATTATGCGAACAATCGCACTCCCCACAATCACGCCGTCCGCAACACTCGCAAACTTCGCCGCCTGTTCCTGCGTGCTTATGCCGAAGCCGATTGCAACAGGTATGTCACTTGTTTTACGAATTTCTCGCACAATTGTTTCAATATCGGTTTCAATTTCACTACGCACCCCTGTCACCCCCATTGAAGAAACAACATATAAAAAGCCTCTGCTTTCTCGTGAAATCATCTCAATGCGTTCCTTTGAAGTCGGTGCAATCAGCGATATTAAATCCACACCATATTTTTCTGCAACCTCTCCAACCTCCCGACTTTCCTCGAAAGGCAGGTCGGGGATTATTATGCCGTCCACCCCGGAAGACCTGCACTGCTCAAAAAAGTTTTGGTATCCCATATGATAAACGGGGTTTAAATAAGTAAGCAGCACCAAAGGAATCTCACTTTTTTCTCTAACCTTGCGAACCAACCCGAATATTTTATGAACCGTCGTCCCCGAATTTAACGCACGAATATTCGCCGCTTGAATGACCTCCCCCTCGGCAATCGGGTCAGAAAAAGGGATTCCTATTTCAATTATATCTGCACCCGCCCGTTCCATTTCTAATATAAACTCTACGGATTTGTCTACACCCGGGTCTCCACCTGTGATAAAACCTATGAAAGTTTTTTGATTTTTAAATGCATTATTTATTCTACTCATTTATTTTCACCCCCCGATAATTTGCGATTGCCGAAACGTCCTTATCACCTCGCCCCGACAGGCAGACAATCACAGAATCGCTCCTGTCGAATTCCTTCGCAATTTTCATTAAATGTGCGATTGCGTGTGCCGATTCTATCGCACAAATTATCCCTTCTGTCCTCGCTAAATACTCAAAAGCACCCACCGCTTCCTCATCAGTAACGGGGACATATTCTGCCCGCCCAATATCGTTTAAATAAGCGTGCTCAGGACCAATTCCCGGATAATCTAAACCGGCAGATATGGAATACACCTCTGCAATTTGCCCGAACTCATCTTGACAGAAATAGGTTTTCATTCCGTGGAATATACCTTTCTCGCCTTTTGCAATGGTTGCGGCATGTTCAAGAGTATCAATGCCTTTTCCCGCCGCCTCAGTTCCGATTAACCGAACGTCCTTGTCGTCAGCGAAACAACGGAACATTCCCACAGCGTTGCTTCCACCGCCCACACAAGCGATTACTGCCTTAGGGAGTTTTCCCTCGACTTCTAAAATCTGCTCCCTTGCTTCCTTACTGATTATACTTTGGAAATCACCCACCATTCCCGGAAACGGGTGCGGCCCCACAACAGAACCTAATACATAATGTGTATCATGAACCCGCTTAGTCCATTCACGCATGGTTTCATTAACAGCGTCTTTCAACGTCATTGTGCCGCTTGTAACGGCGTGAACCTTAGCACCGAGCATTTCCATTCTGAACACGTTTAACGCCTGTCTTTCGGTGTCGGTTTTCCCCATGAAAATCTCACACTCCAACCCCAATAAAGCCGCCGCAGTAGCCGTAGCAACCCCATGCTGACCCGCTCCTGTTTCTGCGATTACACGGGTCTTACCGAGTTTTTTCGTTAACAGACACTGCCCCAACACGTTATTGATTTTGTGCGAACCGGTATGGTTCAAATCCTCACGCTTTAGGTAAATTTTTGCCCCACCCAAATCCCTTGTCATCTTCTCAGCATAATATAACAGTGACGGTCTGCCCGCATATTCTTTTAATAATTTATCGAATTCTTTATTAAATTCGTCATCGTTTTTATAAAATTCATACGCTTTTTCAAGTGCGTGAATTTCGTTCATCAACGTCTCGGGAATATACTGTCCGCCGTATTCTCCAAATCTCCCTTTCATAATGCCTCCTCTTGTGCGGGCGAACACAGTTCGCCCCTACATATTTTTACAATTTCTGTTATTTTCTCACGGTTTTTCACGCCGTCGGTTTCTGCTCCCCCGCTTAAGTCAATACAATATGAATTAACTTTCACAGCCTCATGAATGTTATCTAAGTTTATACCACCCGCCAAGAAAAACGGCTTCGGCACCTTAGGAATTCCCGACCAATCGAAAGTCTTTCCGCTCCCCGCACCACTGTCGAAAAGGAAATAATCGGCGTTAATAACGCTGTTGCAATCCCCTCCGGGCAGAATTGTTTTAATAACAGGAATGCCTTTCAGCTTCTTGATATACTCGAAATTTTCCTCGCCGTGTAATTGTGCAACATCAATAACACCTGCTCCATATAAATATTTTATATCGCTTATGTCCGCATTAACAAATACACCGACAGATTTTATACGTGGGTCAAGCTTTTTCTTGAATTCACGAGCGGTTTGATTATTAATCTGCCGCCGACTTTCAGCGAACACGAAACCTACATAATCGGGCAACGCTTCATTAACATAATCAATGTCACATGGGTTAAACACCCCGCATATTTTTATTTTCATAATCCTCGCAACCCATTTAAAACTTGTTGTTTATCATTAGCACGCATAAGCGTCTCCCCGATTAACACAGCGTCAACATCGCCTAATTTCAGAATATCCTCTCGTGTTTCAATGCCGCTCTCCGCAACATAAAGTACATTATCGGGAACGAATTCACGCAGACGAGCAGTAGTTTCTACATTAACCTCAAAGGTTTTTAAATCACGATTGTTCACGCCGATTATTCTTGCCCCTGCCTCTAAAGCGGAATTAATCTGCTCCTCATTGCGAGTTTCCACCAATGCACACAGCCCCAAACCGTCACAGATTTTTATAAATCTTTTAAGTGTGTTTGTGTCCAATAATTCAGCGATTAATAAAACAGCAGAAGCGTTGATGTGTGCCGCCTCATATATTTGATACTCGTCAATGGTGAAATCCTTGCGTAAAAGCGGAATATCACGGCTAATCGCTCTTGATATTTCATACAAAATCTCATCACTTCCGAGGAAAAAATCAGGCTCGGTTAATACCGAAATTGCATTAGCCCCCGCTTCAACATAATCATGAGCAATATCAATATAGGGGAACTTTTCAGCAATCACACCCTTAGACGGTGACGCTTTCTTAACCTCACAAATGAACGACAGCCCCGGTTTTTTAATCGCCTTTTCAAAAGCGAACGCCTCATAAACAACAGGGTTAAGATTTTTCAAAGGAAGCTTCTCTTTTTGACACCCGACACGCACCCGTGTTTTTTCAACAATTTTATCAAGAATTGTCATGGCTTGCCCCCGAATGTTTTATAAATTTTTCCAATTGCTCCAACGCCTTTCCGGAGTCTATAATATCTCTCGCAATATCGACACCCTCCTGCAAGCTCACCTCAGGTTTTGCAACGTGGATTGCCGCCGCCGAATTGAGTATTACCGCATCTTTTTTCGCACCACCCCCACCGCTTAATATCTCACGGGTAATCGCCGCATTTTCTTGTGGGTTTCCGCCGATTAAATCGCTTTTGTCACATCTCTTTAACCCAAACTGCTCAGGTGTAATGACATAGGGTTTTAAAAACCCGTCCCTCACTTCGCAAACGCTTGTTTCCGCACTCATGGAAATCTCGTCAAGCCCGTCCCGCCCATAGACTACTAATGCGTGCTGAACCCCTAAATTCGCTAACACCTTCGCCATTGGTTCAACCATATCCTCCTCATAAACACCGAGCAGTTCTTTATTAGCACCCGCAGGGTTCACTAAAGGTCCTAATATATTAAAAATCGTGCGAATGCCGAGTTCTTTTCTGACAGGTGCAACATATTTCATCGCAATGTGATAGTTCTGTGCGAACAAGAAACATATGTTAATTTCCTCAAGCATCTTTAAGCTTTTATCGGGAGTGGCGATTATATTTACCCCGAGAGCTTCAAGAACATCTGCCGCCCCGCATTTGCTGGAAGCCGCTCTGTTACCGTGCTTGGCAACGGGAATTCCTGCCGCACTTGTCACGATTGCCGAGGTTGTGGAAATGTTGAAGCTGTTAGAATTATCACCGCCCGTACCGACAATTTCCAAAACGTCCATGTTGTGCAAAAGCCGAACACAATGGCTACGCATACCCGCCGCAGAACCGGTAATTTCATCAATAGTTTCGCCTTTCACCGCCATTGAAGTCAGATACGCCGCCATTTGAATCTGGCTCGCCTGCCCCGACATAATCTCGTTCATCACTTCCTTAGCCTCATCATAAGAAAGGTTTTCTTTCCTTGCAGCTTTTATAATCGCTTCTTTAATCATTGTCAATCCCTCCGTTTGAAATATTTAATGCAGTAATAACCGCCTGTGCTTTATTTACACATTCCGTGTATTCGTTTTGTGGAACGCTTTGTGCGACTACGCCCGCCCCCGAACGGACATAAACCTTGTTATCTTTCTTGAACGCCAATCTTATGGAAATGCAGAAATCCATATCCCCCGTGAAGCTGATATACCCGATTGCTCCCCCATAAATCCCTCTTTTGTTTTTCTCAAGTTCACTAATAATTTCAAGAGCTTTTTCTCTGGGTGCACCCGACAAAGTTCCCGCCGGAAGAACCGCATTAATCGCCTCGGCGAAGGTTATATTTTCCCGAATTCTGCCTGTTACCGCCGAGGTCAGGTGCATAACATGGGAATACTTTTTCACCGCCATATAATCCTCGACCTTAACAGAACCCGATATACTTATTTTGTTCAAATCCGCTTTACCCAATTCAACCAACATATCATGCTCGGTTATTTCTTTCGGGTCAGATAAAAGTTCCTGTTCTATATCGCTGTCTTCCTCGTCGGTTAACCCTCTCGGACGAGTTCCGCCAATCGGGAAAGTGCGTAACAAACCATCGGTTAATTTCAAAAGCGTTTCCGGCGAAGCTCCCACAATCTCCAAATCGTTATCCTCAAAGCAAAACATATACGGTGACGGATTAATCGTCCTCAAAACCCTATAGGCATCGAACAAACTGCCGCATGCATCTGCCTCGTTTAAGTTGGAAAGAACTACTTGTTCAACTTCGCCGTTATTGATATACTCCTGCGTTTTTTCAACAATGCGGCAAAATTCATTTTCAGAGAACATTTTTTTAAACGGTGAAAGCAGTTTTAATTCGGGAATAACTGCGGGCTTCCCAATTGTAATAATCTGCTGCATTTCGTCTAAATCTGCATTGGTTTTCGCCATTAAAACGATTTTCTGTTTCAGATTATCAAAGGCAATAATTTTGTCAAACAGCATTAACTTGAATTCTTTTTCATAGGTGAAATACCCTGCCAATCCACCCATAAACGGAGGAAGTCCATCGACCTTCGGCGTGTAATACTCGGCGATAATTTGCTCAACACGTTCAATATCAGAATCAATTTCCATAGTCGGGTTATACCCCAAAAAAGTATACCGCCCCCATTTTTCGTTGTTCTCGACACTTTCAAAAATGAAGCATTGCCTGCTGACATTTTTCAATTTCCGCATAACCTCAATCGGCGTAACCATATCCGAATAAATCTCACGGAATACCGGTTTATACATATATCCCTCCTTGTACTATTCAAACAAACCAAACAAAAAAGCCCCCAACATTTTGAGTACATCGCAAATGCGAACCACAAAACGCCAAGGACGGAAAATGCACAATTTCCGCGGTGCCACCTTGATTCGGGGAAAAATCCCCGCTCTTTTACCGAATACGCTCCTGTGCTTTTAAGCACCGACACGTTTCTCACGATTAACGCTCGTACACGTCATGGAATACTCGGAGGTTATCTCCTTTGACCATGCCCTCAGCGGGCCATTTAAAGGTCTTATGACTTAAAAGTCTTGTGACCTACGCAAACTGCTACTGACCGGCTCCCACCATTCCGGCTCGCTCTACAGGCAACGAATGCTTTTATTTCCGCTTCATCGGTTTATCAATTACTATCAGTATACACAGACACGGCAGATTTGTCAATAGTTTTTGCAAAAAAATATTTTTTACTTGACAGCGTTATAAAAATATGTTATATTATATTGTACTTAAGTGGAGGCGTACCGAAGTGGTCATAACGGGGCGGTCTTGAAAACCGTTTGGGGGCAACCCCACGGAGGTTCGAATCCTCTCGCCTCCGGTTTTTATAGAGGAGGCGAATGGCCTCACGGTTTTTATAGAGGAGGCGAATGGCCTCACGGTTTTTATAGAGGAGGCGATTGGCCTCACGGTTTTTATAGAGGAGGCGAATGGCCTCACGGTTTTTATAAACGAGGCGGGTGTCTCATTTAATATAAATCGGCAACTGCTATGGAGGATTACCCAAGTGGTGAAGGGGCCCCCCTGCTAAGGGGGTAGGTCGTGAAAGCGGCGCGAGGGTTCAAATCCCTTGTCCTCCGTAATGCATTTCCCCACCCAAACAACGCACCCCCCCTTAACCTTTATAGGTTAGGGGGTTGTTGTATGGGGTGTAAGTGATATGTATATGTTATAACAGTGACAGAGTGTTGTCAAGGTTAAGGCTAACAGGTGAAATATCCTGTTAGCCTTTGTTTTATAATCCTCATTAGTCAATCAAACATTAGCAGTTTATACGGGTCAACATCTAATGTTTCTGCTATTTTAAAAAGGGTGCGTAGGGAAATAGGTTTATAGCACCCTGCTGCCTCAATTTGTGAATAGTAAGATACCGATATTTTCAGCTTTTCTGAAAATGTTTCCTGCGTATACCCTTGAAGTTTCCTATAATACGCTATTTTTAGCCCTACTTTACGAAATGTACTTTCATATTCTTTGTTTTTCAAAAAAATCACCCTTTTTAATTATAATTGCTTGACAAGTAAAATAAAACTATGTATAATGTGTATGTATACTACTGAACAGGTAGTATTTGTTTGACTTAATTTGATACTTAAAGGGGGAATATAACCGATGCCAAGCAAAAAAGCCGAAAGCAACGACAGCAAGCCCAATTTTGTAAAACTTGGAGATGTGCGTATAAAACTGAGCAATATAAAGAATTATGGTATAAACTCACAGGATTTTATAAGATTTGGTGATATATTAGAAAAATCAAGTAATATAGATAAATACGGCAGTTCATCCATAGTCATTGATGTCAGAAAAGTCCATATAAATCTTAAAATGGATGGTTTAGCTGGTTTATTTGGTAACACAGAGTTTGTAGATACGGGTGAACGAGTTGTTGGAGACGGCGATTATGGTGGAAAACTTGTTCGCAATTCTAAGGGTGTCTTAACAGAAGTAGGATATGAATATACATCACTTGGGCACAAAGTCGGTATATTTAGCAAGAGTGATGTTTATGAAAAAGAATATACATACAAGTATATAAAAACGTGTTCGGGTAATCTTCATGTTTTTCTTCAAGAAGATGAAGATATAATCGAGGGGTTAGATAAAGTGTTTGGCAAAGCTCATGATATAAAAATGAAAAAGAACAATGTTTTTATTCATTTTTCTGAAAACGAGTTTATAGAAGAAAATCATGAATATCTCTATATTACTACTTATCAAAACGATAACTACGAGTTTTTACAGTTTGAAATTGATTTCGACATTCGTAAAAAATGTGATGATTTAGACAAGTGGCTGACTGAATGAAAATAGCAACCGGATTTAAGCAATTGGTTAAAACGCATTAAGAAAATGGGGACGTAGCCATTTAAAAAAGCGAGAAAGGGTAAAATCATGCCGAAAACAACAACATTAGCAAAATTAGAGTCCGATTACAGCAAACCTAAAGAAAACGACAAAGTTGAAGCAAAGAAAAAAAGCGAAAACAATGGCAGTGTAAAGAAAACAGCCAAAAGCCTTTCCTCCTCTACAAATGACAAAACAACATTCACAGTGGATTTAAATTGTACTTTCTCTGATATGAAAAATATTGGGAAAATACAAAATCTCCCCGACCCCAGAATCAAGAAAGAAATCAAAGAATCGATTCCTGGTTTTATTACCATGTTTACTGTTTCAGAAAAAGAAATAACTGCAAAATTCTTATCAGACTATGTGTTTAATTTATTTCGCAATTCCAAAATAAAAGAAATGAAAGAAAAACTTAAAAGTCTGTCATTTTCCTCGGATGAGGAAAGAAACCAGTACAAAGAGAATGAAGTAAAACTCATTTTCGACACTCTCAATTCCATTCTTCAGGGATTAACTGAAAGAGAGATTAATGATTCGGATTTTGAAAAGGATTCATTTGTTCCTGTCATTCAAAGAGCTTCGGAGATGTACGCTGAGAAAGTTATGGAATACATTGAAGAAAACTGACACGATATTAATACTTAACCCCACGACAAGGCACACCGCAATCCCATTACCCATTCCTAAACTAACGGAATCCCGTGAGGTTTACCCGTGTGGATTTCTTGCAGGTACGAATGTCCTCCGTAATGCATTTCCCCACCCGAACAACGCAACACCCCCTTAACCGTATAGGTTAGGGGGTTATTGTGTGGGAATAAGCTTTACAAGCGGGCTTATGTGTGGTATAATAAAAGTAATTTAACAAAAAGAGGGTTACACTTAATGAACAGAACAATCAAATTAACAATTGTAACAGCACTTTTTACAGCATTAGTAACGGTATTTACGTTCTTTGTGAAAATCCCTATAGCGAACGGATATATTCATGTAGGCGACAGTATAGTTTATCTTGCCGCTTGTATTCTTCCTTTCCCCTATGCTCTCATAGCCGCAGGGATAGGCGGTGCTTTTGCGGACACATTCGGCGGCTACGTTATTTATATAATTCCAACACTGATAATAAAGGCTTTAATTACACTGCCATACAATTCAAAAAGCGAGAAAATACTCACCAAAAGAAACGCATTGATGGTTATTCCCGCAGGTTTAATAACTGTTGTCGGTTACTTTATCACCGCTTTTTTATTTTTTGGGTGGGCGGGTGCTGTTGTGGGTTTAATCGGTGATGTCATTCAAGCGGCGGGAAGTGCAGTATTGTTTATTGTGTTTGCAACCGCCCTTGACAGAGTGAAATTTAAGCGCGATTTATTTAACAAAGCATTTTTAATTGATATATAACAAAAACGGTTCATTTCACCCTCCCCCCTTACCCTCTACAGGTTAGGGGGTTGTTGTTTGACAAAGGGCGGGCGGGTGTGGTATGATGAATAAAAAAAGATTAAAAGAACTACAGGGGTGAATTATGGAAGATTACAGGGATTACGAATTAAGCGAAATTGAATATAATGAGCTTTTGAAACAATACAAAAAATTCAACAATATTTTTAAAATAGTTTTTATAGTTACTATTGTTGTCGGGGTTATTTTTATTCTGCCAATGCTGTTGATATTGATGTTTACCATCGCCGAAATTTGGCTTCTTCCCGCCGCTTTGATAACTTTAGCTTTGTTAATCGGTATTCCGTTAATCGGGAAAAAGGTGCTTTTATATTATTACAACGCTTTAAAGGAGGGTAGGTTTAAAGCCAAGCTTTCGCACCTTACCAAAAAGGAAAAGGTCAAAACAAGGTGCACTGACGGCGGGACGGATACGACTTATTATTTCTACTGCTGTAACGGTGAATTGAAGTTGCTTTGTTCTTATCCTTCGCATTTCAATGCCGCTTCAGAGGGCGACGAAATACTTATTATCGAATTTGACGACGCAAAGCGTGCAAGTGCCGGATTTTCCTTAACGCAGCTACGCAAAGAAGCGGGTTTCAGATAGTCTAAACCGATTGAACACGTTTGACAATCGGGGTTCACATATGCTATAATACTAAAAACCAATTCAAACAAAAAGGGGGCGGACATTATAAAAATCAGCAGACATTCATTAATATTCGGGCTTTCATATGCCTTAGACATTGCGAGCAAAAACAACCTGTCACACTCAAAAAGCGTGGCATATTTATCCGTCATGCTTGGCAGAGAAATCGGTTTAGACAAAACCACCATAATGGAGCTTTATTATGCCGCACTTCTGCACGACATTGCGTTGAGTAATTCCTATCAAATGCTGCAGCATTGCGTAGACGGCGAGAAAATGCTGAAAAAACTGCCGTTGCCGGAATCAATCGCAAAAAACGTGTTGCACCATCACGAGTTTTATAACGGCACAGGGTTGTTTAAGTTAGCGGGGGATGAAATCCCTAAACCCTCCCAAATCATCTGTTTTTCGAGTGCTTTTGACGATATGTTCGGGAAAATGACGGAAGCATTCAACCACAATCTATTTTTAAAAGTAAACAATTGGCGTGAAAACGTGAAAGAATTATTCTCGGCAGAAATCATGGAAGTGTTTGATAATCTCATCAAGCGTGAATCCTTTTTGCTTGATTATTTTAATCAAGAAACCAAGCACATGTTATCTAAAAAACTTGTGATAGACGATGATGTATATTTCTGCTGTGAGGATGTGGAAAAATTCGCTCTATGTTTCGCAGACATTATCGACCAAAAAAGCCCGTTCACGTTTACTCATTCTCACGGAATTGCCGCCCTTGCCCGAAAAGCCTCAGCACACTTGGGCTACGACACCGAAACACAGAATAAAATGTATGTAGCGGGGCTTCTCCATGATATAGGCAAGTTAGATGTGTCGGTTGATATTCTGCATAAAAACGGCAGACTCGACCCTGACGAACGCTTTGAAATCAACAAACATACTTATTACAGCCGAAAGATTTTAGAGCAGATTGACGGGTTCGAGGAAATAACAGACTACGCCGCAAACCATCACGAAAAGCTTGACGGCACAGGTTATCCGTATCGCATTCACGGTGAAAAACTGAGCGAACTCGAAAGAGTTATGTCGATATGTGACGTATACCAAGCCTTGACCGAGGAACGCCCGTACAGAGAAAACCTGCCAAGTGAAAAAGTATGGGCAATCATAGACGATATGTGCGAGAGGCAGCATTTAGACAAAGCATTAGTCGAAAAGCTGAAGCAGGTATTCTGATTACATTGACATATTTAATTAATTTTGTTATAATGATTTAATACTTAGTGACAGATAATTTGCGAGAGGGCTTGACAAACATGAAACTGTTGAAAAAATCAAAATCCATCCCCCTGATAATAATATTGACAATTGTATCAATTTTACTTACAATGCTTTCCGGCTGTGCGTTTAACAAACCAATAGAACGCCCGAACATGACCTCGACCCCATTCAACTCGTTTCGTGATATTCCCGACATAACAGCGGAGGAAATCGCTCAAATTGAAGAACTGCAAAGGCTATACGAATCTTTTTCCTTCGGAATGATGCCCTCCACCGAATTGTTTATTAAGTCAAACGGCGAAATGAGCGGATATTCCGCATTATTCTGCGGATGGCTGAGCGAGCTTTTCGGCATTGATTTTATCCCCGAAATCCATTCAGCGTTTGAAATCATGAGAAGAATAGACGCCTACGAGATTGATTTTACAGGGAACATGATGGCTACCCCCGAACGTCTTCTGCGATACCACATAACCGATACCATAGCCGAACGTCAGTTTGTGACAATGCGAATAACAGGCTCTTCCGACTTCAACAAGATTTTAGCGGAACGCCCGTTAAGGTTTATATTCATGGAAAACACTCCTGTTGAAGACTTTGTTGCCACCGTCACCGACCGAAGCACATACGAGGCAACATGGGTCACAGATTACCCAACGGTATACGAAATGCTCAAAAACGATGAAGCCGATGCCTTTATCGGTGCGAGTATTCTTGACGCATTTTTCATTCAATATGAAGATATAGTTATTGAGGAATATTTCCCGTTGCTTTTTAACCCCGTGTCAATGGCAACGGCGAATGACGAATTCAAACCGATTATTTCAGTTATTAACAAGGCACTCAGAAACGGTGCATTGCCTTATTTAAGCCACCTTTATTCCTTAGGCGAACAGGAATACAGACTGCATAAAATTGACCAAATGCTCACCGATGAGGAGCGTGCCTTTATCGCACAGAATCCTACTATTTCAATTGCGGCATTTAACGTAAACTACCCGCTGAGTTTTTACAATCACCGTGAAAACGAATGGCAGGGAATTTATTTTGACCTGCTTAACGAAGTGTCAGAGCTGACGGGATTAGTCTTTGAAGTAGCCCACGATGAAACCGCCAGCTTCCCCGTATTATTGCAATTACTTGAAAGCGGTGAAGCACGTGCAATCCCCTCACTGTCCTACACGAAAGAGCGTGAGGAGTTTTATGTCTGGTCAGATTACGTAATAATTGACGAGCAGGCGGCACTTATATCGAAAGAGGATTTTCCGAAAATCACAATTAATGAAATATTCCACGTGCGGGTGGGTGTTGCCCGCAACACAAGCCACGCAAACATGTTCCGTGACTGGTTTCCCAATCACACCCAAATCATCGAGTTTGAGGGTGTAGACCAAGCGTTAGAAGCCTTAAAAAACGATGAAATCGACATGGTTATGACAGGTTCAAACCGTGTATTGCACTTAACCCACTTCCAAGAATTGCCCGGCTATAAGGTGAACAGGGCATTCGGTGAACCCGTTGACACAAAGATTGCATTCCGCAGGGAAGATGTTGTGTTGCAATCAATTGTCGACAAAGTGTTCAAAACCATTGACATTGATAAAATCTCAACAGGGTGGACACACAGAACATACGATTACCGCACAAAAATAATCGAAGCACAGCAACCATTGTTAATGGGCTCGATTGTTCTTTTGTCGGTGGTCTTTTTCCTTATTGTTGTTGTCCTTGCGATAAAAGTCAGCGAAGGCAAACGGCTCAAAAAATCAGTTGAAGAAAAGACAAGTCAGATAGAGGAATCGAAAGAAGCCATGCGTATAGCACTCAACACCGCAGAGGACGCTAACAGGATTAAATCTGTCTTTTTAGCAAACATGAGCCACGAAATCAGAACCCCCATGAACAGCATAATCGGTTTCTCGGAGCTTGCGTTAGACGACAGCCTTTCTGAAAAAACCGCACAATACATTATAAGCATAACCGAAAATGCAAAATGGCTGTTGAATATTATTAATGATATATTAGACAGTGCAAAAATCGAGTCGGGGAAAATAGCACTTGAGCATATCCCGTTTGACCTGCAAGACGTGATTACGCAATGCCAATCAGCGATTTTGCCGAGGGTCAAAGAAAAAGGGATTACTTTATTTTGTTATGCCGAGCCGTTAGAGAGCAAACAATTATTAGGCGACCCCGTGCGATTGCGTCAGGTGTTTATGAACCTGCTGTCAAATGCGGTGAAATTCACAAACTCGGGAATTGTTAAATTGTTAGTTTCCGTAACAACCTCCGACGAAAACCAAGCAAAGATGAAGTTTGAAATTAAAGACAGCGGAATAGGAATGAACCAAGAGCAGATAGCGGGAATTTTTGAACCCTTTACCCAAGCTGACGACAGTGTAACACGGCGGTTCGGTGGCACGGGATTGGGTCTGCCGATTGCAAAAAACATCATTGAAATAATGGGCGGCACACTTACCGTGGAAAGCATACCCGGAATAGGCAGTAATTTCAGCTTTGAATTGACGTTTGATTTAATTGATGTTGACGATATTTCATCACCGATAAAAACTATTCTGAACGACATTCAAAAACCCAATTTCAGCGGCGAGGTTTTAGTTTGCGAAGACAACAATATGAACCAGCAGGTCATCTGCGAACACTTAGAGCGTGTCGGTTTAATAACCACAGTAGCACACGACGGGAAAACGGGTGTAGACATTGTAAGGGAACGCATGGAAAACAACCAAGCTCCGTTTGATTTAATCCTCATGGACATTCATATGCCGGTAATGGACGGTTTGGAAGCCGCCGCAAAAATCGAAGAAATGGGAATAAAAACACCCATAGTAGCTTTAACCGCAAACATAATGTCACGTGATTTAGAGCTTTATGAAACCAGCGGAATGCGTGACTATATCGGAAAACCATTCACCTCACAGGAGCTGTGGAGATGCCTGATTAAATACTTTGCAATAACACAAGTCACCGAAATTGACAAAGCCGAGCAACTAACAGAAGACGAACAACTGTTAAAGAAAATGCAGGTTCATTTTGTCAGAAACAACCAAGATATATTTACTAATATAAGGCAAGCACTCGACAACGGTGACAATAAAACCGCACACAGAATTGCACACACTTTAAAGAGCAATGCAGCTCAAATAAATGAAGAAAAACTGAAAAAAGCTGCAGCAGAAATGGAGAACATTCTCACAAACAGCGAAATTTCACCCCCGGAACAAGCGTTAATTTCTCTTGAAGCCGAGTTGAAATCGGTTCTCAATAAGTACGCCCCTTTATTAGATGAGTTTAACTCACGTGAAGTGGTGCAAATCACAGACACGGCGGCAATTCTCGAAATTCTCGAAAGGTTAGAGCCCCTGTTAATTTCACGAAACCCCGAATGTGAGAACCTGCTTGAAGAAATCCGTTCAATCCCGAACGGCGAAGAATTAGTCGGTTTTATCGAAAACTTCAACTTCAAGAAAGCACACAAGGAACTGTTAAAAATCAAAGAAAAGCTTTTTGCGTAAATTTCAAAACAGCAAGAATAAAACAAGCAAAACAAGCATATCATTCAACAGTAGCCGGGTCGCCCCGGCGGGCATGCCGCCGCTTCAGCGGCGGGTGTTCTATTGCGAAAGAAAGGTTGAATGATATGTTTGTTTACACAGTAACAAAAAAACGAGCGATAAGGTACGGATTAATAATCTTAGCCGTAATCGTGGGAATTATAATAGGAATAACTGCAATCCTCACCGCCATCAATTCCGGTGCAGAGGAACGCAAGGTACCCATTTACAGTGTGGAGCGACAGGACAATAAAATCGCCCTCACGTTTGACTGTGCATGGGGAAACTCCAACACTGACGAACTTCTCGCTGTTTTAGCGAAAGAAAACATCCGTGCGACATTTTTCGTCACGGGTGAATTCTGCGACAAATACCCCGAGGACGTTTTGAAAATCTTCAAGGCGGGTCACGAAATCCAGAACCATTCTGACCGCCACCCGCACATCGACGGAATAAACATCAACGATTTAATTCTCGATACTAAGGAATGTTCCCGTAAAATCCGAATGATAACAGGCACAGCCCCCACTTTATACCGTGCCCCCTACGGTGAATACGATAACACGGCACTATTCACAATTGAGGGAATGGGGTATAAGTATGTTCAATGGGACGTTGACAGCATTGACTGGCAAGACCCCGACGCAAAAACAATCGTCAACAGGGTTGTGAAAGGTACAAAATCCGGTTCAATTCTGCTGTTCCATAATGATTTGGCGAACACTACCGAAGCCCTGCCGGAGGTCATATCAAAGCTGAAAGAAAAAGGTTTTGAATTCGTCCCCGTATCCGAATTAATCTACCATAATAACTATCGTATTGACAATGCGGGCAGGCAGATTTTCGAGGGAAGCGGTAACTCCTCAGCGTTCATTCACACGGGCGGGAATGCGACAGTTGCCTCGGCAATGGAGTTAATGCTGTATAATCTTACACTTGATGAAATCAAATCGTTGGAGGACGGGTTAAACCCACAAGTCGCCATGAAGCTTTCGGGAATTCTCACAGACGAGCAGATTAACGCAATAACCTCATTAAGCGACGATGAACTGAAAGCGGCATGGGGTGCATTAATGGAGGCAAAGCTCACACAAGGCACCGCCGATGATTTACAATTGATTGACCAAGAAAACGAAGAGGGCGGCATTGGTATCACACCCATTTTCGATGAATTAGACAAAACAGTAATCGAGGGATTTATCAGCGAACAAAACGAGAACAACGAATTCGATTTGGAAAAAATTGCAGAGGTGGCGGCCGCCGCAGGATATGAACTGCCCATAGCGGTTGACGAATTCGCAAAACCGTAAAACTTTTCTCCGATAAATAGAAAAACACCTTGCCCGAGTTAGAATTAATTCGGGTTCGGTGTTTTATTTATGATAATTCCCCTATGTGTGAGGGTTTCCCTTTCTGCGGAAAGGGGTGCCCGTAGGGCGGGGTGGTTCAGCATGTCACTTTTTCAGAATTAGCAAACTTAACAAACTCACCCTCGCTCATTGCCTTAGCGTAGAGGTGTCCCTGATAATGGTCAACGTCGCTGATATAATCCAACTGGTCTTCCGACTCAATTTCCTTAACACAAACAAAAACACCGCTTTCCTTTGCCAACTTCAGCAATGTATTGGTGTGCATTTTATCGAACTCGTCATAAACCCCGGTAAACACGGTAATCTCCGCTTTAACGGCAGAAATCCCCGAATGCCGAATTAACGACGGAACGCTGTAATGTGAGCCTATGTTATCTATTATTACAGAAACACCTAACTTCCTCAGCTCACCGAGAGCGGAGATAAATCGGTTATAATTCGCCGCAATAACCTGCTCGGAAAACTCGACAGCGAGTGCTTCGGCGGGCAACCCGCTTTCACTTATTGCTTTTTTAACCATAACCTCAATCGCACAGGTTGACAAAGCACGGGAGGTGGCGTTAACGCTTACAATAAATTCAGGGTTATATTCAGCACGCATTTTTTTACAAAATTCGCAGGCTTTCTTTAAAATCCATTTATCTATGGCAATATCAAGCCCCATATTTTCCGCTAAATGTATCAGCCTTGACGACGGGAACGAGTCCTTCCCCGCCAAAGAAACAAGTGCCTCACAAGCGAGAATTTCACGGTTTTTCGAGCAGAACACCGGCTGGAACTTAACAGTCAGCCCCTCCATATTATTCTCGACTGCGTTACGTAAAAGCTGTGCGAAGCGATAATCGTCGGCGGTTGGCAGCTCAAACTCCCGTGCGAAGAACGCATATGTATTCGCACCAAACTCCCTTGCCTTATACATGGACATGTTCGCCGTTCTGAAAAGCTCATCAACAGTATCGCCGAATTCCGGATAAAGGGCAACACCCGCACTAATTTCAAGGAAGTGTTCACTGCCGTCATGCTCCCAGGGAAGCCGCAGCCGTTCTTTCATAGCCTCACAAAAATCTCTCGCCCCCGAAGCGTCAATATCCCTTAACAAAACCATAAACACATTATCGGAAAAGCGATAAATCTCAGCACAATACCCCTCGAAATTGGACATAAACTCGAGGGCGTTTTTAATTAACGCATCGGTACAGCTATGCCCCAAAAGATGATTAAGGGTTTTGATATTCGTGATTTTGAACGCAATCAACGCCCCCGATTTATCCGTTCTGAGAGTAGCCTTCAGGTCTTCGCTCAGGGCGGTTCGATTTTTAATTTTCAAAACTGAATCATGATACGCCATATAACGCAGGCTCTCGGTTTTCTCCTCTAAAGCCTCGCTGTCCTTGCACCGCATGAGAATGGTTGCAATAATCTGCGAAACACTTCTCAATATCCTTTTTTCAGAATGGGTCAAAACGTGTTCAACGTCATTAATCTCATAAATAATAATCCCGTATTTCTTACCGTCCCCCGTTAAGTTAGAAGCAATGTACGAGGTGAAAGAATGGTCTAAAACAACATGCTTGGGATTGTTTGAGAAATAGGTTTCATAATCGCTGAGCTCCTCCATCAGCTTCGGATAATCTACATAGAAAAATTCGTTCAACCCGATATAATTTTCCTCATCGCCCACCCACTCATATCTCAGCTTATACTTTTCCTTTTCGGGGAAATCCTCATAAACGACAATCCTGTCTAATTTCATATACTCGCCGGTCAAATTAACGACACTGCGGAGCGTTTCCATGGAGTTGCGTTCCTTAAGAACCATCGCATAAATATTATTCAGCAGAATCTGCTGTTCTGCGTTCTCGCTTAATTTTTTATTGGCACGCTCAGAATTAATCGTCTCGTTAAAAAGCATAATATAAGCGTTCGCCATTTTCCCGACAACCCCCGCTAACAGAGCGTGGGTGTCGCTGTGTTTTTCGACAACACCCTCCTCATCGGAGGCGATGACCCAGCTTGCCGAAAGGGTTCGGTGAACTCGTATATCCGCTTGCCTTACAAACTTGTGTTTTTTCACATCGAACCCCGGCTGTGTCAGGTCGGCAGAGCATATGAACTTTCCATGCTCGTCGAATATAGCGGAATACAAACCCTCGGCATTAGCCAAAGGCTCTTGAATTTTGCCGAGATATACCTTGTCGATAATTTCAGTGAAAGACGTTGCGGCTTCCCCTGCGAACCGTGCAGCATTTTTTTCCTTAAATTCTTTGAAAGCGGGGTCGTCCTCCTCGCTTTTTACAAACTCGGAAACATCTAAAATAACCCCCGACAGGAACGACACCGATTTACGCATTCGCTTTTCCTTATGTAAATCACAACAAACGAGATACCATTTATCGCCGTTCGGCAGAAAGCGGCAGCGAATCCGCAAAGTCCCGGAATCCTGTGCCGCAATATTATCAACCTCAGAAATAAGAGCGGGCAAATCCTCCGGCAGAATAAAATCCGCAAGACTTAGGACAACGCTCTTTTTTTCGGACAAACCCGTCACAGTGACAGGCAGGTTTTTTTGAAAATCTATACGAATTCTGATACATTGATTTTGATATAAAGCATTGAAAAACTCTTTTGTGCCGAGTGCCATACAAAACCTCCACGCTAATAATTTATAACATTATAACATAAGTTTTTAAATAAATCAACTCTTTTTGTAAAAAATAACAAAAACTTCATATTTGCTTTTTTATAAAATATATGTTATAATATGGAATTACAAGAAAACGAAACCGAAAGGGGGTGGGGCGATGTTAAAGTTTATAGGGGAACAGTGTCCGGTATGCGACGAAAGGTTTGTCGAAAAATCTGATGTTGTGGTCTGTCCCGATTGCGGAACGCCTCATCACCGTTCCTGCTATGCCGAAACCAATAAATGTGCCATGCTCTCCCGCCACGAAAGCGACTACGAGTTCAAGAGCAGCATTGTCAATATAGTGACTGCGTTAGACGCAATTGAAGTAGGGGACGTACACTTGGACGTCCCGCCTGCTCCCCTACCCGAAGAAGAAAACAAAGAAGAAAAAGACATATTCGGAGTAAGCGGGGAGGAGCTTTCTGTATATATGGAAATCCCCAAGGACAGTTATGCCTACAAAAAGAAAATCGAGGAAATCAAACCCATAAGCATAAACATATTTGCGGGACTGTTTGCACCGTTTTACCAGTTTTATAAGGGGATGAGGCTGTTCGGGTTTCTTCTGCTTGCACCGATGTTTTTGGTTTATTCCCCCGAAATGTTTCTGCAGTTTGAAATTGAACAACCCCACCGAATTCTGATGTCCCTATTCGGCACACCGGAAAACGCCGAAACCTTTGCGAGCTTTTTCACAACAGGGGTATCCGTTTTGTTAATTCTTTTCAACGATTATATATACGTGTGGTTTTGTGCAAACAAAATCAAGAAAATCCGTGCCGCATATCCCGAAGGCGGAAGCGAATATATGGAGGTTCTCCGTTCCGGAAAAAAACGAGGATTTTTCAAAGCTATTGTTGATGTCACAGCGACAAGCCTGCTGTTAGGTATTGCGGTATATATGCTTGCCTTCGTATTTTCGGGAGGTTAAGTGAAATGGCAGTAAGTAAAAAACTTGACACAATTTTTCTGAAAATCGGCGACAAAGGCTTCGAGTTTCTGATATTCATTATATTCCTCACAATCCATTCGATATTCGCTTTTCATATGGAGGTTTTGTCCATCGAACCGAACGAATTTGCAACAGCGGCATGGACAGCTAAACTCGCAGGCAACGGGTTTGACGGCATTGTATCCGCAATGGACAGTTATTACGGATGGGTGGGAGCGGTTCTCTACGTACCGGTTATGCTGCTTATCAGAAACCCCTTAGCACAATACACAGCAATGTTAATTATCAACGGAATCCTCGCTTCCTTGATTCCGGTAATCGCCTACAAAATTTCGATAAGGCTCGGTGTAACAAAAGCGTGGCAGCGTATTTTAGTGTCATGTATCTGCGGAATATACCCTGCCGTATTCGCCCACACGAAATTCATCTGGAACGAAACATTCACCATCATATTCCCGTGGCTGATTGCGTTAATATTGTTGTCGGTTTCCGACCCGAAAAGCAAAGCGGGCAGGCACATTCTTTCGGTAACACTTGCATTGGTTATGGTAGTATCGGTTTTCGCCCACGAACGAATGATTTCCATAGTTGCGGCAGCCCTGATTATAATTATTTTCACCCGTGTTTACTATAAAAAGAAAACCGTAACATTCAGCACATTTATCCCGTCATTACTAATATTCTCGATTGTTTTTTTCAGAATGACGATTGACATGATTACCCTGCTTCGAGGGAACACCGACGGAATACAAAACACACCGCTTAATTTTTTCACGGCACTGTCACCCCTGTTTACCGGCAATTCCGAAGCGTGGCAAAACCTACTGAGAACAACAGTCGGTCATATGTACTACTACACTGCCGCAACATGGGGCTTAGGCGTATTAGGGCTGTGCCTGTTTATCGGTTTAATTAAAGAAAAAAAGCATTACAAATTTTTGATGTTTTCCGCATATGCGTACCTGTCTGTTTTGCTCAGCGGTGCAGTAAGCGTGCTGTATAAATTCAACGACATTAACGCATCAGACAATCAGGAAACACTTATTTTCGGGAGATACATTGACAGCGTTATCCCACTGATATTAATGTCGGTAATCTGTTATATTTTCCTGCACCAAATCGACTTGAAAAAACTGCTCCTCACCTCAGTAATGCTCGGAGGAATATTCACCGCCTTCTTCTTATTAAGTGCGAGGCTGACAGTCAACGCAGGTCAGGTTAATATCACCCACATTCTCGGACTTCACCCTATACGTATTGGCGGGGAAATCCACTCCCAAATCACAATGGACGGGTTATTTTTAACCGTGTCGTCGGTGTTTAGTTTAATGGCGTTGTTTATTGTATTCGTCTGCTGTACTAAGGAAAAACAGCGTATTCGCATTATGTCGCTGTCTATAGCAACAATCTCACTGTATGCGGGAATGTACACGGCGTTAATCTACCTCCCTGTAACCGCACGCCAAGCTCACGAAGACAATTCAATCGTTTATGAAGTATCCGAATTCATTTACAATTCTGATGACGCACCCCCCGTAATCGCACTTAACGTATCGTTTTCGACTGCATCACTCCTGCAATTTCTAAACCAAAATGCCGCCGTAATTCTTGAAGAGGATTATACAAGCCTCCCCGAAAACTGCTTCGTAATATCCACCGAAGAGTTAGACGAATTGGAATTAGGCAGGACAGATTTATATATCGTCTACGCCATAGGTGAAAAAGCGATTATGTTCGCAGAATCACAGCGGGAATAGTATAAAGAGTAATAAAAAATGAACTATGAAATTTTTGAAATCGGTGAACAAAATAAAATAAAGCTGTTCATTTCAAAGGAACACCGCTTTGGAACAGATTCGCTCCTCCTCGGTGAATTTACCGGAAATGTAAAAAACAAAACCGTGTGTGACTTATGCACAGGCTGCGGAATAATCCCGATAATTCTGCACAATGCTAAAAAAATCTACGCTGTCGAAATTCAAGAGGAAGCTATTGAATTATTAACAAAAACAAAACAAGAAAACAATCTTAATATAAAAATAATCAAGGGGGACTTACGCAATATTCCTGATTTAGAAATCCCCCGTGAAAGCGTAGATATTGTGACCGCCAACCCCCCTTACTACACACTCAACAGCGGGCATGAACGCAGTAGCGCCGCACAAAAATCCGCAAGGTATGACAGCACCTGTACCATTGAAGACGTGGTGAATTCCTCAGCGTATTTGCTGAAATTCGGCGGCGAATTAAAAATGTGCATGACATCAGAACGCCTCACCGATGTTGTATCCGTCATGCGAAGTTACAAAATCGAACCCAAGGAAATTACGTTCATTTCGGGGAAAAACAACAAAGCAAGATTATTTTTAATAAGCGGGAAAAAAGGTGCAGGGGTAGGTGTAACAATCACATGGAAATAGAAAAAGGAGCGTTATATGTCGTAGCCACTCCGATTGGCAACCTCGGTGACATTTCCGAAAGAGCAAGGGAAACACTCAAGAATGTTGACTTTATTGCGGCAGAGGACACTCGTGTCACCGGAATTCTTTTAAAAAAATTCGACATAAAAAACAAGCAGATTTCCTACCACGAGCATAACATTGTTGAAAGAAGCACAAACATCATTTCCCGATTAGAAAAGGGCGAAAGCTGTGCAATTGTCAGCGATGCGGGAACTCCCTGCATATCCGACCCCGGGGAAGAACTCATTAGCTTATGTGTCCAAAAGCAAATCCCGATTTATGTAATCCCGGGAGCCTGTGCATTAATTTCTGCATTAGCAATATCGGGACTTAATACCAAAAGATTTTGTTTTGAGGGGTTTTTAAGCGTAACAAAAAAACAACGCATAACAAGGTTAAACTCCCTCAAAAACATTGAGCAAACGCTTATATTTTACGAAGCCCCGCATAAACTTAAAACCACACTAAATGATTTATATGAAGTATTGGGAAACAGAAAAATCGCAGTCTGCCGTGAACTTACCAAAATTTATGAAGAGGTAATACGGGGTTCAATTTTCGAGATAATACAAATATATGAAGACAAGAATCCCAAGGGTGAATTCGTTCTCGTCGTTGAGGGTATGACCGCAAACGACGCACATCATAACATCACATTAACCGAAGCCGCCCAATCCGCCATAGAGCTTCACGAAACGGGAGAATCACTATCGGCGGCGGCAAAAACCGTATCGGCACAAACAGGCTTGAGGAAATCGGAGATTTACCGAGAGGCTGTTGAAATATTATCAAAAAAGGAGAAATGACATGTCACGACTCAAAAAACACAAAAAATGGTTAATCCCGGTAAGCTCCGCAATTCTCGTAATAATTGCGGCGGCGGTATTCCTGCTGTTCAAAATCGGACAACAAAGTGCAAACTTGCAAAAATGGAAGGACTATGACGATTACGGCTGGAGTTGAACAGTTTACAGTTGATAATTGATAGTTGACAGTTACGGAGTTTTAATGTTAAAACGTGTAATAATAATAGTTGCGGCTGTCCTGCTGATATGCGGGGGGCTTTGGTTCGTGCTGTATATGAGCGGGGTCAACTCGTTCAGTGAGCTTATGGACAATCTGCTCAACTATAACTCTCTCACCCCTGCCGTATCCCCTGTCACGGTTAATGTATACGAGATTACGAATGAAGACGATGTTGAGTTCAAGAACATTTTAGTCGGTGAACTCGAAACCGCCCTAAGGCAATACTTCATAACATATAATCAAATATTGGGGGAACTCTCGGACAACACTGCCGGATTTGCAGCGTTATACGAGCATAATTCCCCTGACCGTGCGATTGACGTTCTTATGTTAGAACGTGTTTTGCAATCACGCAAAACCGCAATCAACCCATTAACATTTCCAACCTGTGACATAGGGCTAAAACTAATCTCAGCGGTATATGCGGACAGCTCATTAGTAGAAATTCGTGTGCAGGAATGTTTTGCCGCAGTGTTTGATGGTTATGAGGACAATTTAAGCTCATATGCGGGGGTGGAGCATTTTTTCCTGTTTGACAAAAGCTCGGGCAAATGGCTTATCAAACGCCACGAAAGCAACTCGGCTTTCTCGCTTTATATCAATGCAGAATTAAATAAGCTGATTGTTTCAGAGGGGTTCACCCGCACACAGTTAGACACCGCATCAATAGCCGTATACGTCTACAGATTACAAGCAATACTTGACCGAGGAATATACTATTATCCCGCCGAACAAAAAAAATCGGCAATGTTTCCTTATGACCGTGAAAAAGCATTAGAACACGCTTTTCTTTACACCGAAAGGGAGAATGTGAAACGAAGCCGAGAGTTCACTGTTTACGAATACAACTCGACTAACTTCACATCACAGTGTCTTTATGCGGGCGAGCTTCCGATGGACTCGATTTGGAGCAGGGACAAAAACGCATGGATTAACGCCGCCGCTTTCTACGATTATATTTCCTCAGACACCGCAAAAATCATTGCGGGAATATGCGGAATAAACAACGGCGAAATCGGTGACATTATCCAATTTGCAGACGGTGGCGGACAAGCGGTATACAGTGCATTAATCACAGCGGTTTACAACAACGAATATCTCATCACCGCAAACAGCGAGGATTATATAAACTTCCCGTTGTTAGCGACAGGATTTGATATAATAAGAACAATAAAGATATACGGGTATAACTGATGAAAAAAGCGATAATTTTAGCGGCAGGGTTAGGAACACGGGTTCTCCCCGCCACAAAAGCCATTCCGAAAGAAATGCTCACAATTGTTGACAAACCCGCAATTCAATACATTGTGGAGGAGGTTGCGAGCAGCGGGATTGAGGATATAATGATTATTCTCAGCCGGGGTAAGTCTGCTATTCAGGACCATTTTGACCGTGCCCCGGAATTAGAAACAGCATTATTAAATTCCGGAAAAACCGAGCTGCATAAACAGGTTATCGACATTTCTAAATTAGCGAATATAACCTACATTCGCCAGCACGAAATGCGAGGAACGGGTCATGCGGTATTATGTGCCGAACGCTTCACAGGGAGTGAACCCTTCGTAGTTATTTACGGTGACGATGTTATATTAGGACAAGACCCCGCAACGGCACAAGTCTGCCGAGCGTATGACGAATTCGGACTCGGCTCGGTTGCAATAAAGGAATGCCCCGACGAATTGGTGATGAAATACAGTTCATTAAAAGTCGAGAACATTAAAGAAAACGTATACGCTGTTTCCGACATGATTGAAAAACCGAAAAAGCAGGAAATATTTTCCAACTTTTCTATTCTCGGCAGATGTGTTCTCCCCGCCGAAATTTACGGAATTCTGAAAGACACAAAGCCCGGTGCGGGTGGCGAAATTCAACTGACCGATGCCATGAAAGTCTTAGCGAGGACAAAAGGAATGACAGGGGTAGACTTCACGGGAACAAGGTATGACATGGGGAATAAGTTAGGAATTCTTCAAGCGATTGTCGAAACAGGGCTTAACCATGAGGAAATCGGCGACGATTTCAAAAAATATTTAAAAGAGTTGAAATTAAGCAATAATATTGTTGACAATTAGGATATTCTGCGGTAAAATATTCATATGAAGAGAGAAACAAACCTTTGCATGAGCTGTATGACCGAGAAGACTTCCACGGGTGACTGCGAGCATTGCGGGTGGAGCGACAAGGGCGTTTATTTAAAGTCTTATCTTGAGCCGAAAACACTCATAGCCGACAGATACATAGTGGGCAAGCTAATCTCCTATAACGGGGAAGCCGCACTATACATGGGATACGATACCCTTACCGAGTCGAAGGTCACGGTTAAGGAATACATGCCCGACGCTTTTTGCACACGGGACAAGGGTGTTTTAACCATAACAGTTAATTCAAATAATCTGCCTTTATACAAAACCTATCTGTCGGAATTTTTAGAGCTTAACCGTTCGTTGCAAAGTCTTGCGGCAAGTGCGGGAATTCAACGGGTACTCGACGTTTTCTCCGAGAACAACACGGCATACGCTATATACGAATATATAACCGGCATAAGCATGAAATCGTATTTGCAGAACTTCGGCGGCTCATTATCGTGGGAACAAATAAAAGAATTATTCCCCCCGCTGTTCACCGCCCTCGGAATTGTAAACAGTGCAGGCATAGTCCACAGAGGATTAAGCCCGCAGACGGTATATGTCAACGAAAAGTTGGAAATCCGTTTAATCGGTTTCGCCATTTCTGCGGCGAGGACACACGGCTCGGAAATAAATAACGAGGTTTTCTCGGGTTATGCCGCACCGGAGTTATACAACATGTCAGAAAGGCAGGGGAGCTGGACAGATATATACGGACTGTCCGCACTTTTGTACAGAGCGTTGACGGGTATAACCCCGCAGGACGCTCCCGGACGACTGCTCAACGACACCTTAGCCGAACCTAAACTAATCAACCGTGACATTCCCGTTAATATATCCGATGCGTTAATGAAAGGGTTAGAGTTAACCCCCGACAAGCGTGTCAAATCCGTCAACGAGTTTGTGGGGCGGCTGTTCAGCGTTTCCGACTCAAGGGAGTTAGGGTTAGACCAATTAAGGGCAGAGCCCACCCAATTAATTGCACACTTACTTGAACCCGACGAACCCGATGAATACGAAGATTATGACATGGCAGACCCCCCTAAAAAATCGAACAAGGCGACCTCCTCCCGAAAAAAGAAAAAAGAACAAATCAGGAAAATCAAGGGTATAATCGTGGCATCGTCCATCTCGCTTATTGTCTTGTTTTTCACGATACTGATAATGGTTGCAGTCAACAACCCCGAATGGTTTGAGGAGCGGTTCAACCGCCCCCCCGAAGAAACCACAGAAGCCACCACAACACGTGCCCCCACATATGTGGACATTCCCGAAACAACAAACGCAGCTGATGAAGCGTTGTATGAAGTCCCGAATTTCGTCGGAACAAAATACATGGGCGGAATGGAGGACAGGTATGAAATCGGGGGAATCCGATTAATCACAATAAAAGTCGAGCGTGAATATCACGAAACCGCCCCCGAAAACGAAATCTTCCACCAAAGCATATCAGCGGGCGAAAGCGTACCCTACACAACTGAGGTGATTTTGAAAGTCAGTCTCGGACCTGCGGAAATTCTGCTCCCCGATTATGCGGGAATGATGGTTGAGGTTTATATAACCCTGCTTAAATCAATGGGGGTTAAGGAAGCAAACATTGAGGTTGTCGAAACCGAGAGCTTCATTCTCCCCGAAGGCATGGTTGACGGTTGCAATTTTAATGTCGGTACTAAGGTTAAAACAGGGGCAACCCCCGACAATATCATTATATTCCGAGCTGTACCCCCACCGCCTCCTCCCCCGACCGAGGCTACAACGACAGCTACAGAACCTACCCCCACAACCGAAGAAACCACCGATGATGAACCGCAATAAAGTAACCGCCGTAATAGCGGCAGGCGGAAGCTCAACGAGAATGGGCTTCGACAAAATGTTCGCCGAGCTTAACAACAAACCGATATTGTTGTATTCGCTTAAGGCGTTTCAAGCGGCAGAGCTTATTGACGAAATCATAGTCGTTGGTAACAATACCGAAAAAATATCGGCGTTATGTAAAGAACACGGCATAACAAAACTAATAGCAATCGTTTCCGGCGGTGAGGACAGGAGTGCCTCCGTCCGTAACGGAGTAAACGCCATAACACGTGAAAGCGGTTTAGTCGCCGTTCATGACGGTGCCCGCCCGCTTATTACAGCGGAATTAATTAACAAGGTTATTGAAACAGCAATTCAGCATAAAGCGGCAATCCCGGTTATCCCGGTTAAGGACACGATTAAAACAGTCGCCGACGGTTTTATAACCGCCACCCCCGACAGAAACACAATGTTTTCAGCACAAACACCGCAAGCGTTCGATTTGCAATTATACAGGCGTACTACATTAACTTCAGCCACCGACGACAGTGCGTTAATTGAACAACTCGGCGTAAAGGTAAAAACCGTTCAAGGGGACATACGCAACATTAAAATCACAACCCCGGAAGATATAAAAGTAGCCGAGAGCCTTAGCTCACAAGCCTGGGAGGAAATATGAAACTTACAGATATAGGATATGGCAACTCGATAAACGCAGGGAGAATTATCGCCGCAGTTTCGGCAGACGCTGCCCCCGTAAAAAGAATGATTACAGCCGCACGGGAGAAGAATTTGTTAGTCGATGCGTCCTGCGGCAAAAAAACAAAAACAGTTTATATAATGGATTCAGGGCATATAGTTTTATCCGCAAAAGGAGAAAAGCATGAATAAAGGAATGTTGATTGTTGTTTCTGCACCTGCAGGTTGCGGAAAGGACACGATTATCGAAAAGCTGTTTGAAACAAAAAATGAAATCTGCTATTCCGTGTCGGCGACAACCCGTGAAATCCGTGACGGCGAGGAAGAAGGCAAGCACTATTTCTTTAAAACACGGGAGCAGTTCGAGCAAATGATTGCAGACGGTGATTTTTTAGAATACGCTGACTACTGCGGCAACTATTACGGGACACCCAAAGCAGCGGTAACAAACGCCCTCGAAAGCGGGAAAGACATTTTGTTGAAAATCGAAATCGAGGGTGCGGCGAACATAAAATCGCTTTATCCTGACAGCGTTTCTATTTTCATCAGCCCCCCCTCGATTGACGAGTTACGCAGGCGGCTTGAAAAGCGTGGCACCGAGGACAAAAACACAATAGAACTTCGCATAGAAATTGCCCGCCGTGAAATCGCATTATTCTCCGGATATGACTATAACATTATCAACGACTGCTTAGGCAGTGCAGTAAACCAATTAATAGAAATAATACATAAAGAAAAACAAAAACGGATATAAGGCACGAAAATGGAAGAAGAAAAACGAATTAACTCATTAACAGCGTTAGTGGCGGTCGAAAGGGCTTTGTACTCCTTTGACCGCCTTTACAGCTATGTAATCCCGCACGAATTAATCGGCATTGTCGAAAAAGGCAAACGGGTGCTTGCACCTTTTGGGAGGGGTGCAAAAAAAATAACAGGTTTGGTCATGGACATTAAGCAGACCGAGTTTGAAGCAGGTTCACTTAAAACAATCAGTGAAGTTCTTGACAGCGAGGTTTATCTGAACACCGAAATGCTTTCCTTAGTGCATTGGTTAAAGGAGAACACCTTTTGCACATATTACGATGCGGTTAAATGCATATTACCTCCGGTTTTACGCAATCCCGAAAACGCAGAAAAACGCTTAACCGGAAAAACCGAACGCATAGTAAAACTATCGAATGATGACCTCCCCAATGATTTAGATTTGACCCCGAAACAAAAAAGCGTAATCTCTGTTTTAGAAAACAATTCCGCAAGCATAAAGGAGCTGTGTTATATCTGCTCTGTAACGCCTGCGGTCATTACTAATTTAATAAAAAAAGGCATACTCGAGGAATACAGACAACCCGTCGCCCAAACCTCGGATGAACTAATCCCCGAACGTGACGTTTCCGACATAGAACTATCTGACGTTCAAAAACAAGCGTTCGACGGGTTACATAAGCTTATGAATTCACCCGACCCGAAATGTGCATTGCTCAGAGGAATTACAGGAAGCGGGAAAACCTCGGTATTTATTAAACTAATCGGTGAAGCCTTGGACAAAGGGAAAAACGCCATAGTCTTAGTGCCGGAAATCTCCCTAACCCCGCAAACCATTGCAATTTTCAAAGGTTACTTCGGGGACAATGCGGCAGTAATCCATTCGGGGCTGTCGATGACCCAGCGAACCGATGAATACAAACGCATAAGAAACGGTTCAGCGAGGATAGTCGTAGGGACAAGGAGTGCAATCTTCGCCCCGATTGACAACATCGGGATTATCGTAATTGACGAGGAGGGGGAGCATACCTATAAATCAGAACGCTCACCCCGGTATCATGCGAGGGATATTGCAAAACAAAGGTGCTTCAAGCATAATTCGTTGCTGCTGCTTTCCTCTGCAACCCCGTCAATGGACAGCTATCGAAAATCGCAAATCGGGAAATATTCGCTGTTTGAATTAACCGAGCGTTATTCCGGAAACGCATTACCCGACGTTCATATAATCGACATGAAAATCGAGGCGGCGATGGGCAACCACTCGAACTTCAGCGAGGCACTTGCCGCAGAAATACGGCACAACTTACAAATCGGCGAACAATCATTAATTCTGCTCAACCGCCGAGGGTATTACACATACGTCTGCTGTATTGTCTGCGGGGAGGTTTCTATGTGCCCGAACTGCATGGTACCATTAACTTGCCACATATCTGGAGGAACTTCCGCCGCAGGCGGCATGCGAACACAGGCATCTGTGTGTCATTACTGTGGTTTAATCAGAAGCTATCTGCACAGTTGCCCGAAATGCATGAGCCGCTTTATCAAACAAAGCGGCACAGGCACACAACGAATAGAGGACGAATTGCAGGAGCTTTTCCCCGAAGCGAGGATTTTAAGAATGGACGCTGACACAACCATGACTAAGGGAGCGTATGAGCGTGGTTTCTCGGCATACGGTAATCGGGAATACGATATAATGGTTGGCACACAAATGATTGCAAAAGGGTTAGACTTTTCAAACGTCACATTAGTCGGTGTGTTATTAATCGATAAATCACTCTACGCAGGCGACTACTTGGGATACGAGCGGACGTTCTCGCTTATCACACAGGTAGTCGGGCGTTCGGGGCGGGGCGAAAAAAAAGGACGTGCATTTTTACAAACCTACACACCCGAGCATTACGTATTAAAGTTAGCGGCAAGACAGGATTATCGAGGTTTCTACGAGGAAGAGGCGGCGATTAGGGAAACCATGCTGTTCCCGCCGTTTTGCGACTTGTGCGTGGTTGAAACCATGTCAGTCTCAGAAAAAAGTGCGGAAAACGCCGCCCACACTTTTATAGATATATTAGCAGAACAATTAAAAAAAGAAAAAACACGACTGCCCATACGTGTCTTAGGCCCCGTGAAAAGCGGTGTCGGGAATATAAACAGCAAGTTCAGATACAGAATAATCGTTAAATGTAAAAACACAGCGGCGTTCAGAAAAGTCATGAGCGATTCCTTAACCGCCGCACTTTCCGATAAATCAGACAAGGGATTTGGGTTTTGCGGAGTCAGTGTATGGTTTGAATAGTTCTTTTATGTCTTACGTCTTAATATTTCCCCAGTTTTTTAACTCGGCGAAATCATCCTCGTCCCAAGGTGAATTGATTGTAAACACAACTGTGCCGTCGCTTTTTAACCCTACGATATTTCGAAAAAGTAAAGCAACCCCAACAATGTCCTGCCATTCAAAATCGGAAAACATTTCCGTATCACCATATGTACCGCCATAAGAAACAATAACCGTACCGTCCCTTTTAACACCGACCATGTCCCTCCCGGTAACTAAGGTGACGGTTTTTATATTGCTCCAATTCTTTATATCGTCGCACCAGGGTGAGGCATAATCACGGTCATGCTCCCATATATTTTCACCCGTCGTAACGATGCTCCCGTCAGATTTTATACCGATTGTGAAGAAATCGGCAGCAGCGATTGAAACAATATCAGTCCACCCGGAGGTCAAGTGTTCCCCTCGTGATTCATTACCGAATACCTCGACAGTGCCGTCGGCTTTTAGTGCAACCACATGATGCATACCCGCCGTAATCATAATAACATCTCGTGCTTTAATGATTTTCTCATCATAACCATATCTGTCACCAACTATTAAAACATCGCCGTTTCGTGTAATCCCGAACGAGTTAAACCAACCCGCATGGATTGCAATAATATCTTTCCAGCTTGCGACATTACACTGCCCGAAAGAACCCCCGCCCATCGCCAAAACCGTCCCGTCGGATTTTAAGCCCAGCACATGGTCAACCCCCACAGAAACCGAAACAATATCACTCCACCCCGAAAGGTCAAGGTCATCACCGTAGGTGTATACCGTTCCGTCATTTTTCACTGCAACAACCCAGTTATTGTTGCTCGAAATTGTTTGGTGGGTTACATATTCGCTGTAATCGTTATTGCGAACTTCCTGTGGTTGTGTCGTCTGAACCGTTTCGGAAGCCTCTGAAACTTTGGGAGGCACATCTGTATCGTCGGTTTTCACAGTTGTTTTAATCGCAGGGCGGTCATCGTCATAAGGGTCATAATTGCCGTTGTTGTTATTAATGTTATAAGCCAAAAACATAATAAACACAGGAACTAACGCCGCCGCTACAACTATAGCGGGGGCGAAATTTTTAATAGGTATTCTGCGGGGCTTACTGTTGAGGAACTTTTTAACCAAGCGTTCGATTGAAGCGTCGAAATATTCGTTGCTGTTAGAATTAACACCGTTTTGCAAGGGCAATTCCGAAATATCCTCGGGCAGATTATCCCCCCACTCAAACCCCCTCAGCATAAACGGCACGACGTTTCTCTTAAATTTAAAAGCGTGTGCCAATTCCATGCGAACCCAGTCGTCCTCGTTTACGCAACGGTCAAGACAGCCCTTAGAAAGAACAACAATAACGTCCTTGCACTTTTCAATCACGGACAAAAGCTGTGTATTAAATGTACCCGAGTTAAGGCTTTCCACATCAAGGAAAACGCTGTAGCCTTTTGCGGTTAAGCGGTCATGCAAAAGGATTGCCATGCTTTCGCCGCCGTCACGCCGATACGAAATGAAAACATCATAACTCGCTTCATAATCAACCGTTTTTTTCATATGTTTACTCCGAATATTCGATTCTTGTATGACTTGGGAAAGCCTCACTGTCAATCGTTATATCTGCTTTCCTGCAACCGACAAAAGCCACCTCTAACGCCGCACATTCCCCGAAAGCACTCTTCTCGATTTTCTTCACACTTCTGGGAATTTCAATCTCCGTGAGGTTCTTGCACCCGTGGAACGTCCCTCCGCCGATGAGTGAAATATTATCCGACAGCATAACACTTGATATATTTTCACAGCCGTTCCACGCATTCCACGCAATCTCGGTGACACTGTCGGGGAGGTTGACTGCCATGAGTCTTTCACACCCCTCGAAAGCTCCCCACCCCACCGAAGTCACGCCATCGGGAATGACGACAGTCACTAACTTTGCACAATTCTTGAACGTGTTACTTTTTATATCGGTTATCCGCCCCGGAACAATTATGTTTTTAAGGCTGATACATTCCTCAAAAGCCCCCTCGCCGATATTGGTAATGCTGAAAGGCAGGGTGAACCCGGTTAAGTTTATACAGCCCTTGAACTCTGCCTCGCCGATATGGGTCAATCCGTCGGGCAGGTTAAGGGTCTTGATTTTCCTCGCATTCATAAAAGCGTATTTCCCCAACGCTTTAACTGAACCCATAACGGTATATTCTTCATCGAGCTTGCCCTGCGGATAAGCAATAAGCACAGTTTTATCTTTGTTGAAAAGCACGCCGTTCTCTGAGGAATATACCTCATTCGCAGGCTGGACGTTTATGGCTTTGAGGTTGGTGCAATTGTAAAAAGCGTTCTCGCCGATTTTGGTGACACCTGCAGGAATAGTAATACTTTTTAAATTCGTACAATCCTTAAAAGCATAATTCCCGATTTCCTTTAACCCGTTAGGCAATGACAATGCAGGAAGTGCAGCACATCCCGAAAAGGCATAGTCGCCGATTTGCTTCGCACCGATGGGCAGCTGAATACTTTTGAAGCTCCTGCACCCGCTGAAAGCGTATTCCCCGATATATTCGATTGACTCGGTTAAGTTGACTCCGAGCAAATCCGAGCAGTCGGTAAAGGTATATTTCTCGACCCCGGGCAGACCGTCCGGGAAATCGAAGCTCTTCAAACTTTTACAACCCTTGAAAGCGTAAGGGCCCAACCATTTTAACCCCGAGCCGACGGATATTTTAGCTAATTTAATGCAGTTTTCAAAAGCATAACTGCTGATGAATTTAATCCCCGAGGGCAGTATAACATTAACAAGGCTTTTACAATTTTTGAAAGCACTGTCGCCGATTTCGGTAATACCCTCCCCCATAACAATTGAGGAAAGGTTGGAACACCCCTCGAAAGCTCTGCCGCCGATTGACCGAACGCTGGTTGGCAGGTTAATGTCCAAAAGCCCCGTACACCCCTCGAAAGCGGCATCACATATTTCCCTCACAGAATAGGGAATGTTGACGCTGGTCAGGTTTCTCATGTCCCTGAACTCGCCTGAATGAATCTGCTCCATTCCGTAGGTAATGTCTTTATGCATAGGCGGCTCCTTTTAATTTTATTGAGATTGTATATGATGTTCCAATGCTTTAATTCTGTTTAAAAACGCGTCACAAATTATTTCGGCTCGTTCATTATCAATATAAGATGAAGCAGATAATATTTCAAAAAACTTGTTTTCAATACCGCTGAGGGCTGATAAATCAAGCCAAGAAAAATCGGTCACGAGCTTGATTTGCTCTTCATGGGTTTGGCAAAACGGCTGGCTTTTGTGATTTTCCTGCGACAGAATATTGCTTGTCAATTCTTTGTTACAAAAAGACGAGCCGCTGTCGAAATTGGGAGCAAACCCGAGCCATTCAAGAGTTTCGGCATTTCTGATCGCTCCGAAATTGCTTAAATGTCGGTCATCATTCATTATCAAATAATCGGCGGTCAGCATTTTGTCGAGATTATGCTTTGCATTAGGAATGTTTAAGTTTTCGCAGCATTTTAAATAATGGTTGTATAACTTATTGGTGTCATCAATTTTTTCCGTATTGTGTATATGGAACGCACTTACCAATTCCGTTTTAGAATTAACGAAGCTTTCACAAACGCTGTAAGGGCGGTTTTTTTCAAAAATCACAGAATAATCGACGCAGGGTATATTTAAACGCCGCATGACCTCCGAAGCCATGACTTCGTTAAAGGGCTGCTGAAAAAAGGGGTCACTGCCACCTTTTATCAGGCAACGCCTGCCGTTAATAATCTGCCATTTTTTCTGTAACAAACCATCCGAGGTGTTATTCGGCGACACAAAATTAATCGTTTTATCTTTAATAACATTGCCGAATAACGCATTACCTACATCCTCAGAAAAGTCATTTTCAAAAAAATTAACATCCTCCCAATTTAAAGAGTTTTCCTTAGGATTTATCCAATATTGGTCAGACAACGACAGCCCGTAACACATTGTTATCAATTTATCGGCAGAAGAAACTCCCATGTTTTGCAATGCCGCTCGAATATTATGCCTGCTTGCAGGTATGGCACGCCCGCTGAACCAATCGTTTATATCTTCTATATCGGGTTTGCCTGTTTTATTAAGGCTTATACCGACAGGCAAGTGTTCGGGGTTAAACAATGTAACTATATCGGTAATTACCGAAGTTCCCTTGGCAATTTCTAATTCGGCGACCATGTTTTTTTTGTGCATTAAGGTATATAACACTGCAGAAACCTCATTCAGTTATTTCTTCTACTTACTCCCAATCCTTTATAATCGGGTTCAATATATTCTGTGCGTCGATTAAATCCTCACGAATGCTGATTTTCTGCGAGCATCTTTTCTCACACACCCCACAATAAGTACAGCTGACGGGTTTTTTCTCCTTGGGAAAAGTGAACCATTCCCATTTAACCGCTTCACGATTGTTATAAACGCTGTAATCGTTCCAGATTTTGAAAACCCTCGAAATGCTCACACCGTTCGGGCAGGGCTGGCAGTAGTTACAATATGTACATTGGTTGTTGACTAATTTATTCCGCTCGACCTTGATTATCTCGATAATGCTTTTCTCGTCCTCGTTCAACGGCGTGTAGCTACTGAGGGTTTCGATATTGTCCCTTAACTGGTCCATGTTGTTCATGCCGCTTAATATTATTTTAACTTGGGGGAATCCCGCAACCCACCTCAACGCCCACGAGGAAGCGGTGGCAATGGGGTTTATATCAACAAGCATTTGGTTCAAATCAGCGGGAAGATTAGACAAAGAGCCGCCCTTGACAGGTTCCATAACGAATAAAGGCACACCCAATTTCTCGCACAGGTCATGTGCCTTAATACCGCCATGCTCGTCGTCAGCGTCCATATAATTAAATTGAATCATGCAGCAGTCCCACTCGCGATAGGTGAGAATCTGCTCAAAAACCTCATAATTATCATGGAACGAAAACCCGAAGTTTCTGATAATCCCGGATTTTTTTAATTCGTCGCACCACTCTAAAATCCCAAGCTCCTTCATTTTTGCCCAGTCATGCCGGTTTAAAGCCTGAAGCAGATAAAAGTCGAGATATTCGGTTTTCAGCCTTTGCATTTGCTCGTCGAAAATGCTCTTGGCTTCAGCTAACGAATGGATTTCCCACGACGGTAATTTGGTGGTTAAATAAAAGCTGTCACGAGGGTATTCGGAAAGCACATCACCGAGAAATGCCTCGCTGTGTCCGTTATGGTAAACGCAGGAGGTGTCGAAATAGTTAACACCGTTTTCGATTGCGTAATTAATCATTTCGGTGGCAATGTCATAGTTGACTGTGCCGTTCATATTAAGCGGCATTCTCATGCACCCGAACCCTAATAAAGAGGGAGCGGTATCTGTTTTCCCGAGTGCCCTGTATAACATAACTCCCCTCCTTAACTATTATTAATCAATCAACACCGCTTACAACCCTAACTCACTCACTGCATTTTCTCTCATTTTATACTTCTGGATTTTCCCGCTTGCCGTGAGCGGGAAACTATCCACAAACAAAACATAACTCGGAACCTTATGCCTTGCGAGATTTTCATTCACATACGCCTTAATCCCTGCCTCGTCTGCCACTGCGTTATCTTTGAGAATAACAAACGCACAGACCTCCTCGCCGTGTTTGACCGACGGAACGGCAACCACTGCCACGTCTTTAACTGCGGGATGTGTATAAATAAAATCCTCGATTTCTTTCGGGAAAAGGTTCTCACCGCCTCGGATAATCATGTCCTTTATCCGCCCGGTAATCTTATAATTCCCGTCTGGTATACGAATAGCCACATCACCGGTATGAAGCCAGCCGTCCTCGTCAATCGCCGCCTCGGTTGCCTCGGGCATTTTATAATACCCTTTCATTATATTATACCCTCTCGCACAAAGCTCCCCCGGAGCGTTATCGGGTAAGTCTTTACCGGTTTCCGGGTCAACGATTTTTACTTCAACCCCCGGCATTGGACTGCCCACGGTACTCACACGAGTGTCCACACTGTCGGTGGTGCTGCTCATGGTAATGGCGGGGCTTGCCTCGGTTTGCCCGTAGGTAATGCAAATTTCCTTCATGTTCATTTTATTCAGAACATCCTCCATTACCTTAACAGGACAGGGTGAACCCGCCATAATCCCGGTACGCAGTGTCGAATAATCGTATTTGTCGAAATCCCTATGCTCCAAAATCCCGATGAACATTGTGGGAACACCGTGAACCGCTGTACATCTTTCATACTCGACAACGTGCATAACCTTCATAGGAGTATACCACAACAAAGGCAGCATGGTACTGCCGTGGGTGACACACGCCATAATCGCCAGCACCATTCCGAAGCAGTGGAAAAACGGCACAGGAATACACAGCTTATCATTCTCGGTGAACTTCATGCACTCACCGATTGAGAAACCGTTGTTGACTATGTTGTTGTGGGTCAGCATAACACCTTTAGGGAATCCGGTAGTCCCCGAGGTATACTGCATGTTGATTACATCATCAGGGGAAAGACTTGCCTTCCTCGCTTTATAATCACCCGAGGATACCAACCCCTTAAAGGATTCTATGTCGTTCCAGTGGAACATACCTCTGTAGTGGTTGTCGAAGGAAACCACCATTCTCAGCTTCGGATAAGCCTCAAAAACCGGCTTTTCCGAGAACAACGCATCTCTTTTATTAAAATCCTTGTCCCCCAATTCGGGGCAGATTGAATAAATGATTTTCTCACAGTCAATGTCCTTTAACCCGTCACACACGAACAAGGCTTTGCTGTCTGACTGCTCTAACTGGAACTTCAACTCATGGGATTTATAGTTGGTGTTGACCGTTACAAGAACCACACCGATTTTCGCAGTTGCGAACATCAGAATTAACCACTGCGGATAATTCGTCGCCCAAACTGCGGCATGGTCACCTTTTTTAAGCCCCATACCCATAAGCCCCTTTGCGACACGGTCAACCTTGTTATTGAACTCGTACCACGTTTTGTCGAACTCCATCTCGATATATTTAACCGCCTTGTGCGTCGGGAATTTCCTTGCCGTTTCCTCTAACATATCGCCCATTGTGATGTTCTTGAATCCTTGAATGTTCTGCATAAAACTAAGTTTTCTCCTTTATTTAAAGTTGTTTACTATGTTTTTCAATTCTTCCTCGTCGGTGAAGTCGATGCAAAGGGTTTTCTTTTTCTTCCCGTCGATAATACGTACTGCCGTGTTAAGTGCCTCACCTAACGCTAACTCAGTTTCAAGGAAGAACGGCTTCTTGCTTCGTTGCAAGGGTTTTCTCTTCACCGGTAACTGTTTGGCCAACTTTTCGGTCTCCCGAACGCTCAACTCCTCATCAGCCGCACGATTAGCAAGCTCAATCATACGTTCACTGCTTTGCGGCTGAACCGACATAACCGCCTTACAATGCCCTTTTGACAGTCGGTTCTGCTTAACTAATTCCAACACCTCATCAGGCAGGGTCAGCAGTCTTAATGAATTCGCAACGCTTGAGCGGGCTTTACCGACGATTTTCGCAAGCTCGTCCTGCGTCATGCCGTAGCTTTCGATTAACTCGCTGTAGCCGACAGCCTCCTCCACGGGGTTCAAGTCCTCACGCTGCAGGTTTTCTATCAAAGCGATTTGCATAGTCTGCGAATCGTTTAACTCCATAATCCGCACAGGGACTTCTGAAAGCCCTGCCATTCTTGCGGCACGCCATCGACGTTCCCCCGCAACAATTTGATAGCTGTTATTTTCAATCAGCCGAACAACAATGGGTGTGATAACACCGTGCTGGGCGATAGAGTCCGCCAGCACCTCTAATTTTTCGGGGTCAAAGTCCTTACGGGGCTGGTCACGATTAGGTTCGATTTCACCGATTTTGAGGGTCTGCAACCCGCCCGAACCCGCTTCAAAGCTGTCAACCTCGTCAAAAATACTGTCAAAGGTATCCCCTAATGCAAATTTTTTCGCCATATGTTTCTCCTATGTGAAGATGATAGTCCCATTAAGTATAACATATTTCCTATACACTTGTCCAGTATTATGACAAAAAAATATGGGTTATTTTTAATACAAAGAATAATCTTTTAAAAAATTGCTTGACTTTTTTCAAATTTTGATTTACAATTATCTAAATATGCTTGTATAGCGTTAATATATATTAACATATATAGGTTATTTGTACTCCCCAATTTTTAGAAGTTGGTTCACATATTACAGAAAGAAGGATTTACAATGGAATTGATTACGGCGATTGCGGTAAGCGTTGGTACGTTTACGCTGGGCAGTGTCGTTTTCGGCTTCGTTATGTACAAAATCGGAGGTAAACACAGACAAAAATTTGCCGAGGCACATATCGAGTCAGCCGAGAAAGAGGCATTGCGGATTATTAATGAGGCGGGGGAGAAAGCCCGCTCGGAAAAGAAAACTGCATTAGTTGAAGCAAAGGATGAAATTTTCAAGCTCAAGGAAGACGCGGAGAAAGACATATCCCGTCTTAAAAACGAAACCGACCGAGAATTAAAGGAGCGACGCTCCGAGGTATCAAGGTCAGAACGCAGACTACAGCAAAAGGAAGAGAACTTAGACAAAAAGAACGACAAAATCGAAAAATTAGAAGAGGCTTTGTTAGCCAAAAACAAAAAAGCGGACGATAACCTGTCCGACGTAGAAATGCTCAAGCGGGAACAGTTTGACAAGTTGCAAATTATTTCCGGGTTCACCAACGAACAAGCGAGGGCTCACCTCCTCGAAATTCTTGACACACAGCTTGACCACGAAAAGGCATTGAGGATTACCGCCTTTGAACAACGAATTAAAGACGAATGTGACGAAAAAGCCCGTGCTTACATTTCCCTTGCTATATCAAGATTAGCGTCGGAAACCGTATCAGAGCTGACAGTATCGGTGGTTCCGTTACCTAACGATGAAATGAAAGGCAGAATTATCGGGAGAGAGGGCAGGAACATTCGTACACTTGAACAGCTTACGGGGGTTGACTTAATTATCGACGACACACCCGAAGCTATAACACTCTCCAGCCACGACAAGGTAAGAAGAGAAATCGCACGCATATCATTAGAAAGGCTTATACAAGACGGTCGAATTCACCCCACGAGAATAGAGGAAATGGTTGAAAAGGCGAAACGTGATGTTGAAGCCAAGATTAAGCAAGAGGGCGAACGTGCCGTTATGGACACCAACGTCAACGGACTCAACCACGAGCTGGTGCGGTTATTGGGGCGGTTGTATTACAGGACTTCCTACAGCCAAAACGTATTAGCACACTCGTTAGAGGTGGCACACTTAGCGGGAATTCTTGCCTCGGAATTAGGCATAGATGCGGCAATGGCACGCAGAGCGGGGCTTTTGCATGATATAGGCAAGGCGTTAACGCATGAAATCGAGGGAAGCCATGTCAACATAGGCATGGAGGTTCTCCGCAAGTATAAGGAAAACCCCGAAATCATTCACGCTGTTGAAGCACACCACGGTGACGTGGAAACCCGCACGGTTCTTGCGGCAGTGGTACAAGCGGCAGACGCAATCAGTGCGGCACGTCCGGGTGCAAGGAGCGAGAACTACGAGAACTATATCAAACGCCTGCAAAAGTTAGAGGAAATCTGCTCGTCATACCAAGGGGTGGAAAAATCCTTTGCTATTCAAGCGGGGCGTGAAATCCGGATTGTTATTAAACCGGAGGCGGTTAATGATGACGGAATGATTGTGTTAGCTCGCAAAATCGCCGAAAACATCGAAAAAGACATGGAATACCCCGGTCAAATCAGAATCCACCTAATCCGGGAAAGCCGTGCGATAGACTTTGCAAAGTAGAATAAAGCAAAGTCTTAAGATTCTTGCAAAATAATTATTAACCGAAACACAAACAACAACGGCAGTAAAAAACTGCCGTTGTTTCTTTTATTGACAGAATATCGTTTTCGTGCTATTATTAATATGATATTAACAAGGGAGCAAACACAATGACAATATTCCAAGAACTAAAACGCAGGGGTTTAATCGCCCAGGTCAGCCATGAAAAAGAATTAGAGGAGCTTCTCGATAAAGAGCAGGTCAAGTTTTACATCGGCTTTGACGCTACTGCTGACTCACTTCACATAGGCGGACTGTTACAGTTAATCACCATGAAGAGGTTTCAATTAGCGGGGCATTACCCCCTTGCACTCCTCGGAACAGCGACTACTCTAATCGGCGACCCCACGGGCAAAACCGATTTACGAAAAATGCTCACCCCCGAACAAATCGCACACAACGCCGAATGTTTCAAAGAGCAGATGTCACGTTTTATCGAATTCGGTGACGGCAAAGCCGAAATCGTAAGGAACGGGGACTGGTTCGCCGACATAAAATATCTTGAATTCTTAAGAGACGTGGGCAGGCATTTCTCGGTTAATAAAATGCTGACGGCTGAATGCTTCCGCTCGAGATTTGAGGGGAAAGGCTTATCCTTTTTGGAATTTAATTATATGCTTTTGCAAAGCTATGACTTTCTGCATTTATACAAAACCAAGAACGTCAAGCTGCAATTAGGCGGCGACGACCAATGGTCAAATATCTTAGCGGGAGCGGATTTGGTTCGCCGTGTAGAACAGGGTGAAGCCTTTGCGATGACGTTTACGTTGCTGCTGACAAGTGACGGCAAAAAGATGGGTAAAACCGAAAAAGGTGCATTGTGGCTTTCTAAGGATAAATGCTCGGTTTATGACTTCTTCCAATATTTCAGAAACGTCGATGACGCTGATGTAATAAACCTGATGAAGCTGATGACTTTTATCCCGATTGAAGAAATCGAGGAATTGGAAAAAACCTTGTCGGGTGCGGAATTTAACGCCGCAAAGGAACGGCTCGCACATGAAATGACGGCAATGGTTCACGGCAAAGACGAAGCAGACAAGGCTCGTGAAGCGGCTCGAAGCGTGTTCGGGGCAGGCGGAGTTGACGACAATATGCCGACTGTTACCGTTGAAGAAAGCGAAATCGGAATACTTGACTTGTTGGTTTCAGCGGGATTGTGCGGCTCTAAGAGGGAAGCCCGTACCGCTGTTGAGCAGAACGCAGTAAGTATAGACCGTGAGAAAGTCAGTGACGTTAACGCCATTATTAAAATAAGCGACTTTGTAGTTGTGCAGAAAGGCAAAAAGAATTTTGTAAAAGCCGTTAGGGGGTAGAATTATGTCTGCCACAATTCACTTCACCGAGTTAGAGCCGATTACAGTAAAATCGCCTGCCACCATTACCGGACAGTTGAAAAAACTGCGGGAGCGGGGGTGCATTATTGATGATGAAGCCAAAGCCCGCCGAACCCTCGAAACCATTAATTATTTCCGCTTGGTGCATTATTTTGCGGTTTTTTTGGAAAATAAGGGGAAATATAAAGAGGGGACTCGCTTTGACGATGTAATCCGTATTTACGATTTTGACAGGCTTTTAAGGGCACAGGTTCTTGTTATATTAGAGGAAACGGAAATCGCCTTTCGTGCGGCGGTATCGAACTATCACGCAGTAAAGTACGGAGCAGTAGGGTATCTTAACGCCGATTCGTTTGACCGCAGGCATAACCACCGTGTTTTCATGAATAAAATTGAACGAATGGTGGAAAAGAACTCGGATTTATCCATAGTTCGCCACCACAATAAAAAATACGGCGGAGCTTTACCGCTTTGGGTAATGATGGAGATGTTCAGCTTCGGGTCGTTGGTTTTCTTTTTTCAGGACATGAACATTTCCGACAAAAAGGAAATATCAGATTATTATTTTAAGCAGGACTATCGCTTAGTGGACAACTGGTTAGAATACCTTTCAGACTTGCGAAACCACTGTGCCCACTACAATCGGGTATACGGCAACCTGTTACCGAAAGGGTTAAGGTCAATCAGCGTCACCGAGCCTCGTGAATACGAAACAGGGAACAGCCTTTTCGATTATTTGTTAGTCATAAAGCAGCTACATAAACGGGAAGAATCGTGGGGTTCATCATTTGTGACTTCTTTGGGGCGGCTGTTTTTCACCTATAAAGACGATATAGATTTAAGGGTTCTGGGTTTCCCGGAAGACTGGAAAGAATTTCTTGGAGGGCAGTTACATGAATAACGAAACTGTAAATAAAAAAGGCAAGCTTTCAACGGTTATAATAATCACACTTGCCGTGATACTTGTGAGCGGGGCAATCGGTTTTGGCGGCTCACAGCTTCATATCGGGATAATTAATATATTAGAGGGCAGTTATCCGAGGGGCGGCACAACCTATGAAATAAGCACCTTTGACAGAAACAGGGACAGCTTACCTTTCATTCCGGAAAACACCTCTTTCACCGCCGATTTCACGCCTGCGGTTGACACGTTAACCGCTCCCGCAAACACCACCCCATACACGGGTAGAGAATTGTATAAAGCGGTCAGTGATACGGTGGTCGGGATTAAGATTTACCAGAGCGGCTGGTTTGCGGGGGAAACCGATGTTATCGGAAGCGGAGTGATTTTCACCACCGACGGTTTTGTGATAACCTGCGAACATGTTATTGCGGGTGCGGAGAAGGTTTATGTGGTGGTCAACGATTATGATGACCCGTCGATTAAGCATGAATATGAAGCGGTAGTCTATGGGGCAGACCAGCCCACCGACTTAGCAGTGCTGAAAATCGAACGCAAGGAACCGTTCAAAGCGGCGGCAATCGGGTTCAGCAGTGAATTAGAGGTCGGGCAGTATGTCTTTGCAATCGGCAACCCTGTAGGACTTGAAAAAACCATGACAATGGGAATAGTTTCGGGCTTACAGAGGGACTTGGGTGACGAAACATATGAGCTTCCCTCCATTCAAACAGACGCCGCTCTCAACATGGGTAACTCGGGGTGTCCGCTGTTTGACGAATTCGGGAATGTTGTGGGAATTGTTAATAAAAAAATCGTCTACTATTCTCAAATTGACAATCTCGGATTTGCCATTTCCATTGACGAGGCAAAACCGATTATCAATGAATTAATGTTGAACGGTGCTGTCACAAACCGCCCCATGCTCGGCATTACCGCAAGGGAAATCAACCCGTATAATTATATGTCATTCGGGGTGGACGTTACCGAGGGATTGTACGTTGACAGTGTGCGGCAGGGCAGTCCCGCCGCTGAGAGCGGGCTTTCCCGGGGCGATATTATTATAAAAATCGACGGTAAGGATGTGGCATCTGTTTATGAGGTTCAAAGCGTGATTAAAAGTAAATCCGCCGGTGATATAGTCGAGGTTACTATTATCAGATACGACAACTACGGCGGAAGTGAGGAAATGAAGCTTAAGTTTGCCTTAATCAGCAGCGGGGGTTAATAAAAAATAACGGGACGATACAGTAATTGTTTGCAATTACGTTAACATACGTCCCGTTTTTGTTGTAGGGGCGAACTGTGTTCGCCCGTTATATTTCACACCTTTTCTGGCGGGCGAACGCAGTTCGCCCCTACAGTCCGTTATCAACTGCCGTCAATTCTCGCCGCACCATAGGTATATACCAGCTTAACCGGGCTTTTCGGATAATCCGCTTTATACCTGCGGGTGATTCTTTTCATAACCATTTCGCTTATGTCGTCGGAGGTAGACAACAGCATAATTATATACTGGGTAGCGTTATAGCGGGAGAAAATGTCACTCGCCCTGAGGGAAGCACCAATGCTTTGCTGAAGCCGTTCTGCCGATTTGGAAATCGCCTTGGGCTGGGGTGTCCCGCCCTCCTTATCGACAATAGTAATCAAGCAAATATGAATGGTCTGCTGGCTTCGTTCGGCGTCACGAACCTCTAAGCGGTAAATATGCTTGAAGAATTCATATTCGCAGAAGAACGCACCTTTCGGAGGCCCGCTTTCGTTTAGGTGAAGCCTCACCCTGTTTAAATCGGTTTCGTGCTGTTCGTTGGTTTTAATAACGTCGGTGAAAAGCTCCAAGAATTCGCCGGACGGGCTAATCCCCTCCTGATTATAAAACAGGTCAATCACATATTCATAATGCCGTTTCGCTGAACTCTGCTCGCCCGCTTGAGCAAGCGTTTTAATAAGCATGTAGTGAATTCGCTGGTCATAGTTGTCTATGGAAAGTGCTTGGCGGCAAATGTCAGCCACCTCAGACAAACTGCCCTGCTTGTAAAGAATGTCGATGGCGGCATGGATTATCCTCAAATAAACCGAGTGGTAGTATACGTTTATGGGGGTTATCCATTTTTCGTCAGCAGAGTTATGCAAAAAATCGCCCTTGTAAATTTCAATCGCCTTACGGCAGTTTTCGAGCTGCTCCTCCTCGCTAATGCCCTGCCGGGTTGACAGCTTGAAATACTTCTCGAATTCTGCGGTGTCAATCACACAATCTAACGATGTGTTAAAAGCGTATCCGTTCATATAGTTGACGATTATTTCTTTATCGGCGGGCAGGTTAAGCTCGGCGAGTGCAGTCCTTAAGCGGTGCAGTTGTGTTTTCAACGCACCTGCGGGATTGCTTGAATCGCTTTCAGCCCACAGAAGCTCGATTAACTCGTTCTGCGAGATTTCCCGCTCGCGAAAAGCAATCAGGTATTTAAGCAACGCCCACTTTTTCCTTGAGCGGTCATTTTTCTCGTTTATGACCCTGTCGCCGTATTTTATAGAAAAATCGCCGAGCAGGGATATTTCAATTCTGTTTTTATCTGACAAGTCGGTTCTCCTTAGCTTATTTATGAAACGGGATTTGTTTCTGCGAACTTTATTGAATTAATGGTCATTCTTTCCCTTGTTCTCGAAACGGTATACGTCATGGTTTTAACGGGGCGGTTATCGAATTCGACACCTGCTATTGCCTGCGGTCTGGGTTCCATATATTCCACTGTAAGAACGTATAACTCGCCGACGTTTTCGATTTCGGTGATAACAGGCGAGTAGGAATGGAACAGCGGATTTTCCGGGATATAATAGGTGTTTTCTTCCTCGTTATAGGTGAACTCCATACCGAAATTATATGTCGTTTGGTGGTCGGAGAAACGTATCCCGAAAATGGAATTCGCCGACATTTCCACATTAGCCGCCGGAACGTACATAACGCCCATATCGGTTCTGAAATTGGTTGTGTTTTCCGTGAGAATAATCTTCCACATTGCACAGGAAATAATTGTAGACGGCTGTAAGCTGTCAACCGAATCGAAGGAGGGCGGGTCGTTCATCACCACGGGGAACACGAAAAGGGCGAACTCATCCTTCAACGCTTTTTGGTCAACAATATCGTTGGTGGTGTTTTTTATGAAGTTAACTGTGGTAATCACGCCGATTACCGAAAAGAACAGCAACAGCACCGCCAAAATCACGAACACCCGATGGATTCTCCTCGGCTCTTTTTCTACAGCTTCGGCAGAGGAATCGGGTTCTTGTTCCTCGAACACCTCGTCGATTTCCTCGAAGTTTTCTTCCAACGCCTCCCCGAGTGAACCGATTACCGAATCTATAAGCTTGTCACGCTGTTTTTTCTGCTCGGATTTGCTGAGTTTTTCTTTTTCCATAACCACCCCGTCTGAACGCTTTCAGCGTTCATCCACCCCTCCGCGGAGGGGAATTATTTTCTAATCTGACCTGTTCCGTTTACTAAATATTTATAAGTCGTTAATTCTTTTAACCCCATTGGGCCTCGTGCGTGGAGCTTCTGCGTTGTTATGCCGATTTCTGCACCTAAGCCGAACACATTCCCGTCGGTGAAGCGAGTGGAGGCGTTTACATAAACCGCCGCCGCATCAACCTCGTTCTGGAATTTTAAGGCGTTGTTTAAGTCATTCGTAACGATTGCTTCACTGTGCTTTGTCCCGAAATTGTTAATATGTTCAATCGCTTCATCAATATTATTAACAATTTTGACCGATATTTTATAATCTAAGAATTCAACGTCATAATCATCATATACTATTTCCACCTTGTTGTTCCATCTTTTTTCGAGCATTAAAACAAACTCGTCTTTTATTTTTTCGTGAATGATTACTGTTTCAATCGCATTACAGACAGACGGACGCTGGGTTTTGGCGTTGTCCGTTATTTCTAATGCCATATCTAAGTCCGCAGATTCGTCCACATAAACATGACAGATTCCGCCTGCCGCAAAAATCACGGGAATGGTTGAATTTTCTGTAACAACTTTTTTCAACCCCTCCCCTCCCCGAGGAATAAGCACGTCGATATATTGTTGTAGCTTCATCATTTCGTTGGCGGTTTCACGGCTTGTATTCTCCACGAGTGCGATTGCGTTTTCGTCAATCCCGCTGTCTTTAAGTGCTTTACGCATTAAATCCGTAAGGCATTTGTTGGAGTTAATCGCATCGCTCCCCCCACGGAGAATGCACACGTTCCCCGATTTCAAGCACAATACCGCCGCATCAACAGTTACATTCGGGCGGGACTCGAAAATAATCCCGACAACCCCTAACGCCACTCTCCGTTTAATTATCGTCAGCCCGTCCTGAATTTCGCCGCCGCCTAAGACCTCGCCAATCGGGTCAGCAAGGGCAGCCACCTCACGAACGCCCTCTGCCATTCCCGCTATTCTTGCGTCAGTGAAAGTCAGCCGGTCGATATACGCTTCGGATTTGCCGTTAGCACGTGCGATTTCAATGTCTTTTTTATTTTCTGTTTTGATTAATTCGGCGTTTTCAAGTATACGTTTTGCAATCAGTTCAAGAACTGCGTTTTTTTGAGCGGTTTTAATTGTCGAAATTTGCTTTTGAGCATTTTTTGCATTAAAGCCGAGTGTTTCAATATATGTCATATACTATTTCCTTTCGAATTTGTAAAAATCGTGCATTTGGCTTTATTCTCAAATAAGTCATATAATATTTCGGGGTCGTCACCTTTTATGATTACTGTCGGTATGTTATCCTCTGAGGCGAGCATTGCCGCTTCTAACTTTGTGAGCATACCGCCCTTCGACAACACCGAGCCTTTTTCCTTGGTGGAATCTATCATTTCGTTTGTGATTTTATTGACATGGGGCAGGTGCTTTGCGTCGGGCAATGCGGGGTTCTTATCGTATAACCCGTCCACGTCTGTAAGGATTACTAACAAATCCGCTCCGCACAGCTTCGCCGCCATTGCCGAAAGGGTGTCGTTTTCGTCAAAGTCTAACTGTTCTATGGAAACACTGTCATTAGCGTTGATAATCGGGACTACCCCCCATTCTAACAATGTGTTAAGCGTGTTTATGACATTGTTCTTGCGTTCGGGGTTGGACACGACATCACGGGTCATCAGGATTTGCCCGACTGTATGATTGTATTTGCCGAATTCCGCTTTGTATATATTCATCAGCTCGCTTTGCCCGATTGCCGCACAGGCTTGTTTTTCGGGCATGGTTTTCGGCGGTTCGGGCAGTTTTGCCGTTCCCATTCCTATGCCCACCGCTCCCGAGGTGACGAAAATAATATCTTTCCCGGAATTTTTCAAATCCGAGAAGACCCTAATCAGCGTTTCCACCCGCCTTATATTAAGGTTGCCTGTGGGGTAGGCTAATGTCGAAGTCCCCACTTTTACGACTATTCTTTTTTTGTTTTTTAAATTTGTCATAATGGTATTATACCATACTTTCTGGAAATTGCAATAGAATCAATTAAAGAAATGGGCGTATACCTTGAATAAAACATCATTGTTAATACTGTATAACCCGTTGTCCTCGGAATACAAGTCGCAGCCGTTTGTTAAAATCGCCACTCCCGTACCGTCGGCGGGGTCAAAGTATAACCCGCCTACTGTTCCGAGTGCCTGCCCGGGGTGTCCGGAAATAACCCGCCCATCCATAAGATAATCGTATATTCTTAATTGAAGCCCCTGTCCTATTATGTAACCGGCTTTGTTTTGGGTGGTTATATACACCGTGTTCATAAGGTCAACGCTTTCTTGTGAAAGAATTTGCACCCCGTCAACCGAGCCGTCCCCCGACAGCATTATCCCGATTTTCGCTAAATCCGATGCGGAAATAATCAACTCGCATTCGCTTAACCCGTATGACTGCCCTAACGGAATACCGTTATACAGGGATTCGGTTCTCCCCCATGTTTTAACCGAGAATTCCAATTCACCCTCTTTATAGATATTTGCGATATTGTCGGTGTCTGTGATTAATGTTCTTAAATAACCTGCGTCCATGTTTAATCTGCTGAAAAGGTTGTCGTCGGCATATCTGTAAAAGCGTTCGTTTGTAATGCTTTCGATAACCGCTCCCACTAACGCCGCCCCGAAATTGGAATAGTTATATCTGCTTCCGGGAATGTCTGCAGACCATATTCCCCTTTCGAGCATTTGGGGAATGGTCAGCGGCGGGCGATAAGTGAACGCATCCTCATAGGCTTTGCAATGGATTATATTAGATGTGTGGGTCAACAAATGGCGGGTGGTGTTCGGGGTGTCGTGGTAGATGTCCATATCGAACCCCATAATGTCGCTTACGGTTCTGTCTAAGTCTAATTCGCCGCTGTCCACTAACATCATGGCACAGACGGCAGTCACGGTTTTAGACAAGGACGACACACGATATTTGGTATCGTCGTTTGTTTTAATATTGGCTCCTTTATCGGAAAAGCCATGATTAAACGTATATATGATTTCGCCGTTAACGAACACTGCCACCGACATTCCCGTCGCACGATACCTGTTTGATATAATCTCCAAGTCCTCGGTGATTTGAGATGTGTCGGATAACGCAAGAGACAGCCTGTTTAAGTCAAAGCGTTCGTGCGGGTGAACATACACGGGTTCGGTTTCGGCAGGTTCTGCTGTCTCGGTTATTGTTGCTGTGGGGGCGGACGTATCTGTATACTCGCTTGTTGTTATCTCGGTTTCACCAAATTCAAGCTCATATTTCTCCGGAAAATCGAAAAGACAGCCGGTTAAAAAGAAAACAACAATTATTATAACGAAAAATCTCTTCATTTTATTATGTTCCTTGATATACTTTTTGCGGCACGATAAGCCGACGCCCATGCCCATTCTAAGTTATAGCCGCCGCAGTCCCCGTCTACATTTACCGCTTCACCGATTACGTATATATTCGGGCGAGCTTTAAGCGACAGGTCGGGATTAAGCTCCTTAGCGGGGACACCCCCTGCGGTAATCTGTGCTTTTTCGGCAACGTAACCTTTTACGGGGAAGCACCAGCTCTTAATCGTTTCGAGCGGTTGTTTTTCGAGAGCCTGTGTTATTCTTGAATGGAACAGCCCGCTTAATGAAATACTGCGTAGTTGTTCTATGGAGAATTCGGGAGTTAGGTCAAGTGAGATTGTATCGGGTTCATGCCTTGACAGGTTCATGATACATATCCCCGACAGTGAGTTTTCGTTGAACTGCACCTCGCCGTATTCCGACTTGATGATTTTGCCGTTACGAATGGCGTGACAGTCAGCGATTACACGGATTCCCTTAAGCGGGCGGGTTAAATTCGGGTCAGTGATTATCGGACAAAGCGACGGTTTAGTAATTGTCAATTGTACATTGTCAATTGTCAATTGGCGACTGCCCGTTGCGAGGATTACTGTGCCTTTTGGGATTTCGGTGCATTCGGTGTTTAATAAAAATTCGGTATGTGTGCAGGCGTGTCTGAGCGTGTCTAAAACCGAGTTCGCCGTGTTGGAATAGGGGTAGATTCTGCCCGAATTGTCAGTTCGGCAGATTAATCCTAAGTCGTTGAAAAACGCCTCAGAGCCTTTCCAGTCACGGAATACCTCCTCGGCTAAAGCTACATCTCCGTGATAACGGCTCATTTCCAACGGCGTGTGACCCAAATTGCAACGACCATTTCCCGTCATAAGCAGCTTCTTACCTACTCTGGGATTGCGTTCTATGATTGTGTTTTTTATTCCCGCTTTTGAAAGGACGGCGGCACAGGCTAAGCCTGCCGCACCTCCCCCGATAATTGTAATACTCATGTGAAATATTATACGCCAAACACTTATAAATGTCAAATGCTTGACAATTATTTGTTTATGTATTATAATATATAACTGTTAATCATTATAGCTTGCGAAAGTAGGGGTTCGAGAATGAAGAGACTGGTTTTGTTGCTTGCGGTTTGTGTGTTTATGACAGCTTGTGAGGGTAATATTCCGTCGGTTGAAACGGTTAATTCACAAACGCATACTCAAACAACAGCAACAAACACTGAAGCAACCACCGAAACGACATCTCCGCCTGTTTCTGACGTTCTTGACGTTATTGCTGTTATTGAAAGCGTGCTTTACCTTAATCGGCATAATCCGTTCCCCGAGGCTTCTGAGCTTGAGGAAATGGTTTATATTACGTCGGTTGTTCTTGAATTGGAAAGCGGAATGCCTGTACACGATTATGAATACTGCATAAACGCCCTTGCCTCCCTCCCTAATTTAACCGAGTTAGAGCTTCGGGATAACGACTTCGGCAGTAACAATATAGGTGCCTTGGCTTTGCTTGTCAACTTGAAGTCTTTAACACTTGTTAACCGCCACGGAATTGGCGACAGCTTAGAAATAGCGGCACAGCTTAGTAATCTTGAGGTTTTGCATATCTATAGCCGCCATTCGCAGATTGATTTGAGCTTGTTGAAAAACCTCGTGAATTTAAAGGAATTAACAGTTACCGTACAGTATGGCGGAATTACCGGATTTGACGCATTGTCCGGGTTTATCGGGCTTGAGGTGGTGGTAATTGAAGCGGAGGTTTACGGGCAGGGTGGGTGTCCGAATTCTGAAAATGCTCAAGTTTTTTCGGCACTTCCTAATCTCGAAAAGCTTTCCTTGTACGGTGAATTCGATGATTTGTCTGCGTTTGTTGGTTTAACAAACCTCACTCAGTTAATCATTGGGACATGGTATGTCGTTGGTGACAGCGGAGAAGTTATCGCAGGTGCAAGGTTGGAAGAAGACGACATGGACGCATTAACAAAAGCGTTACCCGATTGTGAAATTGTGTTTCGTGATAATTAATGTATAACTGTTAATAAAAAATCGAAAGGATTGCACAGATTATGGCAGAAGTATTCGGCAGTATGGATTTTTGGCTCGGTGTGATTGTAACTGTTGCGGCACTTGTTATATTGGTTAAACGAGTCGTGATGAACTCGAAGGGGAAGCAAATTACTGCGACTGTGGTTGAGTTTTCTGAGGAAAGAGGGACGATATTTCCGGTTGTCGAATTTGAATATGAGGGAACAGTTCACAGAATGACAACAGGTGTCGGCAACGATAAGCAGAAAGTCGATATAGGGCAGACAATGGAAATTCGTTATCACCCGTCGTTTAAGAATTATGTTATGCAGGTGGGGAATAAAAAAGATTTGTATATCGGGTTAGGGGCGTTGGTATGCGGTTTAATCCTCGTAATTATCCCTATATTAAGATTTTCCGGCATAAATTTTTAATCAGTCGCAGTTTTGCATCGTGGACGGAACGTCCGTACGAGGAACGAAGTTCCGCAAGAGCCTCCGTAGTTAAATGGATATAATAGACCCCTCCTAAGGGTTAGTTACAGGTTCGATTCCTGTCGGGGGTAGCCGAGAACCTCGGCTCGTATGCCGTCGCAAGCGACGGATTTCAATACCAATCAACAGCAGAAAGAAGTTTTTATGAAAGAGCAGCTTAGTGAATTAAAACAGCGAGCGTTGGCGGCAGTAGCCTCCGCTTCGGACATTAAAGCGTTGGAGGACGTTAAGGTCGCTTTTCTCGGTAAGAAAGGCGAGCTTACTGTTGTGTTAAAGCAGATGGGTACGCTTTCCGCAGAGGAACGCCCTGTCATGGGTGCTTTCGCCAACGAAGTCAGGGGAGAGTTTGAGGCGGCGTTTTCTCAAAAGCTGACCGCACTTAAGGCAGACGAAATCACCTCCCGTCTTGAAACCGAGAAAGTGGATATTACGCTTCCGGGTGAGCGGCAGAAATTAGGCTCACGCCATCCCCTGAACATTGTTCTTGAGGAGGTCAAGGAAATCTTCACCGCAATGGGTTACACCGTGGCGTATGGCCCTGAGGTTGAGGAAACTAAATATGTTTTCGATATGCTGAACACTTTCGAGGGACACCCCGCTCGTGATGAACAGGACACGTTTTATATAGATGATTCTACTGTGTTGAGAACCCAGACGAGTTCGGTGCAAATCCGCACAATGTTAGAGCATAAGCCGCCTATTGCGATAATCAGCCCCGGGCGGGTGTACCGCTGTGACGAGGTGGATGCAACTCACTCCCCGATTTTCCACCAGTGTGAGGGGTTGGTGGTTGACAAAGGGATTACTTTCGGCGACTTAAAAGGCACACTTGAAACTTTTTTCAAAAGATTATACGGTGATGAAATAAGACTGCGGTTCCGTCCGCACCATTTCCCTTATACCGAGCCGAGTGCGGAGGTTGACCTGTCCTGTTTCAAGTGCGGCGGAAAGGGCTGTTCTTTCTGCAAGGGTGAGGGCTGGATTGAAATGTTAGGTTGCGGAATGGTTCACCCGCAGGTGTTGATTAATTGCGGGATTGACCCCGACGAATATACCGGATTCGCTTTCGGCATGGGGATTGAACGAATTACTATGATGAGATATGAAATAGATGATATGAGATTGTTATATGAAAATGACATGCGGTTTTTGAAACAGTTTTAGGGGGATTTATGAATTTATCATTAAACTGGCTTAACGATTATGTAAACACCGAGGACATTCCTGTTGCGGAATTGGTTTCGGGGTTGACTATGTCCGGCTCAAAGGTGGAAAAGATTAAAAAACTTTCTGAGGGGCTGTCGAACATCGTTGTCGGAAAAGTCCTTGAAATAAACAAACACGAAAACTCCGACAAGCTATGGATATGTAAGGTTCAGGTAGGGGTTGATGCCCACATCGACCCACAGACAGTACAAATTGTTACCGGGGCACAGAATGTGTTTGCGGGTGCGATTGTTCCTGTCGTGTTAGACGGGGGGACGGTTTTTAACCGGCAGGACGGTTCTGTGATGAAAATAAAAACCGGTAAATTAAGAGGAGAATTGAGCGAGGGTATGCTGTGCAGTCCCGACGAACTCGGCGTGGACGCCCACGCAGGCATGCCGGCTTCGCCGGATTCAGCGGTCATTGACGGTATCATGATATTAGACGACGCTCCCGAAATCGGCTCGGACATGCTCGAGTATCTCGGGCTGAACGATACAACAATCGAGTTCGAGATTACCAATAACCGTGCCGACTGCCTGTCTGTTATCGGGTTAGCGAGGGAGACCGCAGTTACGTTTAATCTGCCGCTTGTGACGGTTTTGCCCGAGTATAAGGGTTATGAATGTAATATAGAAAAAGAAATCGATGTGGTTATAGAAAATAAGCGGCTTTGCTCACGGTATATGGCGGGGCTGGCTCGTAATGTTAAGGTGGGTGAGTCGCCTAAGTGGCTTAGCTCCCGCTTGAAAGCGATGGGGGTTCGCCCGATTAATAATATAGTTGACATTACAAACTATGTCATGTTAGAGTATGGGTATCCCCTCCATGCGTTCGACAGGGACTATGTCGAGGGCGGGCAGATTGTCGTGAGGAGTGCATTATCTAAAGAAAAAATTACACTGCTTGACGGGAACACCATTGAGCTTTCAAAGGACATTCTTGTAATCGCTGACCGCATGAAGCCCATTGCGGTTGCGGGAGTTATGGGTGGGGAATATTCCGGGGTTACTGCTGAAACAAAAGATGTTATATTTGAGGCGGCGTGCTTCGACGGGTTGAGCGTTCGCCGTGCTTCCAAAAAAATCGGCAGACGCACCGAATCCTCTGCACGGTTTGAAAAAGGACTTGACCCTGTTAATGTGAAGACCGCACTTTTACGGGTGCTTCAGTTAGTTGAAGAATTAGACTGTGGTGAGGTCAGCAACACGTTCATTGATTATGTGAATTTCTCGGGTGATGAGGCTGTCGGGATTGTTCACGAGCATGAAAAAATAAACGAGATTTTGGGGACGGATATTCCTCAAGCCGAGCAGGTGGAAATATTCATAAAGTTAGGGTTTGCGTATAAAAACAGCACCGGTGAATTGTTCCCGCCGAGTACACGTTCGGACATCAAGCTAACCTGTGACCTTGCGGAGGAAATTGCACGGGTTTATGGGTATAATAAAATTGTGTCGACCTTGCCGAGGTTGTCTGTTAATACGATTAACAATGATTTTGAACGCAATGTAAGAAAAATGTCGAATGTTTTAACGGCACAGGGCTGTTACGAATGTATCACCTACAGCTTTGTTTCGCCGAAGATGAACGCTGTTGACAATTTGGCAGATTACGATATAAAAATCCGCAATCCTTTCGGGGAGGAAACCGGGGTTATGAGGACGTCGCTCATTCCGTCCATGCTGAGGGTTATTTCCGACAACATTAAATCCCGCAATACGCAGGGGCGTTTTTTTGAAATCGGTAGAAGGTATTTCAACATGGGTTCAGGCGGCATAGAGGAGGACATGCTTTGCGTAGGTTTATACGGAAAGGACGAGAGCTTTTTCACCTTAAAAGGCGTGGTTGATGAATTACTCGACATGTTCGGGGTTGCCGGAGAGCTTGAACGATATACCGAAGCACCCTTTCACCCGGGGAGAGCCGCTTGTGCCAACAGTAAAATATGGGGCGGGGAATTCGACGAGGATGTTACGCCGTTTATCCGTTTCGGGGAAATAAGCCCGATTGTTTTACAGGGGTGGGATATTTCTGAAAGGGTGTATATCGCCAATATCGAGCTTGACAGCTTCTTTAAATCTGCTGAGGTTAAACCGATGTATAAGCCTGTTCCGAAGTATCCTGCGGTTACACGGGATTTGAGCCTTGTGTGTGATGATGAAACTGCAAACGGCGATGTCCTTTCGATTATTAATAAAACTGCCGAGCTTATGGAAACTGTGGAATTCTTCGACATATTTAAGGGCGGCAATTTAGGGCAAACGCAGAAATGCTTATCGTATAAGCTGACGTTCAGAAAAGCAGACGGCACACTCACCGACGAGGAAGTTGATAAAGAAATAGCAGAAATTCTTTCTGCTTTGGAAAATAAAAATATTAAGTTAAGGGGATAAAAAATGTTTAAGAGAATTACGGCACTTGTTGTTTGTGCGGCAATGATTATGACCTTTGCGGCTTGTGCGGACACCACCTATTCAATTCAAATCGGGGACAGGAAAATTAATCCGGGGGTGTATATTCTGTGCCAGTTTGACGCAATCGAGGAAATGCGTGCGGTTTTCACCGAGGAACACCCGGGGGTTGATATTACCCTTGACAGCTTCAAGTTCGATGATTATACGCTTGAGGGCATTTCTGTGGCTGACTGGATTAAGAAAAGGGCGTTGGAGCTGACGGTTGAGCTGTTAGTTATCGAGGAAGTGTTTAATGAAAAAGGTTTGTTTTTCACCATTGAGGAAGAGACCAGAATTCAATCGGAAGCCGAGTATATGTGGGATTTGGACATATGGGCGATGTTCGGCGGTTATGCGGGGCAAACATGGGGTGAGTTATACGGGAAATCCGGCATAGGCAAGGAATCGTATATTTATTACCACACCACTCAATCGAAATATGAAAAGGTTTTTGACAGCATTTACGGTGAGGGTGGAAGCAACCCTGTTCCGGAAGCTGAGTGGCAGGAAATCTGGGTGAAGGATTACGCACGGGTGCGAATTTTAGAAATTGATATTACTGATGGGTTCGGCGGGGTTATCCCCGAGGGCGAGTTAAATGAATTAGCCGCACTCGGCAAGGAATATGCCGCACGGCTTAATTCGGGGGAAAGCTTCGGCTCTGTGAGAGAAGCGTATTGGGAATATATAAATCCGCATGTCCATGATGAGTTCTGTGACCATGATGACCACGGACACGTTCACGATGAAAACTGCAACCATGATGAGGTTCTCGGAGCGGAGGAACATCTTGACGAGTTTGACGAACATGACGGACATGTTCATGACGAAGACGACGAGTTTGACGAACACGACGATGAACATTCTGACAACGGCGAACACGTTCACGGTGATGACTGTAACCATGACGACTTTTATGAGGCTGATGATGTTTATGACCGGTTCGTTGCGAGAGAGGGTTCAAATTATGACGAGGGTTTTGTAAATCATATTTTCTCGATGGGTTATGGGAATGCGGAGTTTTATGAAACCGAGCATATGTATTATGTGGTTGTGAGATTGGATAATCTCGAAAACGAAGACCACTTTGAAAACTATCGCAAGAGGATTGTTTTCGATTTAAAATTCGATGAGTTTTCTGAAAACAATAAAGCTTTAGCGAGGGCGAAGCTTAACACGGATATTATTGTTAATGATGCGGCGGTAAAACGCTATGACCCGAAGAAACTGTTTTAATTAAAAAAATCCCCGGTTTTTAAGCCGGGGAATTCTTTTTATAATTCTCGATTAATAAAACGGCTTGGTCGTAGTCGGAGATTAGTATGCTTTGTGAGAGTTCTTTTGTAAAAGCGTTCGGGGTTTGTTCTAATTCTGCCATTGTTTCGTCAATAACCGCTATGTCGATTTCGTCAAGGGCGGTTTTTAATTTAATGAGAAGCTCAATTGGGATTTCTGTTTCAGAATTATCAGAAACGGGTAGCTCGGCGGATATTCTTTCGACAACGATTTGCAGCTCGTTTATAAAATCAGCGAGGTTTTCTTTAATATAATCCGTGTCGTTGTTTTTCCCGGCGGATTCTAATAATCCTGCAAGCTCGGACAGCTTTTTCTCTTTCACATTTGCCGCCGCACTTTTCATGGCGTGGGTGTTTATTATAAATAAATCCATGTTGTTTTGTTCGAGATATAACGGGATTTCAATCAATTTCTTCCTTGCGTCGTCACGGAAAACCTCAAGAATTTTTAAACGAGCGAGGTTGTTATCTGCTTCGGAAATGTTCGGGGGAGATGAAGCGGTTTGTTGTTTTTCATGGGGAACCCATTCACTTAACAGATTATTCAATTTCGGGATTTCGACGGGCTTTGCAAGAAAGTCACTAAACCCGTTTTCGATGTACATTTCCCGCATTCCCGATAAGGCGTTGGCAGTTAAAGCAATCACGGGAGAGTTTTTATAATAGTCGTTGATTTTTCGGATATGTGACATTGCTTCAACCCCGTCCATATCGGGCATGAGGTGGTCCATGAATATAACATCGTAATGGGTTTGTTTGGCTTTTTCGATTGCGGTTTTTCCCGAATTTTCAATGTCCACCTGCATTTTATACGGGGCTAACAACCCCTCCATGACTTTTAGGTTTGTATCAATATCGTCTACCACTAATACTCGGGCGGATGGGGCGGTGAAGAATTGTGTTATGTCGGTTTTCCCCATAGATAATTTAGGAATGTCGGACACCGGTATGTTGTTGCGGATTTCCTGCGTCAAAGTCACGGTGAACGTGCTGCCCTCACCGTATGTGCTGGTTACGCTTATGTCGCCACCCATCATCATGCAAAGCCGCTTGGTTATGGATAAGCCTAATCCCGTGCCTTGAATGTTGCGGTTTTTTTCTAAATCGAACTGTGTGAATTCTTCAAAAAGTTTTTCTAAATCGTCGGGCTTTAACCCTATTCCCGAATCGCTGACGGACATTATTAATTTTACGCTTGTTTTTTCAATTTCGCCTTTTACCGAGAATTTAACAAAACCCTCCGGCGTGTATTTCACGGCATTGTTTAATATATTAATCAAGACTTGGCGAATTCTTGTTTCGTCACCGAATAAGCCGTTGGGTAGACTTTCGTCAATTTCGGCAGTGAACGTCAGCGACTCCTTCATCTTGATTTTTATGACACTGCAAACATCATTAAATAATCCCGCAAGACTGTATTCTGTGGGGACAATTTCTAATTTGCCGGATTCAATTTTCGATAAATCAAGAATATCGTTGATTAACGTCAATAGGTTATTCCCCGCCTGTTTAATGGTATAGACGTTTTCGTAGGTTTGCGGCGGCAAGTCCTCCCTTAACACCAACTCAGACATACCGATTACAGCGTTCATCGGGGTGCGGATTTCGTGGGACATGCTTGCAAGGAAGTCGGACTTGGCTTTTGTCGCCGCCTCTGCCCTGCTTGCAAGTGAGTAGGTCTGTGCGACAAGCTGTTCGTTGCGAATTAACATTTCGCTCATTTTTTTGCGTTGCTTTCTCGACTTATGTAACAAGCTGATTAACGCCCATGAAAGTGACACAACCGCTCCCGCTAACCCCCAAATGATGTATTCGGTCATGATACATCTCCTTGTGATATTAAGCGGAACTCGCTTTCTATATCCTCAAACAGTTCGGTCAACAGCGGGTCGAATTGTGTTCCTTTGCCCTCTGAAATGATTTTAACGGCTTCCTCGTGGGTGAACGCTTTTTTGTAGGGGCGTTCGGAAATGAGAGCATCATATACATCGGCGATTGCCATAATTCTGCCGTGGACGGGAATTTCCTCACCTTTCAGCCCTTGGGGATAACCTGTCCCGTCCCACTTTTCGTGGTGGGTGTATGCCATAAGTGCGGCTTGGTGTAAAAACTCGCTTTCGTCAACCTTTTCGATAATTCGTTTAATCGCCTCCTTGCCCCGTTCGGCGTGGTTTTTCATAATGGTGAATTCTTCGTCGGAAAGTCTGCCCGGTTTATTAAGTATGCTGTCGGGTATGCTGATTTTGCCGACGTCATGAAGCTGTGCGGATTGAATCATCAATTGTAAATCCCAGATAGCGGTAGCTTCTTTATATAAATTTCGCTCTGCCATTTTCTCGACTAATAGTTTAAGATAAAGCCTTGTTCTGTCGATATGCCCGCCCGTCGTATCGTCACGGAATTCCACAAGCTCTGCAACGGTGCTTAGAATTGCGTCTTGCAATTGCACGATTTTCTCGGTTTTTTTATCAACCAACTGCGTTAAATTGCAGGTGTGTTCGGCAAGGCACAGGTGGGTGTCAATTCGTTTAAGCAGGATTTTTTCATTAAACGGTTTGGTTATGTAATCCGCCGCACCTAAAGCCAACCCGTCATATTCATTGTCTGTGCTGTTTAATGCGGTTAGGAATATTACGGGAATGCTGCGGGTTTTTGTGTTGGCTTTGAGCTTTTTTATGGTTTCGTAGCCGTTCATCTCGGGCATTTCAATGTCAAGCAGAATTAAGTCCGGGGTTTTCTTTTCTAAAAGTTCAATCGCACGAATTCCCGAGTCTACCGTTATGACGTCGTAGGTTGACTGGAGTGCGGTTTTCCCCGTGAGCAGGCAGGTTTTGTCATCGTCAATGAGCATGATTAGTTTTTTCATAACAATACGTCCTTTGTTTAATATATCAGGTAATCGGGTAAGACAAATATGTGGTTTTGGTAGGTTATATCGTCCTCAACTAACGGGGTTAAGCCTACGTTAAAACTAAGTCCGGTGTATTCAATCAACAGCTCTTTCATTATTTGTTCCAATAAAGCATAGTCGATATTTTCTTTTGAAATATCGCCGCTTGACCAAAGAAAACCGTATTCAATGGCGGCGAGGGGGAACAACACCTTCGGGGACATCGGGAAAGAGGCAATGCGACCGAGATAATCTTTTTCTGCAAGGTCTTTCCTTATGACCTCGATTAGATAGGGAATATCATAACTGTCTCTTTCGTTGAAGTTTATTAGTGATAAATTAGAGGCAACATTTACGGGGGCAGGTTCATAATGAGGACTGTATATCGGCAAATAAATATAACCGTAATATTTGTATGACCAAAACAATCTTTCGTTATCTAACCCCACTAACACCGTGTTTGTTCCGTATTCTTCTAACAGCGGCGGGATTGCCTCACCCATATAATAGGCATAACCGCTCCCGCATTGGATTGCTTCGTTGACATTAACTGCGACAAATGTAATTCCGACTTCTTCGCTTTTTTCACTTAATATATCGTGCCAATGTTTTTCTTCATAAGCGGCATTAATTCTGTTGTAAAAGTATATAACTGTATCTGCTCCGATTTCCTTGGCTTTAGCGGGATAGTTCATCACCATTCCGTTTATGTCCACATTTAAAACTAAGTCCATGTTTTCATTTGTAGTGCGGGGGTCAATATAGGCAATTAAAATATCGTCTCTGAGTTCTTTTAATAAATCTGCAACACCCTCTGTCCAGCTAACACCGAGTCCGACAACCAACACCTCAATATTGGGGTGTTTTGCAATGTCGTTGGCAATATATGTGATTGAGTTATCATTGCCTAACTGCCGAGTATAAATTTTTACGTTTTCATCACCATATCTTTTAATGATTTCTGTAGTCCAATTGGGAGTTGGGTTATACGAGTCTTCAATTATTGCAATTTTAGCAGTAGACGGGGTATAATCCGGTTGTATAATAAGAGGGATTATGGTTTCGGGTTGGGTTGTTTGAGTTTCCTGTGTTTCTTGAGCCTCTTGAACTTCTTCGGCAACAGTTTCGGAATGTTCGGTAAAGGTGCTGTCCTCTGCCGTTTGAAAGTCGGCAGGTTGATTGTAACAGGAGGACAGGATTAAAATAATAATCAGTGTGCATGTCAGTTTTTTCATAATAGTTTACCTCCCTTGTGTTGGTATATATTTTACAACAAAAATCGATATAAGTCAAGTTGAATAATTTAACCGAAAAGAGGGTACAACATAGCTATAAATTATATGGATATGAGGTATACCTTGTGGATAATTTTGCACAAAACAACACCAATCGTTTGACATATGAAAAATCGCCCTACCTGTACCAGCATGCCAACAATCCCGTGGACTGGTTTCCTTGGGGTGAGGAGGCTTTTGAGAAAGCCCGACGAGAAGACAAGCCCGTGTTTTTGTCAATCGGGTATTCGACATGTCACTGGTGTCATGTTATGGCACATGAATCGTTCGAGGACAGGAGAGTCGCTGAGTTGCTGAACGAGCATTTTGTTTCAGTGAAGGTTGACCGTGAGGAACGCCCCGACGTCGATTCGGTGTATATGTCGGTTTGTCAGGCGATGACGGGTTCGGGCGGGTGGCCGCTCACAATCGTTATGACCCCCGAAAAGAAACCGTTTTTTGCGGGAACGTATTTCCCGCGAGATGTTATGGAACGCCTTATTCCGAGAATAAGCGGCATGTGGAAAAATGAGCGGCGTTCGGTACTCAGCACAAGTGAGAAAATAGAGAACCACCTTGTTCAAGGGGTGGACGGGGTTATAAATAAATCTGCCGTGCTTGACGGGGGGACTGTGCTGAAAGCGGTGGAGACCTTTGCCGCCTCATTTGATGAAAAATTCGGCGGGTTCGGAGCAGCTCCGAAGTTCCCCGCCGCACATAATCTGCTGTTTTTGTTGGAATACGACAGGATTTCCGGGGACAGCCGTGCTTTGGATATGGTAAAAACCACACTTTCCTCAATGTATCGGGGAGGGATTTTTGACCATATTGCGGGCGGATTTTCACGGTATTCAACCGATGAAAAATGGTTAGTTCCGCATTTCGAGAAAATGCTGTATGACAATGCGTTATTGGCGTGGGTGTATATTGAGGCTTATCAATTATACAAAACAGATTATTATAAAACTGCGGCACGCAAGGTCTTTTCATGGATATTTGCAGAATTAACGCATACCGACGGCGGTTTTTTCTGTGGGCAGGACGCTGACAGTGACGGGGTTGAGGGAAAGTATTACGTTTTTGATTGTGATGAAATTCATCAGGTTCTCGAAAAAGAAGAGGCAGAGCATTATCTGAAGTATTACGGATTTACTAAACGTGGCAACTTCGAGGGGAGGAATATCCCGAATCTACTGCATAACAGCCGTTATGACGTTACTGATGAGCGGATTATCGAAAGCAACCGAAAAATGTATAACTACCGCCGTTCCCGCACAAGTCTGCATACCGATGACAAGGTTCTCACCTCATGGAACGCACTCATGATTACCGCTTTGACAAAGGCATATACAGTGTTAGGCGATGAGTCTTACCTTGAGGCGGCGAAGAAGTGTGACCGGTTCATTTCCGAGAAGCTGTCGTTCGCAGGGAGACTGCACGTCCGCTGGAAGGACGGAGAGGTTCACGGGAACGGCAAGTTAGACGATTATGCCAACTATTCGCTGGCTTTGTTAGAGTTATACTCTGTGACGTCTGACGAGGGGTATTTGAATAAAGCGGTTCATTATACCAATGTGATGGTTGAGCGGTTTTTCGATTATGAGAAAGGCGGGTTCTACCTTTATGCCGATGATGATGAGCAGCTGCTTACCCGACCTAAGGAAATCTTTGATAACGCACTGCCGAGCGGGAATTCCACCGCTTTTATGATACTTGACCGGCTTCGCAGACAGTCAGGCGATATGAAATGGCATGAGCTGTATCGAAAGCAAGCAGAGTTCATCGCTTCTTATGCGGAATATTACCCGACGGGGTGTGGGTTTTCGCTGATTACAGTGCTTATGAATTCGGCGGATAAAAGTTGTCAGGGAGGAAAATGCAATTAATAATTAATAATTAATAATTAATAATTGACAAGATTAAAAAAATATGTTATTATACCTATTGTCGGGGGGCATAGTGTAATGGTAACATGCCGGTCTCCAAAACCGTTGTTGCGGGTTCGAGCCCTGCTGCCCCCGTCGTTTTGGAACTTTCCGCCGTCTTCTGTGATGGCGGTTTTGACTATAATTAAGGAGCGATTTATGGACAAAAAGATTTTGGAAAAATATCAAGAGTGGGTAAAAAATGTCGGCAAGGATAAGGATTTAGAAATCGAATTAAAAAGAATTGAGGGGAATTCGGCGGAAATTGAAGACCGCTTTTATCGGGAATTAGAGTTCGGGACGGGAGGGCTTCGAGGAGTTATCGGGGCGGGAACCAACCGAATGAACTATTATACCGTGGCACGGGCTACACAGGGAATGGCGGATTTTATATCGGCACACAACCCGACCCCGTCTGTTGCAATCGCTTATGACAGCAGGAACAAGTCGGCGTTTTTCGCAAGAACTGCCGCTGAGGTTATGGCGGGCAACGGCATTAAATGCTACATCTATAGCGAGCTTATGCCCACACCTATGCTGAGCTTTGCCATTCGTAATCTTTCGTGTGCGGCAGGGATAGTCATCACTGCAAGCCACAACCCCGCTAAGTATAACGGGTATAAGGCCTACGGAAGTGACGGCTGTCAATTAGGGTTGGAGGATTCGGAGGCTATACTTTACAGGATTTCACGGCTTAATGAGTTTAAGGACATTAAAACAATTGATTTTGATACAGCATTCGAGAAAAGCTTGATTACTTTTATTGATTCAAAGGTCATTGACGAGTATTTCAAGAGTGTTCGGGCGGAATCCATTCATAAGGACATATGCAAGAATTCGGGGCTGCGTGTGGTATATACCCCGCTTAACGGTGCGGGTAATAAGCCGGTGCGTCGTGTTTTGAAAGAAATCGGCATTACAGATGTGATTGTTGTTCCCGAGCAGGAAAAGCCCGACGGCAATTTCCCGACCTGTCCTTATCCCAATCCCGAATTTAAGGAGGCGTTGGAGGTGGGTTTGGCACTCTGTCGGCGGGAAATGCCCGATTTGTTATTAGCCACCGACCCTGATTGTGACCGAGTGGGCATTGCTGTTCCGAAAACCCCCAACGGTATAGAATATGAGCTGTTTTCCGGGAATGAAGTGGGGGCAATGCTCCTTGAATATATTTGCCGTGAGCGTAAGGCTCTCAACACCTTGCCGAAGGGTGCGGTTACGGTTAAGTCAATCGTGTCTACCCAAATCGCCGATAAGATTGCCGAGAAATACGGCGTTAAGTCCATTGATGTTTTGACGGGGTTTAAGTTCATCGGGGAGCAGGCGGGTAAATTAGAGGAAATCGGCGAGGAAGAGAAGTTCATCTTCGGGTGGGAGGAAAGCTACGGTTATCTCCCCGGCAGTTATGTTCGGGATAAGGACGCTGTTGCCGCCTCCATGATGATTTGCGAGATGGCGGCGTTCTACCGCACGAAGGGTATGTCGCTGATTGACGCACGCTCTGCCATGTATAAGGAATACGGCTGTTATTTCCACAAGACCGACAACATCGCTTTCGAGGGGTCTTCCGGAATGGGTAAGATGAAAGCCATTATGAGTAAGATACGCTCCTCCTGCCCGAAAACCATTGCGGGGCGTGATACGGTAGTTTTTACCGATTATGCCGAGAGAACTGTTACCGATTTAATAAATAATTGGCATCCGCCGAAAAGCACCGAGCTTCCTAAGTCTGACGTGGTGAAGCTGATGTTGGTGGACGGCTCTTCCATTATTGTTCGCCCGTCGGGGACTGAGCCTAAGCTCAAGATTTATTATACCTGTGTTGCGGATACTTTTGACGAGGCAGGGGCGGTTCAAGCGTTAATTGCGGAAGAATTTGCCAAATTAATCGGAATTACGTAGAATTAAGCATAGATAATTTAGTAATATTGCATATTGACGAAATGTATATTTTAATGGTAAAATATAAGTTAAGGTTGTGTAAACCAAAATAACACGAAAGGGATTTTATTCATGAAAAAAAGATTACTCACTTTATTATTGGCAAGCGTTATGCTGTTAGCTCTTACAGCATGTCCCGCTGACAGCGGTGGCGGAAACGACACATTAGCGACAACACCGGCAGGCGACGTTACAACAACGGGCGACGGCGACGCTACCGGCGATGCTACCGATGCTGCTGCAACAACAGCAGGCGGCGGAGATACTCCTTCCGCAGGTGCGACAAACAATTATACCGGTCCGACAGAAGCAAAAGACTTTAACTTTTTAGTTATGAGCTTCATTTGTAAAGAGTTTGAGGTTGGCCCGGGTTCAAACTTCTGTATCGGTAACAGCATAGGCGACGAGCTTCCGAAGAGGAACAACGAGTCTAACGACATCATCAGCTTGTTATATCAGCAGACAGCTAACACAGACGGCGACGGTGCTTCCAGAAACCCCAACGGTTTCTTAGTTAGCGAAAACGGCGAATTCTGGTGGAATATCTCCCACATCACCGCTTCGTTCATTCTTGAGGATGTAGGCAGTGAGTTCGGCTGTGTTCCCTCTGACTTCACCTATATTCAACCGTATATGCAAATGGGCGGCGGCCCGGGCGTGGGTCCGAGATGGGACTGGTGGTCTCCCAATGACCCGTCAATCAACCTTATGTATGTTGACGGCAACCCCGAAGGCGAAATGCTTTCCGATTTCGGCTCCGGTAATGTACTTACTGTAACATGGGATATTAATGCGTTTTATGCGGCGTTCGGCGAAACTGAAGCTATTGCGGGCGACACCTCCGGCGATGATTGGAAACCGGGTAACGGATTACAGAAATTCGGTATACAAACAGGACGTTCTACCGATAACTTTGACGCATACGACTCTACCATTAAATTAAAAGTCAGCTGGTATGACGTTGAAATTTTCGTACACGACATTGATATATTCATGGATTTCGTGGCAATCGCAAGTGATTTGACCGGCGAAGCATGGGACGACAGCTTGAAAGTTACTCAAGTGTAAAATTTAATCGACACAGCGGAATATGCGGGCGGTTTTTAAACCGCCTGTGTTGTCCGCTGTTTTGATATTTAATTATTCTTAAGGAGAGATAATAATGAAATTAAACAAGAAAATTTTTGCTGTTTTAATGGCGATTACTATGGTTTTTGTACTTACGGCATGTCCTGCTGACAGCGGTGGCGGAAACGACACATTAGCGACAACTACAGCGGGTGACGCTGTTGCTACAGGCGACGGCGACGCTACCGGCGATGATACCCCCTCGACTACAGCGGGTGGCACAACCACTCCCGCAGGACCGGGGCATAATTTCCCCACAGATGCACAGGATTTTGATTTTGTTGTTATGCAGTTCAACTGCCGTGAGTTCAACATTCGTGACAGCGGAAGAATGATGCTCGGCGACAACATGGATTCAAAAAGAAATGATGCAAAGGACGCTGTTCGTTCGGCGTTCCAGCAGGAAAATGATTTTGACGAAAACAGCGAGTTCATCGACTATCGTTTCCTTATTACACAAAACGGCGAGTTCTGGAGCAGTGTTTCCCATATTACTGCGACATTTTATTTAGAGTTCATCGAATGTGTGGATGACCCCTCTATGACCGCTGAAGAAGCCGCAATTGATATTGGGTTCATGCAGGAATATGTTCAGCTCGGCGGGTTGACCGGAAGTGACGGCTGGTATTTCAACAGTGACAGAACTAAGGAAAATGTTGTTCAACAGTATGACGAGTGGGGTTTCGGCTCAGACTATGTAATGGAAATTATATGGGATATTGGGTTGGAGATGGACGAACACGGTACACTTGACATTGCTGATAAAGACGTGGAAATCGGCGGTCAGTCAAGGGGCGGCGGCGTTTTGAAGTTCGGTATTCAAATCGGTAACGACGGAATTGACGAGTATCGCCTTAAAATTTGCTGGACGAGTGTTGAAGTATTCGTGAGGGATATGGATTTGTTCAACCAGTATGTTGATGCAGTAAGTGCGGTAAACGGTGCGGTGTTCTCTGACAACGTGAAGATTACTGCTGTTTAATAAAGGAGGCGGGTGTCTTGGAGTTTAATCCACAAACCGGAATTGACCTGTGGGCTGTCATTATCCCTGCGGCGGCGGCCTTGGTGGTTTTGGTTGTTATGGCTGTCATAGGTAAGAAAGCCAAAAACAAGAACAAGGGTAAAACCAAAAAAAATATTAAGAAAAAATAATGTAGGGGACGTCCTGTGTGGCGTCCCTACCATTGAGGAGAGCATAATTATGAGCGTAAAAATTATTGGTTTAAAAGCGTTGCCCGGAATTCCGTGGCAGGATAAGCCGGCGGGGTGTAAGGACGTTATTTGGCGTTACAGCGAGAACCCCATTATTCTTCGTGACCAGTTAAAATGCAGTAACTCCATTTTTAACAGTGCCGTTGTGCCGTTCGGGGATAAGTATGCGGGGGTGTTCCGTGTTGACGACCGCAGACGGAATATGCAGCTGCACGTCGGGTTCTCTGATGACGCAGTTAAATGGGATATTGCTGAGGAACGCATTGATTGGATTAACGAAGACCCCAAGACTGCCGAGGCTAATCCGTGGCAGTATGGGTATGACCCTCGTGTGGTTTTCATTGAAGACCGCTGGTGGGTAACGTGGTGCAACTCTTATGCGTGGAAGCCGACTATCGGGATTGGGTATACCTTCGATTTCAAGAAGTTTTATCAAATTGAAAATGCGTTCCTGCCCTTCAACCGTAACGGCGTGCTGTTCCCGAGGAAAATCAACAACAAGTATGTTATGTTCTCCCGCCCGTCGGATTCCGGGCATACGCCTTTCGGTGATATATACATTTCGCAGTCACCCGATATGAAGTATTGGGGTGAGCATAGGCATGTTATGGCACCGGGGAACGGTTGGGAATCGAAGAAAATCGGTGCAGGCCCTATACCTATTGAAACAAGCGAGGGTTGGTTGGTAATTTATCATGGGGTGTTAGAGTCCTGTAACGGGTTTGTATACAGCTTCGGAGCAGTAATATTGGACATTGACGAACCGTGGAAGGTTAAGTATCGCTGTTCAGAATATCTGTTAAGCCCGCAGAAAGACTATGAATGCTGGGGTGACGTTCCGAATGTGGCGTTCCCGTGTGCAGCTTTATGTGACCCCGATTCCGGGAAGCTGGCGATATATTATGGTTGTGCCGATACGCATGTGGGAATGGCGTTCGCACAGGTAGATGAGTTAGTCGAGTATGTCAAGAAGCATTCTTATTAAGGAAATGGCGACATAAAAAAAAGCGGGCGACCAAAGGTCGCCCCTACTTTTTGTTTTATTTTTGCTCATTGTATTTTGCGAGGGATTTGAGATAAACATTTTTGCAATTCTCTATCTCAACGAGAAAGAGGGTTTCCATTTTATCCTCTACTTCTTGGGGTTTCATTATAAATCTATCAATGTTATATAGATTATAAATGAAACCTTTGCTTTTGCTGTATTGGTCAACCAAATTTCCGTATGAGGCATGAACCATAGATAAGGCTTCGAGCTTTTTGGTTCTTTCGGTATGTTTTTTGAAATACTCGGGGTTTCCCATTTTCAGGTTGTCAGTATTTATCATAGCGAAAGACAGGTATCTCATATCCTTATAATTGTTTTTAATGTGCTCGAGGTCTGCCATTTCGGGAGTAAAATTATAATCGAGGGTCAGGTCAATAATTTGAGAAATCCACGACTCTCTTTTTTCCTGTTCTCCGGAAAGATAATCGTCGATAACCTGCCTGTCTCTGTCACGTTTTAGTTCTTCGTCAGGGGTAGTCGGATTACCGTTTCTGTCCCGCTTATATCCGGTCAGCAGAGCAACCATAATTCGTCTTTCATCTCTAACATTTTTTAAACCGAGCTCAAGTGCTTTTTCATCGAAATATTCCATAGAGTTTCTCGAAGCAGTTATTATATCAACCATTTCAAGCATTAATTGTTTAGAGGTTTCGTCGCTGCCGAACGTAAGCTCATTGGGTGCCGTATTTTCTAAAACCTGACGGCGTTTCTCTACTTCGTCGTATTTAATTGGGTTTCGTTCCGCGTACCATGCCTCACGCTCATCCTTAAACATGAACGCACCATCTCTGTTTTCGGACATGTCCAATTTTCTTTCATTACAAAGATGTGTGAAGAAAGTGCGATATTCCTCCCGAAGCCCCTGCTTCCTTGCGAGAATGGAATTGTAAGCATTGGTTTTCTTTTCGCTTACCTCTGTACCGTATTTCTCGTCAAGCATAGGGGTGAACATATTCATGTATTCTGTGTTGTCCATTTGCTCCATTCTCTGAATTTGAGGGAGAACGTCATTGAGGTTTAGAGCGAGCTTATTCTCCTTGAACTGTCTGAATATGACATTGTATATGGTTTCGTTGGAGTGGGGTTTAAATGTTTCACTCATATGCTCGGAGCCGGGGTCTTTCATTTTCGAGAATGACGCTTCCTTGTCAAACGCACATAAATGCCCGTCTACTTTTCTGAACAGGAAGTTTTCCCCCTTGGTGTCGAAGTTACACAACAGCCAGTCAAGGGTATGCTCACGCAGAATCTCTTGTTTAATTTGTGGGGTTAGTTCAATAGGGGTTTCTCCCGGGGGGAGGTTGGTTTGTTCGGGGTTGACCTGCCACTTAAATAAATCGGGGGCATTGTCCTCTTTTTCTACAAGCTCCTGGAACGAACCAAGCACCTTACCTTTAGAATCACGGTAAGTGAAAGCGGGTATAGAGTATTCACCGCACAGGTATTGCTGGAGCTTGCTGGCACCCTCGGTGACGACTGCCGCCGAGGCCTTCGCCATTCCTAAGCAGTTGACCGCTTCCTTAAACAGGTATTTCTTTGCGGGGGTAACGCTTTGGTCTTCAAAAATATACATTGGCTTTGTTCCGCCGAAGGTCGCCCTGCCCACGTTGGTTAATGTTCGCCCTTCAGGGGTTGTAATCTTTGTATCCTCACGGGATACGGGGTGAACCTTACGGAACACGCTTTTGGCGAGGTCGTACCATTGATGGCGTTTGAAGGTTTTAAGCTCACGTTCACGAAGCTTCGGGTCTTGGATAAGCGTGATTTTGTATTCCCGTCTTAACGAATCGGCTTCTAAGACGGCTTTTTCCTTTTCCTCCATTGCTTTCACACGCAATTCACCCATAGGCAGAGAGCGGGCATATTCATCTAACGCCTTGACCCTGTCTGCCATTGACCTGTACTTGATACCTAATTGAACGCTTTCGGTGTTTTCGCCGATGTTTTCTGCACGTCTTTGCTCACGCAATTGTACAAGCTCCACCATTAACAGGCTGCGGTTGAGGACTTTCCGTTTTTGCTCAGTCGTGAGACTTCCCCCTTTGTTTTTACGTAACATTCCCGATTTCATGTTTTGGCTGAGGGCAGTGAACGAGGGGGCTTGCTTGTTAATATAAGCGTTGGCGTTAATTTTGATTTCCACGGGCTGGTCTGCGGGTTCGCCGGTAAATCTGAATTCTTCCTTTTTAATCCGGGCAAGCTCAATTGCATAGTCTTCTTTTGTAATGTCATTGCTCCCCCGCATTTTGTCAAGATTAATCTGTTCTTTTTGCCGTTGTAAATCGGTGAAGAAATTACGGTATTCGTCCCTTAACTGAACCTTACGTTTCAGAATAAGGTCATGTGCTTTTTCCCGTTCCATATTCGGATACAGCAGGTCACCCGCCTTACCGTATTTCTGGTCGAGAACTTGGTCAAACATTTTCATGTATTCAGCGTTTGACATACTCTCAATCCTTTCGATTTGGGGGAGAAAGTCTTGAAAGTTAATTTCTTCTTTTCCTTGGATATAGCGTGAGAACAGGACATTATACAGCGTGTTTTCCGAGTGGGGGGCATAGTCGGTGTTCATGTGCTTCGCCCCGTCCTTATGCAGCTTCATGAACGAGGTTTCCTTGTCTAAGGCAATCATTTTCCCGTCATTTCGTTGAATGAAGTTTTCGCCCTTTGTGTCATAGTTACACATCAGCCAGTCAAGGGTATGCTCACGAATTACGTCCTTTTTTATATCCTCCGGCAGGGGTTCAAAGTCGGATTTCTTCTGCCACTCGAATAAATCAAACCCACCTCTCTGAACGTCAATAACCTCTTGGAACGAGCCTAACACCCGCCCTGTTTTTTCATCCTTTGCGAAGAATGCGGCAACTGCACTCCCCGGACTTAGAATGCTCTGCAGCTTATATGCACTTTCGGTGACGATTGCCCCCTCGGGGCGGTCAAAGCCTGCACAGCCTACCGCCTCTTTAAAGAAGTATTGCTTGTAGCCCGTCACTACACCGTCTCGAAGAATGGGGGCGTTACGGTCTTCAAAGGTAAACATAGCCTTGGTCGAGCCTAAGAAAGCCCTGCCTACGTTGACTAATTTCTTCCCGTCTACTTCATATGTAGCGTCCTCATGTGACAGGGAAATATCCTTTCGGAAAAGCGACGCTAAGGTATCGAAGTTACGGTGGCGGTTGTATACCGTTTGTTCTTCCTTGCGGTGTTTTTCGTCGGGTATTTCTGCGATTTTCAACTGATATTTCAGCTTATACGCCTCGAAATGCTGTTCTTCCTTTAACTTCATGGCGTCGGCACGCTCCTTCGAGCCTAACGGGAGCGACCGTGCGAAGTGGGTGAACAGGCTTGCTTTTTTCTGTTGCAACTCATAACTTGCTTCCAACTTTTCAATTGGTGTCCAATTTTTGTTGTCAATCAGTTTAACCTCATGCTCAAGATTGAGTTCTTTAATTTGTTCTTGAAGATGTTTTTTCTCCGCTTTCATCGTTGCAGAGGTCACTGCACCGGTTTCTGCGGCGAATTCTCGGTCTGCCCTTAATCTCTTAACTTCATCAAGGTTACTGCGACGTTGTTTAAGTAGCTGTTGCCGCTTTTTGCGTTCGGAACGCTCCATAGTCTTGCTGTCGTTGTGCAGAGTTAATTCCTCGCGTTGTATAGCAAGCTTTAATTCTGTAGGCACAATATACTCATCTTCATATATGGATTCCTGTTTAAATCGGTCAAGCTCTTTTTGCCGTTCTTCTTTCATGGTGTCTTTGATTACGTCCTGCACCGGCTGTTGAAAAACGGGCTGTTGTATTTGTTGTTGTTGATTAACTTGTAAGCCTTGGTCTTCGGGTCCGCTCATGTTCTTACCCCCTTCCTTATATTTCGTTCATGTCCCATGACGCTAAATAAAAGTTTGCGATGATTTCTTTCCCGGGTAGCAGCTTTTCGGTGAGTGCCACCGAAGCGGGTGTGACCGCCGCTACAGAAAGCTTACCCTCGGGTCTTACCTTAGGAACCTCTTTCAGCAGTTGGGAGAATAATGCGATTAGTTGTTTTTTTGCATCAGGCAGACACCATACGAAGCTGACGTATAACCCGTCCTCCTGTGCGTCCTCAATGAATATTGCGGCTTGTATGCCGTTGTTGTTTTTTGCACATAAGCACAAGGGTTTCACATAATCCTCGTCCTCACCGCTTGCAAGGTCTTGCACGTATTGCTCACCGTCTCTTTTGAGGTTAAGCCAGAAGATGTTGCGGTCGGCTTTCGACAGTTCAAAGAACGGAACAATCGGCATTGTGTTTTGGCTGTCGGGGAGCTTGATGTCTTTTAATTCGGAGATGTCTACCTGACATACATAACCCTCCTCCTCTGATACCGAGAAGTTATCCTGTTCGGCGAAGAAGAGGTACATGGGGTCAGTTTTTCCGTTTGCCGCAAACGAACAAACGACGGGGGAAACCGTTTCGTCGGCGAAGCTGCACAGGAATTGCAGCATGGTTGTGCCTACGCCCTGCCTGCGGTATTCATCGGAGACCGCAATGTATTCCACCATAAAAAGTGGCTCGTCAAGGCTGAACACCAATACACCGCACGCTGTCCCTTCCGAGATTGCACCGATTGCGTAAAGCTCCTCCCTTAAAATCATTTCAACATGCTCTTGAGTCAGAATGGGTGCGAACCATTTTATGGTTTCGCCTGTAATTTTGATACATTCCATATATTGAACCGCCTTTCGTTTTGTAATATTTTTCATGTTGATTATATCACATATTACACAAAAGGCAAAGCGAATTTTAAAGATTTTAGTAAATCTTTAAACTATAACCCTTGTTTTCAATTGACAAACTAATCCTTAACATGTTAATATTAGACAATGGGGCGAGTATGCTTATTTGTGATTGTGAGGATTTTAGTTATGGCTAATGATTTTGTTAAAGCAGGGGAAAAGAATATATTAGAGCATGAGCAGTGGGCGACACATGCCAAGGATTATGAAATTAAGCTCGCCGAAGCTCTTGCCAACGACACAGAGGTTAAGGAAGAGGCGAACAAGGCGTTGTTTAAAGTCGGGAAAGCCCTTTCTATGTATTACGGTTCGGGGCATAGGTTAATCGCCGCTCCCGAAAAGGAAAAAGAAGAAGAAAAATCAAAAGAAGAAACCAAAACAGAGCCGCCCAAGGATTTAATAAATGCGGTTGTTGTGTTGGAGCAAAAGACGGGGAACGAAGCTCCTATTGTTGAGCCTAAGTCCGAAGAACAGGAATCTACTACTAAAGAACAGAAGTCAAGCGAAACTCAATTAGTTCCGAAGGAAGCACCGCCCGAGATAAAAGAAAAAGAAGAAATCAAGAAAAAAGAAGAAACTAAAGAAAAAGAAGAAGTAAAAGAAACCGTTGAGGTTCGTGATGAGCCGCCGTTTTTTGACCCTGAGCCGAAAAGCGTAGAGGAGCTTAAAAAACTATATCATAAATTAGCTTTGAAGCACCATCCCGATAAGGGCGGAAAAAAGGAAAAAATGCAGACGGTTATTGATGAATATACTGTGTTGAAGGCAAAGCTTGAGCCGGAGAAACAGGACGTTCCAAATCCTGAGCAGACTGAACCCGAGCAAACCAAATCCGAAACTACCGAAACAACCGAGCAAATGAAAACTGAGCCTGAGCAGACCAAGTCTGAAACTATCGAGACCGCTCCTGTGCAGGATTTACTTAATAAGAAAAATGATACCAAACCAAAAGCAAAGTCTCTTGTTTCGGATACACCCGGCTCGCTTGAGATTAACCAGACCTTAACAGAGTCGTTCACCCATACACGGGACGGCAGGAAAAAGAAAGGTGACTTAGTTAAAAACGCTCAAGAAATCGACCGAATTGTAAACAAGGACGGTTCTCTTGCAGAAAAAATGGGGCTGATGAAAAATGCCTTGCATGGCCCTAAGTCCATGAAAAACATCGCCAAGGAGATGAATGACCTTGACCCCATGTCAAGGTATGAATTAGGGTTGAACAGAAAAGCAGTAAACGAGGACATGAAGGACGACGACTGGAATATCGGAAATAAGGACATGAGCGTTTCTAAATGGAGTCCCAAGCGTTTAACCGACAGCATTGCCGAAAGGAGAGCGGCGAACAAAAAAGAACAGGAAAAGAAAAAAGCGAGAGCCGCCGGCTTCAGATTAAGCGATAACGCCAATGATTCTATTCCCCGAATGCTGAGAATGTATAAATGGTTGGGGGCGGACGATGATGAATTAGTCATGTTTCGTGCCGCCATGATTGGCTGGTCGGTTAATGGGAAAACCTCACTTTATGACGTTGTGAAAGGCTCTGAAAGGGCAGGCGTTAAAGGGAGTGACGAAAACTCCGACAACGCCATTAAGCTGTATCAGACGCTTGACCCGTTCGGGTATTCGTATCTGCGGAATAAAGCCGCTGTTGAACGGCAGTTCCCCCACGAGCATGTTTATCGTGAGATGATGGGTGACGAGGATATAGACGACGATTATGAGCATGAGGGGCAGAACGCTTTAGCCACAGAAAAAGAAACCGGGAAAATGAAAACCGCCGCAGGTCATGCTATGGGAATGTATTCCACTGATTTACATTCGATGATGGACGAGGGAATGAATAAGGGTAAGCGTGTGTCGGAGGGTATTAGAGATAGTGAGGGCGAAAAGTTCAGTGAAACCCGCAAGAAGTTAGCACAGACTTCGGGTATGTTGATGATGGAATCCCTGCCTTATATAAAAAAGGAAAAGGGCAAGAATGTGTTTTATTCCACCACGACGGCTAAAGCCTTGTCGGATTATCGAAAGCCGGGTAAGAGAATCACTGTTGAGAATTTCACCAAGATGTCACAGGATGAGGGTGTGGCAGACAATAATTATAAGAAACCCGGCGGTTTGTCCTCGCTGATGAGTAAGCCTGTGCGGTTGCAAATTCATCTTGACGGGCATGGCGGCGTTGACTTGAAAAAACATGGAGTTATGAAAGACGGCAACGACATGCTGATGATGAAGGCTACCGAGTTAGAGGTGGTTGACGGGTTGACGCAATACGATTATTTGGATAACGAGGGAAAACAAAAAATCAAGGGGTTCTCAAGTATTAATACTGTTACTTTAAGAGAGGTGGGTAATCCTTTAAATAAGTATAAGGAAAAGGATGCTGAAAGTGCGTTCGCCAACCCCCTGCTCCCGTATGCACCGCTTCCGAATGTTCCCGTAAAGGAAACACCTGTGACTGAAACACCTGTGACCGAAACCCCCATAATACAAGAAACCCCCGTAACACAGGAAACAACCGAAACAGGCGGCACTCCTATTGAAATAAAAAGCGAGATGACCAACGACGAAGATGTCATTCCTGACGTTGAACCCAAAACCACACAGGAAAACGAAATTCAAATCGTCGAAACCCAAGAAAAGGACGACCGCTCTGAAGACCATGTCACTCTGTACAGCAAGTTAGAGCGGCTTCTCGACGAGGACAAGGGCGATGAATTGAAAAAGCCCACATCCGATTATAAGAGTGAGAATTATGCTAATGCAATTATGGCGTTTTTACAGGACAGGGGAGAGAATTTAAAAGACCTGTCCGCAAAATCCGGTGACGATATTAAGAAAACTATTCTGTCACACATAAAAGACGACCAAAACAAATATACCGTTTTAGTGAGACTGTTCAGCCTTAAACAAAAGCCTAAAGCATTCTAAATGTAGGATAATATAATGGAAAACAAGCCGCTTAAAGATTTAACCGAGTTTTATTTCGGTGAAGAAAACCCTGTGTATTATAAATCTCATCAGGAGCAGATTGGCTCGTGGGTGAGGTTTGTGGATATGCTGTTAGCGGCATTGTTAATTCGCAAGCAGAACGGTGAAATTCTCTTATCTGTTCCCGGAGAGCGGGAGGACGCTTTTGTGGCGTTGGAGAAAATAGAAAGTGCTGATTATGTAATCCCTGAGTTCACCGAAATAATGGAGAAAATATTCGAGTGTGGGGCTGAGTTATATGATGATGGTGTTGTTCTCCCTTTGAACGATTTAATCTTGAAATTAAGGCTCAACCCCTTTGAAATATTCTGCGTTGTTTTGGCATTTGCGGTTGAGCGTGACCGGAAATATGAAGCGGTGTTCAATGTTTTAGGTAGCAGCTCAGAAATAAAAAAACCCACCCTCGGATTGGCGTATGAGCTTTTTTCGATGGTGGTGAGCTTGGATTATGGGGAGGCGTTTTTCTTCTCCCATTGTCACAGCAACTGCTCGAAATTTTTGTTCGAGAGCTTCGCCGATAAACCCGAACAATCCCGCTTGGCGAAACCCCTGTCGCTTAATAAAATGGCGTTGTATTATTTAGCGGACACGAAATTGCCCTTTGATGAAATTCCCGCTTTTTGTGAGTTTTTCCCCGCCGCTTCAATGAATGAAGAAGTCCTTTGTCATGAAGACGAGATTAACATATGCACTGCATTAATTAACAGTGAGTTTTCATTAGGTTCAGGCAAGCAGACCTGCTTATTAAATTTACACGGGCCCGACGGGAGCGGGCGGCGGTTCATTTTAAGAAAAGCCTGTGCCGATTTAAGCTTAGATGTAATTGTTGCCGACTGCACTGCTTTTTTGAAAATGCCGCTTTACGATATGAGGAAACAGGCGGGCATGCTGGCGGGGTACAGTATATTAAGCGGGGCTGTGCTGTGTTTAAACGAGTTCAATATTACACGGGAAAATCAAGATATAGCACGTGAAATGCTGAAATTCCTGTCGCAGTCGATGAGCTTCACGGCAATCATCAGCAACACTCGAATGATTGTGCCACCCCCCGATACCTGTGTGTATCACGGGTTTGAGGTAAAGTCCACCTCCTTCGAGGAACAGCGTGGCTTGTGGAATTATTTTGCGAATGTCGGCGGGTACACATTTAATGACGACGTGGATATTGAAAAAGTTATTTCCACCTTTGATTTACCTGCAGGGCATATAAAAGATGTGCTGCAATTAGCACAAATTCAAGCGGCTGTTAATGAGGGTGTTATAACTCACCGAAATATATGTGACGCAATTCGGGAGAAAAACCGTGTCGAAATCAGTGCTTTTGCCGAGTTAATGCGAACCGAGTTCACATGGGGTGACCTTGTCCTCGGGGAGGAAAGTGTTAACATGCTCCAAAAAGTGTGCAATCGTGTTTTGTATAAACGTGTAGTAAACGACAAATGGGGAATGGGGAGAAAACTTCCGTACGGGCGGGGGTTGTCTGTAGTGTTATACGGGCCACCCGGAACAGGTAAAACTATGGCGGCACAGGTTATCGCCAATGAAATCGGCAGGGATATTTATAGGATTGACCTGTCACGCATGATTAGTAAATATATCGGGGAGACCGAGAAGAATTTGGGTGAGGTGTTTGATGCGGCACAAAACGTAAATGCGGTGCTGTTTTTCGATGAGGCTGACGCACTGTTCACCAAACGAACCGAGGTTAAGGAAGCAAGGGACAAATACGCCAATACCGAAACCTCGTATCTGTTACAGAAAATCGAAGCCTATAACGGGATTACTGTTCTTGCCACGAACAACGCCTCTAACTTTGATGTGGCGTTTAAGCGGCGAATAAACTATTTCGTGAATATAGAAATGCCTAATCCCGAGGAGAGGCTTAAGCTTTGGCAGTCGCTGATTACCGAGAAAATGCCGCTTGACGACAGTGTAAACATATCGGCATTAGCACGGAAGTTTGAGCTTTCGGGGAGTGAGATTAAATCGGCATTAATAGAGGCGGCTTATGCGGCGGCGGCAGGGAATTCCCGAATTACGCAGGAGATGTTGTTGACTGCTATATCGGACGAGTATAAAAAAAGCGGGCGAATTATATTTAAACAAGACATGAGGTAAAAGGGGGAAATTATGAGCGGAACGGAACACAAACAAAAGAATAAATTAATCGACGCTAATCAGCAGTTAGTGCAAAATGCGGTTTTTCAAATGGAGGAAAACCCGGTTCAGTATATTGAGGAGATTCCGGTTCAGGACACTACACACCGGGCGATTGAACTGACTGATGAACAGCAGATAATTCAACAGCAGGTGCAGGAAATCAACATTGATTTAACCACTCACCGTGCTGTTGTTGTTCCCGAGAAAACTGCACCTGTTAGGCAAGCACCGCAGGTCAACCGAATGGACACCAAGGCCGAACGTAACGCTTTTAAGAAAGAGCAGAAAAAGCGTGCGGAAAAAAAGTGGTGGCAAGGCTTCCAAAGGGAGGAGGAGCGTGAAAAATCCCTTGAGCTTGCCGACAGTAAGTGGGCGAAAAAGGAAAAGATTCAAGGGAAAAAGACAGTTAAGGACGTTTATGACGAGGTAAAAGAAGGGGTTTTCACCGGCTTTGAAAAGCTGCCCTACGCCCTAAAAAATCAGCTTGCCTCCGACTATATAAAGGGTGAATTCTTTCAAAAAATTTCGGGGTTGAAAACCGAGAGGGATATAAAAAAGTTCATTAATTCATTAGAAACAAAGGAGCTGCACAATCCTGTTATGCGGTTGGGGCTTTCGATGGGGGCGAGAGAGGGTTATAATGGGGTGACAAAGGAAACCTTCCGCCAGATTGATAACCTTATGGCGTGCAAAATTATGAAAAACACGTTAATGCCGTCGCCGAATAACCCGGATATATCGAACGAGGATTTGCTTCAGCATAAGGCGGCACAGCTGTTCATCGCCAAGAACCTGTATCTCGCACATGTAGGGAAGTTATCGAGAGTTGGGCGAACCGGCTCTAAATATGTTGAGCCGGGCAATGATGTGAAATATGAATGGGGCGAACCCGTTACTACGGCGTTTGTGCATTGCTCACGTGTGCATTATGTGTTCCCTAAAGCCGACGATGAGGTTATGCAAAGTCAACAGAAAGAGATGTGGAACGCACTCTATAACACGACTACGGGAATGAAAGACGGCATAGGCGGCTTGAACGGCGGGAACAAGTTAAGGGGAAGCTCAACCCACTCTATTAAACAAAGAAAAGTCAAGACCGACAAAACCCCCGAGGTTAAAGCAGAGGAAGACAAGGTTAAGTTTAACTTTAAAGGGCAGATGGGTTTAAACGCGGCAATCGGCGGATTAGGTAATTCGGGCGTGGGCGGTCAATCGCTTAAGCGTGACGGTACCTGCGGACACGTCTATTCCATGAGGAAAGAGGGTGGAGTCGGCGTTTACGGCGGTTATTTAATCGGGTTTGAATCCGACGAGTATAAGAAAACCAATCAAATGGGGCATACACATAACATGATGGCGACAGGGGAGCATGCCTCGAGCTTCGGCTGTCAGCGTGTCGACGAGAGGGGTGCGAAGTATGGCGGGCGTGAGGTGGATTTGTCGGAGTTCACCACCGAGCAGATTAACACTAAATTAACCGAATTCGACAAGGGAATGAGACACCTCATGGCGACTGACATGGACGAGTATGAACATATGATTGACAGGTTAGTCGGGAATGTTATGGATGCCGGCGAGTTAATGCAATTTGAGAGCGTTATTAAAACTGCGGTCAGCAAAATATAAATAACGGGAGGGGTTATGGCAGATACTAAGTTATCCGTTGATTCGATGGAGCCGATTGATATTACGCCGATTGATAAAGATAATATGTCGTTTTTCGAGCCGATGCTGCCCGTTGAAATGGTCACACTTTTAAAAAACGAGCTTGCGTTTGCTATGGGGGCGGTTGTTGATAATACGGCTTGCGGGATTATTGTGGTTCAGCCCCTTGAAGTGTCCGCACAGATATTGTGGATTTTTGTTGCGGAGGATTATCGGCGGGAATATATAGGCAGCACACTTTTCGGTGAGATAACAGAGTATTTACAAAACCCGGACAGCTTTCAAATGAGCGGTGTGTTCTGCCGTTACAGCGTTAAGGACGATGACAGTGACAGTGAGGTTAAGGCGTTCTTAGAAAGTGTGGATTTTGAGCAGAACGAAACGGGGGAGTATAGCGTCAGTCTTACCCTTGCCGAGTTAAACGAGATTGAATTTGCACAAAACCCGGATGCTTCGGTGGCGTATTTCCCTGTTATGAAGCTGTCACCCTTTCACTTGTATAAATTAAACGAAGAACTTGACAGGCAGGAGGCGAACTTTTCGGGGGAGCAGATTTCCTTTGATTCTGTAATGCCGTATTGTTCGACTGTTATGTACCGCTCGGAGAAACCGACGGGGTGTGTTTGCGTTTCTGACGGAATGGACGACAAAGACAAAATCCTCACCGTTTTGTTTATCGGTGAAAAAGATACCAGAGCCATTAACGGCATGTTCCGTAATGCGGCGGCGGCTTTAACCGAGAAGCACTCGCCCGACACGATTTTGCGTGTTCCGATTGTTTCGGAATCTGCGGGCAGAATGGCAAAGCTGATGTTTAAAAACAAGGAAAAGATTTGTGAAAAGGTATTTATAGCACAACATTATTTTTAATTTTTGATTTTTAATTTTTCGTCAGACAAGGCGGAGTTTCCGTGGGAAATCCAACGCAGTATGGCGAAAAATAAAGGAGTGAAATTATGGCAATATGTGCTTGTGTGGGTGCTAACATGATGTGCCCTTTCGGGACTGCACCCGCAACATTAGTCGCTAACTCTCAGACAACTGTGTTAGGGCCCTCCGGTCCGCTCGCAACAATTATGGATAATAAACCCGGTGCGAATGTTCCGACCTTCGGAATGTGCAACAACCCTGCCAACCCTGCTACCGTGCGTCCGCCGCCTGTGTTTTTCACACCCGCTCCCTGTGTCCCGAATACATCTGCACCGTGGATGCCGGGCAGCTCTACCGTGCTTATAGGAGGATTCCCTGCTTTGAACAATTCCTCCACGCTTATGTGTGCGTGGGGCGGGGTAATATCTATGACTAATCCGGGGCAGACGAGTGTTATGGTTCCGTGACGGACAGTTTACAATTGACAGTGGACAGTTTACAGTTAATGTCATATACATACATTATGCAACTTTTATACATCGTAAAATCCTGAAAAAGGCGGCATTTTTACAATAATTGTAGTTTCCCTTTAAATATAATTAATAAAACGCGTGCGCGCGCGTAAAATCCGAATAATGTATAATTGCATAAAATAATGGAGGAAGCATGCTTAATAAAATTCAAGAAGACGACAAGAAAAAGAAAAAGCCGGTTGACGACGAACCGGACGATATGGAAGAATATATGGAGTTTCAGGTGCAAGAGCCGATTAATAAATCGAGCAGTGTTTTCGACAAAAACGCATTTAACAAGACCGGCGGCATCAATACAGAACCGTCGGTCTTCGATAAAAAAGCGTTGTTTAATACTAATACATCAAAATAGTTTCGGGATTTATAGAACTAAATGTGCGTAGGGTTCAAAGTCAGAGCGGGTGAACACCTTACCTGTTTTTACGAATTCGTAGCGGATTGCCTGTAAGTAGTGTTTCATGCCGACCTCGCCTTTAGCTTTCGGGTCACCTGCGGCAAGGAATGCGGCGTTGAGAATACAGTTTTTGATGTTACCGCCCACGAACTCAAAGCGTTCTGCAAGGAAACGCACGTCAACATCCTCAGCGAGAGGGGTGTTCTTCGGGATAGTGGCGTTCCACAGGATTTCACGAGTGTCCGGGTCGGGGAACTGGAATTCCACGATGAACTTCATTCGACGGAAAAACGCCGGGTCAATGTTGTGTTTGTAGTTAGTGGCGAGAACCGATACACCGTCATACGCCTCGACTTCTTGAAGAAGCAGAGCGGTTTTATTGTTGGCACTTGCTTGACCCGAGCCGCCATCGTCCGAACGCTTGGCGAACAGGGTGTCACATTCGTCGAAGAATAATACGACGTTACATTTTTTGGCTTCACGGAAAATCATAGAAATGCTTTTCTCAGTTTCACCGACATATTTATCAACTACTTTTGACAAGTCTACACGGTATAACTCAAGATTAAGTGCGTTGGCTAAAACCTGTGCACACATGGATTTACCTGTACCGGGGGCCCCGAACAGCAGAACCGACAGTCCCCGTCCATACGGATACTTGCGGTTGTAATCCCACTCCTCATAAACCTGCTTGCGGAAACGCATTTGGTCACAAGCGTATTCAAGCGATTGCCGCTGGTCTGCGGACATGACAATATCATCCCAGCTGTAGGTCGCTTTGATTTTAGTAGCCTTTTGGGTCAGCTCATGGCTCATTTGATTGTAGCAGGCTTCAAAAAGCTGAGCCCTCGGAATCCTCTCGAATTTCTTCATGGCGGCGAGGCTTTTCGACATACGTAACGCACTCTTTATTTTTCCCGCAGTGAATAGGAATTTCGTTGCCATTTCGGGAAGCTCCACATCATCGTCAAGGTCATATGGCTTTGAATAGTATTCCCATAATTTATCACGCTCACGGTTGTTGGGGGTGGGCATTTCAAGGGCGGTATAGTCAAGCGTAGTCATTTCACGCATGGGAAGTTTTTCACGGCTGGCGGTGAATACTGTGACCTCGGCGGCGGTCAGCTTATTAAACGCCAAGTCCATATACCCGAAGAATTTCTCTTTCCCGTCCTCACGGTAAGACAGATTATCAAGGCAGCAGCAAGCGTCCAACAGCATACACTCCCGGATGACTGACCAGATGGCTTTGTCAACAAAAGCGAAATCATAGGAAAACAGCTTCAGCCCGTCAATGGCTATACAGGATAGCTCTTTCTCGGAACAGAAGTGTTTGATTGTGAATTTCCTGCCGCTTCCCTCGTCCCCGAATAAAGCGAATATTCGTGTTCCGTCGTTGTAGGAAATTGTGAGTGCGTCGAGCTGTTCTTGGTTTGCGATGAATGGGTCTAATTCTTTTCCGTCGGTCAGCAGGGAGAAAAACCTCCTGTAATTCTCGTCGATTGCGTTCGGGTTTTTCCCGAACAGGAAGTCTATCAGGCGTTTGTCGGGGGAGATGACCGTAGAAAACGGCATAGCGGGGTTGACCCTTAAATCGAACAGGGGTTGAAGCTGTTCGAGGGCGTGTGACATTTCCCCGTATGAAGCGGTGATTGAAAAGTCAACACCGTAGAACACCCTTGCCGCTGATTCAAAAGTGGGTGCGGACAATTGTCCGTTTTGGTTGACCACCTGAAACACCGATGAATAGTTCGTTTGTGTGGAACTCAAAATAGCACACGCAAAGCAGAACACCGAGAAATTACTGAGTTCCAACTTTTCGCAGAGCTTATAAAACGGCATGTTGATGTTCTTGTGCTTTTTGACGGTCAGCTTTGCCCGCTGAATTATGTAATCCATCATGGTTTCGACAGGCAAATGCACATCTTCTGCGGAAATGCTGTGGTTCTCTTCGGCGAAATCGGCGAATATATCGTCCATCAAGTCGTCGTGTTCCTCTGCGGGAGCGTCCTGCGTTTTTGCGGTTTCGAGGTTATTGCCTGTTGACTTAAATGAAAAATCCGACAAGTGTTTTTGACACAAGCCGTGAGCAATTTCAATATCGGGGTAAAGCACGTTTTTATATCCGCCCTTGTCTGAGGCGAACAACCCCATCATGTCTTTTAAATAACGCTGGAGGCGTTCGTCAACACATGCGAACAGGTATGACGAAAACTGTTCATAGCTGTCGAAAGGTTTTTTAATCGATTTTTCTGAGAAAAATTCAGATACGTTCATTATTCTCCTCCTTTACTAAATATCGCAGAATATGTATCCCGCACCTCTTACGGTTTCGATAATTCCTGTGTGTGCCGAGTCGATTTTTTTCCTTAGGTTTGATATATGTACCATTACTGTTCTTACATCACCGTGGCTTTCACTTTCCCACACATAATTGTATAAATCGTTGTACAGCAGTAAAGTCTCGGGGTTTTCCGACATGTATAGAAGCAGTGAGTATTCAATTGAGGACAGGTTGACCTCCTTACCGTCCTGAATTACTCTTCGTCTTAACGTGTCAATCGTGAAGCGGCGGAACTCTCTTAACGGGCCTGTCTGCTTCTTGTCTTCCACCGGCTGTGCTTTAAACCGCCGAATGTTCGCATCAATGCGGGCTAACAGCACATCGAAATTAACAGGCTTTGTGACATAGTCGTCACCTCCGCAGTTGAGGGCGTTGATAATGTTATTGCTGTCGTCAAGGCAGGAGATGAATATTACGGGGTATGAGCAGACCTCCCTCACTAATCGGCACAGCTTGTCTCCTGTGTTGTCGGGGAGCATCATGTCCATTAAAATCAAATCGTATTCATTTTGCTTGAGCAGCTTCTCCGCACTTGCGGCATCGTAAGCAATGTCGCTGGTGTAGCCTGCATGAGTTAAATTAATCTGGGTTATGTTGGCTAAGTCATAGTCGTCCTCTACGATAAGAATATGGCTCATAATCGGCTCTCCTGATTTTTAAAAATATTGTCTTTATTATTATACTATAGATTTTATAAAATGTCAATTATTGTCGAAAGGTTTTTGTATTATGTTTATAAAGAGAAAAGTTTATAATGAAATGAATGAGCGGATTGTCGCTTTGGAGAAAGAGCGTGAGGAGATTCGTGCCGAAAACAATCGTGCGTTGGTTGATTTTCACAGTCACGTGTCCCATGAAATCCGTGTGCCTATTTCCATTATTTTAGGATACGCTGATTTGCTGAAGGGAAATCTGATTACCGATGAGAATGTACGTAAGGAGTATATGTTAAAGATATGCGACCGTGTGTCTTATATGAACGACCTCATGAATTTGCTGTTGGCAGAGGCACGTTCCGACACGAATGTGTATAAAATGATTACTGCGGTGGTAGATATTGCGGCACTTGTTAAACAAATCGCCTCCGATATTGAGCCTGCCGCCGCAAGAATAGGGATAGCTGTTCGGGTGACGGGGGCGAGTGAGCCGATTTTGATACAAGCCGATTCGACACGGCTGACTAAGGCGTTTTATAATATTCTTGAGAATTCTATGAAGCATATGGGCGGTAAGGGTGAGATTAATATAACCGTGTCGCACTCCGGCGGGAATGTGTTGGTTGTGTTCAAGGACGACGGGAAAGGCGTTAATAATGAGGAGCTTGAGCGGGTGTTTGAGCTTAGTTATAGCTGCGGAAACACCCCCGGGAGCGGTCTGGGACTGCATTTGGTCAAGTTAGCAATAGACGCTCACGGCGGCGAGGTCTTCGCAAAAAGCAGCCCCGGCAACGGCATGGGAATCTATATTTGCCTGCCCGAAAAACAATGAAAATTGTAACTTTATCAAATCTTTAGAATTCTTTTAATAAACCTTTAAACATTTTGTCTTAATTTATGTTATTATTTTAAGCAGAGTGTTTTTTTAGTCATTAATTTATTTATATACGGGGGATTTTACATGAAGAATAACCAATTACTGCCTTTTGAACGTAATCGTTATTATGCGGGAAAGCTGTTGACCTCTGCTGATTTCTTAGCGGAGCAGACCTATTTAAACAACAAACGACGGTTTATTAATTCGCTTTTGTTCGGGCCGGGCATCGTTTGCGGGTTGTCGGTGTATAACCTTGATGATTTATCCGTGATGATTGAATCGGGGGCTGCCATTGACAAATCCGGGCGGGAGTTAGTTCTCGAAAACTCAACCGTCAAGAAGCTGTCTGCCATGGAGGGGTATAACTCCCTTGAAACCGAGGAGGTTTGCCTGTGCTTCAAATACGCTGAGGAGGAAACCCAGTCGGTGTATTCCATAAACGTCGAGGGCGACAACGGGAGCGAGTATGAGCCTAATCGAATTCGTGAGTCGGGGACGCTGTTCCTCATCGACAAGGCAAACATGCCGGTTGATTTCGCTATGGAATCGGAATTCCTTGTTACTGCAAACCTGTATTCCGACGAGGACTATTCCATTAATATATCCATGCCTGCGATTGTTTCGTGCGGGTGCCGTGTTCGTGTTGTTGTTGAAATAACCAAGATTTCCGACACAGCGAAACCGGTTTCTTTAAACTGCACCTTGCAGACTCCTGCTTTCACCAACGATTACGGCGAGCATGAGCTGATGATTAAGGCTGACGAAATTCTGCCCGCAAAGGAACAGCCTGTAGTAATTTCATACTGGCTTAATGCACAGGAATATGAGGTTAAGGACACCATGATTATCGTGAAGTCTAACTTTGCGAAGATTAACGTGGGTTCGACCGATATGCGTCTGCCGGACAATTTTATTATGAAGGTTATGCTGTCTAAGGATTCTGCTGTTGATTTAATCGAGCGGGAGATTGCTAAAGTCAGCCTTGAAACAAAGTCTATGCAGATTTCCGAGGATTTCATCAGGTTAGCCGACATAACAATTCAGCGAACAAATAATTCTTACATTATCGACAGCATTGACGAAAACTCTGCCAAGCAGTTCATCAGAACCGCCTCTGCCGAAACCCAGAGAAGAGAATACGGCGAGTGGTTTTCCTCTGTTTCGGGCAGTTCTAAGCAGGGAGTGAGAACCGAGTATTCCCCCTTGTCGCCTGCTGTGCTTCCCGAGCCGGTGTATGCGTCCGGCGTGTGTGAGATTTCGTTGGGGAACGACAGCAAAAAGGGCAGCATTGTTTATTCTGATGAGATTATGCACGGGTTAGGCAAAGGTAATGTACATGTGAGTGTGGGGTTTGAATACTTAGCGGAGGATAAAAAACTCCAGAATACTGCCAAGAACACCATTTACGGTAATGCCACTTTGTTCAATGACAAGGAGCTGCCGATTGCTTATGCTGATACAGCCATAAAAGTTATGAACGACCGAGGCAGTTTTATGGTTGCGGCAAGGCTGATTCGTGATACCAACTATGTTGTTATTCCTTTGAGGTGGGTTGCTGTTAAACTGCCGAGCGGTGAAGAGCAGACCATGTTAAGGCATGTCACCGATAAGTCGATTTCTGCTGTTCAGCCGACTGTGGTTATCGGAACTCGTGAAAGCCATTTCTTTGATGTTCATTTCAAGAACATGGCACCTGTTACGCTTAATTATATGCTTACGGAAAGCGATTCCGGCACCATAACCGCTGACGGTATATACACTGCTCCGGGTAAAGAGGGCGTTTATGAAATTCTGATTTCCTGTGCAGAAATGCCGATGATTAGAACCTACGCCTACGCAGTGGTCAAAAAGAAAGGCTTAGAAGACAACAATTAACGATTAACCCATTATTAATTGTTAATTATTAATTATTAATTGTTTAGGGTGGTGAGGCAGGGTGATTTATCGTACAGGTGATATGGCACTTTATACCGTTCGTGATGTGTTTAAGAACGCCGTCAACGATGTTGTAATCTGTCAAGACCAAGCCTCGCAGGCTCGCCCGTATTATGTTTTAGTTGCGGTTAAGGAGCGGGAAACCGCTAAGGCGTTATTGTCAATCTTTCAAAATAACGCTCGTGACATGGAGGAAGAACCGTATATCGCTTGTTTTTCTCATGGAGAGCAGCTGTGTTATCTTTTCCCCTATCACATTGAGCGTAATCTTGAGGCGTTTTCCGAGGGGCAGATTAACTCTCCCGTTGAAAGGGAGCGGGTTTGCATTAATATAACGCTTGCCTGCCTTTCCTCGCCTTTGCCTTATCCGCTGTTGTATTTGTTGTTAGACCAGAAGCAGATTCATATAGAAAAGGATAACACGGTTTTTTTCACACCCTATTTCGATTTAAGGGAGCTTGACCCGAAAACAGACGAGTCCGCTTGTGCGGTGAGATGTGTTTACTTATTGATTGATATTCTGCAAAAGCAAAGCAGGAAACCGCTTAAGAGCCTAAACCTGCTCCATAAAAAACTGCTGTCACGTTCATACAAGTGCTTCACCGAGGTTTATCGTGACATTCGGATTACTGCATTGCCCGAAAAGAAGCCAAAGCTGTTCAGAAGGCTGCGGGCGTGGTGGGGGCGGAACAAGGATTTGCTGTTCAAAATTATTTTAGTTGTGAGCGTTTTTTGTACAATTGTTGCGTTGACCATGCTTATGAGTTATTTGATATTCGGTGATTTTTCGTTGTTTAGGCTGTTAGGCGGTTCAATCGACAAAATCGGCACTGAGGAAATAAACACAAAGTAGAAATATCAGACGAAGGGGATTTACGGCGTTGAAAAAAGTATTATTTGTTGTAATTTTAATAGCTGTTTTGATATACGCTGTGTCTGCGTTAAATCCGGGCAGGAACAGCCTTGAACGGTTTGAACCGACTCTTGCCGGCGTTGAAACGGTTATGGCGGTTAATCCCGATGACGGGTCGGTTTATCTTGTTGATTATGACGGCAGTCAAACTTATATTTATCGTGTTAATGAAAACGGGAAAATCACCGCTTTATACAAGGATGCTATTCCCGGCAGTATTGCGGCGATGACGGTTCATAAGGGTATGCTGTATTGTGTGGTTGACCGATTTATCGAAAAAATGCCGGACGGTTCGACATGGTATTTGCTTGAAATTCCGCTTAATCTTGAGTTTAATTCGGCTCGGAAAATATACGCCGGAGATTATAGCGTCTTACACAGGATAACCGATATATCCACATCGGGGCTGGGGCTTTCTGTTGCAGGGGTTTCCGATAACGGGTTGTCGGCACATACGTTGAAATGGTCACAAATTCCCGAACGGGCGCCGCTTGATGAATTCGGTGGGTTTGAAACATTACCCGAGCCTGTGCGTGATGCTTCTGCGAGTGCTAATGAAGAAAACATCATAGTTTCGGCTATGGTTGACGGCGGGAACATAAAAACCGTTTTGAAAAGCGGTGCAGGAATTCCCGAAAAAACCGCCTTGTCATTCGACGAATTGAAGCTGCCCTTGAATGTCAGAATAAGCATGTTCAGATTTCCCTCGTTTAGGTTTGTCGTGTGGGAATTGCTGCTGACATCGGCACTCATCGCTTCCTCTGCGGTGCTGATGTTTTCTAAGAAAATCGCCAACCGCACAACTGCGGGGTTTGCGTTCTCTTTATTAGTAATGTTTGCTGTTTTAGCAGAGGTGCAGGGCATAAACACTTCAGCAGCTTTGTCGGCGGGGAGAGAGGATGAGGCAAGAGGCAAGAGCGTGTATATAAGCGGTACGCTTGATGGGTATGACTATACCGTGTTTAATGATGCGGATTTTTATAGAACAGCAGAGTTTAGTGAATTGAGCAGTTATTTCGGGAGTTATTACGACAATAGGGGTAACACGGTTACGCAAAGCCGTTCCGAGTTGATTTTCATAACCGAACGCAACCGACCTGTTACGGCGGTTTCGGAAAGGTTTCCCTATAAGCAGTCTGCAGAGGATGTGTTCAGCAGTTCGGTTATGGAGGCTGTAGAAGCGGCACTTGATACCGGAAGCACGGTTACTGCATTATCGGGGAAATATACCGTTTCGGTTTCACCCTGCTTTTACGGGGGGAGAGTGATTGCCCTTGTTGTCACCGAGGTTTCAAAGGGTGATGTGGATTATGCGTTAAGCAAGGCTCGCAGTGATTATATGAAAGCGGGACTGACGGTTATATTGGTTGCTGTTTTGGTAATGTTCCTGTTCAATCAAGGGCTGACACGCCCGTTGAACCGTGTTATTAAGCGAATGGGCAAATATGGTGACGGCAGATTCGAAACCGGGGATTTCGCAAGCAAGGTAAGCTCTAAGGGTGATGTCGGGGAGATGGAGCGTGCAATATCCGAAATCGGTGTTTCGCTCGCCATCAACGAGTATGAAACTAAAACCATGATAAATTCGTTTTATCGTTTTGTTCCCAGAGGGATTGAAAAGCTGCTTCATCGTGCGGGTATAACCGAAATAAGCAGTGGTGACATTGTTTCGGTGAAAGATAATTTATGCCTTTTATCGGTTGACAATCGTGAAAGGGTTCAAGAAAGCACCGACGACAACGGATACATGAGCTTCGTCAACAGATGTTTCTCGGTAATTCACGAGAATGTTCAAAAACACGAGGGAATGCTGTTGTCCGGCGATTTCAACCTGTCATCGCTTCCGATATTGTTCTCGGGGGAATCCGGCTCACATTCGGGAGGGCTGAGGTTCGGGCTTGATGTTATGGCGGGGTGTACAAGCGATGGCGAAACCGCTCCCGACTTCTTTATGTTTTTGCACCATACTAAGTTCCTTTACGGGATTGCGGGAACAGAGGAAAAGGCGTTTCCTTTCCTGTCCTCTTATGAAATGAATTTCCTTAATTCATATTCTCACAAGCTAAGGACGCTTGGTGTACGCATTGTAATGACCGAGCAGTATTACAATTATTTATCGAGGGAAGCGAATTTTTCCGCACGGTTCATCGGGTTCATTTCCTCGCAGGACGAGAATTACAGCTATAAGTTATACGAAGCGTTAGACTGTTATCCCGACAGCGAAAAGTTGGAACGCAAGAGGTATAATGACCGTTTCCAAAAAGCGATTACCATGTTCTTGAAAAACGATTTCTATTTGGCGAGGAGTGAGTTTTCTGCAATACTACGCTCCAACCCGAGTGACGGTGTGGCTCGCTGGTATATCTTCGCTTGTGAGCATTTGTTCAACAGCAATGACCTGTCCAAAGCAACCTATAACCTTTTCGGGATAGAAGAATAGCGGGAGGTAACGAGATTGAATCAATTTTTTAAATCGTTTTTTGGTAATCTGCGTTCACGCTTAAGCAGATATTGGAACCAACTGCGATTGTTACTCAGCCCGACCTGGTGGCGATTACAAGGATTTTCTAAGCTTAGGTCGTTCTTTACCTCGCTGTTTAATGTAAAGCCGAGGGACAAAAAGGATTATTATACTATTTGGCGGTGGATGGTCAGCAAGCGGTTGGCGTTCGCTTTGACAGTCGGCATAGGCGTGTGTGCGTTGTTTTATATATTAGTGCTGTCGCCTATATCGCCCCAAGGATTAAGCACAGGCTCGGATGCTGTTCCGATTTATAAATATAACTCCATTCCGCTGAGGTTTGCTAAGGGAGATGTGCGAATTCAAGCCCGAAAAGGTTATATCGCTTATGTGGGAAGTGTTGAAAAAGGAATGGTAAAAGGGCAGGGCAAGCTCTATTCCGAGGGTGGAGACTTGATATATGAGGGCGAGTTTGACCAAAACATGTTCAATGGTGTGGGGCGGCTGTATTATCCGACTAATGAGCTAAAGTATGAGGGGGAATTCGCAGACAACCTTTATCAGGGGCAGGGCAGACAATATAGGGCGGCAGGCTCACTCGAATACAGGGGCGAATTTTTACAGGGGATGAGGAACGGTCAAGGGCAGTTGATTAATGCTTCCGGGGTGCAGATTTTCAGCGGAACATTCCAGATGGATAATATCCTGTATACACAGTTAATCGGGAAGTCGACTGCGGAAATTGCCCAAATGTATACCGGCTCGCAGAATGTGTATTTCCACTTTAGTGAATATTGTGTTGAAATGAGGGAAATCGGTGCGGTGTATTCAGTCGATTCAGACCAGAACACCCTCGAGGCCGAGTGGATTGTTAAAAATGTTATTGTTTTGGCAGATGAGATAACCGTGGGTAGCGAGAAATTAAATGAGATAAATCAACTTTCCGCTTTCTTCGGGGCACCCGATTATTTCGGTGAAGCGTGGGTCAATCTCACGGAGGCGGTTGCGGTTAATCTGCTGGAGGGGTATCCCGAGTTAAGCAAGGTGGAAATGAGAAGAACCTCAACCTTCGATAATGTTTTCGATGTCAACTATTATGATTGGGATTATTCACTGTATATCTTCGCTTATAAAATGGACGGTTTGATGTATACCTTTTACTGTACTGCGGCAAATTCACAAAGCTTCTTCATGTATTCGATAACGACGGATTAGTTGTAAAGGGCGGACAATTTATAGAAAGGAGCGGTAATATCATTATGAGAAAACAAGTTTCTCTGAAAAAACAAGTTGTTTTAAAGAAATTATGCGTTATATTGTGTGTTTTTCAATTAACGGCTTTTGTTAATATTGCTTCTGTTGTAAGCTCGGTTTCCGCTCCGACAATTTTGAAAAATTTCCATATGGCACAAGCACAAAGGTTGGCTTTAGCGAGCAGCCCCGAGCAAAGGAAAATATATAACGAAATTCTCTTGAAAAGGATGAAATATACCGAATCGGTTAAAGGAATTCAAGCAAAGGCGAAGAATAAACAAACTTTAAGATGGACTCCGCTTTTGTCGTTTAAATTTCCGGAAAAACTGGATTATCCCGAGGAAATCGAGTTAGTTATGAAGCCGCTCGCATTAACTGCCGAGATTAACACGCTTCAGCATAAGATGAACGACCAGCGATTTGCGATTGTTGCAAGGGTTAATACGACGTTTTTTAAGGTTTATGTGTTGCAGGAGAAGGTCCGCTTCACCGAGGATATTTTAGCCGCCGCCGAGCTTGAGCTTGACCGGAATATTGCACGGCTTGCAACCGGAACAGCAAAGCAAAGCGACATTGATAACATGCAGAAGTCTGTCGATAAATTAATCGGGGATTTAGCACAGCTAAAGCGTAATTTCCAGACAGAGAAAGAAGAGCTAAGCGATTTAATAAGGCTTGATGTGACGACGGGGTATTATTTCGCTCCACCGTTGCAGACGGCGGAAATCAGCCGCCAGCAGTTAGAATTTATTATAAAATATACGCTTGATAATGACCAGCTGTATTATGAAATGAAGTTAGCCGAGTCGATGGCGTTAGTTAACCTTAACACAACGGAACAGCTTTTCCGCAAGCAGTATGGTGCGAAGGTTAACCCTGTTAATCCGTTTTTGGTTGCGGCAAGACAAGGGAACGAAATCGACGGAGCGGCGTTCAAAATCCAGTATGACGCCATGCTGAAAACCTTCGACAAACCGTGGGACGGGCAATACAGAATTCTGTTCATTCGCTTTACCAAGGAATTCTTAAAAGGGCAGATTTCCGGTACACGTTACATAGAGGATGAAATGTATGCCCTGTATACCGCTTGTATGGAATATGCCGCCGCAAGGAAAGACAGGGAGGCAACCGAAAAGGCTTTAATCAAGCAGGTGAATTCTGAATTTGAGGCACTTGTGACCGCTAAAAACGCCGCCGCCTCCTTAGTTAAGGCAGTCGAGGACGAGAAAACTCAGTTAGAGCGGGTTATTGCCCTTAACAAAACCGGGAAAGCGGAATACAGCGAGGTTAAGGATAAGCAGGACGAATACCAGTCTGCACAGGTTGACGCAATTGACGCATTAGCCGCCTACAACGATTTATTAACCAGCTTTGACCGTTTGACCTGTGGTGCGATTACTAAGCTATTACGGGGTGACGGACTTGATACTGACACAGGCGGGGGCGGTGTAAGTCTGCCGGGCGACGGCGAGGGGAACATCTACTATTATATATATAACGACATTGCGGATATGACGTTTGTGTTCGGGTTAGATGTACCCGACGATTTCGAGCCGGAGATTACACATTTTGAGTTATGGTATGAGGGGGTTCAAATCGGTACGAGAACTGCGGTAGGTAACCGGTTGAAGCACTTAGCGCTTACAATCGGCAGCAGTGACGAGGTTACGGTAAGGGTGTTTGATGGGGATAAGTTCGTGGCTGAATGTGTGGTTGACGCTACCTCACCCCGAGATATTCTACCGATACCTAAGGCGGAAAAACCAAATGAAATCCCCACTGAAAAGGTCATAGGGACTTATAAAATTGAAACAGTGGTTACGGGGAGCATAAGCACATCTAAGCTGACATTCGTTTTCGACACCGGCTTAGGGGCAGGGTTTTACAGGATTGTTTACGGCGAAAGCGATGTCTACAGCAGTGATTTAATCCCAGTTGATGAGGGGTTCACCTATTTGTCTTTATTGTTCGGTTCGTTAAGCGACATAACAGTATTAATTTACGACAAGAACCAACAGCCCCTTGGGGAAGCGTGGTTAGACCCGTCGGAGATGACGGTAAGGCAATTAATAGTTAATGATGAATAATTAATAATGAGTAAACTTAGGAAAGGGGGATATTTAAATGAAGAAATTCTTGAAAAAGAAGATAGTTGTTCCGGTTATTGCTTCGGCTTTAGCGATAACTATGACGGCTGTGCTTGTCAGTGCGTTGTGGAACCCGAATAACGCTGTTCGTATAAATTCTGCGAGCATTGAGGATTCTACACTTGCAATCGGGACACATCTTATACATTTAAGTGCCCTTTCCGATAAGATATACGAAATTGCACAAAACAGTGCGGTTGAATCCGAGCAAGACCGTGTGTATTATAAATCCGAGTTAATGGGCGGGACATGGTGCGACATAACCGAAGCCTCCCATATTTCTGCAATTGCCGAGGGTGTGGCAGGTGACAGTATGCCGGTTAATAATTCTGTGATTGATGCGTTGCTGTTCACACACCATACACGTTCAAACGGTATAACCTATGACCTGCGTACCGGCATGCCTGTTAATATTTTCGATATATACAGCCCGTATGACCTTGAATCAATGATAGAGCTGTTCCCGCTTAAAACGCATTATGACCTTATGCGGGAGAACCAGAGCGACTCTGAATCGGGAAGAATGAAAATTTCACGGGCACAGGTATTTTTCAGAACCGATGTAAGAAATGACAGAACCGGAAGCTTGGACAACGCCCTCGCAACACTTCAGGAATACTACAGCCAGATTGCAAGTGAAGCCGATTCGAGCGAGCTTAATGCAGTTCAAACAGTTATGGACACGGTGGACGCTACCCGTCGTGCCGAGGTTTTCAAAATTATTGAGGCGGCACTTTTAGAGTATATAGATGAAATCAGCTCTATGGAGGATATTCCCGAGAAAAAGTTCTACGACAATTCTGACCCTCCCGTGCTTATTGAAACCATTCCCGAAAGAGAGGCGGAGGAACCGGATACCGGGTTAATCGCCGCCGCAAGTGAGAGCTTGGCGAACATTCAATCGGCTATTATTTTACAAGAGGGTAAGATGTTAGACGAGGGTGTGGGAGTCAGCAATGCGATATATTATCGTTATGCCAATGATTTAATTAATAACGCAAGAGCGAGGAATTTCTTCGCATGTGACGGTGACGTTGAGAACATTATTGCCCTTAATAATATTTTAGCAGACAGAATTATCGACAAGGAACACGAGGCTGTTATTCTGCGTGACCCGCTGATTACAACCGCCGCAGAGCGCTATACAATCGGGCTGAGGGCAGGGGTTAACGCCGAATATCGTGCCGCTGTTACTGCACAGTCGGCGGGTGCTGTGTTAAATTCCATTGCACGTGAGCACGCAGGCGAATTAAGCATAATGCGGAGTGAACTTGAGTTTTTCATAGATTCGATTGTTAAGCGAATGTCAACTGAAGACGGTATCAGTTATATAAACAGCCGACTGAACATTACTACGGCGTGGTACGGTTCGGTGAGGAACGACGGGTTTAAGGCACATACCGACCAAAGCATAGCCGACCATATCGACTTTTTGACAAGGCTTTTAGCAAGTCTTAATGCCAAGCTCGGCGGCAGTGAGATGGATAAGCTGATGGCGGAGAAATCGGCACTTCAAACCGATTATATGACTGCTTTAGACAACAACGACCTCGCCGGAGCTGACGATATAGCAAACAGAATTGCCGCAATTGATGAACGCATAGAGGAATTGGAAAACGAGATTAATTCTGAAATCGCTGACATTCAAAGCCAATTAAGCGATTTAAGGAACGCACAGGACAATGGTGATAACTCTGATGCAACGGCTAATAAAATCCGTGAGCTTGAAACCAAATTAAGTGTGTTGAATTCGGGGTTGTCGGAGAATTCTGTGGGTAGCTTAGTGGCAGGGCTGAGAAAAGATTTATTGGACGGCATAAAGAATAAGGAAACCCTTGCCCAAATAGAAGACGGCATTGACGCATTAGGCGGACTGCTCGACATGAATTATAAAACCGTGTTCCCGGCATTAAATGATGTGTATGGTGCGTTGGTGCAAAACAGGGACTTAAACGGAGACAATTCCTATAATTCTGCGATTGACAAAATTGAACAGCTTATTCTCAATAACAAAGGTGCTTATGACAATGCAATGCTTGACGGTTTAAGCATGTCTGACATGAACGGTTTAATGGATTCGTTCCTTGGAATTTCGGACGGTTCGGGGACGGGTTCGGGAACAGGTACAGGTACAGGTTCGGGAGCGGGTACAGGATTGGGCGGCGGTTCGAGTTTATATGACCTGCTCGGGCATGATGGGTGTGAAGTTGTTAAAATTATGGCACTTCAATCGTATTACGAGCAGACCGGCAACCTTGACGCATTGAGGCTGGCACAGGCGAAAATCCAAACCGAGATTAATCGGGGGAATGTGATGGTATATATCAAGGTCACTGACCCGTTAGGCATATACGTCCCGTCGAAGAATTTGGCGGCGTTTATAAATATGCGGTATGTTTGGAATCGCAATCATAATCAAGCGGCGCTCACAAAAGGCACAGAATATTACGCTTTCACCGCTTTTTCCGATAAGGTTATCCGCACTAAGGACAGCTCCGAGTCTGAGCAGATGTTAGTTACCGCTAAGCTAAGAAACGTCGTGTATATCCCGACCTCGTACACTATAAAAGAATTCGGGGTTGACGGACTGTACATTACCGGGACGGATTACGGGGTTATGTTCAACGCACAATTAAGCAGTGCCGCAGATGATTTGTTAGCAATACTTTTGAGAGGATACTAAATAATTAATAATGAATAAGTAATAATTAACAATGGTTGTGTCGCCTTGCGGCGACGGATTTAAAAATAAAAATCTTTGCGGACGCAAATACCAAAATTATTCATTATTCATTATTAACTATTAATTATATGGGGAGAAAATATGGCTGATTATCCGATTATTTCCGACGTGAGTGCACATCTTGTGAAAATACTGAGGCAGAAAATGTGCCCCGAGCCGATACCGTCACCGAATAATATTGATGTTTCCTCCCCTGCAGAGCAGGACGTTGACTATATATTAGGACTGTATCTTTATGATGTTCGTGAGGAGGGGGAAATCGCAGTTCCGCCGTTCATCAGTGTGAGTAAGGCACGATTGCAGAAACCGCCTAAGCCGTACAGCTTGTATTATATGCTGTTCATCAACGGGTCGTCGCAGATGGGGTTGAAAGCCCACGATATTCAAAAAATTATCGGGCGGGCGGCACAGATTGTAAACGACGGAAGCGTTATAAATCCTCGAACGCTTCAGCCGTGGATGCAGGTGGACGAGGGGCCTATCATAGTAGCTCCCGCTAAGATTTCACTTGAGGATAAGGTGAGGGTGTGGAGTGCGATTAATAAGCCTTATCAAATAAGCCTGTTTTATAAAGTTTCGCCTGTTTTATTGTCGAGTGAAATTATTGTAGATACTGCACGCGTAACAAAGGCAGATTTCAACCTCGATGTAAAGTAAAAATTACGAAAAGGAGAGTCGAATTATGGCACGAGCCTCAACCATTCAGCATACTCTTGATTTGGCTCTTCGGCTGATAGACACCACAGTCGGCAGAACAATTTCTGATGATGTAAGGGTGAAAATAAACGGGAGAGTATATCTGCCCAAGCGGTTTCCGGACGGAGATATATTATTCATAGGAACGGGCAGAACCGACTTTGAATTAACCGTTTCGGCACGAGGGTATGAGGAAAAAGTAATCAACGTGAAGTATGACGAATTAGAAGAGGATATGCCGTATATCGAAACGCACATGATTCCAAGCGAGCGGTATTTGCCGGGTATACCGTGCTTCACGCTTAAGGGTGAGTTAAAGGGTATAACCGAGCTTGACGCAGTTAAGGTAATCCAGCACCCGTGTTATATAAAAGAGTTTGACCAGCGTAAACGGTTGATTACTATGTTTAACCCGTATAACCTGCCCTTCAACCGAATGTACTACGCAACTGCCAAGGTCGATGACGGCGTGTATGAGCCGTTTATCATAATAAAACAAACTGCCGACAATGTTTATAAAATCGCAAAAGCATTTGAAAAAGCGTTTGAACAGGTTCCGGTTGCCCCCCGAGTTATGGGGAAAGCACAAGACGGTGAATATCTCCTTCGGGTGAGGGACGATTCGGAAAACGCCGAATGGATTATCCGTTATGTGACGGCGAAGGGTGAGTTTTTCAAGACAGTCGATTTTAACAGTGACGAACAGGTTGTTCTTAAGTAGTCGGGGATTACTGAATGAAAAAGCAAGTAAAGGAGGGGGTACCCATTAAGATATACAGGTGCAGAAGCCCATCATAACAATTAATAATTAACAGTTAATAATTAATAATGATTGATAATTATTGAATTGATTGGCTATTAAGATTATCCAAAGTTAAAAAAGCAACAAAAATAAATTTACTAACCGAAAGGAGTAAAAACAAAAATGGCTGAATATTTATCACCGGGCGTTTATATCGAGGAATATGATTCTTCGCCGCGCTCAATCGAGGGAGCGGGAACCAGCACCGCAGGCTTTATCGGTTTCACCGAAAAGGGCCCGACCACCGGAGCACCCGTTCTTGTCACAAACTTTGCCGATTATCAAAGGAAATTCGGCGGCTTTTTAAGCGAGTATACCCACGGCAAATATCGCTTCCTGCCTTATTGTGTGGAGCAGTTTTTCGCAAACGGCGGAACACGCTGCTTCATCAGCAGGGTTATCCCGTCCAACGCAAAAAGTGCATCCTCTAAACAGGGCAACCTTTCCGTTCGTGCGGCAAACGAGGGCAAATGGGGCAACAAGATTACCTTATCCTTTGTTTCCTCCAACAAACGCAAAATGCAGTTAATTTCGGAAGAGGGCGACAGAGTCTTTATCGCAAAATCCGTTGCAGGATTTGCAGAGGGTGATGTAGTCGAGTTTGCAGGCGAGTTCAACCGCATAGCTGCAATTTTAGACAATCTTATCACCTTTGAAAAAGCGTTCAGTGTCAGTCCTGTTGATGATGCGATTGCTCCTAAGCTTTTCGTGTATTCCTCGGAAATGGACATTATTGTTCGCAGTGAGGATGCGGCAGAGGTTTACAACGATGTTAACTTAAACGTGACCTCCAGCAACTATATCACTAAACGCATGGGTGCAAGTGATATTGTTTCCGTAACCGCTAAGGATTCCGGCGAGCTTGACAATCCTGTGGCTGTGATATTCGGTGCGGGACAGGTGAAGGGCGTTATGTCGTTTGCAGGCGGCTCTGACGGAAACGCAGAATCGGCTGATGCGGGAACCTTCATCGGCGTCGACAACGGTCCCGGAAAAAGAACCGGTATCGAAGCGTTCCAGGAGAACAATGTTGTCAGCATTATAGCAGTGCCGGGTGTTACCATTCCCGAGGTTGTTGTTTCATTGGTGGCACACTGCGAACGTGAAAAGTCACGCTTTGCTGTTATTGATGTTCCCGTGGAATTAACCAAAACCGACGATATTATCGAATATCGCAACATGATTGATTCTACTTATGCGGCAATGTATCATCCGTGGGTTCAAGTGTTCGACCGCATTTCAAAGAAACCGATATTTATTCCTCCCAGCGGAAGCGTTACCGGTGTATACTCAAGAACCGATGTTACACGTGGTGTTCACAAGGCTCCCGCTAACGAAACTGTGGCTTGTACCGGTTTATCAATCAACTATACAACAGGCGAGCAAGACATCTTAAATCCTGTAGGTGTTAACCTTATTCGTGCACTTCCGGGTCAAGGAATTCGTGTTTGGGGTGCTCGCACCGCAAGCTCTGACTCCAACTTTAAGTATGTTAACGTACGCAGACTGTTCATCTTCATTGAAGAATCCATCAAGAACAATACTAACTGGGTGGTCTTCGAGCCGAACAATTCATCGCTGTGGGCAAGGGTTCAGATGACAATTTCGTCATTCTTAGACACCTGCTTCCGCATGGGAATGTTCTCGGGTGAAACACCTGCACAGGGTTTCTTTGTAGACATCGGGCCGTCAACCATGAGCCAGGACGATATTATGAACGGCAGACTTATTTGTAACATCGGTATTGCTCCCGTTCGTCCCGCAGAATTCGTAATCTTCCGCCTCACTCAGTTTACATCTGAAGCGGGAGGATGATGAACAATTGACAATTGACAATGTACAATTGACAATTATTTTCAATCAATAATTTTTCAATAACAGTAAAGGAGTATATTTAACATGGCAAAAACTTATTATCCGTTGACTAAAATGAACTTCTTGGTTACGTTGGCGGGAGAATACGACGGAGCATCTGCTGCTTTTTCGGAAGTAACCGGAATTGACGCAACCGTAGAAGTCATTGAGTTCAGACAGGGCAACTCTGCCAGCTTGGCACCGGTTAAAATTCCCGGATTGGTAAAACACGGCAACCTTACATTAAAATATGGTTTGACCAAGGGTTCGGAATTTAAAGACTGGATTATCAATTGCACAAGTGAGAGAAGACCGGAAATCGACAGACAGATGATGACCATCGAGTTGATTGACGTTTCCGGCGATGCTCCCCAAACGCTTGTAACCGAAACCCAAGCCTCCAACGTGATTTGGACGTTTTCAAATGCGTGGGTTACAAAGTATTCCGGTCCGGATTTAAATGCTACGACAAGTGAGGTTGCAATCGAAACGGTTGAAATCGCTTATGAAGAGCTGCTTATCACTAACGTAGGCACACACAATGGTGCTGATTCCGTTGAAGCCTTAACAGGCGGCGGTGCATAATTAAACTGAAATGTTTCTGTGGGGCGGTTTAACCGCCGCCTCACATGAAATGTTTTCAAAAAGGGGTAGAAAATGCAAACTGTTTATGAATTTGAGCTTCCGAGGGGATATGTCGATGGCACCGGAAATGTATTAAAACGCGGAAAAATGCGGTTAGCGACTGCGGGTGACGAGATAAACGCAACCAAAGACCCTCGTGTTTCGGGGAATCCGTCGTATCTTACGATTGTGATATTATCAAGAGTTATTACCGAGATTGAGGGATTGCCGTCGGTGGTTCCCGCAATCATCGAAAAATTATTCACTGCTGATTTGGCGTTTTTACAGGATATGTATCAACGCATTAATAATATTGACCCGCCTGTGATTTCGGCGGTTTGTCCCGATTGCGGACACGTTCATGAGGTAGCTGTAAATTTTACCGGAGAGGGATAACGCTTTATCCCGAGGAAGAATTGTTCCGTGAAATGTCGTTCATCTCCTATTATTTCCACTGGAGCTCTGAGGAGGTTCTGGCACTCGAGCATAGTGTGCGGCGGCGTTGGTGTACGGAGATTTCCTCGATTAATGCGTCATTAGTCCCTCAAGACAGCAAAAACCGAAAAGAAAAGAGCCTCTTTGATATGAGGTAAGGCAGGTGCAGATTTATGGCGAATGTATTTCAAGACAACTTTTTTTTGATGAATAAGGGTCATAACGTCACGCCGCAGTTTAACTTTTTGCTGCGTGTGGAGATGTTGTTTGACCTGCCCTGCAAAAGCGTTAAAGCCTTCACCAAGGAAAACGAATATGAGTATATTCAAGAGGGCGGGCTTAACGATTATGTGCATATGCGTCGCAAGCCGATAAGTAAGCCGTTCACCTTTGAGGTGGAAAGGTATGTTGGGGTTGACCATTTAGACCCCATTCCCAATGGTGCGGAATTAGCACTGCCGGTGCTGTTAATCGTCAGCAGGGTTGCCCATTATGCACACACTCCCGAGGTGTGGGCGAGAACCTATGCTTTTACGGGGTGTACGGTTATGAAAAAGCAGTATGGCGAGCTGAACGCTGAGCATTCCGGATTGTTGACCGAGACCACGACGATAGCTTTTCGTGAAATGCTGTGCCTGGATATTCCGTGGACGGGGGCGGTTTCACAAAAAGGTTGGTTCGACAATAAAAAGCCTGATGCACCCTCTAAGCCCGAAAAAGAAAAAACCGAAAAAGAAAAGAGTTTAGAAAAAGAAATCAAGGACTTGAAAAATGAAAAAGCCGAGCTTGAGAACAAACGTGCTGAGCAGGAAAAAGAGTTGAAGGATTTAAATAAAGAAAAAAGCAATCTGGATTTTAAGTTAGAGAAAAACGAAATTACACAAGAGGAATATAATACCCAAAAGGCTGTGGTTGACGCTAAAATTCAAGCAACCAAGAACAATTATACAAGCACCGGCGACAAATTGAAGGAAGTCAACGGGGCAATAAAAGATAAGGAAAAAGAGTTGGTAGACCATAAGATTGAGATGGGCAGTATATAACCGATTTTGAAATCCTTTTAAATGGGAGCCGCAAATGCTGACGATGAGCCAACCGATAAAACTGAATACCTTACGCCGGATAACTAAGGCAGCTCCGGACGGTGAAAGCTGTTCGTTCAGCCAGCGGATTATGCAGAATTATGCGTTAATTGACATGCGGTTTTCTGCGGAGGACTTGTTCTTCCTCGTTAACACTCCTCCCGATATTCCGGAATTTGCCAACCCCATGACCTCGCTTATATTTGAGGAAAACATCAACGCTTCGAGAGATTTCTCGCTTAATATATTAAACAATGTTGTAAATCGTATTTTATTATCCGGCGATAACAAAATGACCTATCAAGACGAGGTGTATATTTCCTCGGTGCTTAATAAATTGGGGATAACCGACACATCGTTTTTTATGCGGCAGGTTAATCAATTGCGTAATGACAATGTGCAAACATATAACCTTTTGAAGTTATATCAAGAAAACCTGCCTATGTTAAAGCAAATGCTTAAATCATCGGAAGAAACAAAAGACGGCGAAGCTGTCGAAAAGCATTATGAAGAAACTGCAAGTCAGCTTCGTTACACGCTGCATAACGAAATTTTCAAACGATTGCAAACGGCAGAAATCACTAACATTATGCAAAACCATATTAATAATACATCCGAGCATGACACCTATATTTCTCCCGCACAGCTCCACACAGCGGAACACCGCAGAATAAGCAACCAGCTTTTACTTTCTGAATTGAGGCAGAGCTTTTCTGAAACGGATTATTCCGAGCTACAGCATATCCATATTAACGCATACGAATCGGGCGAGGACCTGCCGCCTGTCCAAACCGAGCGGGAGGTTGTTGAGAGAAGCACTGCGGGTGTGTTGTTGAACATTATTGATAATGCAGTGATAACACAGATGCAAAGCGTTCATAAAAATCAAGCGAATTGGTTCGATATTACCGAGGCGGTTTATTCCTCGGCGGCACAGTCCTTGGAAAGGTTTCAGACGTTCCACACCTATAAAACGGCGTTCAGCGTTTCCGATAAAGCGGTCGATACAATTATAAAAGATTTGTCGAAAAAAGAGGAAGTAATCCTTTCAAAAATCGTATATGGCGAGCATGAGCCGGCTTGGGCTGTTCCCGCTGAAATTCAATTGTTGACCGAGCAGGTTGAGCATTATGAAAGCCAAACCGAGATTAATCAAACACAGCTGAACAGCGAGTATGTCAAGTTAATCCGTGATATAAATCGTGAGCGGATTGAAACGCAAACCTTAAACAGTAAAGAGGCGAAATCGGTTGAACAGGTTATTCAAAACCGTCAAACGGTTGTTGAAAAACTCGAGCGGGAATTATCAACCGTGAAAGAACAATTAACGCAAGCACAACCGCAGTCGGTTAAAGATATAACCATTAAACATTCACAACTTGTTAATGCGATTAAAAGTGAGCAGAATTTAATAACAGCGATTAAGTCCGTCAGTGTTGAGGATGTTGAAAACATTAACAAACAAAGCACGAATGTTCATCAAATAATCAGCACCTCCGCAAGGCAAATCGAGCGGCAGTTAATCCAAAACGAGATTAATAATATTGCGAATATTATGCAAAGTGAGGGTGATTATTCGGCTGATATTACGCATTTGCAAAGCGATTATGACATTGATGAAAGTGTTATAGAGGAGCAGAATTATTTGCAAACCGAAGCGGCGATAAAAACGCAGTTAGACGAATATGACAAGCAAAACCGTCAAGCGGCGGCGGCTTTAATGCAAGCGATTGACACTCATTCCCGCCCGGAAAGTAACAAACCCGACCCCGAAAAGGTAATGCGTGATTCGCTGAGGGCTTTGGAAAATCCTGAGCAGGTGTTCAGTGAAATATTCAATGAGGGGGCAACTCTTGAGCATAAGCCCGTGCTTCTTCCCGAGGAAGAAATGGCACTCTCGGTCGCAGACGAAACCTCCCGCAGGATTTTCGAGGAAATTGTAAAAAGCAGACAGAGCGGGGTTGTTAATACCGAGCTGAATATAGAAAAGCAGATTCAAACATTTAACAATGAGATAACACAGTTAAGGCAGTCGGAAATAACCGAGCTGACACATCTCGAACAGTTAACTGAAGAAACGCAGACGGTTATTAATGAGATTGGAAAAATCGCAGCACCGCAGCTTCTGTCACAGCGGGAGCAGTCGATTAGGCAAAGGCAAGGCGTGTTCACTGAACCTGTCAAGACGGTTCATAAAATTAACGAGCAGTTTTCTTTCCCTGATGAGGTTATAGAAAAGCTGTCACAGCAAACTCAGGAAAAGCACGAGAGAATTAATGTCGAAACAGGTGTACACAAGTCATACACCGAAAACGAGATTAACAACATTATAAAAGAGCATACAGCGAAAAGCACCGAGGATATTACAGAATTAGTAAACAGCACAATATCCAAACAATTAGGGACAATTTCAGAAAAGGTATACACCTCAATGGAACGCAAGCTCACTCTTGAGCGTGCGAGAAGAGGCAAGTAAGCAAGAAAGGCGGCAGGGTAATGGCTTTTGATAAAATTGACGGTTCGTCTGTAAAACGTGCGTTACTCGGCACAAGTGAGACTGCCATCATATATGTTCGTGATATGCGGAAAAAAGCAGAGGAAGTGAACCTTGGTGAACCCAAGACAACGGTTCCTGCACTGCAGGTTCAAGCACCTCTTGAGGGTGCTGCAGCACCGACAACAGCGTTAAAGGATATGATACGGCGTTCCTATCGGGTTCAGTTTAACCCGAGAGAATTAGTCATAACCGGTTCACAGGGGATAACACAATTAGCAGATTTAAGTCAGGTTAAGAAAAAGCCGTCGGGGGATTTCATGCATGAGCCGCCGAAAATAACTATGTCGGTTAATTTAATATTTGACCAAGTTAACTTATTTGATTCCTTTATGTGTGAGAGGCTGACACCCGGAGCCGCCGCTATGATGACAAACGTGGCAACGGGAATAGCCAAGGCGGCGGGAACGGTTTGGTCGGTTCAACCGGTGGTGGAGGGGTTCATCGCCGCTTTGAGAAACCCCAACACCAGAAGAATTCTGTTTCATTGGGGAGAGTTTGAGTTTTACGGTGACTTGACCGAGCTTTCAGCGGAATATGTCATGTTTTCGTTGGAGGGACACCCTGTCCGTGCAAAGGTGAGAATGAGAGTTGTTAATGTGGAAACTGCCTCTGAAAAATGGGATAATGATTTCAAGGAAGCGTTTAAGGGTGATTCGAGCAACTTAGTGACAACGGGGCAAGGCTTAAGCAATATTGTAAACATGGGTGCGATTTTTTAACATAGAGGTGTATTATGGGTTTAGCGGGTGAAATCGGTAAGGGTATATTAGGCTCAAACAATAAAGCCAAGATTATCGTCTATAAAACAAAAGATGACAGAGCTTCCACTGATAAGGAAGCCGAGTTTGTCGCCGGAAAACTCTTGGGAGTATCCGTTCCGTCGGTGGGAGGAATAGGGGATAAGAACTATCATGTTATGACGGTTCAGTTTAACCCGTCGACTGTTCGCTTTGAAGCAAGCACCGGCACGGTGCGCGCTAAGGACCTTGAGGACAGCTTTGACAATGCGATTATAAATCAGCAGGAAAGGAAAGCCTCGGTAGTTATGTCGGTGGATTTAATATTCGATGCCGTCAGCAATAAAGATGCATTCCACGGGGATAAGTTCAGGCTTTCCCCAACTGATATAGCGGGCAGTGTCGGTACAATTGCAAAGAACCTCGGCGGCGGCTACAGCGTTCAAAAACAAACCAACGGTTTCATTGGGGCGATGATGCACGAGAGTACACGGGTCATCACGTTTGTGTGGGCGAAAATGCTTTTCACGGGTGCTTTGAAGCAGGTTCAAGCCAAGTATACCATGTTTTCGCCATCGGGCAGACCCATTCGCAGCACGGTGACAATGCAGCTTCAACAAATGATTGATATAAAAGATGTTTCTTATTGGGACAATGCTTTCTCTGATTTCTTCGGCAAGCCGGGTATTAAAACAGATATGATTGAGGGGAAGAGCCAGCTTGAATCAATGAAAAGGTTTCTTAACATCGGTTTTTAGGAGAATGATATGCCCGGTACATTAAAATATGATGCTTTACTCAAAAAATATGAGCGGTTTGAAAACGCCCAAGCGTATATTTTGTTAAACGGCAAGCAAATCGGTGGCAAGAACACCGACATGTTTGTGGGAGATATTAATGTCGAGCTTACTTCGGGGTTTGAAGCGTCGGTTGCCACCTTCAGAATTTACAACACCTATGACATGGAGAAAGCGAAATTTCGGTTTAGTGACGTTGAAAAGCAAGCCATTCTCGGGGTTGCCATGACGGTTTATCTCGGTTATATCGGTCAGCTTGAGCCGGTTTTCACCGGATTTGTGGCAGGTGTCAGCTTCGGGTATGACGGGGTGAACCCGCCTTATATCGAGATTACGGGAATGGACGCTAAGGGCGTTATGATGGCTTCGTGTTATGCTAACAGCTTAACGGCGAAATCCTATGGTGAAGCGGTCAAGGAAATACTGCAACGAACCGCTTATGAGAAAATGAAATCCTCTGACGTAAAAACCGGTATGATTCTTGATGTGAAAGTAACCGACACTCCCGATAAAAAACAAGGTGGCGAGGATAAAGCGAGTGCCGAAACTATTGAAATGGTTTCGGAAAGCGACTACGAATTTATTATAAAAGCGGCGAAAAAATTCAATTATGACTTTTTTATAGACAGGGGTACGGTGTACTTCCGAAAGGCGAAGAGTGACACCTCACCGCTTATTAAATTAGGAATAGGCGAGGGGATTTTGACATTTAACCTCGAATACAGCCTTACGGGAATGGTTGAAACGATTGAAGCACGTTCGATGGACGTTGGGCAGGGCAGAGTAATCACATCAAAATCGAAATATGACAAAACCCTTTCTACATCAAGTAAGGCAAAGGCGTTAATCGGCGGGAGCAGGCGTGTGTTTATTGACCCGACTATTTATACGCAGGAGCAGGCGGACGCTCGTGTTGCCTCACTTATGGAGGATATGTCATACCGCTTGGGTTATCTTGAATGTGAGTGTATCGGAATTCCTGAAATTGTGCCGGGTTATTTCGCAGAGGTTAAGTTAGATTCTCCCGCAGACAACAGTTTTTATATCACGAATGTTACACATACTATAAAGGACAATGGTGTATACCGCACAAAGGTAATCGGAAAAGTGGACACGGTGAAAGGATAGAAATTAATGGCGTTATATGATATTATTGACGATATAGCAGGGCGGCAGGTAGTTAAAAGCGATACGGGTGATACGAGGATTAACGGCATTATTATCGGGTTGGTTGCCAAAAACTATGACAAGGATATGCCGGGGCGTGTTTGCGTAACAGTTCCCACCCGTGACAAGGAGGCGAATGAGCTTCAATGGGCGAGGTTGGTTCAGCCGAGCGGAGGGAAATCGTGGGGGCATTATTTCCTGCCTGAGGTGGGCGACCAGGTAGTTATGGCATTCGAGGGCGGGAATATAGAAAAGCCTTATATAATCGGCTGTGTTTCTAAGGACAGTGACAAGTTTTTGAGTGCTGTTGCCGATGAGAACAACCAGTTCAAGCGGATTATTACCAAGAACGGCTCGACCCTTGCTTTCGAGGATAATAAAGAGGGTGACGGCGAAAAAGACAAAATCACCCTGCAGACCGCCGGAAAAGCACACACCATTCTCATGGACAACGAGAACAAGGTCATTCAAGTAACCGATAAGGATAAAGAAAACTCGATTACAATGAAAACCGAAGACGGTCAGATGACCATCAAGGCTAAGAGTAAAATCACGATTGAGTGTGGCGAAATCAAGATTATATTAAACGGCGAATCGGGTGCAGTCAGCATAAAAGCAAATGAGGTCAGCATAAAGGCGGCGAACCGTTTCGGGGTAAAATGTGACGGAATGGTTAAGATGGAGGGGGCTCAGATTTCCACTAACGCCTCGTCCATGCACAAAATGGAAAGCGGCGGAATGGTTATGGTTCAGGGTAGTCCTATTAAAATCGGATAAAGGGATAGTATTATGGAACACAGCTTCTTAGGTAAGGGATTGAAATTCCCCATACAGGTCAACCCCTCGACGGGGCGTTTCGTCGTGGCTGAGGGTAATCAGTCGGTTAAAGAATCAGTGTATCTTATCCTTATGACAAACCAAGGCGAACGCTGGCTTAATCCGGAATTCGGCAGTCAACTGCTGAGTTATACCTTTATGGACACCAGCCTCACCATGTTTAATCTTTTAGCTTCAGATATAAGAGGGATTCTAACCTCTCAAGAGCCGAGGATAGAAAACATCATTGTTAACATCGACACAACAGAACGGGTTGATTGTCTTATTGTTAATATAGATTATACCGTTATTGAAACAAACACCGCCGAGAACTTTGTGTTCCCGTTTTATATAACCAGCATGGGCGATTTATTTGATGAAGAGGGGGGAGATTTTTAAGTATGTCCAAGAACCATAAAATCGACACCCGCACCGAGCAGGACATCAGGGCACAAATTGCACTGCTTGCCTCCTCATACACACCGGAATGGGTTTTTGACCCCGAAAACCCCGACATTGGTTCGGTCATTGGTTTGATTTTCGGCGGTCAGTTATCCGACACGATTGACAAGTTTAATCAACTGCCGGAGAAATACCGCACCGAATTTATTAACATGCTTAACATCGGATTACTCCCTGCTTATCCCGCTCAAGGGGTTGTGGTTTTGGAGTTAATTCGTGATACTGTTTCGGGTGTACACACCGCCGCAGGGACAAAGCTGCTCGGCAGCTCCGAGGGGGGTGAAACCACCGTTTTTGAAACCTTGTCGGATTTATATGTAACCAATTCCCGCCTTACGGATATTTTCAGCGTTTCGCAGGAATTCGGGAAAATCATACCTATATTGGGTAACGCAAAGAAAGTCCCGTTATTGCCCGGTTTAAGCGAAGCAGAACCGGAATCAATTATAGAAGAACACGAGTTCCCGAGGTTTAAGCTGTTCGATTTTTCCGGAGAGGGGATTGAACAAAACGCATTAATCATGTATCACCCGAGTGTTTTCGATACAGACGAGGACATTGCACTTTCTATCAGAATCGAACCTGCCACGGGAGAAAATAAAGAGGCTTTAGCCGAGCAGTTGTCTGATTCGGAGAGTTTCCGCTGGAGCTATTATAACGGCGAGAAATTAACCGCATTTGAAACAGTGTCACACGATAACGATGTAGTTATTTTAAAAAGAAACGGGGAAACAGGGAAAATAAGACTGCCGATTAGCGAAGAGGTGCAGTCAGATGAAATGGCAGTGGTCTGCCTTGAAGCAGTTGGGAAAATCGCCGAAAGCGTTGATTTTAAATCCATTCAAATTTCCTCCTCCTGTTCAAATGCTCAACCCTCATTCATCAGTCACAACGAAAGTGAAATGGACGCAGAGGAGTTTATGCCGTTTGGTGAAAAAGCGTCAATTTTCGATGAGTTCTACATAGGGCATGACCGGATTTTCAGCCAGCAGGGGGCGTTCATAACCCTTACGTTTGAGTTGAATTATCGGGAAAAGTTAGCGACATTTTCACCCGAGCAAATTGAAGAGCAGTTGAAAATAATCAAACGCCGCCCGCAGCAAATCGTTTATGACACGGCGAACACTTGTGTAGAGCGTGTATTCTACGAATACTTTAACGGAACGGGGTGGAAACGCCTAATCTTCACACAGGATTGGACAACATTATTCGACGGAAAAACCTATGGTGATATTACCATGTCATTCATTTGTCCGGACGATTGGCAGCCGGTAACAATCGGTGCTGCCACCGAAAAGTTAATCCGTGTTCGTGTAACACAGGCGGACAATTGTTATTTACAGCCTTGTATACATAACATGCCCGTGATTAAAAACTTGGCGATGTCATACCTCTATAAAGGTGACTGGAAACAGCCTATGCGACTGCACGCTGTTCGGGGAACCGAGAAGCTTGATATAACAGACAGCCTTATTTCGGGGAAAAGCTTTACCGCTTTTTCACCGTTCCCGTATGACGCTAATGCGATTTATCTCGGCTTTGACAGGAAAATCGAGGGTTCGCCATTCAGTCTGTTCTTTGAAACAGAAGAAACCTCACGTTTTTCGGGGACTAAGCTGAGGTTTGAATATTCCACAATCAAGGGATTCTCCCGTTTGAGAACGCTCGATAATACACGAGGGTTTTCCGGCTCGGGAATAATCCTGTTTATCCCGTCAAGTGATTTTGCTCAAACAGAGTATATGGGGGAGAAGCGGTATTGGTTGAGGATAACCGACGAAAACGGTGTGTATAACGACCCGTTGAGGTATCATCCCGTTATTAAGCGAATTCTACCGAACGCCGTAGCCGTTCATAACGTGCGGACAATGGATGTCGAGGATTTCTTCGTGGAATCTGCTGTTGCGGATATGTCGTTTCCATTGGCCGCAAAAAACATATTAAACGCAGAGGTTTTTGTGAACGAGAAAGGGCTTTCTCACACTGCGAAGAAAGAGCTTCTCGAAACGCTCGCCCCGGAGGATATGTCAATAGAATATGACACATTCGGTAAAATACTGAACTTTTTTGTAAGGTGGCACGAGGTTGAAAACTTTGACGGTTCATCTGCTTCAGACAGGCATTATGTGCTTGACCGAATGACTAATTCAATTCAATTCGGTGACGGGGTAAATGTGAGAATTCCGTCCGCCTCTGATGATGTTGCGTTTACAGTTAAGGCTCGCTGTTGTGACGGTGCTGAGGCGAATTTACCTGCGGGAGCGGTGAATTCTATAATGGGGAATATCCTGTATGTTGACAGAGTTTATAACCCTGTTGCGACGTTCGCCGGAGATAATATCGAAAGTGTTGAGCAGGCGATTGACAGGGGAACGAACATGTTAAGCTCGAAGAACCGTTTAGTGAGCGAGCAGGATTTCATTCGGGAGGTTAAGGCGTTTTCGGGAGCGGTGTCACAGGTGAAATGCGTCATCGACAATAAAAAACCGGGGTTAGTCAGCTTGGCAGTTTTAACCCATGATTATGAAAAAGGCTCATACTCGTTTGACGGGCTTCAGGAACGGTTGAGGAAAAGACTTATCGAGAGAAGTGAAGCTACATTAATTGACGAGAACCTGCAATTAAACGAACCTGTATTCGTGAAAATAACTGTCGAGGTTTGGATTGAGGCGGCTGCCTTCGGAAAGAAAAGCGGGTTTGAAACGCACAGCATAATTATAGAACACATCAAACGATTTATCGAACCGGCACAAGACATTTCGGGGAAACACAGGGGCAGGAGAATAGGGGAGCTTCCCACGGTTCATCAAATTAAAGTAATGCTTGATGCTGTTCAATGTGACGTGAACATTCGCCATTTTTCCGCAACCGCACGATATGTTGATATAAGCGGCGAGCGAGAATATGACTTAGCGGCGTTGGAGATTAATCCTTTTATGTTCTGCATAAACGGCGAACATAAGATACATATATTGGGGTGAAAAAATGCTTGGTAATATCGATTTAGCTGACAAAACTTATGAAGAGCTGATGGCTCAGGCGATTGAACTGATTCCGCTTTATTCCGACGAGTGGACGAATTTTAATCAATCTGACCCGGGCATAACTGTGCTTGAAAATCTTTCCGCATTTACCATGCTTCAACAAACCCGGGTCAACGAAATCACTGAAGCGGTTCGCAGAAGGTTGTTCGAGTTGCTCGGATATGAGGCGGGGAAGTATAATCCGGCAAGGGTGTATCTTAAGGAGGAAAGAAACCGTTCCGCCTCACTTATTGCGGGGGAAAAGCTCATGGCGGGCGGGCTGTGCTTTGAAACAGATGAAGCAGTTAATCTGTCGTCGTGGGGGATTACAGCGGCATATACCGAGCGAGATGGTGTTTATAAGGATATAACTTATCTGTTGGACGGTAATTCCAAAACAAGAATAAACGTGTTCGGTGCTTCGGTGAAAAACCAATCGTCGTTGTGTTTGGTTTTCGACAAACCCCTGCAGGATGAGTTGATAATATACATAAAAGCCTCCGGTGAAGCACAACGCAATACCTTTGACAGCGACATAAATTTCGCTGATTTAAAGTGGCAGTATTACACTGAGGGCGGTTGGGTTGATGTAGAATTCGCCGACGAAACAAGGGGGTTTTTATTAAGCGGAACAGTGCGTTTGACACTTCCGGGGATTACCGGAATACCTGCCGAATTTACCGATGTTCCCGAAAAAGGGTATGCGGTTCGCTGTGTTTTAGTCAACGGCAGATACGACATTCCGCCGAGGATTTCATCAATTGCGGTTAATCTGTTTGAGGTGGTTCAAAAAGACACAAAGGCGAAGAGTTTTATATTCCACGGTGCAAAAAACGTCGAAATCAATCATAGAATGGCACAGTTCGGATATTTCGCCGTATACGGGCGTGAGGGGAGGAAAGGTCCCTACCGTGCGTATAAAGCGTTCAACCCGTACAGCAAGGACGAACAGGGTAGGTATTACACCATTGAAAAAATGCAGGACGGCGGGTTGCGTTTCGATTTCGATAAAAAGCGATTCGGATTTGCTCCGGGGCAGGGGTTCGGTTCGGTTCGGGTAATCTGCTATAACAATGACACCATTCATCATTATAAGCTCGGCAGGGTTGAGGGGTATGAAAACCAGATTATCGACATTGAACAGATTGAACGTGTTTTACCGGAGAAATTCTGCGTATTGGTTGAATCGCATTTTGAATCCGACGAAACCGGTGAAGCAGGGTATTATTTCATTGAACCGGAGTTGACTAACCCCGATTATTTATGTTATTCCGTGCTGTCTGAAAAAGGGCAAATTATCATAAAAGAACCCGGACTTGTTGAGGACTGTTACCTTTATATAAGCGACTGTGTTGTGACAGAGGGTGTTAACGGGAACATCATTTCCTCAAACCACTTTTTACCGTATACTTCACAGGAGACGGAACAATCGGAGAACGGGGTTGTGTTTGTTAATCCTGCAGCAGGCAAGGGCGGAACGTCTGTCGAAACACCCGAGCAAATGCGGCTGCGTTTGTTAAGTGATATAAAAAGCACCACCTGTGCGGTCACTGTCGAGGATTATGAAAATCTCGCACTTAATACACCGGGCTTTTGTATTCACAAAGCAAAGGCAGTGTTCAATCAAGAAGAAAATACTGTTCGGGTGGCAGTTAAGCCTTATTCACTTAAGGCGAAACAGCCAAAGCTGTCTGCCGTTCATTTAGAGCATATCGGAAAGTATCTCAACAGCCGCCGCATGATTACCACTAATGTGGAAATCCGCCAGCCGGTTTATATAGCGGTTGATGTTCATGCCACGATTTATGTAAAGAGTTATTTCGGTGATGCCCGTCCTGTTATTGAGGAATATCTGACAAAGGCACTCGACGGTGTTGAAACCGATGTTCCGTTTGGGGCAAGGCTGTCTTATCACAAGCTGTTCAACGGGCTTGAAGCACTCGAATGTGTTGATTCGCTTTATGAGTTAGGCATAATCGCTCGTGACCGCATAAACGCAAAAACAATAGGGAGTGACATTCAATTAAACGGGGAGTCCCTGTATCACGCCGGAAGCATTACATTAGAGATTATTACCAAGTATTAAGGAAAAACTGTTATGATTAAGAAATACAAGATTAATTCAAACAGGCTGTCGAGGGCGTATAAAGACGGGTTTGAGGTTACGAATTCCGGCGGCTTGGCGTTGAAAGACGCTGAGACGGGGGTTCATAGGATATACCTGCGTTCGTTTAACTCAGGTGCAGACGGCTGTGAATGGGGCAGACTCACCTTTAACGCCGCTGTCGGGGAGGAAACGGTGTATGTGGTTACAGCGTTTGCGAGTGATGACAGGGAGAGCATATGGGGGTATAACGTCATAAACATTGATGAGTTCTTGTGTGATGATGAGGTATCTGCGGGTGAAAAAAAGCGGTTTTTCGAGTTAAATAATGCGGTGACATTTTCTTCAAACAATGACGTTCTTTTATACGAATGTACAGGGCGTTATTTATGGCTGTGTCTTGAGGTGTGGGGAGAGGATGCGAGCTTCTCGGAATTTAACCTGTATATACCGGGGGACAATTTCTTTCAGACTTTCCCCGAGGTTTACAGGAAAAACGGCGAATTCTTCCACAGGTATATCTCGGTGTTTTCGTCACTGTATAACGATTTACAGTATAAAATTGACAATATAGACAAGTTACTCGACATTGACACCGCACCCAAGGATTTCCTAATTGTGTTCGCAAGCTGGCTGGGAATGGAGCTTGACGGTGATTTGTTAAACGACAATCAGCTTCGCACACTGCTGAGGAACGCTTTTGAATTAAACAAGTTCAAAGGCACACGGCATGCAATTGAAATAATTGTGGGAATATTTGTTACAGACCCTTTTTATATTATCGAACACCGCACAGACCCGTTCAGCTTCACTGTGCTGATTAATCGGCTGCCGGACGAAAAACTCCATGCACGGTTATTGTTTTTGCTTAACCAGTTTAAGCCGCTTCGTACAAAGGCAAATATTGTATTTGCTTCTGACGTAGGTGCGACAGACAGCGGCTGTTACCTTGATGTCAACGCCGCCATTGTAAAAATGAGTCCGGGCAAACTTGACGAGCGGTGCTTTCTCAACGGGAAAACGCTCCTCGATTAAAATAAGATGTTGCATTTTAAATCAAAGTGTGGTATAATTAATGAACAGTTCTTATTTTTAAGGGAGAAACGTACATATGGAAGTCACTTTAACCAAAGAAGAACAGCAAGCGGTTATGTTTATTAAAGGGCGGGTTGACACGATTACGAGTCCGCAGCTTAAAGATGAAATATTAAAAGCGTTCAAGGGCGAGAACAGCTTGGTGCTTGACTTTGCAGATGTACAGTATGTCAGCAGTGCCGGGCTTCGAGCTTTATTAATCGGGCAGAAAACCGCATCCTCCAAGGGCGGGAAAATGGAGCTGAGGAATGTTAATAATACAGTTATGATGGTGCTGAAGTCGGTTGGCTTCAATAAAATTTTGACAATTATTTAGAGTTTAAGAAAATGGAAGATAATGGTAATTTTGTAAGAAGTCTTTTCCGCAGACAGGCGGTTTTGAGCATATTGGCACTTCTCGCATCGACCGTGGGGCCGATTGTGTGCGTGGCAATTGCGGGAGTTTTATATAAAAGTGAGGGGTTAGCTATAACGGCAATTTGCTCCCCGCTTTTTTTCTTGTCGTTGTTTTTTGCTTACATAATTGCGGGAGGGGCACAGATTCTTTCTTCACGGTTCATAGCGAGGGACGAGCTTGAAAGCATTAACGGGGTTTTCACTGCGGCAATTATTCTGACGCTTATTGCGGATATTGTCGTGTGCGGACTTCTTTTTGTTTTAAAAACACCTTTCTTAAAATTTGCCGCAGGGGAAATCACTCCCGAGCTTGATTTATTCTATAATTATTTCCTGTTGAACGCCTTTGTTTCCATGCTTATCGGAATTCCGCTGTTTTTCTCAAAAATTGCGGCACGTCCGCAAATTGGGTTAATTCTCACCTTGACTATGAGTGCAGGCTCAATTGTGTTCACTTTGTTTTTTACGGGGTTTATGGGGATTGAGGCAATCGCATTAGGGCAGGCAATCGGGGGTGCAATCGCTGTTGCTGTTTCCGCATTAATGCTGGCGAAGCATTTCAAAATAGTAGTCCCGAAAAAGCTGTATATAAAGAAAATTTTTACCTTGGGCAGCCCCTTAGGAATGTCACGGTTTTACATAGTTGCTTCAACACTTGTGATTAATGCAATCCTTGCGAAATTAGGCGGAAACGACGCACTTGCCGTGTTCGGGGTTATCCTCATGCTTAACCGGTTTGTGACGGCGTTTACCATAGGAACAGGGCAAACCCTGCTACCGTTAATAAGCCTGTTCCATGAGGAGCAGGATAATACAAGTGTAAAGCAAACGGTGAAAACGGCGTTCCTTTACTCGAACATAATCATGCTCATTATAACGGCACTGTTTTGCATTTTCGGGACACAAATCGGGCAATTGTTTGGGTTGGGCGAGAATGTGATAATGTTCGCACAAGCCATGCCGTTTTACGGAATATATGCGTTGCTGCTGATAAACACCACGATTTTCTCATCGTATTACAACGCTTCAAAAAAGCTTCTGTTCGCCAATATAATTAATCTGTTACAGGAGTTTGCCTTACTTTGTGCATTTGCGGGACTGTTGTCGATTCCCTACGGAATATTCGGTGTGTGGGCGGCGTTCCCTGTTTCGGGAATATTCACACTATTGATTATACATGTTATTTTAACGAGAATAAAACTGAAAAACAAAGACCTGTCTTTCCCGCTTTTGTTAAATCAAAGGCTTGAAAAACAAGGGAAATACATTTCGCTTTCGGTGGAGGGTAATGTTCAAAAAGCGTGTGAGGCGGCTCAAAAAATCGGCGAATTCTGTGAAGAGAACTCTCTTTCGTCTGAGAAAGTTATGCTTATTTCGCTGTCAATCGAAGAGATGATTACGCTGATAATTAACAACAACAAGAAGAAAATTTCTTCAATCGCAGTAAGGTTATTCCTGCTTGACGATATAATAATTCTGCGAATTCGCAACACCGGAGTGACCTTTGACGCAATCAAGTATTACAATGAAAACATCGCTGATGACATTGAGAAAAGCCTCGATGTTATCGGGTTGAAATACATTACCGAGAATGCCTCAACCGTGTTCTATCGCCAGACCTTCGGGATGAACAGTTTGGTTGTTATATTGTAAAAACAGGAGACATATATGCTGATAAAAAACAAAAACAATGACGAAATTGAGTTGGAAATATTTTCGGGGGAAGCCGAGGTTGATGGTGCTTTGGACTGTCTTGTTTCGGTGTTCGGGAATAAGGAAAATTACTATCATCCTGAAAGATTCGACCCCGAATATCTCAAAAAAGAAATAAGGGGAAACAGGATTAAATTATTTACGGGGAAAGCCGCAAACGGTGACACCGCTGTTACGCTTTCACTGATAAAGAACCCGTTTTTCAACAAAGCCTATGAATTATGTGCCCTCGCTGTTTCCGAAGGGTACAGGGGCTTCCACGCGGGTGAGGCGTTCACAGAGGCGGTATTATCCAAAAGCGGAGATACCTTGTTTTACGCTTATGCCGTATTGTTCTACCCCCATTCGGCAATTTCGCTGAACGAGAACAAGTTTGTTTCGACGGGGTTTGTTCCGGGGATTGCCCGTGCGGACAAGTACCTGTCACAGTTGAATCTGAACTCGCAAAAACACACCTATGCCATGTTCGTGAAAAACGACGGGCAGGTTTCGGTTAATCCCGTATACGTCCCCGAAGAAATAACCGATTTAACCAAAGATGTATACAATTCACTTAATGCAGAACCGGTCATAAAAAACAACGGCAGTTTAAAGCAAAACAGCGTCATCGAATATAATCATGACAGTATAAATGAAACGCTGTTTATATACGTTACACAATGCGGGAATGACCTGTTCACCGATATAAGCGAAATCGAAAATAAGCACAAAACCCCGCTTAATTCAAACGTGTTATTCCTGAATATAAATGAGCCAAGTGCGATTGACGGGTACGGAACTCTGCGGGAGCGGGGGTATACATTTAACGGGTTCATGCCGTTATGCGGGGATTATGAATACATAATCATGACTAAGACAAACGAGGCTTATATTGATTATGACGAATTGCAAATGACAGATGAATTAAAAGCATTTTATGAGAGGATAAAAAACGTATGAAAAAAACATCAATCAGGAAAAAAGTATCGTCCCTGACTACAAGAATTTCCCTCGCTTCAGCGATACTAATCGGGATTGTAACGGTCAGCGGTTTATTAATTCTGCGAATGAACATGTTTAATGTCAGCTCGGAGCTCGGCGATGCGGCGGCACACGACAGCCAAGAAGCGTTAGAGGAGAGAATGACAGGCGAGCTTATGACATTAGCGATAAACAAAGCACAAATCAGCGACGATAAATTGCGGGCTACACAAAACGCCGTTAAAATGATTGCATACGGTGCAGAGGAAATTGCACAGAACCCCGACAATTATTTACCGGTTTATGTCGGCCCTCCCGATGAAAGAAACAGGGGAACCATGACGGCACAATTACTCAGGGCGGACGAAAGCCTCACTATGGAGGGTGCCGCCATTATGAATAATGTACATACACTTTTATTAAATATTGCCCTCAACGGTGACAATATAACCATTGATTATGTCGGCACTGAGGAAGGGTATATGATAGTCGTTGATGCAGATTCTGTCATGCCTGCTGTGGGTGGGTTTGACCCGCGTGAACGGGGTTGGTATAAGTTAGCTAAGGAAAACGGCACACTTTCATGGACAGACGTGTATTCAGACGCATCGGGGAGAGGATTGGCGATAACCTGTTCAATGCCTTTTTATAACCTTGACGGGAGCTTGGTGGGAGTGGCAGGGATAGGCTCACTGCTCGACAATCTTTCCAATATAGTAATAGAATCGACAATCGGTGAAACCGGTTATGCTTTTATGGTGAACGAGAGAGGGCAGGTCATAATCTCAAAGGAGGTTGAGGAGGACGAGAGCGGTGCGATTATCAGAGAAGACCTGCTGAACAGCTCAAACCCCGACCTTGCAAGAATAGCGGGTGAAATGGTTAATCGCCAAACCGGAATTGAAAGAATAATTATTGACGGGAGAGAAGTGTTTATCGCTTATGCCCCGTTAGACACGCTCCCGTGGACGCTTGTCACCGTGATGGACGTGAGTGAAGCCATTAAACCCGCTGTCGAAAGTAAAGAGCGGATTATCAGTTTTAAAGATTCAGCACTCACTGAAATGGATATAATTATTGTTATAGTGTTGTCTGCGTTTTTAGTGGTTTTAATTCTAATCGTTTTGGTGTTCGGTTATGTTTCGCAAAGGTTCTCAAACACACTTACCGAGCCGATTACACAGCTTGAAACAGGGGTTCAAATAATAGCGGCAGGAAATCTTAAAAAACAGCTCGACATTAAAACCGGTGATGAGATTGAAGCACTCAGCCAATCGGTAAATAAGATGGCTCATGATTTGAGTGAATACATCGACAACCTACAAAAAATCACAGCAGAAAAAGAACGCATAGGTGCAGAATTAACCGTTGCCACACAAATTCAAGCATCGATGCTTCCCTGTATATTCCCGGCTTTCCCTGACCGTGTTGAGTTCGATATTTATGCGACGATGGAACCCGCTAAGGAAGTCGGCGGCGATTTCTATGACTTTTTCCTCGTGGATGAAAACACACTTGCCGTAGTTATGGCGGACGTTTCGGGCAAGGGAGTCCCCGCCGCATTATTTATGGTAATTGCGAAAACACTTATAAAAAATACCGCACAATACGGTAAATCCCCCAAAGCCGTGTTTGAAACGGTTAATACGATTTTATGCGAGAACAACGAGGAAAATATGTTTGTGACGGCGTTCATGGGGTATCTCGATATTAAATCCGGTAAATTCACTTATGTAAACGCAGGGCATAACGCTCCCGTTTTGAACCGCAAAAACGCTGATTGCGACTGGCTGCCGATTGAGAATGATTTTGTTTTGGCAGGGTTTGACGGCATGACTTATGAGGAAAGTGAAATTATGCTTGAGCCGGGCGACATTCTTTACTTATACACTGACGGTGTTACAGAAGCGGTCAACCCGGACAACGACCTTTTCTCAGACGAGAAACTGTTAGAGGTATGCGGGGAGTATAAAAAACTGCTGCCTAAGGAGCTGTTAGCTGCCGTAAAAGTAGAAATAGACAAGTTCGCCGACGGTGCAGAGCAAGCGGACGATATAACCATGCTTGCACTTTATATGCGGGAGGATTATGAAAAAGAAACCGCTCCAAGGACAAATGAGCTTGTCGTTGAAGCGAAGACAGATAATTTGTATGCCGTTTTAGATTTTATAAAAGACGCATTAAACAATCATAATGAAAACTGCACCGAGGAAAAAAGAAATCTGATTATGATTTCTGCCGAGGAAATATACGTGAACATCGCAAACTACGCTTATGAGGGTATGGACGGTACGGCGATTGTGCGGATTAACCCGAAGGAGAGTTTTTCAATAACCTTTGAGGACGAGGGCAAACCCTATAACCCGCTCAACAGGAAAGACCCGAATATCGAAGCGACTGCCGACGAAAGGGGTATTGGCGGGTTAGGCGTATTCATGACAAAAACATACATGGACAATGTCAATTATGAATACAAAGACAACAAGAACACCTTCACAATGGATATTGAAATATAATCGGTACTGTTACTTTTTCTTTTTAATTATAACGAACACAACTACCCCAACAAGAATTAACACTACAACAATTATTGCAACAATTATAAGCGGGTTGATGCTTTTAGGTTCTGTGTCAGTTTGTTCGTCAGATGTTTCATTTTCCTCAGTTGAGATAACCGGTTCTTCGTCCGGCTCTGTAGCAACCGTAGCAATCACAGGTATTGAAATTTCAACGCCCTCATGCGGGTGGAAAACAATATCGGTAATAATATATTCTGCGTCGCCGTCAAGGTGTTCCATATGAATATATATCGATATTTCAAGCTCGGTTTCGTTGTCTAATAAAGCCGCTGTTTGGGGATTAAATTCCATTGTTAATGAGGTTGCAACAGAGGTGGACGGAGGCAGGAAGTTATAGGTAGAAAGTGCGGTTACTCCGGCGGTCGAGATGTTTCCGCTTCCGTAGTCGTAATCGAACTCTGACGGCAGTCCCACTGACTTGGGTGCTGCAATCACCGCCATCTGCTTACCCCAATAATTGGCATTTGTAAGACATGTGAATGTCACCTTCTCGAAGTCTGATATTTTAAGTCCGTCGTGCAAAAGAAAAACAAGGTCAAACTTTGCATAGGTTGCACTGTATTGCAATTGATTGCCGTATACAAAGCGGAAGCCGTTGCCGTAAGCTTCAATTAACGCATCACCGTTTGTGTTTCTTGAAACCGTAGTCGAAATCGGCACATCACCCAGTTTAATTTCAATAGGAACGACGGTTTCGGGGTGTACTCCTGTTTCCTCTGCATTAAGCTGAGGTTTACCCGAAGCGTAGACTTCGGCGTTGGACTGAGAAGCGAACACAGTGGTTTTTAAACTGTCAAGGGTGAAATCCGCTAAAAAGTCCTGTAATGAAGCAGGGAAATCACTGACCTTAAAATCAATCGAGTTCCAGTGACGGTCAAGATATGCGAATAGCTTAACCAAGTCTTCAAGTTCAATAGAATGTCCGTTTAGGTGCATTTGAATTGCTAAATTATCCTCCAAACCGAGAAGCTCAAATGCGGGTAGTGATTCCTCATAGTTATACCACATTCCGGGAGGGCTGTTCCACATATCCGAGTTAATGCCCGTCACCATGAACATATATCGCCCTTCAGAAGCGGTCAGTGCTGTTAAGAAGTGCTGGTCAAAGGGACAATGATTATACGCTTCAAAATCCTTGTAAATTTCATTAAACCACCCCGAGCCTTGCAGACCATGAATTCCTTCTGTGCCGCCTGAACTTGTCCACGCTGAGAGGTTGCCGACACTTGAAGATTTCGGGTCTTTTTCAAAATCCGGAAGCAAATCAAAAGTAAGATTGTTCGACCTGTAACGCCCCATCGTCAGACCGCCGAAACCCGAGCAGACAGGCATAGTGACTGCGAACCTTGTATCAAAAGCCCCCGCTACGGCAGCTGCTTTCCCATAACGCGAAACACCTGTTATAATTGTTTTTTCTGTGCTTATACCAAGCTCAGCACCCGCACCCTGCTCTAATGCGTCAAGCACCTTACTTGCACCCCACGACCAACCCATAAGCACGCCGGATTGTTCCTCCCACGACCGACCGTAGGGATACAATTCGTAGAATATACCGCCCCTCGCCGCATTATCAGACGCAAGAATATTCGGGTTAAACGCAACAACGGCATAACCGCTTGACAGTGCATAATCAATATTTGCTTGTGCCATTCCGCCGAATATAACAATCACAGGAAAACCGCCGGCAGGTGCATTCCCGGAAGGCAGGGAAACATTTGCATCAAAGCTTACGGTCTTTCCGGCGTATGTAACGGATATATTTAATGTTTGGTTGTTTACGGTATAGCTTAACGCTTCACCCGTTCCGTCACGCCACGGCCCGTACATATAATATTCTAATATAGAACGTATTTCCTTTTGGCGTTCCGCCCACTGAGCCGCATTTGTTACCGGTGTTCCATCCCACATAGTCAGCAAATCGGGGGGTGCAATTTCCCTGTCAAGCAAATCGGGAACAGGAAAATCGCCGGTTTTTGCGGGGGAAAGTGCGGTTACTGTAAGGGGGAGTGTAGTAAACACAAGCGAAAGAACGATAATAATTGATAAAAGATGTTTAGTTTTCACCGGTTGGTATCCTCCAATGTATTAATGATGTTTTAATTATAGCATGAGCAAGTGAGAGTTGCAATACTTAATTTAAAATTCATCCGGAAAACATGACATACAGTTGTCTTCTTTAATCTGCTATAATTAATAAAAATAATACAATGTAAAAAGGAAAATTATAATGAATAATACTTTTAACGGCTTCTCTCCCGCAACCATCGACTTTATGTGGAACCTGCGTTTGAATAATAACAAACCATGGTTCGAGGCACATAAGGACGAGTTTATCCGTGATTTTCAAACACCGATGAAAGCTCTCGGACGTGAGGTTTTCGAGCGTGTGATTGCCATGCATGACCGTGGCTTTACACATAAGGTGTCACGGATTTATAAGGACGCACGGCGAATTCGTGACGGTGAGCCGTATCGTGCGAGCCTGTGGTTTTCCATTGAAAAACCTGTCCCCGACAATGTCGAATGGACAGGCACGCCTGTGTTTTGGTTTGAGCTTTGCCCCGACGAATGGACTTACGGCATGGGGTATTATGCAGCGAAAGCTGAAACGATGACGAATTTCCGTGCTATGGTAGACGAAGAACCTAAGAAATTCGAGAAATTAGTTACACTTTTAGAAAAACAGGACGAGTTTATATTAGAGGGTGACGAGTATAAACGCCGGAAAGAACCGTCAGTTAAGCTTAGTGAAACAGCGGCAGAATGGTACAACAAAAAGTCGTTCTCGCTTATTCATAAGCAGAAAAACGGGGAAGAACTGTATTCGGCGGATTTAGCAGACAGATTAGTTAAGGGGTATGAGTTTTTGATGCCGTTTTATGATTATTTCTGTGTATTGTAATATTAACACTATTAATATAATGCACGATTGAAACAATTTCACCTTCTCGGTTGTATTTATAAACAGAGGTGATTAATATGAAAAAACTATGTGTTATTACAATAACCCTAATACTGCTACTAACCTCCTGCACGGGAAAAAGCCAAAACAATTCCGACTTCATAATTGTAGGGGCAGCGAGTTCAATTCAATCGGTATATAACGATATATTGATTACCGTGAGCGGCGGAACACTGTATTACACCGATTTGCACGAGAACATTACAATGCCCGTCTGTGTCCGCCCGAACTGTGGTCATAAGGTGGGGAGCGAAAGCTGTACAGCACGAGGCAGAGCAGACACTATGGGAAGTTTTTTTACCCCTTTCATACTCGATGAAAACCTGTATTTCTTTTTCCATATGGACGATTTAGTTTTTTATAAATCCGGCTTAGACGGCGGCAACAGACAAGTATTATTCACATATAATCCGCCGAAGAACACCGATGATATTAAACACTCCCGCGGTGTGTTACACGGTGAGATTTATGATGATGAAAAGCTATATTTCCTTATAGGGCAAGGTCATATGGTAAAAATCGACGGCAGTTTTGTTAATTCGGGTTTGATGAAATACATGATTTATTGTTATGACTTAGTATTGAATAAATATGAAATCGTTTATGAAACCGACTACTTATCTCGAAGCGGGTGGCAAATGCCGTCGTATGGAAACCATTCCCTTCATTATATGGAAGATGATAGGTTTAATATAATGAAGGTGGAAGAATTCGGCGAACTATTACGTGACCCTGATTCTGATTTCCATAAGAGTTTAATACATGAAAACGGTTATTTCGATACATCAAGCCATGAATGGGTTGTTATAAATAATATACCGTGGGCAGGCGTGTATATAATCGGCGATTATGGTTATTACATGGTTGACAATAATTTACATAAACAACACTTACAAACCCGTGAGGAAGAAATCATATTTTATGACATCAGAATATTCGCACTCGCTGATAATACTGTGTTTGTGTATACTAATGCTGATAATTATAAAAGCTTCTACTTGAAAAACGATACTTGGGTTGAAATCCCTCATACTGTCTTTATAAGGGGTGAAACAGAAAACTACTTCCTTGTATACGGCGATGACGGTTTTCATATGGGTAATTGGGAATGGGCAGAGCAATACGCAATACTGAAATCCGACTATTACGCAGGTAATGATACATCTTTTGAAATTTCACCGCCCGAATGAAACAATTTCACCTCCTCAGTTGTATTTATAAGCAGAGGTGATTTTATGAAAAAACTATGTGTTATTACAATAACCCTAACACTGCTGCTAACCTCCTGCACGGGAAAAAACGAGGAAAACCCCGACTTCGTTATTGTGAGCGGGATTCAATCGGTATATAACGATATATTGATTACTGTGAGCGGCGGAACATTGTATTACACCGACTTGCACGAAAATATTACAATACCCGTCTGTGTCCGCCCGAACTGCAGCCATAAGGTGGGGAGCGAAAGCTGTACGGCACGAGGCAGAGCAGACCAAATGGGAGGATTCTCTGCCCCTTTCATACACGGTGAAAACCTGTATTTCTTTTTCTCTATGGACGAC
>WQXO01000002.1 GCA_009784825.1 Oscillospiraceae bacterium
AACGCTTCCATTTCTGCTCTTGTTTTACTGAAATGCTCAATAAACGCTCGCTCAGAACCGCCTTTCCACCAATCTTGACAGCTATCCACAGATGCTTGTATTTTATCAAAGGACCTTTTTATTTCTTCAATTTTTGTTATAATTCCCCTTTCAAAAGCCTGTGCTTCATTCATGTTAAACTCTTGTACATTAAATTTTGCCACTCTATTCACCTCCTTTCTATAAGTAATACATTACCGCATTTCATTAGAAATTGCTGATTTTGCCGGACCTTCTTTTCTCTTGCTCTCTCTTAGTTTGCTCTACTTTTTTGAGTAATTCGTCATAGCTACGCAACCATGCTTCAAGCTGATTACTTGTTTTAGTTTTGCTTTGCTTGAACCTACTTTTAAAAGTATTACAAGATTCACCTTTCCACCAACCATCTACCTTTGCCACATAAATTTCTACTTCAGATAATGTTGCGTTTAATTCACTGGTCTGTTTTTTGAGTTGACTGCCAAGATGACTTGCACTGTCAAAATTAAACGTAATCAGGTTATTTCCTCCTGCCATTTGTTCCACCTCCTTTCTGAAAGATACTTTTTTATTCAACCGTGTATGATTTACGGTTTGAACACCTTTTTGCATTGCTTAAAACGCAGCCCTAATTCCTGCGAAGCTGCTTCTCCTGATGACATACCCGTCCCCGAACATAAACGCTTTTTCTGCAGTTCCGTAAGGCAGATTGATATTAAACAGTGATTGCTCCTTCATGCTTGCGAGCAGCAAGCCGGTCTGCTCGTCTTTCAACGCCTTAACCAACTCGGCATAACTTGTGCTTAAATCATCAACAGTATCAAGTGCAAGAACCATTACCTTCATATTCTGCTCTCGTTTAACTATTCGTGTAAGCAGTTTACAAAGCTCATAATTTGCATCATCTTCAATCATTTCAGTAATTCTGTCAAACGCCAAAACAATCTGCTTCCAGCTACTTTTAACCTCGCTTAAGTCCCTGCCCTCTTTCTTCGCTTCAATAAGCTCCTTCCGCCGCATTTCTAATACTCCCACAAGGTTCTCGACAAAACCGCTCATTTCCACACCCGACAAATCCTTAAAGCTCTCACCCTCTGAAAGCTCTGCAAACCCGGCGCCGTTTGAATCCATGTAACATATATTCGCATTTTTAAGTGTCTTGAGCCATCTGACAGCTAATGAGCTTTTCCCGCAGCCTGTACCGCCTGTTATAACAAAGGAGGTATACTCCCCGAAATTCATCAAAACCGGTGAAAGGTCACTGTCGTTCAACCCGATAAAGAATTGGTTCGTTTCGGTGTTATCAGAGTTTATCGCCTTAAAATCAACCTTATCCGGCATAACCGGAATAGGAACTGCTCTACGTGTTTCGTTTTTGGCAATCGAATCAATGACCGCCCTTGTATCGGTTACTGTATCCCCGTCCTTATACTCGGGTAGTGCCGCTTGAAACTCTAACGGCTTATCCAATTTAACCAAGCCCCTCCCGAAATACCCGTCCGGCTCTACTCCGTTAGTCCTGCCCACTATCTCGGAATATGACTTATCTGTAAGCTCAAACGTAACTGCCGATTTAAAGTTAGTAGACAGCTTATAACGTATATCCCTCGTACTCATTCCGGTGATAACGAAATAAATCCCATAACGTGCCGCATCTCGTGAAAGCAGTGTAATCTGCTCATCAACATCGTCATACACCTCCATCAACGGTGCATAACCATCAACCATAACTACAGCCGCCGGCAAATCGAAGCCTTTTTTTCGATATTCCACAAAGCTTTCGGTGTTGTTTTCCTCGAATAAAGCCTTGCGTTTTTCAATAATTCTGAACAAAAACCGAATAAACTGCTGAATCTCACGCTCTTGGTCAATAGACAGAACACCCCCGCAATGCGGCAATCCGTTAAACATCTTCAACGCCGCACCACCCATATCCATTATATAGATATTCACCTCATCAGGGGAATAGCTTCGTGCTAATGCAAGGCATATTGTTTTAAGTAGTGTTGTTTTCCCTGTTCCCGATGCTCCGTAAACAAGTAAACCGCCGTCTGAAGCAAAATCGAATTCCAAATTAAATCTCCGCTGTCCTCTCGGGTCATCGACGATACCGACTGCCGCAGACAACACAGCCTTATTTTTTGAAGCCGCCGACTGCGATACCTCGTTTAAGTAAACAAACTCCTCGAGCGGCTCAGTCCAAGGGCCGGGTAATGCAGAAATCCCAGATTGTTCAGCAATATTCGCAATATGCTCAACCATAATTTCAAGCTGGGTAGGATTTTTCTTCTCATCCTTAACAGGGCGTTCCCCACCCATTCTCGGATAAATCTGCGTCTGCCGCCCGTCTGTTGAAAGGCGGAACACTCTTCGGTCAGCGTTAGCTTTTTCATCAGAGATTGTTTCCTCGGTGACATAATCTGCCCCCGAATATGTTGATTGAATCAATTCATAAATTTCATCATTGCCTATTTGAATATACGCTCTGCCCGGCTCACGAATGAACGCCGCATCGGTTTTCTTCAAGACCCCGTTTGAGTCGGCTTCGGTTTGAACCTTTAAGCAGATTTTAAACTTCGAGTTGCTCCAAATCTGGTCATCAACCACACCGTCCGGCTTCTGCGTTGCAAGAACAAGGTGAATTCCTAAGCTACGTCCCACACGTGCCGCACTGACTAATTCATTCATAAATTCACGCTGCTCATGGTATAACTCCGCAAACTCGTCGGCTATCATAACCAAATGCGGCATTGGAATCATTCCCTCGGGGCGATTTTCACTGTAATATATTCGCTGATACTTATCAATGTGGTTGACACTATACTGTGCTAAGAGTGCCTGTCTGCGTTTCAGCTCACTGTTTATGGAAAGCATTGCCCTGTTCGTCTGATTACCTCCCAAGTTAGTGATAATCCCCGCCAAATGCGGAATCCCTTTGAATACATCTGCCATTCCGCCGCCCTTATAATCAATAAGCACGAATACTATGTCATGTGGGTGGAAATTTATGGCGAGCGAAATAATTATACTTTGGAGCAGCTCACTCTTTCCCGAACCGGTAGTCCCTGCGACAAGTCCGTGCGGACCGTGACCGCCGTAACCAACATCATCATGTATATCAAACCCGAACAAATCCCCACCGAGGCGTGCCCCAATCGGAACCTCCATACCGTTATATGTACGGCGTTTTGCCCAATTAGCAATAACCTGTACATTGGTTAAATCACTCTCCCCGAGCATTTGACAAAGCGTAACCGAACGGGGTAACGAGGAGGAGGATTCCATAGCCCTTATGCGTAAGGGTGAAATCCTGCGTGCCGCTGTTTCGAGGTTGACGGGATTAATTGTATCGGGGACAAAGATGTTTTTCTCATTAGTAACCCGATTAATCACCTCACCCGTTTTTTCCTTGAGCGTGACGATAACGCCGCATTGCGACGGCAAAAACACAGAATTTTCCGCTGTAAATATGGTCGTTAAACCTAAAGCGGCATTCGGCTCTAATATATACCTCCTCAAGGGTGAATCATCTAATATTTTTGAATCCTCGACAACAAACACATAATACTGTGAAAATGAAGCACCACTGTCTTTCTTAAGGCGTTCCTTTATGTCCGCATGAATCTCGTCGAGTGCTAACTTAGCGGAATCCTTATCACAAATAATTCTGCGGGCAGTGAGTGAATCGTTCCACAAATGCGGTAAAAACCTAACCCATTCCCAATTCTTATATGTTTCACTGTCCGCTAAAATAACAATACGGACATTATCATATCCGTGATTAGCCGCTAATTGAACTAAAATATTATTCACTAATGAATTGGTTCTTTCCTTAGTCCCGACTATTCCGCATATTTGCGTCGAACGCAAGCCGACGCACAAAGGGACATCCGTAACCTTTTCATATTTCATGGCTAAGGCTTTAGGCTCAGACATAAGCGGGTCGGTTTCCATCATACCCGAGTCACGCACATTAACAACTTTGAGTGCTGCCTGTGAAGTTCCTATCCCTACCCGAAAAGAAAGAAAATCACCATATCCGGGTGTCCGCTCCCATATTCGAGGGTCAGTCGGGCAGGTCGGCCCGGGGGTGACGTTCATGCGTTCGATACATTCATTGGGAGAAGGGTTCATCTGCTTTAATGCACGGGACTGCTGCTCCGAGGCAATTTTCAACTCTGCCTCTTTTTCCTCTATGTATTTCTTGTATGTTTTATCTCTTTGTTTCTTCTGCTTTTTATGCTTGCTGAACTGTTGATTTAGGTTGATAAGCGAAGCGAAAAACGACAATCCTGTCATAGCTAACATGCTGACTAAAAATATCGGATTGCTCATAAACCCGCCAATAGAAGATTGCAAAAAGAAAACAAGCACCGTTACCCCTATCATCGCTAACGGCATAATTATAACTTGAAACCATTGTATCTCCGGTTTACCGCTAATCGCCTGCGGACTTTCGATTTCCGTTTCGCCTGAAGGATACTCCGCCATCATTCTCGGCTGTCTTGAAAACTCTGTCATATGTCCTGTGCCTCCCCGAAATTTAATAATGATAATCTCTTCCATTTCTTATCAACAAGAAAGTATAACCAATCGTCTATTATATGAAGATATTCCGCACTGCCTCCGAACACCGACATTTTAGTATTTGTCGCAGGGTCAAAGCGGAATATCTTATTATTTTGGGTTCTGTCGGTGTAATACACATAACCAAGGTGAACATTAATATACGAGGGTGTGACACTCGGGAATACCTCTGTTTCATTGGTTCTCGGAATTACCTTAGTAAGTGCAAATATATTCCCGGAATTGCCGCCGTCTGCGAAGAAAACAGAATTCTCATAAGCACAAAGCCGCTTTGCATGGGGATTAGTATAAACCGTTCCGTCGCTTAACACCGTAAATTCATAGGTTTCACTTTTTGAACAAGCGATAACATTTTTCCCGTCCTTAGAGCATCTGTATACCTTGCGGTCACTTTCATTAACAAAGTATAAGCTGTCCGAAAACAAAACAACTCCCGAACAGGGCTTGCCTAAAATTAATTTCCCCTTATCGTTTACGTTATGTTTCCTGTAAAGGCGGTTTTCGTCATCACGATTACTGTAATAGATATACTCGTCGTCCGAGTTCAAAAACCATTCATTCGGCAGAGCGAACACAATCCCTCCCTGCCACTTAACCGCTAACCCACCGTTTGTAATATTTCCGCTCACGTTATTAACTCTCCCGTCCTTTTAATTAATGGTCAGCCTTGCCCCGTGAAAAACACCCTGCTCCTCAAGGGTTTTACTCTTGTCTAAAATCATGCCCTTCGGCTCGGCATGAAGCGTTTCACCGCTTATTCCGTAAATCTCGTGAAACATTTCAAGCAGTTCACTAACCCGAACAAGTGCAGGAACTTTTAAGTCCTCTGTCTTTTCGCCGAATTTCAAGGTGATTAAAACATAATCCATATACTTCTCCTTAATTTACTAATGCTATTTCAAACATCTGTGAACCGGTAATATGAGAAACACCCGTCGCAAATCCGGATGCCTCCCTTAACAATGCTGTGCGGAACACATAAGGCGTGCTTAAATCCACTCTCACAATCATGACCTCACGCCCGGAATAATCGACCGTATAAAACTCAAACCGCAAGGTTATATCGTTGAACCTGCCGCTCGGAGAAGCAAATATCATGCTGTCAACTGCGGCATTAATTAACTCCACATCAAGTGTCGAACAAAAAGCCTCGGAAAAAAACTGCATAAACTCGGCTTCATTAATAAGCAGTTCTAAATCCCGAAGCTCACTATTTTCGAGCGAAAGCCCGCTTGCGACACGGCAGGAAGTTAAAACTGCCGCATCAAGCGTAACCTTCTCTTTTAAGACATTCGATGTTTCCGACAATTGTGTAATAACCACCGAAAGCAAAACAATTGCTAATATCACTGCCGCAATACTCTTCATGTGTCCAAATCCTTATAATATCTGAGTCCTATTGTTGTCACAGAGTATGACACTTCAACAGGACGCAAAGGCAGAGGTCTCCCCCACAGAATAACTTCAATCGGATATTCAGCGGTCATGGTAACTGTTATGGGTTCACCCCGCTGAAGATACGGTTTAAAGTTGTCGGCGAGATACTCATCTTCCTCATAAATTAATGAATTGTCAAACCCCACCGCATTGCGGCCATCAGCGTTAGTTACCGTAATCTCAAATTCCGTATTATTGAATATGGGACGTTCACGCAGCAGCATTTCACTATCGGCAAGATATGATACTTTCAGGTAATTGTCGGTTGCGGCAATATTGGCTAATTTTGCTGTTTCTATAACAACAGTCATGTAAAACGGGAAAAAGAACGCCAATTGCATAATAAGAATTAACACAATTACAGAAACAATCGCAATTAAAACCGCCTTTAATACACCTACCATGACCTATGACATAAAGGTGGATTCAATCCAGCCCCAAATCGTATCCCAAACCTGAACAATCCAGCCCTCGAGTAAGCCGTTTACAACAATCGTCACGACTGCCCCGATTACTACAATTGTTCCCACCATAATCGCCAACCCCTTGACACTGAACTCGCCTCTTTTTTCTAAAAGTCTCTTTAACATATAAATAACCTCCGTTTAAATAATTTTTACATAAACATATCTAAGGATGCCAAAATTGTAAACAAATAGTATATGACTATATATAGTCCCAGCACTGCCAATAAAGTAATCTGAATTAAATTATTTTTCCTGACCCGCTTGTTCAATTCCTCTTCTAATTCCTTAACACGGAAGCTGTCAATCTCATTTTTCAGATATTGCATTTGTGAAATATTGTCATACCCGCTCAGTCGGGTTTCCATAATGTCGCAGAACTTGATAATGTGATGAACCGGAACACGCTTTTTCAATTGCTTCAACGCATACCACTCATCGGAATAATCTATGTTTTGCAACATGACATTCAGCTCCTCTGCCATATCGTCGTTGGCGTTCGGTAGATAATCGTTGATTACATCTGCCAAATATACGTTAATTGATTTTGAATACTGATAGAAAACCATGCTGTAAAACTGCGGAAAATCCAATGCAATATTTTTATTTTTCCGCCTTACCTCTTTATTCAATTCATCGGCAGGTAAAAGAACCAATATCGGAACAAGAATAGTAGAAATCAACCCAAACGTACTGTTAGCCGAGAACAAAATCATCGCTCCGATAACACTTCCCAAAAGCCACAAATTCTGCTCAAGCCACACTTCCTCGGGATACTTGTCAATTCCCAATCGTTCAATTGTCTTTTTCAATTGTGCTTTAGTCTGTGTAAACGGCAACCGAATTGCAAACCGCCGTGCAATTTTTATTTTAAGCTCACGGTTTTTTCGTTTAACATCGTCTGCACGTTTTTCTTTTTCGTATAGTTTTACACGGTTTTTCTGCTTCCTCCCGGCGGGTCGAAAAAACGGGTAAAGCAAAAGCCTTATTAAAACAACAACAGAAATAACTGCGATTAATTTCGATAAAAACATAATTATTTTTCTTTCTTCTTGGGCATTTGACGTTTTAATTCCAATGAACCCTGCAACATCTGCCCCCACGCAAAGCTGATACAGATTACGTTCAGGCACAGTGAATTAATAAACTTCCCCGGTGTTGTCAAAATCATAAACTCCCGAAAATCCTTAACGGTGAGTGCATAAACAAAAAACAAAACAATAATCAGCGTTTTCATGAAAAAGTCACGGTTCATTTTCTGGAACAGCTCTTCTTTTCTTACGTTTATTTCACGAATAACCGCATTCTCGTCAACTATATCAAGGAAAACATCTGCCATTCCCTTTCGCTCGTTATACTCGAATATGATTGCTTTCTCGGCAAAATTGTCAAACCTCGAACCTAACTGCCTATTTAATTGTTTCATCGCCTGCCTGAACGAATAACCCCTTGTTTCACAATTATCGATAAACTCACGGAAATACGGGCGAATATCCTTGGAAATATACTCGTCAGTTTCCATAACCTTTTTAATCGCAACCAAAACACCATCTCTCGCTAACGGACAAATAGCGTCCTCCGCATCGGCAATCGCTTCAGCAATAACGGCACGCCTTACACGGGATTCCCGTGAGAACCATGTAAACAACGCAATCATAACAGACACGGCGATTATTAATGAAACAGTTACATCCTCAAGGAAAAAGGTCAGCACCACTATAATAAGCACAAAAGAAATTGCGATTAACGAAGTAACGGTTTCAAGCGGGATTGAAATGTTCAGACTTTTCAAGAAATTATCAATAAGGCGGTTATACTTCACAAATATATCTTCTTTTTGCCGAACAATGCTCTCCCGTTTAATCCTCTCGGAACGTCGCTTACGGTTATACCGCTCGAGGTGTCCCCAAAGCGATTCAAATAAATCATTGATATATTTTCTTATATCTGAAATAATATGTAATTCCAATGCAGAATTCAACGTGAAGAACACTACTAATCCTACAATCAGGCAGACTATCAGATTAATCATATTCCTCCTCCTCGTTGACACCCGGATTCCTCGCAAGGAATTCAAAGCGTTCACGCTTGATACCTGATTTAAGCATCTTTTCCTGTATTTTTTCCGACAGCTTACCCACTCGTTTATGCCGTCCGATAATTTCGAGAACCCGCCGAGTCCCCGGTTCTTCCACAATATCCTCGATAACAAAACGGTAGATTTGGTTCATAATCGGCTTTAACCCATCCGACCCGATTACCTCAGAAACAGAGGTAACCTTTCTTGTTCCGTCAGCCAATTTTTCTTGGAATATAACAAACTTAACTGCCGCACATATATTCCGCAAGGCAAGCTCTGCAGGTTCGTTTGAAGCCATGAGATACGATGTCAAAAACCTCGATATTGCATCATCGTCACCCTCTGCGTGGAGCGTTGTGAAAAAATAATGCCCTGTTTGTGCCGCTCTTAACGCAGTAGCGAATTCACCCGGAGTACGCAGCTCTCCCGGCCCAATCCAGTGGGGGGACTGTCGCATTGCGTTAATAAGCAGGTTCTCCATAGTAGGGTCAGCCGAGGAAACCCCCTCATCATCGGGAATACACTCATACTGCAGCACGTCATTAACCACGATACCGTTTTCGATACGCCTCAACCGCATTTCCGAAGGGTTCTCAATGGTGATAACTCTCGAAAGCGGGTCAATCTCTCTGACAAGCAAGCCGTTTAACGTAGTCTTTCCACTTCCGGTGGGTCCTACCGTAATCCACGACAAATCCGCCTTTGGGATAAGCGACAGCAACGCATACATTCCCTTGGAGAACGATTTATTCTTGAGCATATCCTCCGGCTCAATCTCACGCTTGCCGAACTTACGCAGAACAAACGCCGGCTGGTTATAGGGTGAAATCCCCGAATAAGTGGCGTTTACTCTATAACCCTCGATGGTTCTCGCATTAACCATCGGCGTTTTAGGTGTCAGCCGCATTTTAGAAACACTGATTAACTTAGAAATAATCCGCTCCATATGCTCGGAATCACGGAACACATCACGGCATTTTAAGGTTTTTCCGCCGCTTTCGAGGAAAAGCTCCTTAGGCCCGTTTGCACGGATTTCATCAATCGAATCATCCTCAACATATTTCGTAATAGGCCCATAGTTCATGATTTCATTGGTCAGGTCGGCAACTAATTCCTTATGGCTATACCTGCCGCCTGCAGATTTGCGAACGCCCCCGTGCAGGTCTTTATAAACGAAGTCTTTAATATATTCCTTAGTTCGTTCCACCTTATCACGTTCGTCACGGCGTTCCCGAAAGTTCTTGGCTATATAGTCCTGACACCGCTCTAAAGCATAACCGAAGCTGATGAAGTCATCGCTTTCCCCTCGTGTTTGCTCCTCATAGGAGATGTTCATGGCAATGCGATATTTCTTATTCGATTTACCGAATACAAAATCATGGGTATAATGTGTGGTATCCTTAGGCTTATCTAATGTTTCCGTCGCCTTAAGGTTATACTCTTCCTGTGACAGACCGTTCTGACGCATGTTATCGAGCAGAAAATTTACACATTCCTTTTCCGCATCGATTAATGTCGATTCAGTCTCCCCGAAAATCTCCCGAACGGTTTCAGCCGCACTCGTCGTCGAATAGCTTTCTGAATCTGCTAAATTAAACTTATGCTCCTCCTGCAGCTCACGAACAGCATCAATTGTCAGCACTATTAACCCACCCCTAACACTAATTTTACTATTTTGTCCATTTCACGGGCAAAAATCTTGTTCACAAACATTGAGTCCCTTAAGTAGATTTTCCCGTCAACAGCGTTCTCCTGTGCGGCTTTAACATAAGGAAGCCTTGCGGCAATCTTCAGTTTTTCTCTATCCTCCGAAGCAGTAATCGAAAGATTGTTTAAAGAATTTTCATCAAACGCAAACTCCTGCTTGCGGGAAATAATAATGCTGTCGAAGTTCCTGATTTCATCGCACAGTTTCAACATATATTCAACCAATTTTTGAATGTTTCTCGGTGCGTCCACACGCTCCGACGCAACAAAAAAACCATTCTGACAATTCATCAACGCACCCACGCAAAACTCTAACGGCGGGTTATTGGGAATGTCAATCAAAACAATGTCAAACACTTCTTTTAATGCGGTAATCACCCTTTTCACATTGGGTATGCTGTAATTGAAATAATCCTCAATATCGTCATTAGGGCTTGCACTAATCAGAAATACATTTTCGTCATCGGTTTTTTGGGCAATTGATTTAACCTCCACCCGGTCACTGTTAAGCAAACGGATTAACCCGTCCCCTTTTTTCGGTGCTGAAACTCCCCCGAACCAATCGAACAGGTTTGGATAAAACACCTTAAAATCAACCACGCATACAGCCATACTTTTCTTTGACAGCAGGTAGGCTAAATTATTAATTATCTCACCGTTTTCAACAAAATCGCACACCGAAATAAACCCCGTCACTACCCCTTTCGGTTTGTCATAACCGACATCAGACGAAGCCACCTTGTCTATTACTCGGTTAATCCCTGCCCCTAATGTCCCCCGTCTATCCATGACCGCACCTCAGTTTCAATAGTAGGCAGGTTGTCAAACCCGTCATCACCGCTTGTTCTGCTTAATATAGTTATCAAAAAGTTCCCGCTTCCGATGGCGGCATTAAACGCCGCATACCGTTCCATATCCTCTGCCGTTCCCGCAAGAACCAACGCAGCAGGTTTAATGCTCGCTAAGAATTCCTTACTTTGCATAACCGATTCACGCTGCTTATCATCAAGCCGCATAACCTCTTTATACAATTCATAAACCGAGTTACCATTAGAGTTTAACATATCCTTAACAACAATCGAATCAAACAAAATATCGGTTTTAATAACCGTACCGCTCCTCGGGTCGATATAATGGAACACCACTTCCTCGCCTAACAAGTCATACATATCCGCTTCATATGTAACACGAATGCGAATAACATCACCCGGAAGAAGAATACTGCCGCCCGCCTCAATGAACTTGTACGGAATGGTAACAACCTCCTCCCCCTCGGAAAGGCTGTACAGCCATTCATTCCTTAACGGTTTTTCCTCTGTGAGCTGGTCCTTGTACAGAACAGTTTTGCCTCTTAAAAAATATGCAGAATATTTCCCATACACCTCTTCTTGAACATTCTCAAAAAGAATCATTTCCTTTTCCACATATTCCGCACGAATTAAATCATACCGCTCCACATCATTTTCTGTAATCACAGAATTTGCGGGAATGTTACTTCTGATTCTCACTACAGAAATCGTATCTCTCGCTGCACTGTCGGCATTGTTTAAAAACACGAAGGTTAAAAACAAAGCCAACAAGCTGACAACAATTGTTACGATTTTCAGTAAAAGGCGTTTCCCGCCGACAACGCCGCTTTCCTTTTTCTTGAACCCTGCATTGGATTTTTTCATCTTACTGCTCCTAACAGATTAAGCAACACTCGGTCATAAGCCTGCTTCATCCGATTATCTGTAAATATTATTGAAATATCACTTTCAATTTGCCTGTCAAAATGTTTTTCATAAGGCACACTCCCCGCTATCGGCATTTGGGTAGTGAAATCCTCGCAAAAGCCCTCGTTCACAATTAACTCACTCAATCGCTCGGGGGTAATCGGCTCACCGTCATATACCGATTCATCGTTATACTTAGTGGCAATCAGCCTTGCCTTAGACGCAAAATAAGAAATGTCACTGCGGTTCTCATACCCGATTGAAATATTACGAACAGTCGAAAATGCCGAATAGAGATTGTTTTCCATGCATAACGCCAATAAATCCGTGTTATTCAATAATGACGGAAACCGTGCCAGAGCGTCTAACGGGAAATCAACGACTATAAGGTCAAAATTATATTTCAAGGACGATACAAGCCCGATTAACTTCGACTCTGTGAAGTGTTGCTCAAGCAGCCTTTCCTCGTCAAAGTCATACCCTAAGGAGGTCAGCCACAGCCCATCAGAATTAACCGCCATAGTTTCATACTTGTGCGGCTGTGCCAAGAGCCTCACCAACGATGATGAAATAATCTCATCCTCATCAGCTAACCTGTTAAATTCCCCGGAATAAAGATTAGCCGTCCTATAGTCGGTGTCCAAATCCACAAACATGGTGTTGAGATTTCGGGAAACAGCAGACAACGCCACATTAAACGCCGTACTCGTAACCCCTGAACCCCTGTGCCCCGTAAAAACAATCACCCTGCTTGATGTCCTGTCCAATTTCACATCATCGAGCGAATCGTCCAAGCTGTCGGTTTTCTTAGATTTAATGCCCCATTTCCTTTTCTTCTCGGTCACATTCTCTTTATTTGATGGCTCATTTAAAACAACAAACGCCTTATCCAAATCATCGTGTGAAGCCCGAAACCATTGGGAAACAATAACCGTTACCGATTTATTCGACGCTTCAAACAAATAGTCGCGGGTGATTACAATTATGTCGGGATAAAACCCGGACAAATAATCCAAAACCCGCATATTAACGTCATTATCGGCGGACAACGCAGAATCCGTAACAATAACTCTGTCACAGGAAATAACATTCTCCTGTAAATGCTCGGTTATTTCACCGAGAGTGAGGGCGTTTTTATTGACCAAGGTATGCCGCTTTTTACCTATGTAATCGCCGACATATTGGTGTTCAACGCCGGATAATAAAAAATATCTCATATCAAGATAAATTATAGCAAATCCACACAAAAATAATCGTTTGTTTTTGTTGGTTTGCACAGTTGATTATTGTTGCTTTATGTAATATAATAGTTACATAAAGTAATAAACAATGGGAGCTTACGACATAATGAAAAACCTTAAAATCCTACTCATCGAAGATGAAACAGCAGAGTGCAAAGCGATAAGCAAATGCATAGAAAGTATATCGGAAATACAGCTTGTCGGTGTAACCAACAATATTGATAAAGCACTTGAGTATGTTACTGACTATCTGCCCGATGCAATAATCTTAGAAATCGAGCTGCACAAAGGTAAAGGCAACGGTATAACATTCATGGAAAAACTGCACTCCATGGAAACCGAAATAAAGCCATATGTCTTGGTGACTACCTATAACACAAACGAGATTACATATGCCAAGCTGCGTGAGTTAGGGGTCGGTTTTATTTTCTCGAAGCATCAAAACGACTATAGTGCGGGAGGGGTTATCAGCTTCCTTTTGTCAATGAAGAATGCCATTATGTCCCAAAGAGACAAGGCAGACACTGTTAGTGAGGTATTATTTTTAAACGACAGAGAAGAAAAAATCAAGAAAATAATCAAAAGAATTAATATGGAATTTGATTTAATCGGTATCAACCCAAAGGTATTAGGGCGGATATATCTCACCGAGGGAATTCTCATCGCCATGACAAAAACGAGAGTTCAGCTTAGTAATGAAATTGCAAAAAAATTTGAAAAGTCAGTACCGAGTGTCGAACGTGCCATGCAAAACGCAGTTAATACAGCGTGGAAGGTTTCCCCTATCAAAGATTTAGCACAGCACTACACAGCAAGAATCCGCTCAGAAAAAGGCTACCCGACAGTTACGGAATTCGTGTTCTATTATGCCGAAAAAATCAAAAGCGATTTTTGAATAAATAAAACAGCGTTAAGGCTCTTACCTAAACGCTGTTTTATTAAGATGTAGTAATTACATAAAAGCTAAACCTAAGTTTGCTTTGCGAAACTCTTCTGCAATACCCGGAATGTTATCCCAATCTCCCGGTGATAATATCTTATGGGGAGTTTCTTTTGCAAAGGTTTGTACCGCATTGAATATCTTCTTAACCCGTTTCATCAAAGCCGACAGCTCATCGGCAGAAAGCAGGTCGCAAAAATTGTGAGCTATGATTTCAGGAGTCAACGCCATAATGCTTGATGCCGTTTTCACATCTAAATACGGGAGCTTAAGCTTACCGTTTTCGTCAAAGAGGTTGGCTTCGGAAGACACACCAAAGCCTTTCGTAATGGTACCAAAGGCCATATCGTTGTCAATCCCCGTTATCTTAACCGTATCCTTGTTGCCTTCTTTTTTCAGATTAACAAAGAAGTTATAATCGTGACGGTCGGTCTGTGAACATATATAGTCCATGATAAAAAGCCGAGACCTTTCACGCATAAAATCGGGTGATTTTCTAATGACGTTCTGCTCTTCTTCAGAGTGTAATAATATTTCCTTGCCAATCGCCTCTTGCATGACAATACCTCTTCGTGTTTTGGTACCCTGCTTAACGTCAACCACTCTTGAACGTGCAATCAAATCACCGGCACCGAGTATATCCGCCATTCGTGATGTAGCCACATTACGTGTTGAGAGAACGCTCCCCACTTTTATGCCGGCGTTTTCACAGGCAGTTTCACGGGCAAGGTTGCGTGCAATTGGCTTCATTATGGAATACATAGCTTTACAAAAATCAGTGTTCTCTAAAGCGGCTTCAAAGTTGTTGACTGTTTCCTTACCGTACATGATTTCATCAAGAGTTATAGCATTAAAAACGGCGTGAATCTCTTCTTTAATTTTGTTATCGGTAAGGTCTTTCATATCCGGTCTAAAAGCGAAGGACCCCGCCAACCCGTCAAAATAGCTCCGAAATTCCGCATCTTTAAAAAGCTCCTTAAACGCTTCAAACCCGTTTTCAAAGATAAAAAATGTATCGGTTTTTTCAATTTCGCCGAGCTTTTTGTTAACAATCTCAGGGACTTCGTCGGCAGCCGTCCTTAAAACCTCGGTTTCCTTAAAGAATTGACGTTTGCCAACCTCATTCCCGATAACCAAAACATCACTTGTACCGGCACCTGCCTTGCTCGATTCCTCCTCCTTAACCTCAATCGTTTCTGTACGCATCATATGGACAACAAAATGCCAATGTAAAGCCTTTAAGCTCGGCTTGCCGTCTCGCCAATAGTATTCGTTTTTGTTCAGCATTTCCACCGCCTTAGCATGAGTTTCGGATACAATCGAGTTTTCATACAAAGCTGACTCACGGAGAGCCTTAACCATTCTTACACGTTCCTCTCCCACCCGTGAATATTTCCATTTCGAGTCTTTTTTCGCCAAATACTCATCACAGGAATCTATAACCTTAATGTAAGAAGCTTTAATATCCATAAGAGAAACATCCTCTAAAGTGGAGTTGGTTCTGTGAAAGAGTTCCTGCACTCCCTCTTTGACCGCCTTAAACTCCGACGAGTCTTTCTTTGATAAAAATATGCTGCTTTTTTTACTGTCCATAATATCAGAATGCATAGTGAATGCCGGAACAAACTGTTCCTCATGAATGTCCTTCTCCACATGGTAACGCTGTGTCTCGACCTCTTTTTCCTCAAACTCCTTGAATATACCCATAATTCTACTCCTTAAAATGTTGCTTACACTGTCATTGAAATTATAACATTCGTTTTTCTTATTGTCAATGTATTGCCCTGCAACTTAAACAAATCTTTAAACAACGTCACCGAAGCAGAGTGGCAGCACGCAAAAAAACAGCACCGAGTGCAAACTCAATGCTGTTTTATTAAACGGGGAGAACGGTTCTGTATAAGAACCACAGCGAGCATGGGCGAATGAACATTGCGATTCGCTCAAATATTGCCCGCCGAGGCTCTCGGCCGGACAGAGGGGGATTCGAACCCCCGGTACGCTATTAACGTACATACGATTTCCAATCGTACGCCTTAGACCAGCTCAGCCATCTGTCCAATACAATTAATAATTAATAATTAATAATTAATAATTAATAATTAATAAATAGAATTATATCACAAATACACGCTTATGTCAACCTTTTCTTAATATCCGATAATTCTCTCATCGCATCAAGCGGGGTGATGTTCTCCAAATCAATCGCTTTAATCCGATTAACCGCATTATCCCGCTCGATTAAAGCAAAGTCAATCTGCCCGCCCATGTCATCCTCCTCCCGAAGCCTTTCCTCAAGCTCGATTTTAGAATTCATCTCCATTTGCTTTAACGCTTTCTTAGCATTGGAAATAACACTTGCCGGCACTCCCGCTAACTTAGCCACCTCAATCCCGTAGCTCTGGTCAGTACCACCCTCTACGATTTTGTGCAAAAACGTGATTTCCCCGCCTCGCTTAATCACAGAAACACTGAGATTGCGAATTCCGGAATACTGTTTTTCTAATTCGATTAACTCGTGATAGTGCGTGGCAAAAAGCGTCTTACAGCCGATTTTATTATTAATAAACTCGGCGACAGCTTTGGCAATCGAAATTCCGTCAAACGTGGAAGTCCCCCTGCCGATTTCATCAAGAATAACAAGACTTTTGTCGGTTGCGTTATTAAGAATTTCCGCAACCTCTAACATTTCCACCATAAAGGTAGACTGCCCCATTGATAAGTCATCGCTCGCACCTACACGGGTAAACAGCTTATCGACTACACCTATGCGTGCCGACTTAGCGGGGACGAAGCAGCCTAACTGTGCCATAAGCGTAATCAGTGCCACCTGCCGCATATAGGTGGATTTCCCCGACATATTCGGCCCTGTGATAATCATTTGCCGGTTTTCACTTGTATCGAGGTAACAATCATTCGGGGCAAATTCACCGCCCGTCAGCATTTTCTCGACTACCGGATGGCGTGACGCTTTAATGTCGATTACATTATCAAGAGTGATTTCCGGGCGGCAATAATTATCACGGATAGCCACATCTGCGAACGAACACAGAACATCTAAATCAGCCACCGCCTCGGCGGTTCGCTGAATTCTCAATAATGCATTTTCGATGAACGATTTTACATCTGCGAATATTTCTAATTCCAGTGCGACAATTTTCTCCTTAGCTGAGAGAATGTCGTCTTCTATTGTTTTCAGCTCCTCGGTAATATACCGCTCGCCGTTTGTGAGTGTCTGCTTCCTGTGATAATGAGGCGGAACATTACCGATATTCCCCTTAGAAACCTCGATATAATACCCGAAAACACGGTTATAACCCACCCGCAGGTTCTTAATCCCGGTATTCTCACGCTCACGTTTTTCTATTTCAGCTAACAGTTCATTCCCACCGTCGGTTAACGCTCTTAATCTGTCTAATTCTTGGTTGAAGCCGTCATTGATATAACCGCCGTCCTTTGTGACTGCGGGCGGCTCGGAAACAATTGCATTGCCGATTAAATTAGCAATATCCGTGAGATTGTCCATACCGTTATTTAACTCGGTCAGTAACGATGAATTCAATCCGCCTAACAATATTTTTATATCGGGAATTCTTCGGCATGCCGCCCCTAATGCATTTATATCCCTCGGATTAGCAGTCTTGTATATAACACGTGACATAAGACGTTCAAGGTCATATATCCCCGATAATCCCGAACGCAGCTCTGCCAGAACAGGTGCAGTGCTTTTTAGTTCCTGAACCGAGTCAAGCCTTTTTATAATTGCCAAATGATTGCTTAACGGGCGTTCGATACACTGCCTTAACCGCCGCCTGCCCATTGCTGTTTTCGCACAATCCAAAACCCATAAAAGTGTTCCCCTCTTATCACGGTTTCGCATGGTTTCGGTGAGTTCGAGATTTCGGCGGGCGGTAATGCCAATATCCATATACTCATTCGCAGAATTAACGGTCACAGACGTGAAGCGGACTGCTTGAGTTTTCTGGGTATGCTCGACGTATCTTAATAATGCACATAATGCACAATTCCGTAGGGGCGAACTGTGTTCGCCCGCATACGTGTACAAATCGCCCAACTGCCTTTGGATAATATCATTATCGGGTACGAACTTATCCTCATCCATGACCTCAGCAAGGCAGTTGACCTGCTTTTTCAAAAGCTCTCCCGCTGACTTATAATCCATGAAATCAGCGTTAAACATAACCTCCGACGGCATAAACCGAGATATTTCATTAATAATTCCCGCCTCACAATCGGTTTTGTTAATATATAATTCCCCTGTCGATAAATCACCTATTGCAATTCCCACCGAATTATCCCTTGCGTAAAAACTGCCTATATAATTATTCCTGCTTTCGTCAAGCATGGAATCCTCAATTAACGTACCGGGCGTGATTAAGCGGACGACCTTCCTCTGCATAGGACCTTTCCCGTCGGGAGAGTCGAACTGTTCGCATAATGCAACCTTATAATTTCTCTTGACTAATCTTTGTATGTAGGTTTCTGCGGCGTGATACGGTACGCCGCACATAGGAGTCCCCGCCCGTGCAGTTAGGGTAAGCTCTAACTCCTTTGAAATGTTTTCAGCATCCTCAAAAAACATTTCATAAAAATCGCCAAGCCGATAAAACAACACATAACCCTTGTATTCGTCTTTTATATCAAGGTATTGTTGTAGCATTGGAGTCAATGCCTTAGCATCTGGAGTCAATGCCTTAGCATCTGGAGTCAATGCCTTAGCATCTGGGGTAAGGTTTTCCCTGTTCATGCTCGTTTAAAGTCCTTTCAATTGTCAATTGTACATTGTACATTGTCAATTGCTCGTCAATGCTTACCGCAACCCGAGCAGCCGCCGCCCGACGCACAACCGCTTATCGGTTCGGGTTCGATTTGGCAGGTATCGGGGTCTTCGCCGTCACAGCAAAGGCTGATAATTCCGCTGACATCACGGATTAAATTATCCATTGCATTTTTTGCGGCAGTGAACATAATCATGCTTTCGTTGCCCATAATCTGCGAGTATACGCTTTGTGCCTCGGTATTTAACTCATCGATTTTTTCGGGGTTTCTTTCCTCGCCGCCCTTGTTCATCTCCGCTGTAATCTTCTGCCTTAACAGATTAAACTCGCCTATGAGTGACTGCAACCCCTCGTCAGCGTCGTTTATTTCCTTTGCATCGAAGTATGCCTTGTAGCGTTCATCGGCTTGGATTGCCCTGCCGAGCTCCCGTGCCATCTTGATTGTGTCCATGTTGTTTTCTCCTTTTGTATTTTTTGTATTGTATAATTAAAAATATAATGCATGCTGTTTCAATAACGGGCGGTATAACAAATATCGGTTTAATAAATTGCAAATAAGGATTATACACGATATTATGTATACTTTCTAACCGTTTATTATACCCGTCTATATAAAACCTTGCATTTAACTTATCATCTTCCTTATAGAATATAAGGTAGCTTGCCGACTCCCAGTGTGGCTCAAAATAAAATATTTCCACCTCATATGAACTGATAAATCCTGTAATATGAGTAAATTCCCATGTTTCTTTAATAATCTCACCATCAAATCGTGATGAAAAATCTTCCTCGGAATGTATGTTCTCAATAATTACATTTAATGTCGGTCTTCCCTGCAAAAACCCCGGGTGATACCTTGTATATATTGTTTCACCCTCAGCAAGCTCAAATTTGAATGTTTCACAAATACTGTTAATCTGGTTTTGTGTAAAACTCCTTTTGAATTGCGGCTGTAATAAAATAATCGGCGACATAATCACAAGTACAAATATTAGCAAAAGCATTAACCCCGCAATAACACCGACGATTACATTAATAATCTTCATGTCGACCGCCCCAATACTGCCCATTTTAACGCCTTATCTATCTTAACATTTACGAATTTCCCGATAATATCCGTATTATCCGAATTAAAATCCACGATTACCCCCTCACGGCTTTTCCCCGTGAATTGCCCCTGCCCTGTCCTGCCCTCACCCTCACATAATACCCGCAAAGTCTTACCGACATACCGCTCATACGCCGTGTCGCCGATTTCAGCTAATACATCGAGCATTTCCCGAAACCACGCACTTTTTTCCTCACTTGTAACCGTATCGGGTAATTCTGCCGCTTTTGTCCCCTCCCGCTTAGAGTAAATAAACGTGTATGCCGAGTCGAACCTGATTTTCTTAATCAGTGACAGCGTTTCCTCGAAATCGGTACGTGTTTCCCCGGGGAAGCCGACAATTATATCGGTAGTAATTGATATTAGGGGAGTTAGCTCCCTCGCATAGTTAATAATGCTTTCATACTGCTCAACGGTATATCCCCTGTTCATCAGCTCAAGAATTCGGTTACTCCCCGATTGTACCGGCAAATGCAGATGATGTGAGATTTTCTCGCTGTTTGCTATTACGTCAATCAGATTCCGTGACAAGTCCTTCGGGTGGGAGGTCATGTAGGTTATTCTGAAATCACCGTTTATCGCTTCAATTTCTTTCAATAATTCGGGGAATGACGGTGTGAATGAATTGACGTTCTGCCCTAACAGCATAACTTCCTTGACGTTGTCTTTGACTAAGCCTTGTATCTCGTTAATAATGTCATTGGGCTTACGGGAACGCTCCCGCCCTCTTACATACGGCACTACGCAATAACTGCAAAAGTTATCGCACCCGAACATAATCGGAACATCTGCCTTAAATTCGCTCTCTCGCCTAATTGGTAAATCCTCTGTAATTGTTTCGGTATTACTAATATCGGTGACACGCCTTTTATTAATAATCACCTCGTTTAATAATTCCGGGAATTTATGAAGCACGTGGGTGCCGAAGATTAAGTCTACAAAAGGGAAAGTTTTATATAATTTTTCTGTGATATGCTCTTGTTGAACCATGCAACCGCAGACAATGACGATTAAATCGGGGTTGCGGCGTTTTTGGTGGATTAACGCACCAATATTCCCGAAAACCTTGTTCTCGGCGTTCTCACGGACTGCACAGGTATTAAACAGGATTAAGTCTGCCTCGTCCTGTATATTCGTGAAACCGTACCTCATTTCGGCTAACATACCGTTGATTTTCTCACCGTCGGAAACATTCGCACGGCAACCGTAGGTATGGGTATATGCTAATTTAGATTTATCCATAATTTTCGATAACCTGTCTTAATTCGTCAACACCCTCACCTGTTTCGGAGGAAAATTCGATGATATTAATTTCGGGGAATTGTGTTTTAAACGCCGAACTGCGTTCTAAACGCTTAGTTTTCTTTAATTTATCCGCCTTAGTTAATGCGATTACAAAAGGGATACCGGTTTCCTTCAAAAACTCAATCATTATTAAATCGTCGGCGGTGGGCGGGTGACGAAAGTCAATCAACTGTACTAAAAGTGATATTCTCCCCGATTTGATATACTGCTCGGTTAATTTACCGAAGCGGGCTTTCTCGTCCTTACTCGTCTTTGCATAACCGTAGCCGGGTAAATCAACGATATAGATTTCCTTGTCGATGTTACCAATGTTATAGAAATTAAGCGTAATAGTCTTCCCCGGTGTCGAGCTGACACGGGCAAGGGATTTCCTGTTCAATAATTTATTAATAAGCGAGGATTTCCCGACATTCGACCGCCCCGAAAAAGCGATTTCCGCCTTTTCACTAATCGGCGGCAGCTGCTCGAATTTTCCGTATGAGGCGTGTAAGTCTGCTATATTCCAGTTCATAGAATATCACTAATCGAAATTAACTTTACGCCTGCCCCTGTGAGGATTTCTTCTGCTTTTTGGGTATCGTTCACCCGAATGACAATGTCTGCCTCGCCTTTTTCTTTCCCCATAAGTGAATAGGAGTATTCGATGTTTATGTCCTTTTCACCCAATACCCGCACAACGTCACACAACGCCCCGAATTTATCGGGAATTGTGAACCCGATTACATCGGTTACTTTGACCGTGAAATTCTCCGCATTAAGTGCCTGTAACGCTTTGTCTGCGTCATTGACAATTAAGCGAACAATTCCGAAGTCGCTGGTGTCGGCGATTGTCATTGCACGAATATCAACCGTCGCTTTTGAAAGTGTTTCCATGACGGCATAAAGCCTGCCTGACTTATTTTCTACGAATACTGAAATTTGTTGTAACATGATTATACCCTCCAAAATAATTATTTACCGGACATTGCCACTAATCTCTGTAATATTTTCGTTCCCAAGTTGAACATTTCCCCTGCGGAAGAAGTATTCACAATTGCATTAAGTGCACTTTCCGCAGAGAAAAGCCCCTTACCGGTAAGTAAATTTATACGGAGATTTCCTGTTATTATATCAGGGATATGGTTATTATCGGGCAATTCAAACCCCGGGACAGTCTTAACGGCAGTTTCAAAAAGAGCATCAATCAAAGGATTAATCCCCAGCCTATCCTCATTTTCAGAAAGTGGGTTCAGCTTAATCGCACCGCCTGTATAATTAATGTACCAGCCCTCCCTGTTGGGATATACTGCAAGCGTTTCTATACCGTTTTGCAAACCGATTTGAAATACCACCCCGTATAACTCGTTGCTCCTTTTCTGCCGAATATGCCCTAAGCCGTTACCGTTCAACAGCTTGCAGTAAGCATAAAGCTGACGAGGTTCAATATCATCGGAAAGATTGTTAAACAGGCGTTTGAGTTCGGTTTCATTTCCTGCTTTGATATGTTCGATAAAATGAATGAAATTGTCACCCATCATGCATAATTCACTTTCTGTGAACTGTGCAAACGCAAAATTTTCAAGCTGTGCTTTATCTGCCATATACCCTCCCTACAGTTTTCTCTTGTCGATTACTCGTTTTGCCTTTCCCTCGGAACGTGCTAAGGTCTTAGGTTCAATCAGCTTTACATTAACCCCGACACCGATTGCAGAGGTTATAAGCTCCCTCGCACGTCTGCGGTAGTTCTCAACGTCACGCACGTTGTCGCCGAACATATCCGAACGCATTTCAATCTGAATTTCAAGTGTGTCCTTGTTATCCACCCTGTCAGCGATAATCATATAATTCGTCGCACCGCTGTCGAAGCTCATCAAAGCCGCCTCAATCTGCGACGGGAAGACATTCACGCCTCTGATAATCAGCATATCGTCGGTTCGTCCCTGCGGCTTTTTCATTCGCACTAACGTCCTGCCGCACTCGCACTTTTCATAATCCAATGAAGCGATGTCACGGGTTCTGTAACGGATAAGCGGTAACGCCTCCTTAGTAATGCAGGTGAACACCAATTCCCCCTGTGTTCCCGCCGGTAACGGCTCAAAGGTGTCCGGGTCAACGATTTCTGGGATAAAGTGGTCTTCACAAACATGCATACCCTTTTGGAAAATACACTCACATGATACGCCGGGACCGAGAATCTCCGATAACCCGTAAATGTCATAGGCTTTTAAGCCTAAGCCTTTTTCGATTTCCCCACGCATTTCATCAGTCCACGGCTCTGCCCCGAACAGTCCCGCTTTTAGGTTAAAATCGTCCTTAGATAAGCCATTTTCTTTCATTAACTCAATAAGGCTGATTGCATATGACGGTGTCATACACAGGATAGACGAGCCGAAGTCACGGAACATCTCAAGCTGACGCAGACTGTTCCCTGCCGAAGCCGGAATAGTCACCGCACCCAATTTCTCCGCTCCATAGTGCATACCTAACCCACCGGTAAACAACCCATACCCGTAAGAGACGTGGACGTAGTCTTGCTTAGTCCCGCCTATTCCGACGATACAGCGAGCTCCGCACTCTGCCCATAATTCGATGTCGTTTTTCGTGTACCCGACAACCGTCTGCTTCCCGGTAGTCCCCGAGGAAGCGTGAATTCGCACAACCTCCTCCATTGGAACAGCGAACATTCCGTAAGGGTAGTTGTCACGCAGGTCTTGCTTAGTGGTGAACGGAAGCTTAGATAAATCCGCAATCGTGCGGATGTCTTCCGGTTTTACCCCTGCTTCATCCATCTTCTTGCGATAGGGTTCGACCCTGTCATAAACCTTGCGGATTTTCTGTGCCAAGCGAAACGATTGCAACGCCTCTAACTCGTGACGTGGTGCGGTTTCTATTTCTTTTTTGTAATAATTCATAGTTTTCCTTTAAACATTTACACCTAATTCAAACGCTTTTTCGTTGCTTTCGAGGGCGGCTTTCGGTGAACATTCACGCAGGGCATCAGTCCACAGTGACTTGTCAAAACCTAACTCATTCGACAACACACCCATCATAACAACATTCACGCTTTTGTCATTCCCTGCTTGCTCGGCTAATTCAAGAGCGTTAAGCGAAATTACATCAATTCCCAATGCTTTTATTTTGTCAATAACATCACTGTTATATTCAGCGGCACCGGTAATTACCGGCATTGGTGATAATTGCTGTGTGTTAATCAGCATTTTTCCGCCTTTTTTTAGGTATTCAACCCATCTTGCCGCCTCCATTAACTCGAACGCCACGATATAATCGGCTTCCCCTTTGTCAACTATCGGGGAATATACCTTGTCACCGTATTTCACATAGGTGGTTACAGAGCCGCCACGCTGGCTCATTCCGTGAACCTCGCTGACCTTTGCGTCGAAGCCTTTGTTTAATAAAACATTGCCTACTATTCTCGATGCAAGCAGTGTCCCCTGCCCGCCCACGCCTACAAACATAATTGATACTGTATTCATATTAATCATTTCCTCCGTTATCTATAGCGGACACCGTGTCCGCAAAAGCGGCAGGTTTACATAACTGACCGCAGACTCCGCAACCAACGCATAAGTTCTTGTTGACTGACACTTTCTTGTCTTTATAAGATAATGCGGGACAGCCTACTTTTAAGCAGACTCGGCAACCGGTACATTTGTTCGGGTCAACCGCAACAGGTTTATTTTTCACAAAGCCTTTTAATAATGCACAAGGTTTCCTTGAAATAACTACGCTGGGTTCGTTTGCGTCGAGTTCCTGCCTTAAAACACGCTCGGTTTCAGCCATGTCGGACGGGTCAACCACTGTAACACGCTTAATCCCGCACGCCTTACACATGGTTTCAATATCGACTGAGGGTGCTGAGTCACCGTAAATATCAAGACCGTTTGCGGGGGTGTTCTGCCCGCCAGTCATTCCGGTAATGGTGTTATCGGCGATGATAATTGTAGAATTACTCTTACTGTAGGCAATGTTAATCAGCCCCGTAATTCCCGAATGTATAAAGGTGGAATCGCCAACTACGCCGACGGCTCTGTTTTCATAATCGCCCTGACGCCCTTTATTGAACCCGTGTAACGAGGATACGCCCGCTCCCATACAAATGGTGGTATCCATTGCGGATAACGGAGGTGTAGCCCCTAAGGTGTAGCAGCCTATGTCGCCGTTGACCATTACGCCTAATTTCCCCAATACCGTGAATAGTCCTCTATGTGAGCAGCCCGCACACATCACGGGAGGGCGAACGGGAATAGCCTCGGGGAATACGCTGTGTTCTTTGACCTCGCCTAATACTTTTTCACGGATTATACCCTGTGAGTATTCACCGATAGTCGGGAACAGGTCTTTCCCTATTACCTCTAACCCGATTGCCTTGCAGTGCTGTTCAATGATGGGGTCCATCTCCTCAGCAACGTATAATTTTTTCACTTTCTTGGCAAATTCTTTTATAAGCTCAACAGGCAGGGGATTAACCACGCCTAATTTAAGATAACTCGCTTTATCGCCCAACGCTTCACGTGAAAACTGATAGGTAGTCCCCGCACAGATAACACCTATGTCCGAATTATTGTCCTCTATTACATTAAAGGGGGATTTTTCCGCATATGCGACTAATTTCCTGTCACGCTCGTCAACGAACACCCGTCTGCCTCTCGCAAATACCGGCATCATAACATATTTTGACGCATCTTTTTTATAATCGGGCAGGTCACGTTTAATGCGTTCACCCTCCTCTACTATACCTTGGGAATGGGAAATCCTTGTGGAAAGACGAATTAATACAGGAACATCGAACTCTTCGGACAAATCAAAGGCTTTTTTGGTGAACTCCAAGCATTCCCTTGAATCGGCAGGCTCAAGCATAAGGCACTTTGAAGCGATTGCGTGACGGCGGGAATCCTGCTCATTCTGTGAAGAGTGCATACCCGGGTCATCAGCGATTGCTAAAACAAGACCGCCGTTCACCCCTGCGTAGGAAGCAGTGTATAACGGGTCACTCGCTACGTTTAAGCCGACATGCTTCATTCCCGTAAAGGCTCTCGCTCCCGCTATGCTTGCACCGACAACAACCTCACACCCGACTTTCTCATTAACTGCCCACTCAGCGTGAATATCACCCTTATACTGTGTCATGGCAAAGGTAATTTCGGTGCTGGGCGTTCCGGGATAACTCGATACAACGGTTACTCCCGCTTCATAGCAACCGCGGGCAATGGCATGGTTTCCGAGCATTAACGTCTTTTTTCCCATTTTTGTTCTCCTTAATATTTTTAATCCATGATATTTTAACATATTTTATAGAAAAATGCAAACATTTTTTTATGTATATATTCATAAAATAAGCGAAAAATAATAAAAATTTCATACAAGAAAGGGATAAACCAATGAAATCTTTTATAAAAATTTCGCTTTCGGCGTTTTTAATAGCGGCAATGTTAAGCGGGGTGGGTAAAAACTTTGAAACCGTCCCCGTGTATTCGCAATACGGCTCCACCGGTAAAGAAGTAGAAGCCATTCAACGGGTTCTGCGTGACTGGGGCGTGTTCAACGCTGAAATCACCGGATATTACGGGCCGATTACCGAAGAAGCGGTGCGGAAAGTTCAGCGTTATCACGGACTTCGTGTAACCGGAATAGCCGACCAAGCAACTTTACGGGTCATGGGAATTACCACAGGTAAGGTCATTTCGGCAACTCAAGCTAATATCAACCTATTAGCACGCATGATTTCCGCAGAGGGTAGAGGCGAACCGTATGAGGGTCAGGTAGCCATCGGAGCGGTAATACTCAACCGAATTAAACACCCCTCATTCCCGGACACATTAGCGGGCGTATTATACCAAGACGGTGCGTTCACAGCATTAGTAGACGGTCAGTTCAATCAACCCATATCAGCCACATCATATTCGGCGGCACGTGATGCCATTAACGGCTGGGACCCGTCGGGCGGTGCAATATATTACCACAATCCTGCCAAGCACAATAACGCATTTATGAATGCAAGACCGGTAATCAAACGAATTGGTGCACATTTATTCTGCATGTAATTATTAGGGGGTTTCGACCCCCTAATATATTTTACATATTAAAAACACTTACAACTGTACCTGACGTAGTGGAGGATATAATCATATCATCGAAGAAGCAATAGACATAACCGTTAGATATTACAGCGGCGTTATAACTTGAATACAGGTCTAAATCCGTGATGAACCCCCTAATATCGAAACCGGCATACTCGCTGTATCCGATAATCAAAAACTGTTCAACCTCTGTCACCCTTGTGTGATAAACTATGGGAACTGTGATTATTCCCGAATCATAACTGACTGCAATAACCTCCCTCGAATGTTCTGACGGCATTTCAACCGTTCCCTGCCGCAAATTCGGCGGAATATGAGTTATCTCGTCGATTATCTCGGGTGAACCGTCACTTTTAATAACATACATTGTCACCGTGACACCCTGCCTGTTACCCTCATTATCAGCGTTTATGCTGACCGAGAAGAACTTACCCTCACCCCACGAGTAATACATTACCTCAGAAATCAAGGTGTTTATTTCCTGCAAGAACACAGGGTTCTCCGGCATAGAGGTGTTTATGGCGTATAACTGCTCGGCTATTACATAAACAGCCCTGTCGTCATATGCCGCTCCCCGCAATTCTTCACCTGAGGCAATTTTTTCAATAACTGCCGTTTGTGACATATCATCATCGAGAATATATAGAGTAACACTGCTTATTTCATCACGCACAACCGCCGGCACACGCATAATTCCGTTCCTGTAATCGACAAAGCCTTGTTTTACCTCTCCCTTGACATTTACCGAAACAGGATTGTTCAGCGTATTCTCATACACATTATATTTGATTAGAGTTGTTCGCCCTTTATCGGACAATGTCAAAACAAGCGTATTCCCGAATTCGTACACAAAATCGGCTTTCCCACCGCTTATTGCATATGCTGTTACCTTTTCCGGTGTTATACCCGCAATAACCGTCATGCTCGAATAATCGGAGTTTTTCATAATCGTGATATTGTCCATAGGAACGTAGCTTCTCTGATTATTCAGCTTGTATGCGGGGATATACCCGTCATAATTCGTCGGGCTGAGATTGTTCATAACCTCATAATCGGTTATGATAAAAAACGCAGTATCACGGATAATTATATCGTTGAAAGTACCGTCCTGTGTGTATTCCGTGACGGGGGTGGCGTTCCAGTTAAGCGTGTCGAAGCCTAAAACAGTTACACTCGGCTGGACAAAACTGAACGATTGCTTAACAGGAATTTCGTCAATTTCTGTGAAATAATCGAAATCCACCGAATATTCACTGTTATACACTGCATACAGCCTGTCCCTTTGTAGGAATATACCGAGTAATTCCATGTCATCACGGTTATAAAACGGCACAGAGGTCATGACCCCCAAATTCGTCTTAACCGCCTTAATTTCGTTACCGTCGGTTTTGAATATATAATCGGAATTATTACACAGTGAACGTAATCCCCTCGGTTCAACCCCGAAGCTTTCCGCATTATAACGCTTTTCAAAAGGAAATAGCTTGTCCGTCTGACTGGTTAATTGTGCTTGGAGAGAAAAAATATCCTCATAAATTTCGGGTGCTTTAAAAGAATCATCCGGTAAAGCCCAGCTTCCGGTGGTTATATAACGGACGAAGAAGCTCATAAACACCAAAACAACGCCTAATGATATGCAGATTATCCGCCTGACCCTGTTCTCACGGGGGGCGTTCTCGTCAAAATCCTCACCCGAGCCATACTCGTCAATCTCCGGTTCATCCCCCGAATTAAACTCCTTATATTCATCAGAAACGGGTGCATCATCACCCCACAAGTCTTCCTCAGAATTATCGAGCTCCTTAATGTCTTCGTCATCATCGACAAGCGTTATTTCCTCGGTAATATCCATTTGCTCGGGTTCGGGAGCGGGTTCGGCAACATTCTCACTTTCGGATAAGGCTAAGGTAAGGCTGTTTTCGAGTTCACGGCGGGTTTTCTTCTGCACACGCTTAACTCTGCGTTCCCGTGCTGTTTTAAGCAAAGCAGAATAGTCCTCGCCGGTAAGCGGGGAATTCTCAAGTATTTCAACGAGGCGGGCATAGGTAAGCCCCGGATTTTCCTTAATCTCGGAATAATCCTCGTTACTAATCTCGGTATGCCCGATTAATGCGAGGAACTCCCTCCCTGAGAGGCGTTCCTTCTTAATCTCACGCAGGAATTCGGCAGCGGTCATCAGATAAACTCTCCGTGTTATATGAAAGATTAATTATATTTTAGCATATTATTAAGAATTTTGCAATACCTCAGGTTAAACAGCATAAATTATGGAAAACACTTGTTTTTTATGTGAGAATGTAGTATAATGTTATAAGAAACGGAGGATATGCTTATGCGAAACAAGTTTATTATGCTGACAGTGATTGTCTGTGTGCTGTCACTGACTGCATGTGTCACAGGAGATTTACATAATGCCGATGAGTTTGATTTAATTAATAAAACAGAGTCTGAGCCGACATCTGAACCAAACGATGACGAAATTCCCGTTGAAAGCTTTACCTCGTCAACAACAACCGAAATTGAAGAAACAACACTCGTTGCTTTTACACGGGCTACTACCTATGAGGATGAAACACAAACCGAGGAAACCACTACCGAAGCGACCACCACCGAAGCTACTACAGCGGCTACTACAGTTGCTACTACTGCCGCTACTACGGCTGCAACGACTGCCGCTACTACAGCCGCAACGACTTCTGCCACTACAGCTGCAACGACTGCCGCCACAACTGCTGTTACTACAGTTGCCACAACAGCGGCTACGACTGCCGCAACCGAGTCTCCGGGGAATTCGTTAATTCCGCCTGCCGGAAACGGTACATACCGTGATTCGGAGGCTGAAAAGATATTAGCATTAGTAAATGCAGAACGTGCCTCAGCAGGGCTTCCCGCCTTAAAGTGGGACGATAACTATGCTGTTGCCGCAAAAATCAGAGTAGTGGAGCTTCAGCACAGCTGGAGTCACACAAGACCGGACGGGCGTCAATTTACTACTGCAATAACCGAAGCGGGTATAAAATACCAAGCAGCCGGGGAAAACTTAGCAATGGGTTCGCCTGCCACGAGTTATACGGCCGATAGTGCTATGAAAGGCTGGATGGCCTCTCCACCCCATAAAGCAAACATATTATCGGATAAATTTGAGGTTATGGGCGTTGCGGCATATGACATCGACGGTGTCAGATATTATGTGCAGTTATTCGGGCGGAATCCCTAACAAGGCATAGGAGCATAATTATGAAGAAAAATGAAAGAAAAAAGTTGATTTTAAAAATCATCGCCTTGGCAATCGCACTTATCATGATTAGTGCAATCGTGTTAGATTTGTTTATTTGGTAAAAAAGAAAAAGGACGCACACAGCGTCCTTTTTATGTTGCATCTGATGATTCGCCTGGGACTCGAACCCAGGACACCCTGCTTAAAAGGCAGGTGCTCTACCGCCTGAGCTAGCGAATCACATACAACAAATGACATTATACCAAAAAAAGCAAGTCCTGTCAATCTTTTTTTGAAAATTTTTAAATTAAATTACCAAGTTCTGAATTAAAATCGTCTAAAAGCAGTCTTAATGCGGTAAAAGCAATCGGGTAATACACGTCTTTGGGGAACTTTTCGAGTTTCAGCGGAATCTCCAACGGTTGGATTACCCTACCCGAGAACGCAGTTATTTCCCGATTAAGCGAGATGACTATGCTGTCGGAGGTAAGGCTTGAATAGGACAAAGTGTCCTTTTCACTTGCTCCGCAGGTAATCACACGCTTTTTTGAATCGGTCTTAAGTGCGGTTAGTTGCTCGATATTCTCGGAATTAACCACGATTATGCTTTTTTCGGGTAAGGGGATATTCGGGACAATTCCGCCGCTTTTCATAACGATAATGCATTCGTCAACATACAGCGACTTGATTTCCGGGAAATCAGCGACTATAATTTCATAGCCCTGCCCGCACTGAACCAAGCTCTTACTCTTTATATAAGTAACCCGATATGATTTCGACAGCTGCGTCAGTATTAGGTTTTCCATATCCTTTTCGGAACCTTTCCCGATTGTATACACTATAGTCATAATAAAATCCCCCTATTACGGTTAGTCTAATCCGTAAAAGGGAGATTATTCTTATAAATTCAATCATTATTAACTATTCATTATTAATTATTAATTAATTTGCCATTCCTATTTCGATGGCTTTCATGTTTAATTCAATAAGATTAGCTTTACCGGCGGGGACAGACACCTCTAACGCCGCTTTCACGGTTTCTAACGTCGCTAAACCCGTTTCCTTAATGACCTTACCGAGTACGATAATGTTCGCCATACCTTTTAAGTCGTTCTCGGCGGCTAACCTTGTTGCGGGGATATAGAAACAATCAATGTCACTACCGTCGTATTTACTGTCAACCAACGAATTATCAATAAACGCCTTACCGCCTTTTTTCACCGCATTAATGAACTTGTCATAGCTCGGACCGTTCATGGCTATAAGAACATCGGGGCTGTCAACAACAGGTGAGCCGATTAAGGAATCGCTGATACATACCGAACAGTTGCAGGTTCCTCCACGCATAGCTGGCCCGTAGGACGGAAACCATGTAACCTCCTTATTATCAATTAATCCGATATTACCGAGCAGCTTCCCTGCGAAAAGAATCCCCTGTCCGCCGAACCCTGCGATTAAATATTCATTCATTTTTTTCATCTTATGCTCCCCTCCTTATACACTCCCAAAGGATAATAAGGCATCATCTCTGTCTTAATCCGTTCAAGGGATTCAAGCGGAGTCATTCCCCAGTTGGTCGGGCAGTTGCTTAAAATCTCCACAATTGAGAAGCCTTGTTTATTTTTCTGGATTTCAAACGCCTTACGGATGGCTTTCTTCGCCCCCATAATGGTCTTAGGGTCGATGACCGCCACTCTTTCGGCAAGTGCCACGCCGTCTAATTGCGACATAAGCTCACACACACGAATTGGGAAGCCCTCAACAGCGGTATTCCTCCCGAAAGGCGTGGTCTGGGTTTTCTGCCCCGGTAATGTTGTGGGAGCCATTTGACCGCCCGTCATTCCGTAAGTGGTGTTGTTCACGAATATGGCAGTGATGTTCTCGCCCCGTGCCGCCGCATGAATAATCTCGGCAGTACCGATTGCCGCTAAGTCGCCGTCTCCTTGGTAGGTGAATACGAACCTGTCGGGCTTCGCACGCTTAACCCCTGTAGCGACTGCGGGAGAACGTCCGTGTGACGCTTGAATCATATCACAGCTGAAATAGTTATACGCCAATACAGAACAGCCTACAGGGCAAACCCCGATTGTCTGTCCGTCTATTCCCATTTCATCAATAACTTCGGCGATTATGCGGTGGATAATCCCGTGGGTACAGCCGGGGCAGTAATGATTAGGAACATCAACCAATGATTTAGGTCTTGTGAAATTCGGCATTACATCATCCCCCTTATCTTTTCTAAAACTTCCTGCGGCCCGGGTACGAACCCGCCGGAACGCCCGTAGAACTCCACGGGGATTTTACAATCAAGTGCTAACTTAACATCGTCAACCATCTGACCCATCGACATTTCCACAACAAGCACTTTCTTGGCGTTTTTGCAAGCGGCTTGTAATTGCTTTTCGGGGAACGGGTAAACCGTGATTGGTCTGAACGTGCCTACTTTTATACCCTCTGCCCTTGCCATTTCTGCGGCAGTTTGTGTAATTCTTGCGGTTGAACCGTATGCGGCGATAATTATATCAGCGTCCTCGGTATTTTCATAAGCCGCCTCGCAATGTTTTTCTTTTATTTTCTCGTATCTGTCGAACCGTTCTTTAATGACGTTTTCAAGTTCAATGGGTTCAAGAAACAGCGAATTTACAATGTTCTTTTTACGTTTGTTATCATGCCCGTCGGTTGCCCATGTAGGGGACGACGACCCTGTCGTCCCGCTGTCCGGAAATGATACCGGTTCCATCATTTGACCTAACAGCCCGTCTGCCAATACCATAACAGGGGTTCTGAATTCTTCTGCAATATCGAACGCCTTACTTGTCATATCCACCATTTCCTGCACAGAATAGGGGGCGAATACCGGCATACGCATGTCACCGTGCCCTAATGCACGAGTGGTCTGCCAATAATCCGCCTGTGACGGTTGGATTGAACCTAATCCCGGCCCACCACGCTGAATATTCACGATTACGCAGGGTAAGTCTGCTCCTACTAAATAGGAGATTCCCTCGGTTTTAAGCGACATACCGGGCGATGAGGAGGAGGTCATACAGCGTGTTCCCGTTGCGGCACACCCGTAAATCATGTTAATCGCACCAATTTCCGACTCCGCTTGAACGAATACACCGCCTAATTTAGGTAAAGTATTCGACATATATGCACCGATTTCGTTCTGCGGGGTTATAGGATAACCGAAATAGCACTTACAGCCTGCACGGATTGCCGCTTCTGCAAGGGCTTCGTTGCCTTTCATTAAACTTCTTTCCATAGTTGTGTTGCTCCTTATTTTATAATTGTACTAAATCATTCAATGTTTTAATCGTACCGTCGGCGGCTATGTCGAGTTCCATGTATTTCACACACCGTAAATGTGTTGCACCGCCCGATAAACTGCTGTCATGATAGAACAGATACCATTTTCCCTTGAACTCGACGATGTAGTGGTGGTTAGTCCACCCTATTACCGGCTCTAACACAATTCCTTTATAAGTGAACGGGCCTGTAGGACTGTCACCCTCAGCGTAACAAATATTATGTGTATCGCCTGTTGAATAAGACAGGTAGTATTTCCCGTTGAATTTGTGCATACAGGGGGCTTCGAAGTATCTTCTTTCGTTGTCCCCAGCCTTAAGGGGTTCGCCGTTTTCGTCCAATATTTTGACATACTGCGGTTTATCTTTGAACGTCACCATATCGTCATTCATAATCGCAACCCAAGGAGTTAATGCAGGTTCATCACCCTGCGGCCCGTCCTCACCTGCGTTCATACCCTCTTCTCCTGCCACGAACTGACCTGTCTGCCACTTTTCAAGCTGACCGCCCCATAACCCGCCGCAGAACATATAGGTAGTTCCGTCGTCGTCTGTGAACACGCCCGGGTCAATGCTGAAGCTTCCGGGAATATAATTCTCTTCGGGAACAAACGGCCCCATAGGTTTATCGGAAACTGCCGCACCAATTCTGAATATACCTTCTTTATCCATTGCAGGGAAATAGAAGTAATACTTGCCGTTTTTGAATGCCGCATCGGGAGCCCACATTCTTTGGGTTGCCCACGGGACATTCTTAACATGGAGTGCTTCTCCGTGGTCAACACAGGGTTCACCAATGTCATCGAGTGATAATACGTGGTAATCCTCCATTTTGAAGTGGTCGCCCTTACCGTCGTCAAGTCCGTCGTTGACAAGGTCATGGGAGGGGTATATGTATAACTTCCCCTCAAACACGTGAACAGACGGGTCTGCAGTGTAAATATGCTTTACAAGGGGGGTTTTCGGGGTTGAATTTTCATTAGATATTACTTTTTCCATTGTCTTTCTCCTTTAATTTTCAATAATAATAGCACAATCGGGACACATAACCGCACATAACGCACAGGACGTACATGCATTCATGTCGGTGATTTCCGAGGTGTAATAGCCGCTTTTGTTCAATTTCTTATCCTGCATAATAACGATTTTTTTCGGGCAAACAGTAGTACACAACGCACAGCCCTTACAACGCTCAAACTCGAGATTCCATTTCATTTTCCTTATACCTCCCATACTTTCTTTACATATATTTCTTTTTTAATTAATATTATCTGCAGTCCTGTTAATCTTGATACTTCATCGGCGTATTCTGCATTTTCGATAATGCTTTCACTGCCTAAGTTAGAATTATCGACAATCGCCGTGCATTTCAGCTTAGAAGCCTTTTCTATATCCCGCATAAGCGTTACCGCTTGTTCGGCTGTACGGGTCTGTAAACGGTATCGGTTAATGACGTAATACATTTCGTAGCCTATGTCCTGTACTTCTCGTGAAAACCGCCCTAACGCCTTTGCACCCTCATCGTCCCCGCCTACATCAATTATCAGATAATCGCAGTTCGCCACTTCACCTTTGACATTCAGACGGACTGCGGGAATGTCTAACGAAGAATTGGCATAGTCGGACACCGCTAATTTAATATTATACTCGCCGAACAGCTTTGCAAAGTCCGCTGTTCGGAAATAGGGATTGACAATATCGAGGTCTGCGACTGTTATATTGGCGGAGGGGTTGTCATTTCGTAAAGTCATAGCAAGGTTAATGGCTGTGTTGGTCTTGCCTGCCCCGTAATGCCCCGTGATTATTATAATTTTTGATAAGTCCATACAATAGTGTATTATACCAAAAAAAAGCGAACTTGTCAAGTCCGCCTTTTCTCAGTTTATAACAATTAACCGTTGCCTTTAATAACCGTGCCCGAACCAACTGTTTTACCGCCCTCACGAATAGCGAAGCGTGAACCTTCTTCAAGAGCAATCGGGGTAATCAGCTCAACATCAATGGTAACGTGGTCGCCGGGCATACACATTTCTTTACCGTCGGTAAGTGTAACAACGCCGGTAACGTCGGTTGTACCAAAGAAGAACTGCGGTCTGTAGTTTGAGAAGAACGGTGTATGACGTCCGCCCTCGTCCTTAGTCAAAACGTAAACCTCGCCCTGGAACTTGGTTTTCGGTTTAATAGAACCGGGTTTCGCTAAAACCTGACCACGTCTGACTTCTGTTCTTGCAACACCTCTGAGAAGTACGCCTGCGTTATCGCCTGCTTCCGCTTGGTCAAGAGATTTATGGAACATTTCGATACCGGTAGCAACTGTTGCACGGGGTTCATCAGATAAACCAACGATTTCAACAGGGTCGTTAATTTTAAGAGTACCTCTTTCCACACGCCCGGTAACAACAGTACCACGTCCGGGAATAGTGGTAACAGACTCAACCGACATCATGAACGGCATATCTACTTTACGCTCAGGTGTGGGGATAAACTCGTCAACAGCTTTCATAAGCTCATGAATACAAGCATACTCGGGTGAGCTTGAATCCTGACTTGTGGACAAGAGTGCTTCTCTTGCAGAGCCTCTGATAATCGGAGTGTCATCTCCGGGGAAGCCGTTCTTGCTGAGAACGTCACGAATATCCATGTCAACTAATTCAAGAAGCTCATCATCATCAACTTCGTCACATTTGTTAATAAACACTACCATAGCGGGTACGTTTACCTGTTTTGCCAAAAGAATGTGTTCTTTTGTTTGAGCCATCGGACCGTCAGTACCTGCAACAACTAAGATTGCACCGTCCATTTGTGCAGCACCGGTAATCATGTTTTTGATATAGTCGGCGTGCCCCGGGCAGTCAACGTGTGCATAGTGGCGTGTTTCTGTCTGATACTCAACGTGAGCGGTGTTAATGGTGATACCGCGTTCTCTTTCTTCGGGGGCTTTATCTATCATGTCATATGATTCAAATTTAGCACCGCCTGTAAGAGCTAATACTTTCGTAATCGCAGCCGTCAACGTGGTTTTACCGTGGTCAACGTGACCGATGGTACCGATGTTGACGTGGGGTTTGGTACGTTCAAATTTTTGCTTTGCCATTTTCATTTCCTCCTAATTAAGTTGTTTGTTTTTTTATATTAGTTTATATTTTAACAGATTTTGTTAAAAATTACAATAGGTTTGTGAGAATTATTTTTATTTACGAATATTCTCAAGCACAGACTTCGGAACTTCGGTGTAGTGGCTGGGTTCCATGACATACTGTCCGCGTCCTTGTGTTTTGCTCCTCAGCTCATTTACATAACCGAACATCTCCGACAACGGCACAGTTGCACTGATTTGCTTAACACCGCCAACATCGTCCATTCCCGAAATGCTGCCCCTGCGTGAGCTTATATCGCCCATTACATCGCCCATATACTCCTCGGGAACAGTTACGCTGACTTTCATAATCGGCTCAAGCAATATAGGTGCGGCTTTCCTCATAGCGTCCTTAAACGCCATCGAGCCTGCAATCTTAAACGCCATTTCTGAAGAGTCAACCTCGTGTGTCGAGCCGTCGAACAGTGTCACCTTGACGTCTACAACGGGATAACCGGAAAGAACACCCGCCTGCATAGCACCCTTAATTCCCGCATCGACTGCCGGAATATACTCTTTCGGGACACTGCCGCCCACAATTTTGTTGATAAACTCATAGCCTTTTCCGCTTTCATTAGGCTCAAGTCTAATCTTAACGTGACCGTACTGCCCTTTACCGCCCGACTGCCGTGCATACTTGGTATCCTGTTCAACAGAAGTGGTGACTGTTTCTTTGTAGGAAACCTGCGGTTTACCCACATTTGCCTCCACCTTAAACTCACGCAGCAGTCTGTCAACGATAATGTCAAGGTGCAGTTCGCCCATTCCCGCAATAATGACCTGCCCTGTTTCTTCATTGGTATAGGTCTTAAATGTCGGGTCTTCCTCTGCAAGTCTGCCTAAGGCAATCCCCATCTTCTCTTGACCCGCTTTGGTCTTGGGTTCAATCGTGAGTGAGATTACCGGCTCGGGGAACTCCATTGATTCGAGAACAACAGGGTGTTTTTCGTCGCACAAGGTATCGCCTGTTGTGGTGAACTTCAACCCTATTGCCGCCGCTATATCACCGGAATAACAGGTTTCAACGTCCTGCCTGTGATTAGCGTGCATTTGAAGAATTCTCCCGAAACGCTCTTTCTTGTCCTTAGTGGCGTTGAGAATACCCGAACCCGTCTTAACAACTCCCGAATACACTCGGAAAAAGCACAATTTCCCCACGAACGGGTCGGTTGCGATTTTAAATGCCAACGCACTGAACGGCTCATCATCGGAAGACTGACGTGTACACTCGTTACCGTTTTTGGGATTAATCCCTTTAATCGCTTCAACATCAATGGGAGCAGGCATATAGTCAATAATTGCGTCTAACAATTTCTGAACACCCTTATTCCGGTATGATGTTCCGCAGACCACGGGAACCATCGCATTAGCGAGACATGCCTTACGGATACAGGCTTTGAGTTCATCAACAGAAATTTCCTCTTCGCCTAAGAACTTCGCCATAATATCATCGTCATGCTCGCACGCCGCTTCAAGAAGCTGATTGCGATACTTGTCGGCAAGCTCCTTCATGTCCTCCGGAACATCAATTTCTTCCCATTTTTTACCCTGTTCCTCGGAAAAATAAATCCTTGCGTTCATTTCGACTAAGTCAATAATCCCTTTAAACGACTCCTCAGCACCAATCGGAAGCTGAATAGGAACAGGGTTGGTTTTTAAGCGGTCTCTCATCATTTCAACAACTCTGAAAAAGTCCGCCCCCATGATGTCCATTTTATTGACATAAGCCATTCTCGGAACTTTATACTTATTGGCTTGGTGCCACACTGTTTCGGACTGGGGTTCAACCCCGCCTTTCGCACAGAACACCGTAACCGAACCGTCCAACACACGAAGAGAACGCTCCACCTCGACGGTGAAATCCACGTGACCGGGGGTGTCGATTATATTAATTCTATGGTCATTCCAAAACGTAGTAGTCGCCGCAGAAGTAATGGTAATCCCACGCTCCTGCTCTTGCTCCATCCAGTCCATAGTTGCCGAGCCCTCATGGGTTTCACCTAACTTATGGGACTTTCCGGTATAGAATAATATACGTTCCGTTGTAGTTGTTTTTCCCGCATCAATATGTGCCATGATACCAATATTGCGGGTTTTCTCAAGTGATACTTCTCTTGACATAGCTTACCATTTAAAGTGTGCAAAAGCTTTGTTGGCTTCTGCCATCTTGTGTGTGTCATCACGCTTTTTGCAGGCACCGCCCAAGCCCTTTAACGCATCAAGAATTTCATTCGCAAGTCTTTCCTTCATGGTTTTCTCACTGCGTTTTCTTGAAAATGTTGTAAGCCAGCGTAATCCCAATGTCCTTTGTCTGCTTTGGCTCACGTCCATAGGAACCTGATAGGTCGCACCACCCACTCGGCGGGCTTTAACCTCAAGCCTCGGCATGATGTTGTCTAATGCTTGCTCGAACGCTTCAAGAGCGTCCTTTCCGGATTTTTCAGCTACGATTTCAAACGCCCCGTAGACTATTTTCTGGGCAACGCCCTTTTTACCGTCAAGCATGATGTTGTTTACTAAGCGTGTCACTATTTCCGAACCGTACATCGGGTCGGGTAACACATCTCGCTTTGGTACATTACCTCTTCTCGGCACTTTTCTTCCCTCCTTCAAAAGATTGAATTCATCGGTACTCGAAAGTTAATCCACTTCCGTCGTCCGCAGAGATAACACTATATATCTCCGCATTCACGGTTATTTCGCTAACTTACTTTCCTGCTTTTGGGCGTTTCGCCCCATACTTTGACCTGCTCTGCATTCTGTTATCCACGCCCTGTGCATCTAATGTTCCTCGAACGATGTGATAACGCACGCCCGGCAAGTCCTTAACTCTTCCGCCTCTGATAAGAACCACGCTATGCTCTTGCAATTTATGCCCGATACCGGGAATATATGCAGTAACCTCGATACCGTTAGAAAGTCTAACTCTCGCAATTTTTCTCATAGCGGAATTCGGCTTCTTCGGCGTATGCGTTCTTACAGCGGTACAGACACCACGTTTTTGCGGTGAAGACTGGTCGGTCGCTGTCTTCTTTAAGGTGTTTAAACCTTTTTGAAGTGCGGGTGACTTTGATTTCTTCTCGGAAACTTGGCGTCCCGTCCTGACTAACTGATTAAAGGTCGGCATTATTTACTCCTTTCTTTTTAAATTCGTGTATATTAGTTTTCAACACACTAAGATATTATATACTAACAATTGTCAATTGTCAACTGTCAATTGTCAATTGTCCGTCATTCCTGTTCCTGCAGGAATAAGCTTACCGATAATGACGTTTTCTTTCAGCCCTAACAGCGGGTCAACCTTACCATGGATTGCCGCTTCGGTAAGAACCCTTGTAGTTTCTTGGAAGCTCGCCGCAGACAGGAAGCTGTCAGTAGCAAGCGATGCCTTGGTAATACCGAGTAATAACGGGCTGTAGGTGGGATATTCAATCTGCTCACCGACAACCTTACGACGGTCAAGCTCGGCATTAATGCGTGCAATCTCATTTTTATCAATGGCAGAGGTCGGTAACAGATAACTGTCGCCCGGGTTTTCAATGCGGACTTTCCTCATCATCTGCCGAACAATAACCTCGATATGCTTATCGTTAATGTCAACACCCTGTAAGCGATAAACTTTTTGAACCTCGGCAATGATATAATTCTGAACCGCCTGCTCGCCTTTAACTGCAAGAACGTCGTGCGGGTTTACACTTCCCTCGGTCAACGGGTCGCCCGCCTCAACACGGTCACCCTCTTCAACTTTTAAGCGATACCCGAACGGTGCGGAATAGTTCTCCGCAGTTCCGTCATCAGCAGTAATTACCACATGGCGGGTTTTCTTAATTTCCGCAAGTGAAACAGTTCCGGAAATCTTCGACATAATCGCACTGGACTTGGGTCGGCGGCTCTCGAAAAGCTCCTCAACACGGGGCAGACCCTGCGTAATATCATCTGCAGAGGCGATACCGCCCGTGTGGAAGGTTCTCATTGTAAGCTGAGTACCCGGTTCACCGATTGACTGTGCGGCGATAATACCAACAGCTTCACCAATTTTAATCGGCTTACCGTCGGCAAGTGAAGCACCGTAACATCTCGCACAAACGCCATAACGTGATTCACAGGTTAATACCGAGCGGATTTTAACGGTTTCAATCCCCGCTTTAATGATTGCCTGTGCGTCTGCATCATTAATAAGACGTGTTTTGGGAACGATTATCTTACCCTTAGCGTCCTTGAGGTCATCTACAAGGAATCTGCCCATCAAACGCTCATCTAACGGCTCGATAAGCTCCTTACCCTCACGAATTTCATAAACCTCGATACCGTCCTCAGTTCCGCAGTCGTCCATACGGATAATAACTTCCTGTGAAACGTCAACAAGGCGACGGGTCAGATAACCCGAGTCGGCGGTTCTGAGTGCAGTATCCGCCAAGCCTTTTCTCGCACCTCTCGATGAAATGAAGTATTCAAGAATGTTCAGCCCCTCACGATAATTCGAGCGAATGGGAATTTCGATGGTTTCACCCGACGTATTGGCAATCAGCCCCCTCATTCCCGCAAGCTGACGAATCTGGTTAATACTGCCCCTCGCTCCACTGTCTGCCATCATATAAATGGGGTTATAGTTATCAAGGTTTTTAGTCAACGCCTTAGAAACCTCGGTAGTAGCGTCGTTCCAAACATCAAGAACAGCGTTTTTACGCTCGGCATTAGAAATAAACCCGTTTCTGAAATAATCGTTGATTTCCTCAACCTTATTATCCGCACCTGCCAAAATCTCTTTCTTGGCGGGCGGAATGGTTGCGTCACACACTGCAACGGTAATCGCCGCTTTAGTGGAGTATTTAAAGCCCAACGCCTTAATTTTATCAAGAACCTTTGCGGTTGTTTCTGTTCCGTGGATTTTAATACACTTGTCGATTATCTGCCCCAGCTGGCTTTTTCCGACTTTAAACCCGATTTCCAAATCAAGTGCCTTTTCCGGGTCAGAACGGTCAACAAAGCCTAAGTCCTGAGGAATATGCTCATTGAATATAATTCTGCCGGGGGTGGTTTCAACAATCTTAGTAACTGTTTTAAACTCGGTGTCGTTCAGCGTTTCGGTTTCGACTTTTTTGGAAACACGAACCTTAATCGCCGCATGAAGAGTTACGTCTCCCTCATGATACGCCATGAGTGCTTCCATTGGGTCACGGAAGACCTTACCCTCACCCTTTTCACCCTCTTTCGCAAGAGTAAGATAATACGAACCCAAAACCATGTCCTGCGTCGGAACAACGACAGGTCGCCCGTCCGACGGTTTAAGCAGGTTCTTCGCCGCTAACATGAGCTTCCTTGCCTCACCTCTCGCCTCCTCAGACAAGGGTAAATGCACTGCCATCTGGTCTCCGTCGAAGTCAGCGTTATATGCGGTACACACAAGGGGGTGCAGCTTCAACGCCCTACCCTCGACTAATACCGGCGAGAACGCCTGTATACCGAGCCTATGGAGCGTGGGGGCACGGTTAAGCAGAACGGGATGGTCGTCAATCACGTCCTCTAAAACGTCCCACACCTCATCCTTAGCACGTTCGACTAACTTACGTGCAGACTTAATATTGTTAGACAAACCACGCTTGACTAATTCCTTCATCACGAATGGTTTAAACAGCTCAATCGCCATTTCCTTAGGCAAGCCGCACTGGTCCATTTTCAAGTCGGGACCTACAACGATAACCGAACGCCCCGAATAGTCAACACGTTTACCGAGCAGGTTCTGGCGGAAACGCCCCTGCTTACCTTTTAGCATATCCGACAGCGACTTTAACGGACGATTCGATGGGCCGGTAACGGGTCTGCCGTGTCTGCCGTTGTCGATTAAAGCGTCAACCGCTTCTTGTAGCATACGTTTTTCGTTACGGATAATAATTTCCGGTGCACGTAACTCAATCATCTTGTAAAGACGATTGTTACGGTTGATAACTCTGCGGTATAAATCGTTTAAGTCACTTGTTGCAAATCTGCCGCCGTCAAGCAATACCATCGGGCGAATATCGGGAGGAATAACAGGAATTACATCAAGAGCCATCCACTCGGGACAAGCTTCGCTTTTCCTGAACGCTTCGATTACGTCAAGTCGTTTGAGCAGTTTTAAGCGTTTCTGCCCTTGCTGAGTGTTCTGCAAGAGTTCTTTCAACTCAGCGGCAACCCACTCAATATTATTAACCCAGCTCTCCCTCGGATAAGCACCCGCAATGGAGCTTCCCGAATAGTTCTGCTCATATAACTTTTCGATATATTCCGAACCGGTGATGGTTTCGATAATCTTATAGCCGTTTTTCCGCCTTTTAATGTTCAAGGGTACAATAACATCCTCATACATTCTGCGGGTAACAGTCATCCCCTCTTCAAATGAGGATTCTTGCTTTGTATAACCTGCTTCCTCGTTAATCCCCTCAGGGAAGAAGGTGATAATGCGATAGCGTTTCGCCAAGAAATCCTCAATATCTTTCTTAGGCAATCCGGTAATCAGTGAAAAATCCTGTATATTCTCGAGGAAATAATAGTCAAAGCGGTAGTTACCGTATTCAGATAACAGCTCCTTAATCGCCTCTGCACCCATCTTAGCGAAGAAATCGTCCTCATACCGCTCCCGCATATCCATGTATTCTTTTTCAGACAACAGCTGTCCCTTAGTCAGAACAGTATCACCTTTGTCAATGACTACATATTTCGTGAAATACAAAACCTCCTCAAGACGTTTCGGGGAAATGTCAAGCACCTGCCCGATACGTGAGGGTGTACCCTTGAAATACCAGATATGCGAAACAGGGGCGGCTAATTCGATATGCCCCATACGCTCACGCCGAACCTTGTTACGTGTTACTTCAACGCCGCAACGCTCGCAGATTTTCCCCTTAAAGCGAATTCGCTTATACTTACCGCAGTTACATTCCCAGTCCTTCTGCGGCCCGAAAATCCGCTCACAGAATAAACCGTCACGTTCCGGCTTTTGTGTACGGTAGTTTATTGTTTCCGGGCGTTCGACAACGCCATAACTCCAGTTACGAACCTGCTTAGGTGAAGCCAGTCCGATTTTCATTGAATTAAATGCAGCAGCCAAAATAAAACCTCCGGTTTTGACAATTGACAATTAACAATTGACAATTGACAATTTTTGTATTCGCATACGCGAAGTTTTTAGAATTTACAGCAATGTCTGCTGTAACGCAGTTTTATTTAGTTTCAACAATTGTACATTGTACATTGTCAATTGTCAATTGTTCGTCATTCTTCTTCCTCTTCTTCATCGTCGTACACGTCTTCTTCCTCGTCATCATCATCTTCTTCATCGTCGTCGTCGTCATCGTCGTCGTCTTCTTCGTCATCGGTGAAGAAATCGCTTCCCTCAATGTCACCGGTTATATAATTGTCTTCCATTTCCGCTTCATCAGCGACATAATCGAAATCGTCAGCGTTGACTATACCCACATCATCTTCCTCATCAAAGGTCTGCTTAAGGTCAATTTCATTCTCACGTTCATCAAGCACCTTAATATCCAAGCCCAATGACTGCAATTCTTTTATAAGCACCTTAAAGCTCTCCGGCACACCCGCCTTAGGAACAGGCTCACCTTTTACAATGGCTTCATAGGTTTTTACACGTCCTACTATATCGTCCGACTTAACCGTGAGGATTTCCTGCAAGGTATACGCCGCACCATACGCCTCCAACGCCCACACTTCCATTTCACCGAAACGCTGACCGCCGAACTGTGCCTTACCACCCAACGGCTGCTGTGTTACCAAGGAATACGGGCCTGTCGAACGTGCGTGGATTTTATCATCTACCAAGTGATGCAGTTTCAAATAATACATATACCCGACTGTTACGGGGCTGTCAAACTTCTCACCGGTACGTCCGTCAATCAGCTCGATTTTCGCATCGGAGGGCAGCTTCGCCTCATCTAAACAATCAAGAATATCCTGCTCAAAAGCTCCGTCGAATACCGGCGACATAATCTTCCAGCCCAATTCCTTAGCCGCCCAGCCCAAATGCACCTCAAGCACCTGTCCGATATTCATACGTGAGGGAACACCCAACGGGTTGAGAACTATATCAAGGGGAGTACCGTCCGGCATGAAAGGCATGTCCTCCTGAGGGAGAATCCTCGAAACAACACCCTTGTTCCCGTGACGGCCTGCCATCTTATCGCCCACACTGACCTTACGTTTTTGTGCAACATAACAGCGAACCACCATATTCACACCGGGAGGAAGCTCCTCACAATTCTGGCGGTTGAACACCTTAACGTCTACCACTATTCCGGACTCACCATGCGGAACCTTCAGCGAATTATCACGAACCTCTCTCGCTTTTTCACCGAAGATTGCACGTAACAAGCGTTCCTCTGCGGTAAGCTCGGTTTCACCCTTAGGTGTCACCTTACCCACCATAATATCACCTGAACGCACCTCTGCACCTATGCGGATAATCCCCCGTTCGTCCAAGTCTTTAAGAGCCTCTTCACCCAAGTTTGGTATATCACGGGTAATTTCCTCAGGTCCTAACTTAGTATCACGGCACTCTAACTCATATTCCTCAATATGAATAGAGGTAAACACATCGTTGTAGACTAACTTTTCATTAATCAGAACAGCGTCCTCGTAGTTATAGCCCTCCCACGTCATAAACCCGATTAACACGTTTTTACCGAGTGAAATCTCACCGTCGGAGGTAGCAGGCCCGTCCGCAACAACGTCGCCTTGTTTAACACTGTCACCCTTTTTCACAATCGGCTTCTGGTTGATACAAGTGCCTTGGTTGGAACGCTTGAACTTAATCAGCTCATGCACGTGGTCTCTACCCTCAGTATCGGTAATAATAATCGCATCGGCAGTCACCGACTTAATAACACCGTCAACTAAAGAAGTAACAATAACTCCCGAATCCATCGCCGCCTTATATTCCATACCCGTACCGATTACGGGGGCTTCCGTCACCATAAGAGGAACTGCCTGACGCTGCATGTTTGCACCCATTAAAGCACGGTTTGCGTCGTCATTTTCGAGGAAAGGTATCATCGCCGTCGCAACAGACACCACCATCTTAGGCGATATGTCCATATAATCGACACGCTCACGCTCAACCTCTAAAATCTCGTCCTTATATCTTCCGGTAACTCTTGCTTTAGCGAAACAGCCTTTTTCGTCAAGAGGCTCGTTCGCCTGTGCAATGGTATACACGTCCTCAACATCAGCGGTCATATAAACCACCTCATCAAGAACAATTCCGGTTTTCTTATCAACTTTTCTGTACGGGGCTTCGATAAACCCGTACTCGTTAATTTTTGCGAACGACGCTAAATAGGATATTAACCCGATATTCGGTCCTTCCGGCGTTTCAATCGGACACATTCTGCCATAATGTGAATAATGCACGTCACGCACCTCGAACCCTGCACGCTCACGGGACAAACCGCCCGGCCCCAACGCCGACAGTCTACGCTTATGTGTAAGCTCTGCAAGGGGGTTGTTCTGGTCCATAAACTGCGAAAGCGGCGACGACCCGAAGAACTCCTTAATAGCCGCAACAACGGGACGAATATTAATCAGCGAGTTAGGCGACACATTTTCCATATCCTGCGACTGCAAGCCCATGCGTTCTTTTATGACACGTTCCATTCTTGCGAAACCGATACGGAACTGGTTTTGCAAAAGCTCGCCCACCGAACGAATTCTGCGGTTGCCTAAGTGGTCTATGTCGTCTATGTTACCTACGTTCTCGCATAAGTTCACGAAATAGCTGACAGAGGCGAAAATATCGTCCAATGTAACATGGCGGGGGATTAACTTGTCCGCATTAGAAACAAGCCCCTCGATAATTTCCTCATTACTGTCTGCCGTTTCAAGAATAGTCCTTAAAATCGGGAACGACACTTTTTCGTTAATGCCGTAGTCGAGCGGGTTTATATCGGGCGGTAAATACGGTCTGATGTCGACTATGCCGTTTCCGACAACCTTAACCGGCTTGCCGTCAACCTCGAGAATAATCTCCATAAGCCCGTTCTGCTCGATTTCCTGTGCTTTTTCAAGGGTAATAATCTTGCCGGCTTCGAGCAAAAGCTCGCCCGTCATAGGAACAACAATAGTTTCAGCGGCTTTATGCCCGACAATTCGGGAAGCCACGCCTAATTTTTTATTATATTTATACCGCCCGAAGCGTGACAGGTCATACCTCTTAGCGTCAAAGAACAGGGTATCAAGGTGATTTTGTGCCGATTCCACGGTAGGCGGCTCACCCGGTCTGAGTTTTTTATACACCTCGAGTAACGCTTCTTCGGTATTCTTTGTAGTATCCTTTTGAGCAATAGTTTGCAAAAGCCGCTCATCCTCACCGAAATAATCGATTATATCATCATCAGTACCCTTACCTAATGCACGGATTAAGGCAGTAGCAGGGATTTTCCTGTTCTTGTCAATCCTAACATAGAAAACGTCATTCGAGTCCATCTCATATTCAAGCCACGCACCCCTGTTAGGGATTACCGTTGCTTTAAACAGCTTTTTACCTGTTTTATCATAATCGAACCCGTAATACACTCCCGGTGAACGCACCAACTGCGAAACGATAACACGTTCCGCACCGTTAATCACAAACGTCCCCGAGTCGGTCATTAGGGGGAAATCCCCCATGAATATCTCATTTTCAACGACCTCGCCGGTTTCCTCATTGCGAAGATGCACCATAACCTTAAGCGGAGCGGCATACGTAACGTCACGCTCTTTACATTCAGCTATAGTGTATTTTGGTTTGTCGTCAAGCCGGTATTTAATAAATCTGAGGGACAGCTTGCCGTTAGAATCGCATATAGGCGAGACATCTGCAAAAACTTCCTTAATCCCCTCTTCAAGAAACCAGCGGTAAGAATTTTTTTGAACCTCGATTAAATTCGGTACCTCAAGCACCTCATTAATCCTTGAAAAGCTCATTCTCGTGGTTCTCCCAAGTTTAACCGGTTTAACATTAACCATAAGGTTCTTTCCTCCAAAATTTTCACTTCGGTTATAAGACACAATTAAATAAGGACATAGCTATCCCATTAGTGATACAGTGTTTTATTATATACGCATTAGAAAAATTTGTCAAGTGTTTTTTGAATATTTTTAAAATAATTTTAAATTAAGTGTGGGGCGGTGTCCAAACCGCCCCGAAATATATCAAAAAACCAAGTTTTATTTCATAAAAAAGAGTTTTCCGACCCCTTTTATCACCGGCAGACCTCCCGCAAATGCCAAAACCAAAAGTATAGTCGTCGCCTCCAACGGAACAGTCTGCAGCACGGGTGAGGGGAATTTGCTTAACATCGCTATGAATATAATCACAGCCGAAGTCAGCGAAGCCAATACCAAATGCGGATTATTCCGATACCGTGCGTTGAATATCCCCTTAGCACCGTCCTTACACTCGAAAACGAAGATTAACTGCGACAGCCCTAATGTCGCCATAGCCGCCGTTCTCGCCTCAGGAACGCCGTGCGACCCTAATACTAACCAAAATACGCATAACGTACACGCCCCGATTGCCAACCCCCGTGCGATTATGTTTTTCAGCATTCCCCCTGCGAATATGCTTTCCCCGCTCTTCCTTGGAGGGGCGTCCATTATATCATCGGTAGGCGGCTCCATACTCAGTGCAACTGCGGGCAGTCCGTCAGTCACAAGGTTTATCAAAAGTATCTGAATGGGGATAAGCACCACAGGCAACCCCATAAGCATTGCGAACAGCATAGTCAAAACTTCCCCGATATTGCTCGAAAGCATATACCTCATGGACTTTCTGATGTTGTTATAAATCGTTCTCCCCTGCTCAACAGCATTAACCAATGTCGCAAAATTATCGTCCAACAGAACCATCTCGGCGGCTTCCTTAGTCACATCAGTCCCTTGAATCCCCATTGCCACACCGATTGCCGCTTCCTTAACAGCGGGAGCGTCGTTGACCCCGTCGCCCGTCATCGCAACAATATTACCCTCACTTTTTAACCTTCTCACCATTTCTAATTTATCACCGGGGGTCATTCGGGCATGAACCTCATCAATCCCCGCTTGCCGTGCAATTTCCTCTGCTGTATTCTTATGGTCACCCGTTAGCATGATTACACGAATCCCCGCCCGCTTGCACTTTTTAACCGCCGCTTTAATTTCCGGGCGAAGCGGGTCTGAAAGCCCCATAATCCCGAGGAACTCCCTATCCTTCGCAAAACCCAAGCACCGCAAGCCTTTCCCGGTCATCTCGTCATGCACCTTACGAATCCTCGACTTATGCACAGTATCACATTTCGACAGAATTACTTCAAGAGAACCCTTAAGCCAATTAACGTCATTTACAGTCACCTGCATGAACTGGGTTGAGCTGTCGAAAGGAATTTCATCGCTCCGAACATGGTTGTTCACATTTACGCCCGCTATGTCCGCATATTCCATTAACGCAATTTCTGTCGGGTCGCCTATGTATTTCCCGTCCGGCTGACGTATCGCATTATTACATAACGCCGCACACTTATGTAATTCATTAATTGTACATTGTGAATTGTCAATTGTGAATTGTTCCGTCACCGTCATCTTATTTTTGGTAAGCGTCCCTGTCTTATCGGTGCAGATTACATTGGCACAGCCAAGCGTTTCCACCGAATGAAGCTTGTTCACCAAGGCACGCTGTTTATAAATCCTGCGGACCGCCAACGCAAGCGAAATTGTCACAACGGCGGGCAGCCCCTCCGGAATTGCTGCAACCGCAAGGGATATTCCGGTCAATAGCATATCGAAAACGCCGTAACCTCGCACCACACCGAGAACGCTCACTGCCAAGCATACCGCAAGGCATATAACACCTATGATTTTCCCTAATTCACCGAGTCGTTTCTGTAACGGCGTTCTCTCCTGTTCAATATCGCTGAGCATATCGGAAATCTTCCCCATTTCGGTAGCCGTCCCGGTTTCCACTACTTCGGCAACCCCATGCCCCTTAGTGACTACAGTTCCCATAAAAACGATGTTTTCCGTAGGGGCGAACTGCGTTCGCCCGCTATTCTTTGAAACGGGGAGCGATTCACCGGTTAATAACGACTCGTCTACCTCTAACGCCATCGAGCTTAATAATTTACAGTCGGCAGGGATTTTACAGCCCGCCTCAAGATGAACCACATCACCCCGAACAAGCTGCTCGGCAGGTAAGGCGGTTAATTTCCCGTCACGGAACACATTCGCATTAGGGGCAGACAGCTTTTTAAGTGATTCTAATGTTTTCTCCGCACGAAACTCTTGGAAGAAACCGAGCAGTGCATTAAGAACCACCACGACTATAATCGCCGCCGCATCGAGGAACTCCCCCATCACAACAGAAACAAGCGTGGCAATCATAAGAATTATCACCATAGCGTCCTTGAACTGCCCTGCAAAAATTCCGGCAGGGTTAATTCTTTTCTTTTTAGCTAAAGTGTTCTCCCCCTGCTCCAAAAGCCGTTTTTGTGCTTCAGAGCTTGTCAATCCAAATAAATGCTTCATATATTGTACCCCCCTCGTCCTTACAATATATGAAGCTGTTTGTCCCTTTTATGACTGTTTATTTATTCGCTTTTAACACTTCTTTAAGCTCAATAACCCATGCCGGTTTATAATCGCCCTTTAACAGCAAAACGCCATTCTTAAACTCGCCGACCTCCGAAAATCCGTTCTCGTTGTCATAGAAACACACCTCGTCGCAATAAGGCAGAATTTTCGCTAATGATAAAAACCGATTTTCATATCGATTTTTCACCGTTTCGTCGTCAATATTATGCCCGCCCTTTTCCACACGATTAATAATACGTTTTATGCTTTCCTCACACGAGTTCAGACCAATATAAAACAGCCGAATGAAATAACCGTTCTCCTTAGCGGTAATAACACTTCTAAGAGTTTTCGACCCGGAAAGTGTCGTTTCCTGTGTGAACGACACTCCCCTTGCCAAATACTCATCGATTTTATTAACGGCAATTCTGCCTGCCTCAATCGGACTTAAACCGCTCTCTGCCCCGATTTTATCAACATCGATTATAAACCCCAAGTCACTTCTCTCGGATTTCAACACCCCTGAAAGGCTCGATTTCCCCGTCCCGTTTACTCCCGAAATAATTGTGTATATTTTCAATTACTACCCTCCCAGCACTATCTCCACATTAACCGTTTCACCCGCCTCAGCAACGGGTAACTTCACGGGACTGCCCTTGCATACATGATTAGGGTTCTTCACAGAAATGTTATAAGTCGCTCCCCTGAACAGCCTTGTAATGTTGAACCCGTCCCACTCTGCGGGAATACACGGGTCAATCACCAGCCCGTCATACTCCGGCTTAACTCCGAGAATATACTGTGACACAGCCACAAAGTTCCACGAAGCCGTACCCGTCAGCCATGAATTCTTCGCCTCACCGTGACGGGACGCATCCTTACCCGCAATCATCTGTGCATACACATACGGCTCGGTGCGGTGCAAGTGGCTCATCTCCTCACGATAGGCGGGTGCAATCTTAGAATAATACTCGAACGCCTTCTCACCCCTGCCGATTGCCGCCTCCGCACAAATTATCCACGCATTATTATGGCAGAAGATTCCCGCATTTTCCTTATACCCCGGCGGATATGTAGAAATCTCGCCATACTCAATGTAATACTTGGTATACGCAGGATTGTTCAGCACAAGCCCGTGGTCGGTATTAAGATACTTGTCAACACTGTCCATAGTTTTGACTGCCGCCTCTTCACCGCCCACACCTGCAAGAACAGCGAACCCCTGCGGTTCAATGAAAATTTTGCTCTCCTCACATTCACTTGAACCCAACTTCTTCCCGAAATCGTCATAAGCCCGTAAGAACCACTCACCGTCCCACCCGTGCTTCATAATGATTTCACGCATTTTATTAATTTCAGAATCAGCCCGAGCCGCCTCCGCCTCGTCACCCTTAATACGGCACATAGCAGCGTATTCCGGTCCGATAAACGCAAACATACACGCAATCATAACAGACTCAGCCACCTTGCCGTCCTTAGACGTAGTCGTCTGGAACGACTGACCCGGCTCATTAGAAAAGCAGTTCAAATTCAAACAATCGTTCCAGTCAGCACGCCCGATAAGCGGCAAGCCGTGAGGCCCGATTTTATTAACAACATGGTTGAACGCCCGCTTCATATGGTCAAGCATGGTGTCAGCTAACTCGTCCTTGTTTTCATAAGGAACCTGCTCGTCCAATATCCCGAAATCGCCCGTCTCCTTCATATAAGCGGCGACGCTCAGAATCATCCACAGCGGGTCATCGTTGAAGTTGCTGCCCAACTCATGATTACCCATTTTGGTAAGCGGCTGATACTGGTGATACGCTCCGCCGTCCTCCATCATAGTAGCGGCAAGGTCAATTAAGCGTTCCCTTGCACGTGACGGAATCTGGTGAACGAACCCGAGAATATCTTGGTTAGAATCACGGAAACCCATTCCCCTGCCAATCCCCGACTCAAAATAAGAAGCCGAGCGTGACATATTAAACGTCACCATACATTGATACTGGTTCCAGACATTTACCATGCGGTTAAGCTTGTCATCGGGGGCATTAACGCTGTACATGCCTAATAATGCGTTCCAGTGGGCTTTCAGCTCCTCAAATAACTTATCCGCTTTTTCACTTGTATCACATTTAGAAAGCATTTCATACGCTTTTGTTTTATTAATGATGTTCTTTTTAGAATTGCCGGAGGTAATTACCTTATCATCATCGGTAAGAGGTTGGGCGAACTTTTCGTCCTGTGCATTTTCTACATAACCCAAAACGAACACAAAGTCCTTGCTTTCACCCGGCTCAAGTGCCACTTCTACAGAATGTGACGCAATCGGTGACCACCCGTCAGCGATTGAATTGTTCGACTTGCCTTTTTTAACCGCCTGTGCCTCGCCAAATCCATTGTATAACCCAAGAAAACTCTCCCTGTCGGTATCGAACCCCGACAACTTCGCATTCACCGAATAAAACGCAAAGTGATTGCGGCGTTCCTTATACTCGGTCTTATGATAAATAGTAGACCCCTCTATTTCAACCTCACCGGTGTTGAAGTTCCTCTGGAAGTTGGTCATATCCTCCTGAGCGTCCCACAAGCACCACTCCAAAAAGCTGAACAGCTTCACACTTTTAAACTCTTTTGTATTATTGGTAACTGTCACTTTTTGGATTTCCCCTGTAAAATCCTGCGGCACAAAGAACTTAACCTCGGTTTCAATCCCGCCCAAGCTCCCTTTAATAATGGTATAACCCAGTCCGTGACGGCATTCATAGCTTTCCAAATCCGCTTTAACAGGCGACCACCCCGGACTCCATATGCTCCCGTTATCATTAATATAGAAATACCTGCCCCCCATATCAATGGGGACATTGTTATAGCGATAGCGTGTTATTCGGCGAAGGCGTGCGTCCTTATAAAAGCAATACCCTCCCGCCGTATTCGAGATTAACGAGAAGAACCCCTGCGTCCCGAGATAGTTAATCCACGGATAAGGGGTTTGAGGCGATGTAATAACATATTCCTTGTTGGTGTCGTCGAAATAGCCGAACTTCATGTTTATACCTCCGAAATTTTTAGTTACAATCATTATAATACATAAATCATAATAAAGCAAGAATTTTTCAAAAATTTTACAAATGGGTTAAAAAAATACCCCGACCAAATGTTTAAAGACAACGGTCTGCCTTATACCCATGTCGATTTCGGATTTGCCCCGATAAACTAACATAATTACAGGAGCTAATGATATGGCACATGATGTTTTTATCAGTCATTCTTCAAAGGACAAAACTGCGGCAGATGCAATATGCCACGCATTAGAAAGCAGCGGCGTTAAGTGCTGGATTGCCCCGAGGGACGTTAGGGCAGGCGAAGAATATGCCGGCGAGCTTACAATTGCAATCAAGAATTGCAGAATATTCTTATTAATTTTTTCAAAGGAATCCAATGTTTCAAAACCCGTGTCAAAAGAAATTGAAACAGCATTCCGATACGAGAAAACGGTCATTCCCTTTCGTATAGAAGACGTTGAAATGCGTGACGCTCTTGAATACTACCTGTCAAATCTCCATTGGTTAGAAGCCTATCCCGACGATAAGGAGTTTGATTCCCTTGTCAAAGCGGTGAAAAACGCATTAGGCATAACCGACCAAGCACCGGTAGCAGTACCCGCACCCACACCCGTACCAAAACATGAATATTGTGAAAACTGCGGAACAGCCTACAACCCCGATAATGTTACATTTTGTTTGGAATGCGGTGCAAAACTGACAGAAGACGCACACCCGCCCATACCAATTGTGGAATACTGTGAAAACTGCGGAACACCTCACAACCCTGCTAAAGATGTGTTTTGCCTTGAATGTGGAGCAAAACTATAAAAAAACAGGCTAATTCTATAAAAAATCCCCCTCTGTGAAAAAAACAGAGGGGATTTTTATTTTTTTTCAATAACCCCTTGACTTTAACTTTATTAAATGCTATACTTAACATTATTAAAGACAAACATAAACAAGGAGGTTAATTTTATGCCGATTAACGTCATACCGGAATGGCTCACCGGCTTAGACGATGAGGACATCGTATTCATCAAGAAGTTTCTTTTAACTTCAGGCTCTCTCAAAGAGGTTGCGGCGATTTACGGAGTCACCTACCCGACAGTAAGACTGCGGTTGGATAGGCTAATCCAGAAAATCCAGATAACTGAAGACACCCAAAGCGAACCGTACATTTCACTAATCAAGCGAATGGCAGTCAACGAAAAATTAGATTTCGACACGGCGAAAATCCTAATCGCCGAATACAAAAGAATAAAAGGAGGAACTGAACAATGAGTCATTCAGCGTTTTTAATTCTTGTCCCCATTTGGTTAATCATAACTGTAGGAATGTGTGTATTACAAGTCTTTCTTTCAAGGAGAAAGCACTTTATATTCGGTTTAATTCTGCCGACTGTCTCGTTTGTTTTAATCGCCCCCATAATGGTGGTTTTAATCGGTTATATGCTTTTCATACCCACAGAATTCAATGAAAATGCTAATGTCATTGATTACCCTGCACAAAGTGTGGAGATTGACCCCGACTATCCCGATATGGATAATTCCGAAGTGATTATTCACGGAGAGGACAAATTAACCTACGGTCTCAGTATTGTGGGAATATTCTTTGTAATACTTATAATAGTCGCTCCTCCCATATTATTATTAATTATCTTTTTCATCTGCCGTGCATTAATGAAAAAACAAGCCCCTCAGCTTACAATAAACCCCAATAAAGAAATCGACAAGATGAATATACTTGATTTGGAATAACATATAAAAATCCCCCGCTTATAGAGGGGGTGTGAAGGAGGAACTGAGCAATGAGTTCATCAGCGTTTTTAATACTTATACCTTTCCAATTAATCGCACTTGCAGCAGTAATTATTCTGCAAATCTTTTTATCGAGAAGGAAAAGTGCGATATTCGGCATAATTCTGCCTATTTTCTATGGATTTCTCTTAATCCCAATGATAGCATTAATCGGTTTATTTACATTTCGGGGAGCAACTTTTCACGAGGAATCCGTTCACACCGAGGTGAGCGTTATTGATGCAGACCAAGAAATCCCCTCCGACAAATACGTAGATAAAGATTTTCCCGAGGCATACCGTGACACCGATGCGTTTGTAGCAAAATTAGATGTAAACTATGTAGCCATTGTGTTTATAGTTTTAAACACAATTGTTTTGCTCGGGATAACTCTAATCATCTTCTTCATCTGTCGTGCATTAATGAAAAAGAAAGCCCCTCAGCTTACAGTAAACCCCAATAAAGAAATCGACAAGATGAATATACTTGATTTGGAATAATCCCTTCATAAAAAAAGAGTTGACATAATTATAAAAATATGGTATTATATCAGAAAGAGGCAGACCAAGTGACGGTCGCTCCTCAAAGTTCGATTACAAAAATAACCGTCTCGTTTGGTAGCAGGGCGGTTATTTCCGTTTTAGAGAGTCTAACAAGGACTTAAGTACTTGTGCATTTTCACACACAACATACAATATAATCAGAATAATATCCAATATTTCCAATAGACATCACCTCCTTTGCAGGAGGAACGAACCGCCACCGTTTTAGGTCTGCCCCCGGCATATCCATGCCGCTTGCCATTATACCAAATAAATCCAGCATTGTCAACAACCCCCCCGTTTAATACATCGGGGGATTTTCATTTAACCAACAGCACCATATTCTATAAGTAAATCAACTAACTTTTTATTATTGTTTTCTTTTGCCAAGTCCAATGGTGTTTTCCCGTTAGGATTTTCTAAATTCGGGTCTGCACCGTATTCCAACAGCAATTCTATCGCTTGATAATTAAAATGACTATCTGTGAGGCATAATCCTTGCAATAACGTCCAACTATATAACGTTTCACATATATCCGGGTCTGCCCCATATTTCAATAACAGCTCAAGTATTTGTAATCGTTCTTCCTCACATTCGGATTTTCTATAACTCACTTGGTGTAACGGGTAATGATTTAAGTATTTTTTGTTGGGGTCAACCCCTTCTTCTAATAGATTTTGAACTTCCTCAACATTTATATTCATAATGGCATAATATAATCTATTTTCTCTTTGTTCAATCTCATATTGAACATGACTGACTGCCACATATCCTGTTACTAATAAAGTAGGGATAGTTAATGCAATTGCGGGAATAAAAAACCATTTCCTTTTACCTTTAGGTCGTCTAATTCCGATAATAATCAGAACAATCGCTACCAATAACGTTGTTGCTAAAACTATAAATACTATCGCAATAACATATGCATAGACAAGTAACACCCCTGCCAACATTTCAAACAGCATAATCAATCCCATTTTGTCACCCTCCATTATTAATTGCATTTTACTATAAATAACGCTTAAAGTCAAGAAAAACCGTGTAATCTCTCGACTACACGGTTTCATTAAAACATCTCGTTACACTAATATCGAATGCTCATCATTCACATCAAACAAGTGAATATTATTCGGGTCAATCGCTAATCTAACAACGTCCTGCGGGCGTGCTGTTGAACGGCTGGAAACACGAACCGTCAGCGGAATACCCTCACAAGTCAGATACAGATAAGTTTCAGCACCCATCATTTCAGTAACGTCTACCGTTGCTTCGATAACACCGGTTTTAGCGTTAGAAATGAACATTTCCTCATCATGGATAGTTTCCGGACGAACACCAAGAGTAATATCCTTGTCAACATAGTATCTCAACGCTTCAATATCGCTCTTAGACTGCGGAATTTCAACATAGAACTTACGTCCGCGAGTAGTTTTGGTATCTTCAGAGCCGAACTCTATAGTATATTTATTGTTGAGCATGAGTAACTTAGCGTCAATGAAGTTCATCTGCGGCGAACCGATAAATCCCGCAACAAACTTATTAATCGGGTTTGCATAAAGGTTAATCGGGCTGTCAATCTGCTGAATATAGCCGTCCTTCATAACAACAATTCTGTCACCCATGGTCATAGCTTCGATTTGGTCATGCGTTACATAAATGAAGGTAGTACCTAATTTTTTATGCAGTTTAGATAACTCCGTCCTCATCTGTGCCCTTAACTTAGCGTCTAAGTTAGAAAGCGGCTCGTCAAGCAAGAATACCTGCGGGTCACGAACAATCGCACGCCCTAACGCCACACGCTGTCTCTGACCGCCGGATAACGCCTTAGGCTTACGGTCTAATAAGTGAGCAATATCGAGGATTTTCGCAGCTTCATCAACTAATTTCTTGATTTGGTCTTTGGGAACTTTTCTGAGCTTAAGACCGAACGCCATGTTCTCGAACACGGTCATATGCGGATAAAGAGCATAGTTCTGGAACACCATCGCAATGTCTCTGTCTTTAGGAGCGACGTCGTTTACAAGGCGGTCACCGATGAATAATTCACCCTCGGATATTTCCTCAAGCCCTGCAATCATACGCAGAGTGGTGGATTTTCCGCAACCGGACGGGCCTACTAAAATTATGAATTCCTTATCTTTGATGTTCATCGTGAAATCCGAAACCGCCACAACGCCGCCCGGATAACGCTTGTAAATGCCTCTCAGTGATAAACTGGCCATTTTAAGAATCCTCCTGTTGTATAATATTTTCTTTTACTTAATCATAATAGCAGAATTCCTCCAAAAAGAAAAGAACCTAATTAACTAAAAATTTTTTCAATTCTTTATAGGTTTTCACTAAGCGTGACAAATTCCGTTAACATAAAAAATTGAATTGTTGTGATTTTTCACAAAAAAATGTGCATAATCGGCATAAACCCACAGTTGCATTATGTTTTTTGTTAATACTGCTTAAATTGTAAGAGTAATTTTGTACATTTCTTAACATATAAATTGGACATAGGGTCAATAGTGCCAAAAGACAAGGAGGATTTGTGATACTATGCACAAAAGAATAACCAATAACAAGACGTTTTTATTAATCGGGTTAGTCGGCGGATTAATCCTAATGCTTGCGGCGGCGAGAATATCGGTTCTCAAAGCGGAGGAGGCGATGGCAGCTTCACCGGACCAAGCCGCCGAATTCTTAATCAACTTAGGGTGGATCGTCTCTGAAACCCCCTCCGGAATAAAAACCGTAACCATTCCGGAAACATTCGACGAAACCTACGAAAACTATAACACCCTGCAAAAATCGCATGGTTTCGACCTGTCCGAGCATAAGGGGCGGGCGGTCACAATGTACACCTACAGAATTCTGAACCACTCCTTAGGAGGCGACGTTTTCGGGAATGTATTGGTCTTCGGCGGCGAAATAATCGGCGGGGATATATGCTCGTATGCCATTGACGGGTTTATGACAGGACTTGACGAACAATGGACAATTGACAATTATTATGTTATAATAAGTAAAGTAAGTTTTTCAAGCAAAATAAGATTTGGAGGATTAAATAATGGAAGTTGCAAAAATCACAAGCAGAGGACAAATTACAATTCCAATAGACATTCGCAAAAAGCTCGGTGTTCGTGAGGGTGACAAGGTTGTTTTTATAGAAGATGCCGGTCGAATTGTAGTTGCAAACGCCACTAAAATCGCTTTTGCTCAGTTAAGAGAAGCATTTTCAGGAGAGGCAGAGCGTCTCGATTTAAAAGATGAACAGGATGTAGTCGCTTTGGTTGATGAGGTCAGGGGAAAAATGTGGGAGGAGCGTTATGCGAATAATGATTGACTCCAATGTGTTCATATCCGCAATAGTATTTTCGTCGCCTTATCTGACAAAACTGATAGATATTATTGCAGAGGAACATACAATCGTTTTATCAACGTATATAGTCGATGAATTAAAAAGAACAACAAAAGAAAAATTTCCTACTAAATATGACATATTAGAGTCCAAGTTAAAAGAGATACCATACGTGCTTTTATACACACCCGAAACAATCAACTCTGCGTATTATCCTCATATAAGAGACAAAAAGGATTTACCTATATTAGCTTCAGCGTTAAATGAAGATGTTGATATTATCCTTACAAATGACGAGGATTTTATAGCGGTCGAGATTGAATACCCCGAAATAATTAAACCCCATAAGTTCATAGAAAAATATTACGGCAGTTGACGGACAATTGACAATGTACAATTGACAATTGACAATTATGGCGTTATAATGTGAGTATGAAAAAACTATTATGCCTTATCACAACATTATGCTTCATATTCACAACAACCGCTTCCGCTGAGGGGACAAGCGGGCGGCGAAGTACGCTCATCACCACACATGACCCGCTACGTTATTCGGTATTCACAGCAGACGGCAATACAATAACCGCTCACGGCTACTACGCCAATGACCCCGTCATCATGTTTGAAATCGTCGCCTCCCTGAGGGACAATTCGCTCGAATTCCGGCAAAACTCCGACAATACCTACACAGCGAGCTTCTCGGGAGTTACCACCGACAGGTTCGCTTATATTCGTTTAACCAAAAAATCGGGATTAGTTTACAACTACCGTGTCGAATACCAAAGCGGCTTAGGGTGGTATTTCGCAGACAACGGGTTCGACGAAAGGCACATCAGCCTTGCCGAAAACCACACAGAAATGCCGCTCATCGTAACAGTTCAATATTTGGTTAATGTCAGCGGCACCGAGGAAGATGTTGCCGAAACCCTGTCACAGATTAAAGCGATTACCGCTCAAGTCACCGACGGACTTGACAATAACTATGACAAGGCACGTGCAATAACCGGCTGGGTTGCCGAGAACATTTATTATGACACCGACGCACGTGACATGGAGGTCACTCTTGAAACAATCGCACTCAACAAAGTCCTCTACGACCGCAAGACCGTCTGTGCAGGTTATGCCAATCTCACGGCGGCAATGTTGGAGGCGGCGGGACTTAAAGCAATCACAGTCATAGGAACAGCCGTCCAGCTTAATGAATATGAAAACCTCCCCACGGAAGACCGTCACCACGAGTGGACGGCGTTCTGGTACGAGGAGGAGGCTCGCTGGGTTTTCATGGACTCCGGGTGGGACAGTCGGAATCTATACGAACACAGCAGATACAACAAAACCACCGCCCCCAAGAGATACTTTGATATAACCCCCTTTGCGTTCTCCCAGAACCATCGTGCCTTCAGAGCGGAACACAGGGACTATTTCAACGCCTTAGACTATTTCATCCCCGCTGAACCCGAACCCCCTCAATCCGTAGGGGACGATGCCCACATCGTCCCGCCTGAATCAACAACAGCTACTACCACCACCATTGCAACTACTACCACTACTACAACTGCCGCCACAACCGTTATAACCCTACCTCCGCAAGAACCTCATGACCCTCCCGAACCCCCTCCCGAACCAAACAACCTGCCGTTATACATTACAATCGCCGCATTATCGCTGACAGCCATAACAATAACAATCGTCATAATAATTAGAATAAGGAAATAAAAAAATGGAAGTAATAATCAAACAATTACCCTTAGAACGCTTCAGCGAGCTGAACAAGCTATTCGACATGACCCCGCACCCGGAATTCGCCGAAACCCGCCGGAACAACCTTGCTACAGGTCAAGAAATTTGTTTAATTGCAGAATTAGGCGGAAAATTAGCCGGCGAGATTAATATAATGTTCAAGAACGATAATCTCCCTGAAGCCATAATCCAAAACCGCCGAGCCTACCTCTTCGCATTGCGTGTGCATGAAGCGGCTCAAGGACTGGGAATTGGCACTATTCTCATTTCCGAGGCGATTGAGGCTTGCAACAAACGAGGCTACATCGAACAGACAATCGGCGTCGAACCCGATAATGAACCCGCACTTCATATTTACAAAAGTGCGGGCTTTAAGCCGTTTATTACAGGATTAAAGGAAGACGAATTCGGGAAAGAAATCACATTCGATTTATTATTACGAACCCCGTAACCGAAATGTAACCAAACTGTAACCGAATTTTAATTGCTTTTTCAAAAACACGATGATATAATTGAATAAATACAACATATTAGGAGAAACCGACATGAAAAAAATAACAGCATTATTGCTCATTGCAGTATTTCTGCTTACAGCCTGCAATCAATCCATTCCCGATAATTTACAGAACACCGACGCATCCGAAACCGTTGTAACTACTACTACAACTACTACCGCCGAAACAACCGCAACCACCGAGCCCGAATCGCCATATATCACCATAGAACAAGCGTTACAGGCGGTTAAGGACGTGGCAGACCCCAATGACATTCACCGCTTTGATTTCCGAGACGGCTGGGCATACGAAATCAACAGTACAAGCTATTACTGGGGTTACTGGTATGTAAACAATACCGGCTATCGTGAAAGCATATATGTTGACAAATTAACAGCCGAAGTATTTCTAAACTTAAACGGAAAGCTGACCCCCTTACCGTTTGACGAAGCAATGCAAGCAGCGTTTTTCATAAAAAGATTCAATCAAATGCCTCACTATACCCCGTTAGCCGCTTTCAATCATATTAACAATATTCCCCTTGAGAACCTTATCAGAATATTCATAAGGGATTTTAATATCGAAGAAGCTGACTTTCAATACACTGAGGAACAGTTTGAAAAATTCATAAAAGCCGATACAGAAAGCGATATAGTGCAGGCATACGCAATCACCCCCGAAACAATCGAGAGCTTTATAAAAGAAAACTACAGCCCTGATTTCTCAATAAGCGGCTATAACCTGAGCAACCTCAACAATCATGAAGACTATTGGGGAAGAACAGGATTACCGGTGAATACAGGTTGCAGAGTTTTGTGGGATAATGAGAACGAAACAATAGCCGTTTTACTGACAAACGATGCAAGCGGAGCGACATACTACAACAGCTTAATAATAAAAATTGAACAATCCGATAATATATATCAAGCCGTCAGTGCAGATTATCAATACGGCTACCATGGTTATTTCTACCTTGTGGGTTATTTCCTGCACACGATTGAAAAAACCGACGACGGAAAATTCATAATCATATCAAAACAATTAATAAATATTAACGATATAGAATTCACCGAGGAAGAATTAGTCGATATAGGCTCATACAGAATCGGAAAAGAAATATTGACAGACGGCGAATTCGTCACGAATTTCGGCTCAGAATACGCATATGAAATCGACGAAAATTAACCCTACAACAACCCCAGCTTATACCCCTCGCTGTGCCAGTAGTCTATCAGATGAGGTAAAACCTCGGCATTAGTCGCCGACACTGCATGAAGCAGGAATATCGCACCCGGGTGAGAATTATTAGTCAGCTTCTTCAACGCCACAGCGGGATTTGGCTGATTATTCACGTCCCAGTCAACATAGGCATAACTCCAGAAAACACTCCTATACCCCATTTCCTGTGCAATCCCTAAGCACCTCTCGGAAAACTCTCCCATCGGGAATCGTATAAGGTTCATCTCATACCCGAATGTTTCTTTCACATAATCGTGCAGCTTCCCTATCTCGTCACGTACCTGCTCAGCAGAACACCTCGGGAACGACGGGTGACTGTACGAATGGTTTCCCACGACATGACCCTCTCTAATCATTCGCTTTACTAATTCGGGCGAGGTTTTGCAATAGTCATAGGTCACGAAGAACGTCGCAGAAACCCCTTTGCTCTTCAATGTATCTAAAATAACATCGGTATACCCATTCTCATACCCCTCATCGAACGTCAGATAAATCCTGTTATTGTTCTCCCCGATGAACACCGCACCTAATTCCCCATACTGTTCATTGGCATTAACCGCATCAACGGGACGTCCGTTATCGTCGGTCGCCGAACCCAACCCCCAACCTATTGACAGTTGAGAATTTTGTAGGGGCGAACTGCGTTCGCCCGCCGAAAACGCCAAGTTATTATAATCGGCAGTCGGGGTATTTTCCCCAACTGCCGCTGAATTATTATTTTCATTTTCCGAGGTTATGCCGCCCGGATTAACTTCTTCTTCAGTGGATGCGGTTGTTCCCGAGGTATTATTGTTGTGCGGCAATGTAGTAATCGATGTGTTATTGCCTTCTTCCTCATGCTTTGCGGGAACGTTGGGCTTACAGCTTGTTAAAATAACCGCACACCCGATAATTGCACATATTAAAAGTAATCTTGATTTCATTATATTGTTTCCTTTCGCTAATTAACGACGGACTGAAAAAGCCCGTTGCAATTATTTTAACTAAAAAGAAAACATATATACTTATGAAAATCATGGAAAAAACGCTATTCAGCCAAATAGCTTTTCACCAACATCTGCAAAAGCTCATCACGGTCAATGTGTCTGATAAGGCTTCTCGCATTGTTGTAAGTAGTGATATACGTCGGGTCCTCCGAGAGAATATATCCCACAAGCTGATTAATCGGATTATACCCTTTTTCCCGAAGTGCTTCATACACGGTAACAAGGATTTCCTTCATCTCATTTTCCCGCTCTCGCTGAACCGAACTGAAAGCAATTGTTTTATCAATCATGGGTCTGCACCGCCTTTACAATTTATTCTTTGTTATTATACACTAAAAAAATAAATTTTTCAAGTCTTTTTTATATATTTTTTTATTTTCTTATAAAAATCGCTTATTTTTAAGCAATTCATTCAAAATATCACTGCATTATTTATAAATTTTTACCTATTGAATTATTAATAAATTAATGTTATAATAATTATTAATTGTTTATTTTTTATAAAAGGAGGCTTTCAAATGGCTGAAAAACAAAAGCAACCCCAACCCTCACAACAGGGCGGTGTATTCAAAACTGTTCCTATGGGCTTCGACAAGAGGGAAGTCAACCTTTACATAAAAAATCTGATTAAAGAAAAAGAAGATGAGCTGCAAACATACATCACCAACAATAAGCTTTCGGGGAGCGGCTCTGCACCCTCAGGCGGTGACGGTGAATCGGCAAAAATAATCGAATCATTAAATAAAGAGCTTGAGGCTGAACGTAAAAAATCGGCAAAGCTTCAATCTGATTTAACCAATCTTGAAAAAGCCAATGCGGCAGGCGGAAAAGCACCTGTACAAACCGTGGTATCTTCCGGCGACCCCGAAGCGTTCAAGGCTGTGTTAGAGCAGTTAAGGGACGGGAAAACCAAGGCAGACAATAACTATTTCGCATTAGCGGCATTTTTCAGTGAAGCGATTACCTCCCTTGAGGACGGGTTGGCTTCCTTTAAAGCATCTGCAGCCACCGCAAAGTCAACAATTACAATTGACAAGCCGGCAGAGCAGAAAGCGTCAAAGCCCGCCGCTCCTGCCGTTTCGAGTGAGTTTGACGAGTTTGCCGATTTCGCAATTGACGCACCCGAACCAACTCCTGCACCTGCACCGGCAGCTGCCTCCGAACCCGCAGTCAGCGATTTGGACGATTTTGCAGACTTCACGATTGACAGTTCAGATTTAGGTGTTTCCGGCTCTGCCGACACAACAAGCGATGAATTAAGCGAATTTGCTGACTTCGCATTCGACGGGGACGATTCTGACGATTCCGACATGAGCAACGACTTAAGCGACTTCTCTGACTTCTCGCTTGACGAACCCGACCCTGCACCGAAACAAGAACCCCAACCCGAGCCTGTTCAAATGGTTCAACCCGTTAAAGAACCGGAAATTGAAATAGAGGATATTCAACTCGAGGTCTCCGACGCAAGCGACGACACTCCGCTCTTGAAGAAGGGCAATAAGGGCGAATTCTCCGAGGATTTCCAAGACTTCATGCTTAACTCTAATGACGAGACGGGCATTAAAGGCTCTAACCTTTCGGAAAATGATGTTGTTGTTAAACACGAAAAGGGCGGCGACCTTGATGAAAGTCTGTTTGAGATGATGCTTTCGCCTACTACAGGTGCTCTTTCAGTTTCTGAAAATGGCGAGGGTGGCTTCACACTATCCGGCTCGGAGAACGTCCCGGCTAATGATTACGTCGCCGAAAAACCCCCAACCCCCGCAGAAGACAATCATGACAATTTTGATGATTTCATGGCGGCAACCGATAAGGGGACACGTGCCGATGACAGCGGTGTTATCAAAATCACGCCCGAATCGCTCGACGCCGTCTGGAATTTCGACATGGACGAGGACAATGACGAGGACGACGATATGTCCTCCGACCATATAGAAATATCGGATTTACTGTTGTAAGGGATATTTTCCCCAAGCTCGGTAAAAATATATTCATCGACATAATTGTGCATTTTCACCATTTTTTAATAATGCAAAAAACTTAATTATGCAATATATTTAGAAAATTAATAATTTTACATTAATTTTATTGACATTATATACGCATAATGTTACAATTTCTTTAAAAAGAATTGGCAGGTGGATATTGTTGGTAGTATCAGACGAGGTTGCTTTGATTTCTCAATACATGCCGATTGTCAAAATCATCGCCAACAAGATTAAGCAAAAATCATCAGACACGGTTGATACTGATGACCTTGTTTCCGAGGGAATTTTAGGATTGCTCTCCGCCATAAGAACCTATAACGAGGAAAAAGGTTCGTTTCAGGCATACGCTAATGCCTGCATAACCAACAAAATCAGGACTGCTGCGTTCGGCAGGAAAAACAGCCGCTTATCATCGAATGAAGAATTTGATGTTACACAAACCCCGGACAAGCTGTTAACCGAGGAATTTATAATCGAAAAAGAGAGTGAAAGCGAAATAGCGGTGTGGCTTTCCGAAACCCTGTCAGAAACCGAGCTAAGGGTGTTTACTCTATATTTAAACTCCTACAGCTACACAGCGATTGCCGAAAAACTCTCAATCAGCGTCAAATCGGTAGACAATGCATTATCCCGTGCGAGGGGCAAGCTTAGGAGCAAGCTCAGCAGTATGCTCAGTATGTCATGACTATAATTCGGTGCAAACCGGTTATATAGACCCGGAATGGAAATTTCGGTCGTTAAAAATCCAAAATGAGGTAAAAGCAAATGTACGACGACAAGACCCTACAATGCAAAGACTGTGGAGCGGATTTCGTATTCACAGTAGGCGAACAGGAATTCTACGCTGAAAAAGGTTTCGTAAACGAGCCGCAACGCTGCAAAATCTGCCGCGACGCTAAGAAGAGTTCCATGAGAAACAGAGAACCGTTCATCGCAACATGTGCGGAATGCGGCGGAGAAGCAAAACTTCCGTTCAAACCCCGTGACGAGAGACCGGTATACTGCAGTGAGTGTTTCGCCAACAAAAAAGAAAGCGTTTAATCCCCGTAAATCCCGCAAAGCGGGGCTTGCCGCCGGCGATGTCGTCGGTTAACGATAAAGCGTATTTCAAAAATTCACGCCCCTTCGTGTGTTCACAAAAGGGGCGAATTTTTTTGCTTACGGGACGACAGGGTCGTCGTCCCCTACATTATTATTATTCTTCCTCGGAAACGATTACATCTGTTTCCTCATCACCAAAAAAATGCTCGAATTCCTCATCATCAACGGCAATGTCGAAATCATCGAAATCAATTTCGTTCCCGGACAGTTTTTTCCTTATAAGCAAGGCGGCAACCACTGCACCCGCAACCAACGCCACAATTGCGATTATTAAAACTCCCAATCCTTTATTCATGTTGAAAACCTTCCTTTTCATTTATTGATTACCAAAATCTGTATATTATTATATAATATTTACTTTTATTTTTCAATAGTTATACTTAAAAAGTAGCAAATTCACCAAAATTATTACATGTTTCCTGTTAAATTCATCAATAGAGAAAGTGCAACAATCGGAGCTGTTTCCACCCTTAAAATTCGCTTGCCGAGTGTGGCAGTCACAATTCCATGAGAATTCGCAAGCTCGATTTCCTCCTCGGTGAATCCGCCCTCCGAACCGATGAACATTCCAATGTAGGGGACGATGCCCACATAGTCCCGCTTTGGCAAAATTTCGTTTAATCGTTCACCGCCGCATTCGTAGAATATTATACCCAATGTATCATTGTTCAATTCCTTAACTGCTTCATCGAATTTCCTAACCTCGCTGACCCTCGGAACAATTCCCCTCCCGCATTGCTTCGCCGCCTCATAAGCGATTTTGTTCCATCTGGTTATCTTATCAGAACGAGCAATAACCCGCCTTGATATTACAGGAACAATCTCAACTACGCCAAGCTCCACCGCTTTTTGAACAATCATGTCCATTTTATCCGACTTCGGCAAGCACTGGAACAATCGAATATGAATACTCGGCTCTGTTTCATTTTTAACAGTTTCGATGATTTTAATGTTTTCGCCGAATTCGCAAATATAATCCGTACCTTTCCCGTCGCAGATTATTAACTTATCGCCCTGCTTCATTCTGAGAACCGACTTAGCATGGTGCAAGTCCGTTTCTGATAAATTTATATCATTTGAAAAAAACCTCGGGTATCTCCAACGCTCAATTATATCCATATTCATTACTGTCCTTAAATAATTCTGCGACCAATTCTCGTAATTCGGCAGATTGCCGCAAGTCCGGGTCATTTTTAATAATGCTCCTCGCCAAGTCCTGTGTTTCAATAATTACATCATTGTCCTCGGTCATGTCTGCGATTTTCAGCATAGGCAGCCCGTGCTGTTTACTCCCGAAAAAGTCACCCGGCCCTCTGAGCTTCAAATCCTCGCCCGCAATCTCGAAACCGTCGCAGGTTCTTGTCATGGTATCCACTCTCGCTTTTGTATAGGGGGACTTGCTGTCCGTCACTAACACACAGTAGGACTGTTCCTCACCCCTGCCCACTCTCCCCCTTAACTGGTGCAATTGCGACAGCCCGAACTGCTCTGCGTTTTCTATAAGCATTACCGTTGCATTAGGAACATCAACCCCCACCTCAATTACAGTAGTCGAAACAAGCACCTTTATGCTCCCCGACTTAAACAACCCCATGACCTCATCTTTTTCGGACTGCTTCATTCTCCCGTGAAGCAGTCCTATTTCAATATCACCGAACCATTCTTCTTTTAATTCATTGTAATACTTAACAGCACTTGTTTTCTCGGAAACACCCTCATCAATCAACGGACAAACTATATAAGCCTGCCTGCCCTCATTAATCTGCTTTATTATAAACCTGTACAACCGCTCCCGATAATCTGTACCGACCCCGTAGGTCATAATCGGCTTTCTGCCTTTCGGCATTTCATCAAGGAGGGAAATGTCCAAGTCACCGTAGATTATCAGCCCCAACGTCCTCGGTATTGGCGTAGCCGACATAACAAGGGTATGGGGGTTATGCCCTTTAGAAATCAACTCACTCCTCTGCCCTACCCCGAAGCGGTGCTGTTCATCAGTCACGACTAATCCCAATGAATTGAACACCACGCCTTTTTGAATAAGTGCGTGCGTCCCCACGATTACCGAGGCCTCCCCGCTCATTACCTCGGAATAAACCTGCTTTTTCTCACCTGCTTTAAGTCCGCCTATAATCAGAGTGCATTTTATTCCGAGCGGTTCCAAAAACCCGTTTAATGTCTTATAGTGTTGCTTTGCTAATATTTCGGTAGGCACCATTAACGCTGTCTGAAACCCGTTTAAATGTGCGTAATACGCTAAAGCCGCCGCAACTAATGTTTTACCGCTTCCTACATCACCCTGTAAAAGCCTGTTCATCGGGACACGCTTTTTCATATCTGCGATACATTCGTTGACCGAGCGAACCTGTGCCTTTGTCGGTTTAAACGGCAGTGTTTTATAAAGAGGCGATATGTCATAATCTTTCATGGGCGTTCCGGTTAATTTACGATTGCGTGAACGGATAATCGCCATTCCTAATTGCAGAACTAACAGCTCCTTAAAAACCAAGCTGCGTTTCGCCGAACGGTATTCCTCCATAGAAGTCGGGAAGTGGATATTCTTCACAGCCTGCCCCACCGGCATAAGTGAATATTCCTCAAGAATCTCACACGGCAAATCGCTGAACATTGTATTCTCAATCAAACGAAACGCATTTTTCACGTTTGCCGAAACGATTGCATGGCTTAACCCCGCTGTCAACCGGTAACGGGGTAATAGCTTATTCGGGTCATCAGTCAGAATAAAAAGCGGGTTGACAATCTCTTTTAATTCCCCTCCGAGGAGGGGTGTCCCGTAGGGACGGGGTGGTCTACCGTTAATTTTCCCGTAAAAAATATATTCTTTATTTAAAATCAATTTATTATAACTAAACTCACTGTTGAAAAACGTACAGAGTATCTCTTCGCTTTCATCAGTGAGTATTAATTTATAAACAGGGATTCTACTGCCTATATAGGGCGACAGCTTTTTCTTTACAATTGCACATATTACACAATATTCGCCCACCTCACACGCAGAGATTTCTACAGGGGCAGTAAAGTCAATATAACCGCGAGGGTAGTGCGTCAGCAAATCGCCGACACTTTCTACCCCGAGCTTTTTATATAAAGCGGCACGCTTATCGGATATGCCTTGAACTGTTTTGATATTATCGGTTATTTTCATTTACTCCACTGATACGATATAATAATATATCGGTTGACCGCCGTTCACAAGAACCATCTCAACATCGTCACTTATTTTGGCACGCAGCTGCCTGAACGCCTCCTCCGCCGCCATATCAGAAATATCAGTTCCGTAAATAACCGTCACATAAGAGGAATCGTTTTTCACCATTCTTTTGGTAATGCGGATTAACGCCTTAGTCACGTCTTTTTCAACATATGCTAACTTACCGTTATCGAGGGCGAGAATATCGTTTTTCTTGATTTTCTTCTCCTCGAAATCAGAATCACGCACGGCAAAGGTTACAGCACCCGAACCCACACGGTCTAACGCAAGGGTCATCTGAACGGAGTTTTCCTTAACGTCGAAATCAGGGCTGAAGCTCAACAACGCCGATATACCCTGCGGTATAGACCTCGACTGAAGCACAACAACATTCCTGTCCTTTATCATTTTTTGTGCCTGCTCCGCCGCTAATATAATATTCTTGTTATTTGGTAAAACAAAGACATTCTTTGCGGGAGTCGCCAAAATCGCCTCAACAATATCCTCGGTTGACGGGTTAAAGGTCTGCCCGCCCCGAACGATTGAATCAACACCTAAATCAACGAACAACGCCTCTAAGCCTGCACCGCTTGCCACTGCCACAATCCCGAATTTCTCAATAGGTGCTTTGGGAGGTAATTTCCTCTTTTTCTGTTGTTCAACTTTTGTGGCTTCTACTTGGTGCTGTTCCCGCATATTCTCGATTTTCATACCGGTCAGCATTCCGAAAAGCAACCCCTCCTCTAAGGCTTTACCGGGGTTCTCGGTGTGAACGTGGACTTTGATAATCTCCTCATCATCGACGACCACAACACTGTCACCGATTGACTCCAAAAACGCACGCAGGGCAGAAATGTCATTAGCACCCACTTTTTTCTTAACTAAATACTCCGTACAATAAGTAAACTCAATATCAGCGTCAAACGAACCTGCCACATTTGTGACAATTGCGTCCTTAGCAGAACCCGCACCACCCTGTTCGATAATGCCGTCACCGTCGATAACGCTTTTCATTCCCTTTAAAATATAGAGATACCCAACGCCGCCCGCATCGACTACGCCTGCTTTTTTCAGCATAGGGAGCAGGTCAGGGGTTCTCTCAACCGATTTTTCCGCCTCCTCAACAAGAACACGGAAAACCTCGGTAAAGCTGTCAGCGATTTTCGCATGAGCCTTAGCCGCCGCAACAGCCTCCCTTGCGACTGTTAATATAGTTCCCTCTGTGGGTTTCATAACCGATTTATACGCTGCCTCAACACCAAGTTCAAAAGCAATGCATACCTCGGCGGGGGTAGCGGTGACTTTACCCTTCAGCCCCTTAGACAATCCTCTGAAAAGCAGTGACAGAATAACGCCCGAGTTCCCTCTCGCACCTCTGAGCATAGCCGAGGCGGTTTTTTCGGCGACTAAGCCCACATCTGCGTCATCCTCGATTACAGAAAGCTCGGCAATCGCACTTTTCATGGTGGCAGACATATTCGCACCCGTGTCACCGTCGGGTACGGGGAACACGTTTAACTCGTCAACCTCTGTCTTGTTATTTATAATATTGTTTGCACCCGATATAATTGCATTTCTTAATGTTTTCCCGTCCAAGGTTTTCCCTCCGTCATAAATATATTTTTACGATTTAATCCCGTCAATAAACACATTAACACGTTCAACCTTTATATCGGTTTCTTCCTCAACAACGTATTTAATCTTATGTTGAATACTCTTAACTACGGAGGAAACATTAACCCCGTACATAACAGTTATATGAAGCTGAATATACAGCTTGTCGTTTATGATTTTAAAGGAAATCCCTTTGTCTATATAATTAGTTTTCGGGAAAATCTTAGGCAGAAACGGAAGCGTTTCAAAAACTGTTTGCTTGGGACCGTCCGCATTCATATCCACCACACCGAAACAGTTTACAATGGTTCGCCCGATTAGCTCCCCGAAGAATTGCTTTGTAACAATGATGTTACCGAGATGTGTACGTTTAGTTATCATAAAATAACCCCCCTTATGTCAATTAACAATTTACAATTAACAATTAACAATTATTGTGTCGCCTGCGGCGACGGATTTAAAATACCAAAATTATTCATTATTACTTATTCATTATTACTTATTTTATTCGCTTAAGTTGCATGCTATGTATTTAAAAGGGAAATCTAATTTTCCATAGGCTGCAAGGGCATTGTGGAAATCCTCGAAAACCCCGAACACAGCACTGCCCGTCCCCGTTAAGTTAGTTCCTTTTGCACCCACACTGTATAATTCCTCGTGGATTTTATAATCATTCTCACTTTGGAATACGTTATACATCAAATGCAGATTTTCACTGAATTTACCTTTTTTAATGGCGGTGATAAACTCGTCTAATTTATTATTGTGCATTTTCGGGTGAAGGTCATACGCTTCATAAAGCTCCTTCGTGGAATTGGAATAGTCCGGCTTAACAATCACATAATACACATTCTTAATAGGCGGGAGCGGGGTTAAAACCTCGCCAATCCCCCTGCATATGGCAGTTCCCCTTGTCAAACAAAACGGAACGTCTGCCCCTAATTGAACGCCCATATCGCATAATTCGGCAATGCTGAACGCATTATCGAATAAATGGTTCAACCCTGCCAAAACCGCCGCACCGTCCGCACTTGAGCCGCCCAAGCCTGCCATAGCGGGGATTTGCTGCTTTATATCCACGGCAACTCCGAGAGGCAGCATGTTCTGGCTGTCAAGCCCGCTGGTTTTAATGAACAGCTCTGCCGCTTTATAGGCGACACTGTTATTGTCGGTGGGGACTTCGGGATTATCACATGTCACAGTAATTCCCGGAGTGTCGGTGATATATACGGTAACTCTGTCATGCAGGTCAATCGCCTGCATAACCCCCTCAAGCTCGTGATAACCGTCCTCACGCTTACCGACAATGTCGAGATAAAGATTTAATTTAGCGTAGGCACACAAGGTAACTTTTCGGTTCATGCTTATCCCCCTTCGGGTTCATCAGTTGTAGTTTCCTCGCTTGACTCCGGAACGTCCGTGGACTCCGTTTCGTCGGTAGGCTCCGGTTCATCTGTAACAGGTTCATCGGTAGGTTCGGGTTCGTCTGTTGGCTCCGGAACGTCCGGAATTGGTTCTTCCGTGGTCGGTTCTTCGGTAGTAGGTTCTTCCGTAGTTGGTTCTTCTGTGGTAGTCTCGGGTAATTCGGGCGGCGGTGCTATCTTGGGCCACTCACCCTTTACAATAAAGTCGGAGGAAATAAGGTCGTCATTCGGCTCGGAGAAGCGTTTTAAATTCTGACCGACACTAACCTCCAACCACATTATCCCTAATATATCCTTTATTCCGAGTGTAACCCCGCTCGGGACTTGGATTTGCCCGTTATTGTCCCGCAACTCACCAACGAATATCCCGTCACGCTCGCTTACTTTTTGATATAACCCGTCGATTAAATTATTAATAGCGTCCTTAACATCGGCGAACATGTTCTTGGGGTTGAGCTGGTGCATTCTCACTAAGCCGGAGGATAATCCGCCATCGGTAATCGTCCCCTTGAAATTTCTGTTGCGGTCGATAACCTGTTCCTCCTCCTCGGCGAAGATGTTGACTTCTTTTTCCTTAGTGTTCTCGATTTCCCAGTCATTTTGAATAAAACGAATCTGCTCGGTCAAATATGAATTTACGTTAAAGAAAAATCCGGTTAAATAGCTTTCGGGTGCAATATCCGGCAAATCTCCGGAAAAGGCGATTACTTTTACTCCGATTTCCTCACAATACCGAATACCGTATTCCGTGCTTTGATACACGAATATAATCTCGCTCCCCTGTGCGACTAAATCATCAATCGCTTTTATGGTGTCTTCACGGGATTGAGATGACGCAAAGTTCACCGGTGTGCTGAAGTTTATCTGATTGACTAACTTTGCCCCAATGATGTATGAGTTTATGACCCCATAGCTGTTATACATTCTCCAGTCGGCAACAATCCCCATAACGGGAGAGTTGCTGTTGACTGCCGCCGCTAACCCGCTCACGTTTGCCGGTTGGTATAAAAGCGGTCTGTAGCTGGCTAAGTTATGTGAGGCAGAGTCCCCTCCGAAGCTGATAAATCTGATTGTGGGGTTCTCTAACGCTGCTCTCTCGCAGACACTGGTGAAATAGTTACTCGCTGATACAATAACGTTAACGTCATGCTCGATTAACACATTAACCGCTTGAGCGAAATCCTTGACTAACACACCCTCGATATAACAGGTTTCTAACCCGAGGTTCTTCTCGACTTGGATACGCCCTGTTTCAAAAATTTTATTAATAGTTCCGCCGGCGACTGAGCCGTTGTAAATAAACCCGATTTTAATCGGCATGGGTTCTTCATCGGCAGGCTCTTCGGTTGAGGATTCACCGGGGTCGTCACCGCCGTTACCGGGGCAAGCAGTCAGCAGGGGGAGCATAATAAGGCTCAACGCAAGCAACCAAGCAAACCCTTTCAACGGTTTCTTTATGTAAAATTTCATTGTAAACCTCCCATAGGAAATGATTTTGAAAAATCTAATTAATACATTATAACACATATTGGTTGACAAGTCAAGAATTATATATTATAATACTCTATAAATAAAAAGGAGAATATTATGTTAAAAAAAGTAAAACTGATAAGTGTTATGCTGGCGGCTGTGATTATCCTGTCATCCTGCACTGTTAAAGAAACCGATGTAATCGCTTGGGTTGAGAATTCCCCTGCACCGGACATAACCTACGGCGAGTTCCTGAAGGAATATCGTTTAGCCCTGTATATCCAAGGTATTGATGAGGAGAGTGACCCCTATAACGCAATGGTCACCCGCAGTGAGGTAATCAACTATCAAATAAACGAGCAGGTGCAGCTACGCATTGCCGAGGATATGGGAATAGGTATAAGCTCACTCACCGCTGAGGATTATGCACAAATTGAGATAAACACCGCTCAAAGGATTGCGGACGTTCGTGAAAACCTCACTGATGAAGCCCGTTCCGCTTTCCCGAATGAACCCACTGAGGAACAGCTTAACGCAAGGATAACCATGCTTTATGAACGGTTTCTCCGGGAATCCGGGATTGACGAGGAGTTCATCCGCAAATCCTGCACCAGCGAATATATAACCTCACGCCTGTGGGACACGGTTATTGACACTGTCACTCTAAGTGACGAGGAATTCGACGCTTTCATAAAACAACAGCAGGAAGAGGCATGGGCAGACATTACCGTCAACCCGAACCTGTACACCAACAGCTACACCAACTATGAATTATATATTCCCGAGGGCTGCCGAAGCGTAAAGCATATATTAATCAAGCTTGACGACGATGTGAGCGGGGTTATCTCGGAAATTCGGGCACAGGGCAGCCATGAAGACGCTGACGACATTAGAGATTCTGTCCTTGAGGATATTCGTGGGAGAGCTGAGAACGCTTTGGCTCGCCTTGAAGACGGCGAGGATTTTGAAGCAGTCATGCGGGAGGTTTCCAACGACAGAGGACTTATTTTAAGTGAAGAGGGAGTTTATCGGATTGCACCGGGGTTCACGCTGTTCGGGCAGGAATATCATGATGCGGTTTTCGCATTGTCTGCCCCCGGTGAATATACCGGACTAATCCCCACCGACTTCGGTTGGGTAATAATCCTGTTTGAAGCCTACACCATGTACACCGACGAGGAATGGAAGGAAATCCTTGACGAATTGAAAGAACTCAGGCTTTCTTTTATGAAGCATTCTTCCCGTGGTGAATTCAATGCGTTATGGCAAGAACAATACCCCTATGAAATTGATAATAAAAAATTAAGAATAGATTTTTAGTTTACAATTCCTTATAAATTTCGTCAATGCGTACAACGAAATAAAACCCGTCACTTTCATAAACGCAGATGACTTTTTCACCGTTCAATATATCTTTTTCACCTGCACATGCGGCATTCACCTCAAACTCGTGTTCCTTATGAATGAGTTTGACCCGCCCCCACGAATCCGCTTGAATTTCCGCTGTGCAATATCCGTTAAGTCCTGCTGCCGCTTCCCCTTTCGGGAGGCGGTTTCCTTTTAATGAATTTACCGCACTTGCCATCAGGTGCTGGACGATAAAACATGCGAACAACCCGCTTACGATTGCGAACGGCAGTGAAACATACCACACGATTTGCATGAATTCATAAAACACGCCCGAAACCGACAAAACTAAAAAAAACACGAACACCATTGTTAAGGTTTCCGGTAAAAACTTTTCAATGGGTATAGTATCATTTTTGTATTTGAAGAACCTTTTCTCAATGTCGAAATTCTTCATCTTAACCATATAACGCAGGATTACGTCTGCTGTTATGGCACATACCGATATTATTAATAATATGAGATAGAAATATATCATAAGCTATCTAATTTTTCCACCATGTCATAACCGAACAGCAATATATCATTGCCGATGTTTATGAATTTCGTGAACTCCTCGTCTAAAGAAAAAGCCTCATAATCTGACAATAACGTGTCATAACAAGCAATACGATAGGGTTCGAGAACGTATACGCCGTCCTTTGAAATTTTAACCTGTGACGAACCCGCGGGAACTTGTGCTTGTGCGATTATTTGTGCTGACGAATCCAATAAAACCAACCATGTTATTCCCGCTGAAAAATCGTTGATTAATAATGCAGAGAAATCGGAATTTAAATCATGGTCAATGATGTTCCCGACGAATGAGAAAACGCCTTTCGATTTGCCGCTGTCCGCCTCGAACGAGAACAGCCCGGTATCGCACAGCACAAAAACATTCTCCTCGTCTGCGTGAATGGCAAGCGGCAATGCGTTAAGCGGGAGAACCGATTTCCAGACCCCATCCTCCTCATCTGCGGTAGTCGTGTCAAACCTGTATACCGCCGCAGTGTTATCACCGCCGTAAAACCCTATTACCGCCACAATAATATCCTTGTCGTTATTCATAAAAGCTACTCTCATTATATGCTCGTCTACAAAACGGTGACGGTATTTCCAGTTCCCCCGTCCGTCGAATATCTCAAGAATATTAGTATACACCGTTCCTCTGTATACTATTGCCGCCATATCCCCCGAACCCATTTCGGCATAGACAATTCTGTCGTCGGTGGAATTGTGATACACCCGCCCGTTTTTAGAATAAAGCGAGAACTGCCGCCCGTTTTGGTCATAAACGAGAATTCTCTTATCGTTGACCGACATTCTCGGATTAGCGTACCCGTGCTGCCACAAATCATACTGTGCTCCGTTTGCGGCATACATATACACATATGTATCCGTGACAATGGTGAACCCGTCCTCAAAATTATCGAAAGCGTAGCCGGTGCTGCCGGGCAGCTTCACGGGGAAACCCGCCTCACCCATTGTTGTGCCTGTGAAAGTGTTGAATAATCTCGGTGCAATCCCTTGTAACGGGGCGACAATCGCTCGAAAGTTAAGCACCACTAATAAAACGCAGATTGTAACAATTGCGAATATAATCAGATTTATTAAATTGCTCTTTTGCTTTTTGCGTTTGCGGAAAGCAACAATGTCATTCGGGTTGTTTCGGTTCATAATCCACCTTATTCAAATATAGTCCCTGCGGGGGAAGTGTTACACCTGCCAATTCCCTTTTACCGCCCGCTAAGGATTCACGCACATCGTCAATAGTCCGCTTACCCTCGCTTACGTATACCAATGTCCCTGCCATAATCCTCACCATGTTGTGTAAAAATCCGTTGCCCGTTACCGTCAGCTCAACATACTCGCCTTTCCGCTTAACCGTAAAATCGTATATTTTGCGGAAGGTTCCGTATTTCTTGGATTGAACGAGTTCTAATGATTCGGCTTTGCAGTATGCGGAAAAATCATGGATTCCTATGAATAATTTCGCCGCCTCAGCCATCAATTCCTCATTTAAGCTTTTCGGGTAAAAGAACGACATATCCCTCATAAACACATCACGAACCGAACCGTTATGAATAAGATAAGAATACTCCTTGCTCGTTGCGTTATACCGTGCATGGAAATTATCGTCAACATCTTCACAGGACAGCACCGCAATGTCCGGGGGGAGAAGCCCGTTCATGGCTTTAACGAATCCCATGTGCGGGATAACCCGCTCCGTCCACATATTAAAGCAGAACGCCCTTGCGTGGACACCTGCATCGGTTCTCCCGCAGCCGGTTATGCCGATTGGAGCTTTCAGAATGTTTTCGGCGGCAATTTCTAATTCCGCTTGAATAGTGGGAGCGTTATTTTGAATCTGGAAGCCGTGATAGTTAGCACCGTTGAATGAAATTATTACTTTTAAGTTTCTCATAAATTAATACTTTCGTTTATAATTTAATCCTCTGCATCATACGGCTTAGGCGGGAATTTTAAGCGGATTTCCTGATACCCGCCCGCTGTCGGCCCGCTGTTCATCAAAGGGTTGTCCCATCTGGGGATTTCCACCTTAGCCTTGACCCAATTCCATATCGGTAATAATACATAGGGGTTGGTTTCGGCTAATTTAATCATCGCCATTGCGTCGGTTACGTCGTTGTATTCCATGTCGCCGACTAACCCTGCATACTCACTGTATTCATCTAATTTTTTATACGCTTCGACTTTCACATCATCATCTGTGGAGGAATTTAAAATATCAAGAATGTCGTTTTGGTTTTGAAGCTTCTTTACCGCTGTTCTGCAAACGAAACGGTCTTTATCGTTCTTGGCGATTTTCGCTAAGATGATTTGGTCTTCCAATTTCTCAACCGCACGAAGTCTTACACAGCCGTCACTGTCGTTGACGGCAATGTCTGCTACAATGTCAGGGTCTGTCAGCCTTGCAACTGCCTCCAACCTTACTCGTGCATCACTGTCAAGCCTTGCAATATTAATAAGCACCGGCTGGTCGTATATCTTAACCACCGCCCTTTGTCGGGCACTGCAATCGGTATCGTTTTCTGCAATTTCCGCAAGGATTTCCGGGTCATTTAACTTAGTCACCGCACCCACTCGAACGAAGCTGTCCGGGTCGTTCATGGCAATGCTTTTTAAAACATGATTGTCCTCTAACTTTGCAACTGCCACATGTCGAACATTCCTGTCTTTATCAGAGATTGCCACCCTTGTAATTATGTACTGGTCGTCTAACCTCACGACGGCGTTTTCTCTGATATACTCGTCTTCATCGGTTAGGGCAATGCTCGCAAGCACCGACTGATTAGTCAGCTTACCCACTGCCTTTTGCCGTGTCGGCCCGCAGGTTGCGGTTTTTGCGATTTCCTCAAGTATCGTTTGATTGTTAATCATCTCCACCGCTTCAATCCGCACCTCGGAAAGCGGTGCTTTCATCGCAATTGCGGCAAGCTCCGTTTGTTTAGTAGTTTTCCTTAATGCATCGAACGCCTTTTCCCTGTTTTTACTTTTCCAAGCCGCCATAGCAAAACCTCCAAAATCAGAATAACATATTCGCCAAAACAACCGTACCCGATATACATAACATAATAAAACCTGCGATAACATCTAAATAGCTTGTCCTTAACTGCCTTAGTCTTGTCCTGCCCTCGCCTCCGGTGTAGCACCGGCATTCCATCGCCATTGCGAGTTCGTTCGCATGCTTGAACGCCGATATAAACAGCGGAATCATAATAGGAACCAACGCCCTTGCTCTTTTTATCAGTCCGCCTGTGTCTAAGCTGGCTCCCCTTGCCTTTTGTGCCGACATAATTCTGTCGGTTTCCTCGATTAATATTGGGATATACCGCAGTGCAATTGTCATCATCATCGCCAATTCGTGGGAGGGGAACTTGATTTTTTTAAGCGGTGACAGCAGACTTTCAATTGCATCGGTCAGCATAATGGGTGAGGTGGTATACGTCAGCAGTGACATTCCGATAATTAATGAGATTATGCGGATTATCATGAATATCGATGTACTCATGCCCTCGGGGTATATTTTAATGAACCCGTATTCCACAAGCGGTTCCTCCCCTGTTATGAAGAACAGGTTGAGTATTCCTGTGAAAACAATCAGCGGGATAATCGGTCGCAGGCTTTTTAAAATCAGACGAAACTTAATTCTTGAAATGGTATATACGATTAGAATAAACGCCGCCGATATTGCCAAGGCTGTGAAGTTGCGTGCCATAAACAGCATGACCACAAAGAACATGTCGAATATGATTTTGCACCTGCTGTCAAGCCGGTGGATTATTGAATTTCCGGGGAAATATTGCCCGAGGGTGATGTCTTTAAGCATTGGTTTTCCTTTTTTTATTTTTCTATTTTTATTCTGTTTCGATTATGCAACCTTGCTGTTGTTATAGTCCACAACGGCAATTTCACTAATAGTTGACTTAGCCGTTGATAATACTTCTTCTAAATGCTTAACTACATCACCTGTATAAATAATCTCGTTACATTCGATACACTTATGGCAAGGTACATTACGAATAATAACAAGACGTCCGTCTAAGTCTGTAACATCTGATGTTGTTGATACAAAAGTTTTCGCTCCGCAAGAAATACATCTCATAATTGTTTCTCCTTTCTGGTTTTCAAATCGCTTTCCCACTCGTTTTCATCGGGATAATATGCAGTGATTATATAGAGATATGAACTTTCAATGCTTGCAACTATGTGCATATATTTATTCTGCTCCGTTTTTCCTAAAACTAAGCACCCCGGGAATGGTTTACTATTTTCATATTGTTCTATAACTTCACCTGCCGAAACAGCAGTCTTTATATTTTCGATAGTTATATTGCGTTCTGTAAGGCGTTTTCTTGCATGGTTTGTAATAGCAATGCTTTTATCATTGCATAGATTCCGTAAATCATTTATTTCAAGCAAATTCATCAACTCCTTTTTAACGTGCTGTCCCACGTTTTGATTGTTTGAGATTTAATAAATTCATAAAGCGGTTGAATTTCTTCATCGCTGTCGTATTTTTCGAGTGCCTCATAGTAGTGTTTCTTGTCCTCGTCATACACGATTAGCGGAGGGTGATTATTCAACATTAAATAATAATTGAGCAGCGTCCGCCCTACACGTCCGTTCCCGTCTGCGAACGGGTGAATATATTCAAACCTTGCGTGGAAATATGCCCCGATTTTTAGAATATTTTCATCATCGGCACAATTAATTTCATTTAATAAATCCACTATATCTTTTTCGACGTTTTCCGGTTTTGAACCGACCTCGTACCGCCCTGTCACATAATCGACTTTTTTGAATTCCCCGCTTCGCTCGTTGTTGTCAACATAACGGCGTTCATCATATGTCCCCGCTGTTAAAAGCAGATGAACCTCTTTAACTAAATTGACTGTCATGGGTTTCTTTGCAATTATATATTCTTTCAGAATGTCGTAGCAGATTTTTTGGTTTTGCTGCTCGAGTAAGGTTCGTGCGTTTCCTGTGTAGTTAATTACTTTGCCGTTATCAAATAATTCACGCGTGTCGTGATAGTCGGTTTCGGGGTTCTCTATTTTATTGGAATTATACGCAAACAGCACACGGAAATTATGCAGCTTGTTTTCTAAATCAGTGACTGTTTTTATTTCCGGGTTTCGCCACAGATTTATGATTTGTTGGTATTTATCCATTCGAGTATCCTCTCTTTCATTCATTCACCTATTTAACTCCTCTAACTTTGATACCATATCAGACATATCATATGAGCCTTCTATTTTCTTACGGTTGCTGACCATTCCCCGCCACATTGATGCGATTGGTAAAATTGCTGTGGCAAGAATAGTCATATACCATAACAAATTATTAATATCTGCAAAACTCCATAAAAACATCGGCATCCATATAGGATATAACAATACACCTACAACATTAATAACCGCACTATTTCCGAAAGCAAAGGTAATTGACAGAATCAATACTAAAATAACAAGCAGCCCGACTGCCGGTATAAAAGAAAGAAGATTATGTTTAATACTATTGTATTTCTTTATGAATTTTCTGCCGCAAAAAATGTTGACAGCAATGATGAATAATAAATAAAGCACCATCGCAAGTATCGGGTTGATAAGCTCCAAAAAATATGCACCAAACGCTGAAACGCATGTTGATATTAAATGAATAAAAAACACTTTTATGTTGTTGATGATTATTCCTTTTTTATCCATTCGAGTATCCTCTCTTTTGCCCGTTCAACTGTGTAGATGTCGTTCTATTAAACCAACCTTGATATATCTCTTCTGCTGTATACAAAACGACGCATTTCCATTACATCGTCTATAACAACATAAAAAATTAAGTAATTGTTAACTCTGATTGTATAATAAGGTTGCTTTCTGTCTTTGGCAGAATGATATTTGCGATAGGCTGTCGGATTCAATAATCGCTTTTCAACAGCTTTCTCGATTTCATCAACCAAACGCTCGGCGGCGGCAGGATTTTTAAGAATACTTGAAATATATCTTTTCACTTCGGAAACATCTTGCTCAAACAACGGAAGATATTCCGGCTTATACTCCTTAAGCATTATTCTTGTTCCTTAATCTTGTGAATACTTCCTCATGTGTATACCTTACATTCGACATTTCGGCGGCATAATCAGCTTCATCAAGTTTTAGCTCTATACCGTCGGTGAGCTCGGAATATTTCTCAATACTCATAACCACCATTGTTCCGTAACCATTTTTAGTCAGAAACACGGGTTCGCCGTTGCCGACAACACCTTCTATTTCGGGGAATTTATTCCTTAAATCTGATACAGGTCTTATTTGTAACATAATACCGGCTCCTCCAACTCGTTTTTTATCATAATATTATCACGTATTTATCATAATATTATCACGTATTCATCATAATGTCAAGTATCCTCTCGTTTGCCCGTTCGACTGTGTAGATGTCGTTCCCTAAATCCACGCCTCTTTCTTTAAGCAATTGTGCAAGTCGGGTAATCTGCGGGACACCTAACCCGATTTCGGTGATTTCGTTGACGTGGGAGAACACCGTGTCGGTGTCCTCGTAGCAATGAATTCCGCCCTTGTTCATTACAATTACCTTGTTGGCGTATTTAACTATATCCTCCATTGAGTGGGAAACAAGAATTACCGTTATATCGGAATTTTTGTGATAGTTGTAAATATATGACAGAACCTTGTCCCGCCCTCTCGGGTCTAAGCCTGCTGCCGGCTCGTCTAAAATCAGAATCTGCGGCTGCATTGCGATAACTCCCGCAAGTGCTACCCTGCGTTTCTGCCCTCCCGATAAATCGAAGGGTGAACGTATGAGCCACGTATCGTGAACTCCCATGTATTCTGCGGCTTTGAGAACACGCTCTTTTATTTCCTCCTCAGACAATCCCATATTTCGGGGCCCGAACGCAATATCCTTAAACACGGTTTCTTCAAACAACTGGTGCTCGGAATATTGGAAAACCAATCCCACTTCAAACCGAACGTCACGGATATTAACACCCTTTGCACGAATGTTCCGCCCGTTAACCCACACCTCGCCGCTTGTCTGTTTTAATAAGCCGTTGAGGTGCTGCATTAGGGTGGACTTTCCGCTTCCGGTATGCCCGATTATTCCGATGAAGTCGCCTTTTTCTACAGTGAAGCTTATATCGTTAATTGCGGTAACTTCAAAAGGAGTTCCGACGGAATATTTGTAGGAAAGGTTCTTAGTTTCGATTACTGTCATAGTTATCAGTTCCTGTATATTTACACAATATTAGACACGTCTGTCCGAAAGAATATCATCACGTTTTGCATTAGACACAGCAATCTCTTCCGGTGTTACAACACGCTCCTCAACTATTACCTTATCTGTACCTTCACCACGAGTAATTCTAATTGTACACCCGTTTTTTCTTATACGCTCTGCATAAGGATTTTTAATAAATTTTCTCATTGGTTTCCCCTTTCACTCCAATATAAATCGATTTCAAATTTATCAGCTTTTCGGGCAGATATTAAACGGATTATATCACCTCGTTCACAATGACAAACAAAAAGTAGTTTTGTGTTTTCATCAAACCCAATAAGATTTTGGCGTTCTTCATTATACGAATGTTCATAATCGGTTTCAACAATAGCGTGAACATCATTAAACGCAGTCCAAGCAACATTGAAATCTACTCCGTGTTTCTTTATATTAATTTGGTTTTTATTTTCGTCCCATTCAAACATATTTCTTGTCATTTAATTATAGTCCCTTATTATATTTTATTAATTCCCGTAAAATTCATCAAAGCCTTTGACTTTTGAGGTGTCCCAGTTTCTGCCGTCCCACTCGCCTCCCCTTACTTCATAATAATAATCAAAGTAAAGGGGTGACGGGTTCATGTATGTTAAGTCGGTATTGACACTTGCAGATTCATCAGGGCGTACCCGCCTTGCGAATAATACGAACCTCATGCTATCGCCGCCGAGAGGGGAATAAACTGTCGCAAGTGTTAAAAACTCATCGCCGAATTCAAGGTCGATTTCTGTATAGAAAACGCTCCTGTCCATGACGTTGCTGATAAAATCGAAGAACGCTTCTTCATCGGGTAAAAACCGCTTTTGGAAATATCTATACACCTCACCGTGACGTTCCTCCGTGTTAAAGAAAGCACCTGCGAAGATTTTATACTCGTTTCTGTCGTTATCGTAAATTGTTTCAAAATTGATAACAGGGTGGTTAATAATTGCGTCCATTCCGAAATCCTGTACGAAGTATTTCGTCACATAACTAAACATTGAACCATTATTCATATTATGACCGTACATAACTGCATTATCGGGGCGGGTTTGGTCAATTATCGGGGTTGCACGGTCAACGAAAATTGTACCGAATACGCTTTCTTCATCCATAAAATCGTGTGAAAAATAATAAGTGTTATCACCTATAATCCTGCCATCTTCATCGTATATAGTGCGCTGAACCACAGGATAATTAATCTGTGTTCCGGGAATTTCTATCCAGCCGACTAAGTCGTTATTCAACTCATAAAGTTCATCCCACTGTGGCAGAATTTCGGCATTTACAGTTGGCTCTGCGGGCTGCTCGGTTGTGGTGGTTTCAACGGCTAAGGTCGCCTCAGTGGCAGTAGTAGCAATAGTAGCAGTCGTTTCAACGGTAGTTGTCGCTTCGGTAGTGGTGCTTTGACGTTCGGTTTCGTCATACTCATCATATGGGTTGCTTTCAACGCAGGCGGTTATACTTATGATAATTGCTGTCGATAATAGTAATGTGATTAGTTTTTTCATGTGGTGTCTCCCAATAATTTCATTATATAATCCGCACATTCATCTGTGTAAATTACATCTTCGGGAATATTAACTCCCGCTTTGCGTAACTCGTGCGCTAACTCAGTTACCTGCGGAACGTCAAGTCCGACGGATTTGAGCTTTTCCACTTCACGGAAAATCTTCCTCGGAACATCGTCCATTATTATTTTTCCGCTGTCCATAACGATTATTCTGTCGGCTTCGGCGGCTTCCTCCATATAGTGGGTTATATAAATAATCGTTGCTCCGTCACGATTAAGCTTCTTCACAGTTTTCATTACCTCTGCCCTGCCGCTTGGGTCAAGCATGGCAGTCGGTTCATCAAAGACTATACATTTCGGTGCCATTGCGATTACCCCCGCTATCGCCACCCTCTGCTTCTGCCCGCCCGATAACTGGTGGGGAGCGTGCTTGGCGAACTTAGTCATGTTCACGGTTTTAAGAGCCCAGTCGATTTTTTCACGAATTTCCGGGGGAGGGACACCGAGGTTTTCTAAAGCGAACGCCACATCCTCCTCCACGATTGTAGCGACGATTTGGTTGTCGGGGTTCTGGAATACCATGCCCACTGTTTGGCGTAATTTTTGAAGCATTTCATCGTCGGAAACGTCAATATCATCTACAACTACTGTTCCCTCAGTCGGGGTGAGAATTCCGTTGAACAGTTTCGCCAATGTGGACTTGCCGCTCCCGTTATGCCCGAGTATCGCTAAGAACTGCCCCCTCGGAACATCAAGCGATATGTCTGACAAAACAGGAACGCTTCCTGTCACCTTGTCCCTGTCGTCATATGAATTGTATTCAAAATAAAGGTTTTTAACTTTGATGATATTCATTAATCCCAAACGCCCATTTCTCTGATTATTGCTCTTGTTGCCACACCGTTTTCGTTATACACACAAAGCTCATATGTAATAAAACCTTCGCTTTCAGGGTGAATCTTGCTGCCTGCCGGATAAAGCCATTCACCCTCTTTATTAACATAACCGCCCATTAAAACAATTTCTTTACATTCGTCATAGTTAAGCCCGATTAATGTTTTTTCCTTGACTAATTCTTCAATGAATAAATAGCGTTCGTTGGGTTCATATTTCGCATTGTCCATGTAGATAAATAACAGAAAGCCGCCTACTAAAAACGCAATAATTAAAACCACCGGAAGTGCGTATCCGAGAAACGCAACTATTTTCGGAGTTTCTTTAATTTTTACATTGTCTTTGATTTTTTTCTTCTTTTTCTTGTTACTTTTACTCATATGAACCTCACGATTGCCGTACAGCCGCACGGCATATTTAATCCCGACGCTTTGACGGGTAAGCCGATTTCGTCCGCCTCGACTGTTACAGAATATTTCCTGCCTACTGTCATATGCAACAAATACGCTGTCGCCTGTGCCGATAGTCCCGTTGTGTAGCTGTTCAGCATTAGAAATAACGGATTGTCCGACAAAACCTCGGTGCATTTAAGCATTAGTGAATTAAGCGAGTCCTCTAACTTCCACATTTCTCCGCCCGTTCCCCTGCCGTAGCTCGGCGGGTCAAGGATTACTGCATCGTATTTTTTCCCTCGCTTGATTTCCCGATTAAGAAACTTAACTGCGTCGTCTATTATCCAACGCGGAGAGCCTCCGCCCGCTTGCCCGACTTCGTCGGGATTCCATAATCCACTTAATGTGGCATTTTCTTTTGCCCACTCCACCATTCCTTTAACCGCATCAAGGTGGCAGACATTCGCTCCGGCTTTTAGGCAGGCGAGTGTTGCCCCTCCCGTATAGGCAAACAGGTTCAGCACGTTTATTTCTCTCCCTGCATTTGAAATAATCTCGGTGCAGAAGTCCCAGTTTACCGCTTGTTCCGGGAATACGCCGGTATGCTTAAATCCGGTTGGCTTAACCTTGAAAGTTAACCCCTTATACGAGATGTTCCAATTATCCGGGATTTTCCGATTGTGTAACCATTCACCGGATTTTGAATCGGTGCGTATATACTTAGCGTCGGCGGTTTTGTTTAATTCGCTCCCCCACATGACTTGGGGGTCAGGGCGGATTAGGGTATATTCTCCCCAGCGTTCTAACCGCTCACCCGAAGAAGTGTCAAGCAGTTCATAATCTGTCCAGTCTGTGGCAACACGCATTTATGATAATTCCCTTTCGGCAACAGAGCAGATTTTATCTGCCCATTGTGTGATTTCTGCCATGTTACTGCCCTCAATCATAACCCGCAAAAGCGGCTCTGTCCCCGATTCACGAATCAGCACCCTTGCGTTTGGCCCTGCCATTGCACGGACTTCGGCAATTACCGCTGTCACCGCTTGATTAGTTTCCCACTGTCCTTTTTTATCCGGGGCAATTGTAACATTCTTTAAGATTTGCGGGAATATGGGAATTCCGGCGACTAATGACGAGAACGACACTCCCCTGTCTTTAAGCAGGCACAACAGCTTTATCGCTGTTATCATGCCGTCACCCGTGGTGGAATGCTCGGTGAATATGATATGCCCCGACTGCTCGCCGCCTACTGCGATACCCTCTGCCATCATTTTCTCGATAACATATCGGTCGCCTACCTGCACCTGAACAGTGTTAATCCCGTGAGTACGCATAAATTGGTGGAAGCCCATGTTACTCATGACCGTGACCACCACCGAATCCTTGGGTAGCTTCGCCTTTTGTTTGGCGTAAAGTGCTAATAAGGCAATCAGCTTGTCACCGTCAACAACCATGCCTTTTTCGTCAACAGCAAGCATACGGTCGGCATCACCGTCAAACGATATTCCGATATTAAACTTACCGTCAACCACCTGTCTTGCAAGTTCGTCCATGTAGGTTGAACCGCATTCTTTATTTATGTTCATACCGTCGGGGGAATTGTTAATGATAACACAGTCTGCACCTAAGTTTGCAAAAATCTCCCTTGCGGGGACACCTGCACAGCCGTTAGCACAGTCGATGAGAATATTTAACCCGTCCAACCGCCTGTCAGCTATGTCGCATAAATCGAAAACATAATCGGTCATGGCACTCCTGCGTTCGGAGATTGTACCGACTTCATAACCGTCCTTCACGGGGATTTCGTGCGGGGCTTTCACGAGTGCTTCTATTTCATCTTCAAGTGAGTCGGGCAGCTTCATACCGTCACCGTTGAAGATTTTTATACCGTTGAATTCGGCAGGATTATGCGAGGCTGTTATCATAATTCCTGCATCTGCACCGTATCTCTTTACGGCGTAGGCAACTGCGGGGGTGGGGACAATCCCGACTAAATCTGCATCTGCTCCCACTGATGTAATCCCTGCAATCAGTGCCGCTTCTAATATATCCGACGAACGCCTTGTGTCCTTTCCGATTATAATATGGGGGGTTGATTCGGGATTTTTCAATTCCCCCTTAAGTAAAACATGTGCTAACGCTTTGCCGATGCTCATGGCAAGTTCTGAGGAAAGTTCCGAGATTGCTACTCCTCTGACACCGTCTGTTCCGAATAATCTGCTCATTAGTTGTTCTCCTTTGTATATTTTATGCATTTATACATTGTGCCTCGCACGCACGCACGCGTGTTTTATTAATTATATTAAAGCGGTTTGTAAAAAATCGGAAATTATGCGGTTTTGGGGGACTTAAACTGTGCATAAATGTTGCATAATGTATGAATATGTTGATTTATGTGTTGATTGGATTGCGGGCGGACAGGGTGGACAGAATGCCCACATCGTCGTCACCGCCCCTACAGCGTCAATTGCCCTGTTGGGGTGATTCCGAGGTGTTTATACGCTAATACTGTTGCGGTTCTGCCTCTCGGGGTTTTTGCAATGAACCCTAACTGCATTAAGAAAGGCTCGCAGACGTCTTCTAACGTGACTGCTTCTTCTCCTAATGCTGCCGACAGGGTGTCAAGTCCCGCAGGCCCTCCCGAGAAGCCTTTTATCATAATTTCAAGGTATCGCCTGTCAAGACTGTCTAACCCGATTTTGTCGATTTCTAACCGTGACAGTGCAATGTCGGCGAGTTCCTTTGTGATTTTACCGTCGCCCATTACCTCGGCAAAATCACGCACACGCTTTAATAAACGATTGGCAATTCGGGGAGTTCCCCTTGAACGAAGTGCCATTTCCTCTGCACCGTCCTTAGAAGTGGGGATTGCAAGGATTACCGACGAACGCATGATGATTTCGCATAGCTGTGCTTGGTTGTACATTTCCAGCCGCTGGATTACTCCGAAACGGTCACGCAGGGGGTTAGTAAGCTGTCCCGCTCTTGTGGTTGCTCCGATTAGTGTGAAGCGGGGCAGGTCAATCCTTATTGATTGGGCGGAGGGGCCTTTCCCGATTATTATATCTAATGCAAAGTCCTCCATTGCGGGGTAGAGGATTTCCTCGACTTGGCGTGACAAGCGGTGAATTTCATCTATAAAAAGCACGTCCCCGTCTTGCAGATTAGTCAACAGTGCCGCTAAGTCGCCGGGTTTTTCGATTGCCGGCCCTGAGGTTACACGGATATTCACGCCTAACTCATTGGCGATAATCATGGCTAAGGTGGTTTTGCCGAGTCCGGGCGGCCCGTATAACAGGACGTGGTCTAACTCTTCCTCCCGCTTTTTCGCCGCCGATATAAACACTGACAGGTTTTCCTTGACTTTGTCCTGCCCAATATACTCTGCGAGGGTTTTCGGGCGGAGAGTGTATTCGGTGTCAAATTCGGCATTGTCGGCTTCCGGGTTGACTATGCGGTTTTGTTTGTTTTCATCATTTGATTTAAGAATCATTGCACAAGTCCCTTATAGTTTTTATTGAAGTCAACCGCTTTTCTAATCTGTCTAAATCTCTGAAATTATTGTCCTTGACTTGGTTATAGTAGATTTCCGCTTGGTTTTGGTCGTCCCTTATGGCGGACAGCACCGACAATTCTGCGGCGGCAGAGGTGAACCTTTCGTCAATTTCGAGGACGCGGGAAAGTTGATTGTTCGCCTCCTCGTATCGTTCACCGCCCATATGGATTGCACCGAGCATGAAAATTGCGGCAACATTGTCCTTATCGTATTTCAGGATAGTGTTATAGTAATATTCCGCTTTGTCGAACCGCCCCGCCCTGCTGTATCTGTCGGCAATGTTGAAAAGTGTTCTGATGTTCGAGGGGGCATAGTTCACCGCTTTTATGCAGCATTGAAGTGCCTCATCATATTTTTCCTGTGCGTCGTAGCATTTAATCATCCAGTCAAGGCAGAAGGCGTTATTCTGCGAAACATAGGAATGCTCCATAGCTTTTTCAAAATAAAGCAGTGCTTTACCGTAGTTATTGCGGAAAAATGCACATAAGCCTTTGTGTGCCAATCTCGCTCCCTTGTCCTTATGAAGCGGGATTTTGCTCCCTAAGTTCAGCTTAGCGTCATTGTGAATTCTCACGGTTTCCATAGCATGCTTACAAATGTAAACCGTTGGGACGGCAATGAGGATTATATATGCGATTATAATTACAACTATAGGCATGTTTTAATCGCCTCCTCCAATTTCTCGAATTCGTATAAATCGTTCGCCATTGCTAAGAGAAAATATCGCAATGTATTCTTATTATCGCCTTTTTTAGCGTATTCAATCGCCGCCTCTGCCATTGGGGCGACATAGCTGTTGTTAACCGTTATTGCCATTTTGTATTGCTCGATTGCTTTGTCGGACATTCCCCTTGAGCTGAACAGCTTGCCGAGGCGGTAATATGTATGTGCTTCTGTCGGGTCGTATTCAAGTGATTGCTTGTAGTATTTTATTGATTTTTTAAAATCGTTTTCGCTGTGGTATTCCGCCAATCTGCTTAGGGCAAAGGTATCCGAGGGGGCGATTTTCACCGCTTGATTATACAATTCGATTGCGTTGTCTTCTTCACCGGTCATTTCATAACACTTGCCGACCCAGCCCGCACAATATGCCTCGTCAAGCGGGTCAACAGCATTATCCATAATGCTTTCAAAGATTGTTAAGGCTTTGTAGTAATTCGGTTGGTCTGATATGAACAGCTTTATCGCCCTTTTGAATTGTTTTTTGGCTTTGGGATTGGTGTTCAGGCGGGTTTCATCAATGAGTTTCTCAACCATGTTCTTATTTTCGATATGCATTTTCCCGGTGTAAATTCGGCAGGCAGTGAGAATAATCCCAATCGGGATTATAGCAAGCAAGACAATTGCAATTATTTCAATAAACATAACCTACCTCCCCGATGACAGTTTTTTTAATGCTTGTTTAATCTGCTCTGAGGTTTCCATTTCTGCGGGAAGCCCCGACAGTGCTTGTGCTGATTCCGATGCTGAGAAGCCTAACACCATTAATGCGGATACCGCCGAGTTGGAGGATTTTCCGCTTATGTGCTTAGATGTGATGTTGTTCCATTCGGTTGCTGTAAAGCTCTGCTGTTTGTCGATTTTGTCCTTTAACTCAAGGATTATGCGTTGGGCGGTTTTTGCACCGATTCCCGAAACCTGTGTAAGCCGCTTAACATCGTCGGCGACTACTGACAGTGCGAAGTTTTGCGGGGTCATGTCTGACAGGATGGATAATGCGGATTTTGCACCTACTCCCGACACTGTCAACAGCATTTTGAAGCAGTTCAGCTCGGCTTTGTCGGCAAATCCGAAGAGCTCTACCGCATCCTCTCGGACGTGCAGGTGTGTGAAGAACACAACCTCGGTGTTGAGCTTCAGCCCGTCTGTGGAATTAGATGTGGTTCGGCAGGCATAACCCACTCCCGCACATTCGATTACGGCGAGGTTGATTTCCTTATGTATTAATTCACCTTTTACGGAATATATCATGTTTTCATTTTCCCTGTATTTTTATTCGTGAGCCGTGAGAGTGTGCGTGGCAGACGGCTACTGCTAATGCGTCGGCTACATCGTCGGGCTTCGGGATTTCGGAGAGGTTCAAAATCCGTGCCGTCATTTCCTGAACCTGCTTTTTTGTGGCTTTACCGTAGCCTGTCACCGCTTGCTTAACCTGTAGCGGGGTATATTCCGATAATGAGATATTGTTATTCGCCGCTGCCAGCAGGATTACCCCCCTTGCCTGTGCCACGTCAATCGCTGTTTTTTGGTTGGTGGTGAAGAATAACCGCTCTACTGCCATGAATTCGGGGGTGTGGGTTTCTATAATTTCGGAAAGGTCTGTGTGGATTTCAAGCAGCCGTTTTTCAAAATCGGTGTCGGCATGGGTTAGGATTGCACCGTAGTCAATAGTGGTAAACCTGCCGTTTTTGTATTCTATTACCCCAAATCCGACTGTCGCATAACCGGGGTCAACCCCTAATATTCTCATATAACTGCATATTCCTTTTTATAGATATTTAATTATAACATGTTATAAATATAAAAGTCAAGAAAATTTTTATTAAAAATCTCTTGTAAAAAAGGGGGAATTGTAGTAATATTAAGTTTATGAAGAAATTTTTATTGATATTTTGCTTGGTTTTTACACTAAGCATAGTCGGTTGTGTCCGTTCAACCGAGCCGGAAAAGATAACGCAAACGATATTTGTTATGGATACTTTTGCGAGCATTACTGTTTTTGATAATTCAGATGAGGCTGAGGCGGCGATAGTTAGGGCGTTTGAGCGGTTATACGAGATTGAAGAGACTTTCAATTATTATGACCCTGACAGTGAATTAAGCTGGTTGAACCGAATGGCGTTTTACGAACCGGTCACAATGAGCGAAGACATGAACGTACTTGCCACTCTCGGGGTTAGGTATTCTGAAATGACGGGCGGGGCTTTCGATGTTTCTATCGGGAAGCTGATTGAGTTGTGGGAGAGGGAGGATACTCTCTCGCCCTCGCAAAAAGAAATTGATGAGCTATTGCCGTATTTGGGGTGGAACAATATAGTTTTCGGGGTTTGTCAGGACGGTGTCAGCACGACAATCCGTTTCTTAAACGAGCATGTGCAGTTGCATTTCGGGGCAATTGCAAAGGGCTGGGCTGTTGATGTTATTATGTGGCAGTTACAAAATGACGGAGTTACCTCCGCTTTAATCGACATTGGCGGGGAAATCGGCGTGTTGGGTGACGCACCTCGGGAGAGCGGGCTGTGGCATGTTCAAATAAATGACCCGTTCGGTGATTTGGAGTTCATCACTTATGTCAAGGTAAAAGGCGGCACGAGAGTTGCTACCAGCGGAACTTATGAGCGGGGTGAGCATATTCTAAACCCTAAGACGGGTTATCCCGCAGACAAGGGATTGGTAAGCGTTACGGTTATCGGGCTTTCCGGGAATTCTGCCGATGCGTTTTCTACGGCGATTTTTGTGTTTGGTGCGGGAGAAATCAGAAATATAATTGACCGGGGAGGATGTGTTGTTACCATTGATGAGGAAAGAAGATTTGCGGATTATCATTTCGACGGTTGTGATTGCGGTGATAGCGTTGAGTTCATTAATCGTTTGGATGTGGTTAAATAATTCGGGTTATGATAACGCTTCGGCTCGCATTTACCATGAGGGTGAGTTGGTTCATGTTATTGATTTGGCAAGTGTTAATGTGCCTTATGAAATAGATGTCGGCAATGTAATTGTTCAAGTTCGTGTCGGTGAAATAGGGGTTGTGTATTCCGATTGCCGAAATAAGTTATGCGAGAAAACCGGATTTGTAGACGGGAGAGTTCCCATTATATGCATTCCTAATCGGTTGGAAATTCGGGTTGAAAATAATCAATTTGACTTTGATGGTGTTACGAGATGAATAAAACTCGCAAGTTAGTAGTGTTGGCGTTGTTGACCGCAGTTTCACTGTGTTTGTTTGTAGTGGAAATGCAAGTCCCCAACTTGATTCCTGTTCCGGGGGTTAAGCTCGGGTTGGCTAACATAATCACGCTGTTCATATTATACGACAATAGGTTCAAATGGAGCGACGCGGTTCTTGTTGTAATCGCGAGGGTGGGTTTGGCGGCACTTGTTACCGGGAATGTATATGCATTATTGTACAGCTTTGTCGGCGGGATTTTTGCATTGGCAGTTATGCTTTTGATGAAAAAAGTATTCGAGGGGAAATTAATCCCCGTTGTGAGTGTTGCGGGTGGGATAACCCACAATATAGGGCAGGTTGTTGTTGCGGTGATTATTTATGGGGCGGGTGTGTTATTCTATTTACCGGTGCTTGTTTTGGGCGGGATTGCGTCGGGCTTGCTGACCGGATTTACGGCAGTGTTTTTATTAAAAAGACTTAAGAATATCGGGAGGAATAAACCATGAATGAATATGATATTCTGAAAAATCAGATAAACGATTCGATTAAAAATATGCGTGTGCATATTAACCGAATAATCGGGGCGGCTGTTATGCTTGAGCAGTTACCTGATTCCAATGAGAATTTGGCTTTGTCGGAGCTGATATATAGTTCGTGTAAGCTGTTGACGCAAAACATAAACCTCTCTTACAACTGCTCTGAGGAATTGTTCGAGGGGAGCAAGACTGTTTTGAATTCCGGGGAGATTTTACAGGGGATTGTCGATGAATGCTCCCGCCTTGTTGCACCTGTTAATCGTAGGATTGATTTTATAAATAATTGCACTGTTTCCGGTGTGAAAATGGACGATAAGGCTTTTACCGTCGTTTTCATGAACCTTATTCAAAATGCACTACTTTATTCGCCGAGTGATTGTATTGTTCGGGTAAAAATGGAGAATTCGGGCGGGAATGTTGTTATCGTTATTGAAAATTCGGTGGATTCCGGTAAGACAGCGGATTATGAGGGCGGCGGCTTGGGTTTGGCTCTGTCACGGAGAATCGCTGAATGGCATAACGGCAGCTTGGATTATTCCAAGGTTGACGGGGTGTTCACGGTTACGCTGGTGCTTCCGATTTGTAATGAAACGGTCGGCATAAGCTTCGGCTCTGATTATGCTGAATATGTTTCGGAGCGGTTTAAACCTGTGAATTTATTCATGAATGATGTCACTCGCTCAAATTAATGATTGACATTATGTATTATAGTGTGGTATAATTATCTGATGTTGATATTTAAGGATGGTTAAGATATGGGGACACAGTTCTTTTGGTTTTATGATATTTTACTTATCGGCGTGTTCCTTGCCATCGCTTATAAATGTGCTCGGCAGGGATTGGCGGCGGCTGTTCTCGGAGTTGTCGGAATGCTGCTTGCATTTGTTATTGCATTGGTTTTGAGCGGGGGAATTGCTAATTATATTTATGATGAGTGGATAAGTAAGACGGTTTCGGAAAAGATAAGTTATTCGCCTGTTTCAAGTGAAGAGGACAGGATTGTTTCAATAGCCCCTGTGTTCGATGATTTACGGAAAATAGATATGTCTAAGGCGAGGATTTCCGATAATGTGATTTCTGAGGCGGGGTTTAATCTTGAGCCGGATTCTGCAGGGAAAATCACCCTCGATTTATCTAAAATTGATTTAAGTGAGACGGGAATAAAAGAAGCGGATTTGCGGTTTTTCGGGATTGATACTGATGAAAATGATTATGAGGAAATTAATCTCGGGAGAATAAGCATTAATGCACAGGAGCTTAGTGAAACCGATTTGGAGACGATTATCTTAGTGAGGGTTCTGTCGGCACAGATTGCGAAGAATTCCGGTGATGTGCATGAGCAGCTTTCCGAGACAATGGAGGAGACGCTTCCGGGGTTTTCACGGGCTTCACAAGGTAATATTGACTTGGTGGCAATGCTGTTGACTACTGTTATTAAAAGCGATTCGCAGACACTTGCTGAAACTGTTAACGACAACATTGTTAAACCGGTTTTGGTTGTTCCCGTGAGAGTGGTTGTTTTCTCGATTATTTTTGCTGTTTTAAATATCGGTGTTGCCATTGCCGTAAAATCGCTTAAGCTGATTAACCGAATTCCCGTTATCGGAAAGATAAATACGTTCGGGGGAGCAGTCCTCGGGGTTTTAGAAGCGACGGTTGTGGTGTTCTTGGTTTGTATCGGTATTAGGCTGTTAATCACAATTACGGGGGATAATATTATCTTCCTCAACACCATGACGGTAAATGAGACGTTTATTTTCAAACATATATATTACATGGAGTTTTTGAAGTTCTAACCGAAAGGAACAACATTACATGAAATGCACCAGATGCAAAAAAAGAATGGCTGTCGTGTTTATCACGACTATGCAGGGCAATGAGAAACATAATGAGGGGCTTTGTTTGATTTGTGCTAAGGAATTAGGTGTGCCGCAGGTCAGCGAATATATGAAGCAGATGGGGCTTTCTGAGGAGGATTTCGAGGAAAGCTATAAGGCGATATTCGGGGACGAGGACGACGACGATATGTTCGACGACGACGATGATGACGAAATAGGCGGGTTTAAACCGGGGGGTGCGGGTACTATGCCGCAGTTTCTGCAGAACCTGTTTAAAGAAAACCACGCTTCAAATTTTGAGAGTAATTCCGGTTTCGAGAAAAAGAAGCCTCTGCCCCCTCCTAAGCCTAAGCAAGGTAAGCCTCCTAAGGAAGACAAGAAACGTAAGTTCCTTGATACCTTTTGCACCAACGTCACCGCTAAGGCGAAAAAAGGTGAGTTAGACCGAATTGTCGGCAGGGATAAGGAAATTGAACGGGTTATTCAGATTTTGTCACGACGTACCAAAAATAACCCTTGTCTTATAGGTGAGCCGGGTGTCGGTAAGACCGCAATTGCTGAGGGGATTGCCCAGAAGTTAGTTGCGGGTGAGGTTCCGTTCAGACTCCAGAATAAAGAGATTTATCTCCTTGATTTGACTGTACTGATTGCGGGGACGCAGTTCAGGGGGCAGTTCGAGAGTAGGGTTAAGTCATTAATCGAGGAAATTAAAACTGCGGGGAATATTATTATATTCATTGATGAGGTGCATAACCTTGTGGGGACGGGGGATTCCGAGGGGACAATGAACGCCGCAAACATGTTCAAGCCCGCACTTTCACGCGGGGAAATGCAGGTAATCGGGGCGACGACTTTCGGCGAGTATCGCAAGTATATCGAGAAAGACGGGGCTTTGGAAAGACGTTTCCAGCCTGTTACTATTGCTGAGCCGACTATTGAAGAAACTATTGAGCTGTTAAAAGGTATTAAGCAGTATTACGAAGAACACCACAAGATTAATGTTCCCGATGAAATAATCCGTTCGTGTGCTATACTTTCTGAAAGGTATATCTCGGACAGGTTTTTACCGGATAAGGCGATTGATTTATTAGATGAAGCGGCGGCGTGTGCGAGCATACGCAGCGACGACTTAACCTTATACGAAAAGTTAAAAGCCGAGAATATAGGCTTGGAAAAAGAAGAAAATGATATGTTTAATTCCGGTGAAGAAGTTGATTATGAAAAAATCGCCGAGTATAAAACTAAGCTGGCACAGAATATTCAAAAAATTGCCGAGCTTGAGCCGATTGTATCTCAGTTACAAATAACTGACCTTGACCTGTCAACTGTTATTGAGTTGTGGACAGGGATTCCCGCTACGAAAATAATGGAGACCGAGTTTAAGAAAATCGGGAAATTAGAGGATTCTCTGAAAGAAAAAATAATCGGTCAGGACGAAGCCTGCGGGTTAGTCGCTGCGGCAATTCGGCGTTCGAGAGTTCAGCTGTCTTCGAGAAGACGACCGTCGTCGTTCATTTTCGTAGGTCCTACCGGTGTGGGTAAAACTGAATTAGTAAAGGTCTTGGCAGGTGAGTTATTCGATTCGGTTGACCCGTTAATTCGGTTAGACATGTCCGAGTTTATGGAAAAGCACAGCGTTTCCCGCATTATCGGTTCACCTCCCGGTTATGTCGGTTATGATGAGGCGGGACAGTTAACCGAGAAGGTACGCCGTAAGCCTTATTCTGTGGTATTGTTCGACGAGATTGAAAAGGCTCACCCCGATGTGATGAATATACTTTTGCAAATCTTAGATGAGGGGAAGGTCAATGACGCACACGGCAGGACTGTTTCTTTCGAGAATACTGTTATATGTATGACAAGTAATGCCGGTTCTAACGATAAATCGACGGGGCTGGGGTTCGGGAAAACGGCAGGCGATATTTCAAAAGAGAAGGCTATGAAAGCGTTGAAGGACTTTTTACGTCCGGAATTCTTGAGCAGGGTTGATGAGGTAGTCGTATTTCAGCCGCTTACCGAGGAGGATTATGCGAGGATTTCTAAGCTCATGATTGAGGAAATGCGTGAGCCGCTTAAGGAAAAGAATATTGAATTAAATGTTACCGATGAAGTATTCACCTATGTGGGCGGAAAAGCCTTCGGCGGTAAGTTCGGCGGGCGTGATATTCGCAAGATTATCCGTGACGAAATCGAAAACCCTGTCGCTGTATTAATCGTGGAGCATGGCGGTGAGGGAGTGAGCTCGGTGAGGATTGATATTAAGGACGAGAAAATCCATGTTACAGAATAGGAAAACCGCCGTTATTACAGGCGGTACGGGGACTATCGGCAGTGCGATGGTTGAGATTTTAAGTAAACGCTATGACGTTGTGTTTACTTATCTTACTAATAAAAACAAGGCAAGTGAGCTTGAGGCGGCTTATGGGGTCAAGGGGTATCGATGTGACATTACTGACCACAATGTCGCTCGGAGGCTGGCTTCTAAGTTTAGCTGTGACTTACTTATAAATAATGCGGGGATTTCACAGATTAAGCTATTCTCGGACATTAGCGAGCTTGACTGGTATAAGATGATGGACGTTCACTTGACGGGGGCGTTCAATTTTACGCAGGCGTTTTTACCGGGTATGATTAGTCGGAAAAGCGGCTGCATTATTAATATTTCGTCGGTTTGGGGAGTTGTGGGCGGTTCTTGTGAGGTGCATTATTCCACGGCTAAGGCGGGGTTAATCGGGTTCACCAAGGCGTTGGCGAAGGAAGTGGGACCCTCCGGAATAAGAGTCAACTGCATTGCTCCGGGGGTAATCGCCGGTGATATGAATAAGAAGTTATCCGAGGAAGAATTAAACGAGTTGAAAAGCAGCACGCCTTTGGGGAGGCTGGGTTCGGCTAAGGAAGTGGCAGTGGCGGCGTTATATTTGGCGGGTGCGGATTTTGTTACCGGACAGGTTTTAGGGGTGGACGGCGGGTTTGGAATGTAGGCTTTTTGGAAATTTATAGGGAACATGTAGGGTCACGATATATCGTGACTGCAACCACCGATATAAGGACACCATATATGGTGTCCCTACGAGGATATTAGCGGGCGATAGTGGTAGTAAGAGGGGCGATGTTATTCAATACAGGTGATAAAATGTAAGCGGGCGAACACAGTTCGCCCCTACGGGAAGACACCAGTTTGTACCAAAGCCACGGGACGCCCGGGTGTGCGTCCCCTACAGTTTTTGTTGAAACAGAAATGTTGTGCAGAACACCGCCTGTACCAGAACCACCCCGTCCGCTGACGCGTCCACCCCTCCAAGGAGGGGATGGCAGGCATTAAGTATTTAGACGGGTTTTTCAGTTAATTATTTTTATAAACTTTCGATATATTCGATTAAATTCGTGTAATGTGGTTTTACAATTATTGTGTTTTGCTGAGGATATTTCTCTTGACCGAATTCAACGACGTGGGGTGCAAATTCTTTAACAATAATATAGTAGTATTCCATGTTTGCTTCGGCGAACATTTGCTCCTCGGTTTCGGCGTACATGTCCATACGATACGCCTCCATTATAGCGTTGTGCATATCGGTATTATATATTTCGGCAATCGGGATTAATTCGTAATAATACTCCGTTTCTACCTTTTTTTGAATGGTTATATTCGGGTTGTCGCCTTGTAGAAGTGTGTGACTGCTCTTTAGTTTTGCCTCGATATATTCCGATGACAAGAACAGCTTTTTCAAGGGTTCAAGTGTGTATTCGGTAAGCGGGTAGGTGCGTTCAATCGGGTTTGAGCCGTTTATGGAATAGGAAATTGAAGTAGTATCAATCCAATAATAATTATTAATGTCATACCTTATTTCAAGGGCACGATTGTGAAATTCCAAGATATGCTTGATGTTTTCTTTTTCCTTGAACTCGTATCCCCATACACCGCGTCTTACTTCATAATCAATGAAATCACCCTCGTATCCGCGGACAAAGTAATTGCTTACTATGACACCGTTGACATTTTCGAGTTTCGGGACATGGTTTACTGCACCGAAACCTCCGCTCATAAACAATCCCAAACATATTAAAACTGAGCCGCCTGTTGTAACTAACCACCTTAGCAAGACAATGGGCGGTTTTTTCAGCCCTTTGTTGTTGATAACATCAAACAGTAAATATATACACAAGGTCGCAAGAACACCGAAGCAGATTAGTATTGGGGAGGTAAGTCCGTCAAATTCATAGTAGTATCTGAAGTATGTGAATTCCCTTTGGATAATAAAGTACATACATACCGCAGTTATGCAAAAGGTGATTGATGTTATATATACGTGGTAGAACATTTTAACCGGGAAGGGTCTGCCGGTGTGTTCGGGTTTACGACGCATGTTGAGAAAGTATGCGGCGATTATGAATAATACACTCATCAAAAAGGCGAACAAGGGTTCCCATGTCATTTGGTCGTCAAACCAACCCTCAATATACTGCTGCAGCCACATCGCCATCGTAAATGGCGAGCTTATGAAAAGAGGGGTAGAGAATTGGGCTAAATCGTACCACAGTCCGTAGGTGTTGCCGTAGGTTATCATAATCAGCAGGTACATCATTGCGGGGACTAAGATACCGTACATTAAGGGGACACTGATTGACTCGAATATCCGCCCGCATAGTGAGGTTGCAAACACTGTCATGGAATACAGCATGAGCATAATTAATACGCCGAATATACCGATTTTACATACTGCTTCAAAGTCATGAGCATTATCGATATTCATTAACAGTATGGGGAATGCCAATATGAACGACGATATGAACGGTATTGTCGTAATTGCCAGTCCCGAAAGGTAGTCACCCCAGTATCGCATTTTCCGTGAAATTGGCAGAGAGTATACCATGTCGGTGAGGTTTTTGTCGTGCAGATGGTTAAACGAGGATATGCCGATTGCATATGTCATTATTGCAAATCCGATTAATGACAGGGCGAATACCATCATACTTATGTCACGGATTTCACTCGAGGTTTGGTAGAGGAAGCCGAATTGGATAAACGAGAAGACCATGAATATCACGTTCATCAAAAGCTGCATTTTCTGGTTGATTATTCTCGATATGACATAGGCGAGGAATTTGCTTCTACCACCAGTAGATGTCGTCATCGTATTCATGTTCGTATTGTTGGTCATATTCGACATAGACTAACACCCCCATTTCTAATAGTTTATCAACGTCACATTCGTTATAATATCTTCCGACTTTTAAGCCGTTTTTCAACTCGTATTCGATATTCACCCAGAAGTTTTGATTACCCGGAGAGTCTATGAACGCTATATGAACATTTCGGGCAAATTCGACCGTTTCTTTCCACTCTTGTGCATCCGTGTATTCTTCTTTTCTTACGAAAGTGTAATATGGGTAGGCTTGAGTTATTTCATTTTTTGATAATTCATAGTAGCCTCCGTTATCATCATTATATCTGTAGCCCATTATACTGATACCTGTGATACTGTCGGCGGACGGAACGTATTTCTCTGCACCGAAGCCGTTTGACAGGTTCAGTCCCGTGCATAGTAAAAGTGATGCCGTTACGGTAATTGCGTAGGCTATAAAAGCTTTTTTCAGCCCCTTGAACCCCCTCTTATATATGATATTGCCCACTAAGAAGACCACCGCTGTCAGGATTATCGACCATATTATATACCCGTACATTGCCCTTGCAAACATTGCGGCATAGAAGAAAAACGAGGTTATGCAAAGGCAGATTATGCTTTGTTGAATGTGATAGGCGAGCTTGTATAAAAAGTCACGCCCTATGTTTTCTGCCTTGACATTCTTTGAAAGGTAAAATGATGCGGTTATCATTCCTGTTGTTATGATAATCAGCGGGATAATATATATCGGTTTTGTGATTGGGGCACTCCCCATGTCCACTAAACTGTACATCGTGTTTATGAGGAAAACTACCGGGGTTGTTATTGTCATGAGGTACGCTTCTATACCGTTGAATACCCCTCTTGCATTTTCGAGTGATATTGCTGACAGCACTTGAATTAACATTGGTATTGCGGCACTGATTAGTATGGGGTACATTGTCACGATTGCTAATTTTCCGCATAAGGTGGTGCAGAGTATCGTTAGGGAGTACATCATAATAAGCGATAACAGCCCCGTTAGTATACACGGTATGGCGTATTTCGTCATGAAGCCGCTTAAGCCGCCCATGTACTCAAATTCTAACTCGAGAATCTCTGTATTTGCGGAGGCGTAGAGTACGATTATTGCGACAAGTGACATTATGACATAGGGGAGGATTGATATTAGAAGCCCTGTACAGTAATTGACCCAGAAGCGGGTTTTGTGGGATATTGGAAGTGACAGGTGCATATCGCTGATGTTTTTATTATGCAGATAGTTGAAGCTGTTTATTGCAGTTATATAAGAAAGCATGAATGCTCCCCCTAATGCAACAAGGGTTGTCATAAAATATACTTCTATATTAAATGTGTAGTATTGATGGCTGTCCGGGGATAGGTGGGTGTAGTATGAGATTGCAATTGCTAATATGGGGTAGGACACTGTACACAATATGCAGTTTATAACCAGCAGCAGCCTCATATCGTTCATACGGGTGCGGAAATATGCAAATGCTTTATTGGTGGGTTTATTCACCGGTGACGCCACTGTAGTCATACCCCAGCACCTCCATTTCATAAACGAATATCTCTTCTAAAGTCAATGGGAGAATGTCGTAGATTTTCGGGTTGTGTTTGTCGATTTTACTTCGCAATTCACCTGCGTCGCCTCGTGCAATTATATAGACGATACTGCCTGTTATATCGATATGCAGTATGTCAATGTCGGCGAAGTCTTCCTTTGTTATGGGTTTGTCAAAGGCGGTTTGGATTTTATGGATATTACCCTTGATATTGTCAAGCTCACGGTCGAAGACGAATTTGCCTTGATGAATTAGTCCCGCTCGGTCGCAGAATTCGTTGATTTCCTTGAGGTTATGCGAGGAGAGGAGAACCGTTAGGTCATTGTCAATCATTGCGTCGACTAACATCTTCTTGACGATTATACGCATTGTCGGGTCAAGACCGTCAAACGCTTCATCAAGCAGTAGATAGTCGGTTTTGCAGGCAATACCGCATATGACCGCCGCCTGCCGTTTCATGCCTTTTGAGAAGGACGAAATTTTCTTGGTCATGGGCAGTTTTAATGTAGCGTGAAGCTTGTTGAAAATATCCTCGGAAAAGTTATCGTAGAACAGCTTGTAGTAGTTTTTCAGCTCTTTTAATGTATAGGAATTGTACTGCACGGTTTCGTCGTTTATAAAAAATACCCGTGCTTTTACCTTTGCGTTGTCGTAGACATTTTCGCCGTCGATATGAACTTGACCGCTTTCGGCTTTGTATACTCCCGAAAGTAAACGCAGCAGCGTAGACTTCCCTGCCCCGTTTGAGCCGATTAAGCCGTATGCAGTCCCTTTGGGGATAGATAGTGATACGTTATCTAAGGCGGTGAAGCTGTCGAATGTTTTGGTTACGTTTTTTGTTTCAATCATTGTTGTTTCTCCTTTATTGAATCGATTTCTTCGTGCAGGGTTTTTGCACTTACGCCGTGGTTGATTGCGTTGATTGCACTTTCTTTAAATTGGGTAATGCTTTTTTTCCGCAGTGAGGCTAACGCATCCGATTCCTCCGTCAGCTTGCAGACGTAGCTGCCTTTCGCCGGTACGGAATAAATCAGTCCGTTTTGTTCGAGCAGTTGATATGTTTTTTGAACCGTGTTCGGGTTAATCCCCATGTCCTTAGCCACCTCCCTAATCGGGGGGAGCTTTTCGTCCGGTGCCATTGAGCCGCTTAGAATAAGCTCGGATATTCGGGTGTATAGCTGTTCGTAAATCGGCTTCCCGCCTTGTATGTTGATTGAAAACAAGCTCATCACTCCTTTCTTAAACTGTATCATATGAACTAATACAGTTAGATTATAGCATGGGATTTTTTGTTTGTCAATAGGTTTTTGAAAAATTTTGAAAAATTTATTTAAAATATTCTTGCTTGATTAATTTTTGGAATTGTGTTATTATATACAAAACAATATTAAGGGGAATGAAATGTCTGTGCTTGCCGCTTTTGTTATGCCGCACCCGCCTATAATTATGCCGAATATCGGTAAGGGTGAGGAAAGAAAAATCGCCGCTACTTCCAATTCTTGTGAGGAATGTGGGAGAATTATTGCCGAGATTAAGCCTGAGGTGATTATTCTGTGTTCCCCGCACGCTAAAGCGTATTCTGATGAGTTTTATGTAAGTGAGCCTTATGAGCCGCTTGACCATGGGGTTTATGTTCCGCTTTATTTTATTAATAATCATTATGAGGATTATTCGCTTGTGCGAATAAGTGTGTCGGGGTTATCGTTACAGGAGCATTATGATTTCGGGAAAAAAGTCGCCGCCTCTGTGAGTGATAAGCGGGTGGTGTTCATAGCATCGGGGGACTTGTCGCATAAGTTAAAGCATGATGGGCCTTACGGGTTCGCTGAGGAGGGTGTTATTTTCGACAAGACAGTCACCGAGATACTCAGTTCGGGGGATTTCGATAAATTATTAAACATTGATGAGGAATTAGTCGAAGCCGCCGCCGAGTGCGGATTACGCCCCCTTGTTATGATGGCTGGAGTTTTGGACGGGGTTGAAGTTACATCTGAACTGCTGTCTTACGAAAACACGTTCGGGGTGGGATATGCGGTTGCGAAATATATTGTAAAGGAATAAGAATTATGACACATGTTGAATTGGCGTTATATTCTATTGAAAATTATGTTAAAACGGGAAAGACTGCTGCTCTGCCTGATGGGTTGTCCGAGGAGTTGTTAAACGAAAAGGCAGGCGTGTTCGTGTCTTTGAAGAAGCACGGGCAGTTACGGGGGTGCATTGGAACGATTATGCCGACTAAAGCAAGCGTTGCCGAGGAAATTCTGCGTAATGCGGTTTCTGCTTGTTCGGAAGACCCGCGGTTTTCTCCGGTCAAGGAAAATGAGTTAGACGAGTTAGTATGCAGTGTTGATGTCCTTAAACCTGCTGAATTTGTTAATAGTCTTGATAAGCTTGATGTGAAAAAATACGGCGTTATTGTAAGCTCGGGCTATAAAAGAGGGTTGCTGTTGCCTAATCTTGATGGGGTGGATTCTGTGGAGGAGCAGGTTGCCATTGCCATGCAGAAGGCGGGCATTGGTATGAGTGAAACCATTAATCTTGAGCGGTTTGAGGTAGTTAGATATACATGAAAATTAGCTGTCAATTATGCCTGCACAATTGTGCTTTGGAGGAAAATCAGACGGGGTTGTGCCTTGCGAGAGGCAATGTAAACAACGAGATTGTGTGTTTGAATTATGGGAGGGTGACTTCTCTTGCTTTAGACCCAATTGAAAAGAAGCCCCTGTATCGGTTTTTCCCGGGCATGAAAATCCTTTCGGTGGGTAGCTTTGGCTGTAACATGAAGTGTGGGTTCTGCCAGAACTATGGGATTTCTATGGTGGGTTCGGATTGTGAGCATGTGTATATTTCACCGGAGGAGCTTGTTCAAAAATCTGATGAGCTTGTCAGTCAAAAGAATATCGGGATTGCATTCACTTATAATGAGCCTTTAATCGGCTATGAGTATGTTGTGGATGTTGCGAGGATTAATAAGTTAAAGACCGTTCTTGTGACGAATGGGCTTATAAATGAAAAACCGTTAATGGAGTTATTGCCTTATATTGATGCGATGAACATTGATTTGAAGTGTTTTTCGAGTGGGTTTTATGAGAAATTAAAGGGCGATTTTGAAATGGTAAAAAGGACAATTGAGTTATCGGTTCAGCAGTGCCATGTTGAGGTGACTACGCTTATTATTCCGGGGGAGAATGACAGTGTTGAGGAAATTACTCAGTTATGTAAGTGGCTTGGCAGTGTTAACAAGGATATACCATTACATTTATCACGGTTTTTCCCGAGGTATAGGTATTCAGGGGGAAGCACAGAAGTTAGTAAGATTTATGAATTATGTAATATTGCAAAGGAGTTTTTGAATTATGTGTATGCGGGAAATGTTTAGTATTAAGAAAATAGCAGTTTTATTGGTGGTTGTGTTTGTGTTTGCGGCGTGCAAGCCCATTGAACCTGTTGAACCGCCTGAGCCTGCCGGAAAGGTAATCGAGGGGGGGTTCTACGTTTCGGGAACGTCGTTATATGACGCTGAGGGGGTTGAGTTTGTTATGCGTGGGGTCAATTATCCGCATACCTGGTTCAAGAATAATCTTGAAGAGGCCTTGCCCGCCATTGCCGCTACCGGGTCTAACACGGTACGTATAGTATTGTCCAACGGCGTTCAATGGAGAAAAGACAGCGAGGAAGATGTTTTACGCATTATCGAAATGTGTAAGGAGCTTCATATGATTGCGGTTCTTGAGGTGCATGACGCTACCGGCAGAAATGACATCGACGACCTTATGAAAGCCGTCGATTATTGGATTGAAATTAAAGATGTTCTTATCGGGAATGAAGCATATGTTATAGTTAATATCGCTAATGAGTGGTTAGGCAATTGGGAGAGTGAGGCTTGGCGTGATGGTTATGTTGAGGCTATTCCGAAATTGCGTGAGGTGGGAATAAAAAATACGATTATGGTGGACGCGGCAGGCTGGGGACAGTATGCAAAAAGTATCCACGATTATGGGAGAGAGGTGTTCGATTCTGATGAATTGAGCAATACCATATTCTCCATCCATATGTATGAAAATGCGGGGAGAACCGAGAAAATAGTTAAGACGAACATTGACCGTGCCTTGGCTATCGGCGTTCCTGTTTTAATCGGCGAGTTCGGGCATAAACACGGCAATAAGTCTGTTGCGTTTGAGTCGATATTGTCCTATTGCGAGGAAGTTGGTGCGGGGTATTTAGGCTGGTCTTGGAAAGGTAATTCCGGCGGGGTGGAATATTTAGATATTGCACTTGAATGGGACGGTAGTGTGTTATCGGCGGATTGGGGAGAGATACTTGTAAATGGCGAGAATGGCATTAGGCAGACGAGCGTGATGTGTTCGGTTTTTGAATGATTAAGGAGTTAATTAGTAATGATTATTAAACCGTTTATTCGCAAAGCAAACTTCTACGAGACTGACCAAATGGGGATTATTCATCACTCGAACTATATTCGCTGGTTTGAGGAGGCACGTGTTGACTTTATGGAGCAAATCGGGTTCGGGTATGAAAAGGCGGAGCAGTCGGGTGTGGATATTGCTTTAATCGGGCTTTCCTGCGAGTATAAGTCTATGGTACGGTTCGGGGAGAGTGTTGTTATTTATGCGAGGATAGTTATGCTCACGAATTCGAGAATGACTGTGACTTATGAAGTGCGTGACAGCAAATCCGATGTACTGCGTTCTATTGGGGAAACTCGGCATTGTTTCCTCGACGGTAAAAGTAAACGCCCGGTTTCACTTAAGAAAGTGTTACCGGAGTTAAATGAGTTATTCGTGAGGACAATGGAGTGAGGATTAATAGAGTATAACAGGGCGGGAAGAAATTCCCGCCCTGTTGTGTATACTTATATAACCTTGGCAATCAATTGAATTGTATTAAAATACTTCCCGTCTTCTGCTTTTTTCATATCTAATGTCCATTTGTCCACGTATTCCGCATCTAATGCAAATTCTTCCCCCTTATTCGGGTCAAGGCTTGTGAGGTATTCCTCCCATGCTATATCATGGCAAGCCATTTCGCTGACGTTAATAATTTCTAACCCTTCTGCTTTATTGAACAAGTCCCTCCACCATTCGATACCTCGTACACATCGTGCAACATCGGGGACACTCCAGAATTCTTGCATTTCCGGCGGAACATTATCACAGTTGTTGCCGAACTCATACTTCAACCCCGGAAATGCGACTGCAATGTATCCGCCTTTTTTTATATACGGAATAAGCTTAGGCAGCATTTCCTCGTTGTCGCCGAACATGTTATATGCACCTACCGAAAAAACCACATCGAAATAATCCTTTGCAAACGGCAACGGTTGCGTTGCGTCAAGCAACATGGGGACGATTTTTTCGGCAACTCCGAGCGACTTAAACCGCTCGTAATTCTCGGTCGGGTCTGCATATAGGTCGGTGGCGAAAACGATTGTGCCGTGTTCCTGCACTAAGTAAAACGCCGACAAGCCTGTTCCCGTTCCTAAATCAAGGATTTTCATGTCCTTTGTAATCGTGAAATGTGAAGCCAATTCCTCGGCTTGCCTTATTGCGTTTGGTCCCCACATTGTTTCTTTTAACAGCATACGGTTCTTTTCGTCGGCAACGTACTTGTCTGAAAATGTATTACTCATAATTACTCCTCATATAAATTTATTAGTGATTATGTAATTATTCTATCACGGTTTACGGGAGATGTCAAGAATGGTGACGGTTGGGTCTGTTTTGTTCACTGTTTCTTGAATTGTGAAAGTTGATATTTGTTAGTTTTGTTGCAGTTTATACTAAAGATTTCGGGTGCTCTGACGATAAACAATATATGGTGTTTTGAATGAAAATTATTGTTAATTTATGGTTATTATTTTACTTATAAATGGTTGACAAAAGTTTAATATTACCTTATAATAGTCATACAGAATACTTTGCTACACATGTTATATTTCGGTTACACTTTAAATTATTAAAGGGAGTTTAATATTCATGAAGAAGAATCTTGCTTTTTTACTGGTTTTTTCGATTTTTTTCTCGTTTTTCTCTGTTCTTAATCTTAATAAGACCGCAGAAGCTATATCACCCTTTGCCGTAACCGATGCCGAACTTGCTGTCGCACGCGAACAATTCTTTGGAAATGGTTCGAGTGGCGACAATTTTTCATTTATTTCAGGCGTTGAACGTGAAATCGTACACATTGACGACAGCAGAGTTATACATAAACCGCAGGTATACGAAATCCCCGAGCTTTTGCCGGAATCGTCTGAAATCGTTTCCTATTCAGTTGTTGGTGCCGGTTTTTTCAGCGTTGGTGAAACTCGTTCGTTTTTCACTTCAACGCACGGCAGTACCGCTCAAACAGGAACTCTTATGGCACAAGGGGCACACACTAACATTTGGGTACTCAACAATCCGGGGGTCAATGCCGGTTACGTAGATACTGCGATTGCACAGAGCATTGCTACCACTTTCGATGGCATATATTCACGAATGACCCACCCGACCACCGGCTTTGCTCCTTTTGCGAATGTTCGGATTGAAACCAACTTCGGCAGCACCTTGCCTTTGGTTGGCGATTTATCGGGTGACGGCAAGGTAAACTTTTTATTATATGATATTGACAATGACGGTGCTTCGTCCTCCGGATATGTAGGCGGCTTCTTTACAAATGGTGACTTTATCACGGGAACCGGACGTAACGGATTAGACATGCTCCATATGGATATAGGAACTAATCAGGGTTTTAAAAATTTAACCTCGGCGAATGAGGAAGAGCGGCTTGTTTTTTACGACACAATGGCACATGAATTTCAACATTTGCTCTATTATATGTACTTCGGTGTGTACAGACCTTCTACAGGATACGATTCAGATGCTTGGGTCAATGAAACTCTTTCTGAGCTTGCAGGTGCATTCTACACTTCATCCGGCAGAGAGTTAGTCAGCTTCAGCAGATTGGCAGCGGCGGCAGGAAATAATCATGATGGCAGCGGTTACCGGGATTTTCTTAATTTCGCCGGTATGAAGGGTTACGGAATGTCGAAAACGTTCGGGCATTTTCTACATAAGAGGTATCCGAATGTAGTAAGAAACATCTATTCTTCTATGATTGTAACATATCCGCCTGCGACAAGTGCCGCAGGACATAACGCAAATATTGCAAAAATCACAAATATGCCGCAGGCTGTCGGAAATCTCTTGCGTGCGGGAACAAATAATACCATAGGTACCGGTGGGCAAAACACAATGTCATTGCTTTATTATCTGTTTATGGAGAGCTTTGCGGCAGACGGAGGTGTTATCCACACCTCGCCGACTACTCAATCGACTAAGCTGTTCGCTCCCGCAACCACCCCGACGAATAATCTTTGGGCAATTCGCCCTGCTATGGGAGTTGCCGGCGGCAGAGTTTTCTTGAGCGGAACAAGCGGGAGTTATTTTGACGTAGCGTCATATGATGCTATTCCTGTATTATCCTCGGGTGTGGCAGGTTCAATTTCACTGCAAGGCTTCGGCGGTACGTCTGCACGCGGAGCGACTCACGAAAGGATATACAGATTAAATGGCGGAGGAGCGGGTTCCCCGTTCTTGCGAGTGACTGCTCCAAATGACGGCAACGCCGAGACAAGATACTATATTGCTGTTCCTAATGACACTGTCACAACCGGAGCTACCACTTATTCATCAGGTTCAAACGGTGCGGCTTTATATCCCTTAGTTAAAGGCAGTTTAACTGAAATTAATACAAACGGCAGACCTGCTTATTTATTTGTATCAACCATATACAGAAACGTAAACTCGTCGATTACTTATTCATGGTCGGCAGTTTCTGACCCGGGAATCGGAGGCGGGACTACTCCGCCCGTTACACCGCCCTCCGGTGGTAATGACATACTCGGTGAAACAAAAGCAAACGGAAATGGCAGTATAGTATACACAGACACTAATATATACTCTGTTTTACTCCCAACCGCAGAATCGTGGGACTTCGTTCTTGACCCGCAAGGCTTGATTGGAGCTCATGCAAGCGGAACAGTCGGAAATGCAAATGAGTTATCTAACGCCACGCCGAGTGATTTAGCACCGTTCGCAGGGAAAATTATATCAGGCAGTTACGTTCCTACGGCAATCAATAACAGTTCTTTTGATGTTACATTAGGTGTGACGTTACGAGTAACCGGTGATGCTGTTGCGGTTACAAGCGAGTCGGCAGTACATGCCGGTATAAGTAATAATATTTTACTTACTGTTGAGCCTGCAGCTAACTCTGTAAATACACAAGGTGCAGAATTTGTCGGTTCCGGTACAGGTTATGCCGTATTAAATACTGCTGGAGAGCTTAAATTCGTGCTTGATTCGGCTAATTATGTGTTTAACGCTGTTCCCGGCAGCAGTGGGAGTGAGTTTAGCTATGACATTGTCCCCAACACAGGAAAAGGTACGCAACTCAAAATTGGCGGTTATTGTAATAAAAATGCAGATTGGACACAATTCGCCGATGATACAAAAGGTGTTGGCATTAACGCAGTATTCTCTTTCTCGCCCGCTGTTGCTTCAGAAAATGCGTTATCTGACGTAAGCGGTGCATACGGACTTAAGGAGTATGGACTTTCGGCGTAACATGACGGAGCAGTGTATTTCAGCAAAACGATAATAATAATGAAAGCGGTGGTATGTCCACTATGTCAAAACAATCAAGTAAAAATGTCACAGTTAATAAAGAACGCTATTTGGGTAGTGTGAAGTTTTTCAAAAACATGATTGTATTATTTGTTATTCTTCTTGTGGTTGGATTATCTTCTGCACTTGTATATTTCGCAGTCTTTAAAAATGATGATGTTGATGATGGCAGACGACTTCTTCTTACTGATGAGATAGTTGACGGTCGGGGTATAGTCGCTGTGCCGAATAATATATCAGCGATTATTGAGCATTTGGAAGAGCCCGTTGTAGATGGTTATTATTTAACCACCATGAACGCTGACTGGCATTTCGACACATGGAACACTCCATCGTCTAACGCTTATGTTGAAAACGCAATCGAAAACACTCGAACGGTTTATTTTGATTTGTTTTTGGACGAAACCGAGGAGTTGATATATTCGTCCCCGTTTATTCCTGTGGGGGCTAAATGGGAAAGGTTTGCACTCGATAAGGAAATTCCGGTCGGTGTGCATTCGGCGACTGTGACCTATCATCTTGTAGATGATGAGTTTCAAAGCATTACTACGGTATCAGTTGCAGTGCAATTGAATATAAATCGGTGAAACACCGAAACATTATTTTGGAGGTAAATCTAATGAAAAGACTGTTGGCAATCCTTATCGCAGGTGCGATGGCAATGACGTTAGGTGTAGCGGCATTTGCAGACCAAGCAACTTCGGGCGATTTTACAGGCGACGGTGACACAACCTACATCGCAACTGATGTTTATTCAGTGTTGCTCCCTACCACACTTGCTTGGGACTTTATTCTTGACCCGCAGGGTCTTGTTGGTGCATACAGAAGCGGTACTGTTGGCTCTGAAAATGCATTAGCAAGTGCTACTCCCGAGCAATTAGCTCCGTTTGCAGGCAAAATTATTCCGGGCACAGCTTTCCCTGTTGTTCAAAACAGAAGCTCTTATGATGTTGCTCTTTCTGTTGACATCAAAGTAACAGGTGATGCAGTTGTAGTTGCTTCCGCATCCTCAGTATCTCCCGCTTCCGGTGAAGACGGTGCTACTGCTAACAATGTTCTGCTTGAAGTAGATATTGCAACAGCGGCAATCACCTCAAACATCGTTGAGACTGCTGTAACAACATTCCCTGCTTCTACTGTATCCCAAACACTTGACGATAAAGGAAAAAGCTTATCCTTTGTTCTCGGTGCGGCTAATTATGTATTCAGTGCTACAGGCACTCCTCCTGTTTTCTCTTATGCAAGAAATGCAGACAGCTTTGGTAACGGCACAGCTCTTCAGCTCAGCGGTGAAGTAAACAAAAATGCAGATTGGTCTGCTTTCGTTGGCGACGCTCCCACTACTAAAAAAGTTGGTATTGACGCTAAATTCACCATTGCAAAAGCTACTGAAGAAGATGTTGCTATTGCATCTGTAGACGGTGCTTACGGGTTCAAGGGCGTTGGAATGTTCACCGCTAAACCGACAGCTGCTGCGGCACTTACCGGTGGTATGCTGACTGTAACAATTACCGCTGCAGGCGATTATACTTTCCCCGCTGAATCTCTTACAAGCTTCAAAGGTGTTAATGCGGCCGGAAATACTGTTACTTTCGCAAACATGCCCGCAATTACAAGAAGCTCCGGCAATGCTGTGATGGCATTCACTTTAGCGGCTTCTTGGGGTACAACCGGAGCCAATGCCGGTTGGACAGAGTTAGAATTAACCTTCCCGTCATATGTCGTTGTTGTAACTAAGGCTTCTGCGGCTGCAACAACTGCTACTGTAGAAATCACTTTAAAATAATTAAGCGAAATTAAATTGCTGACTCGTTAGACATCTTTAGTCTAACGAGTCTCAATTTAAACAAGGGGTTTATATGAATTTTAGGCACGAATTGGGGAAAATTTCACCCAAAACTAAAAATGGTGCTGACATTTATTTTTTTGGTTGCGGAAAGCATTTTGAAGACCTTCGCAAATGGTATCGTTGTTTTGCTGACATTTGTATTGAAGATTATGCCACTGCTTTCATCGACAACGATGTAAATAAGTGGGGGAAAGAGTTTTATGGCAAGCCCGTCTTGTCGCCTGACACGATTACTGCTGAAAATTCGGTTGTTGTGATTACGGCAGCGGATTATAAAGATTTTAGTATAGACCGGCAAATGATGGATAAGGGCTTTTATTGGAGAAGCGATTTACATTCTGCTTATCAAATTCTTTGGGTGTTGCAAGCTTGGATTTTTGATAATTTTATGAAATTAAAGGACAAGCATAAAAACGAGCGTTGTTTTATTGTGGGTAACGGCACTTCTTTAAAATCGGAAGATTTAGATATGCTGGTTAACGAAAAGACCTTTGCAATGAACAAGGTTTATAAGGTTTTCGATAAAACTTTATGGCGACCAAGTTTTTATGTTGTTGACGGTTTGGCTTTAAATGAACATTGGCATGATATAAACAAAAATATTGATTGTGGTATTTTTACCGGGTTTGAATATTGCCTTGATGCGATTAATAAAGACCCGGAATTTCGACTAAAAAATGCAAATTATTATTCATTGTTCAACATTTATACTCGTCCTGCAGAGCATAGAAAACCTATATTCGGAGAGTATCCGGATATGTTTTTTGCGGGCGGTACATCGGCATTTTGCTGTTTTCAATTAGCAGTTTTTCTGGGATTTAATGAAATATATCTGCTGGGTATGGACAATGAATATTCAATAATGATTTCAAATTCAGGCGAGATTGATTTTTCGGAGAGAAACGACCATTTCGCAATTGAATATCATGATAAAAGTATATTTAAGGATTATAATAGGCAAGGATTTGCTGCAATAAATAAGGATATAATTAATTGTGCATACCAATCAGCGAAGGAATATGCCGATTCACATGATATAAAAATCTATAACGCTACTCGCGGCGGAAAGCTTGAGATATTTGAGCGTGTTAATTTTGACGAAATATTTAGTAATCAAAGCGGGAGTTAATTTAATATGATTGGTAATACTGAATTTAAGTCGTTTGGAGCTTATCTGATATATCGCCTGAAAGAAAAAAAGCATAACCAAGTTTATGTGTATGGAATTGGTTTATATGCCAAAATGGTTTGTGAATTATTTCGGGAGAATGATATAAAAGTCATAGCCTTACTTGATGAGGGATATGGGCGAAGCAAGTATATTGCAGAAATGAATTTACCTGTATGCAGCATTAGCGAAATCGAGAATAGACCAATTGTTATTGCTTCAAAGGATTATCAGGAGGAGATTTTCGCACGGCTCATTAAACAAGGTGTAAGCGAGGATAGGTTATTCAAAATTTTCACACATGCAGATTTGTTTTATGGGGAAAAATCACTCGATGATATATTCAGTAAATGTCCAAAACCAACTGCCGGGGATATGAATACGATAGTTTTTGTCGGAGATAATAGCGATTATTTGAATTTCGGTTGTCGTGCAACAAGCATGGCATTGTCGGATATATTAAGTGAAACAACAACAATATCAGAGAGAATTTCACGCGGGGATATACTTGGTTTATTCTCTGCAATTCCGATTTGCGACGATTGGGGAGTATATATTTCTACAATAAAAAAATATAATTGCACGATTTTTGAAAAGCTCGTGAATTCTATTAAAAAAGCTGATGCTGTTGTTTTTAACGGCGAAGGTAGTTTCATTTTAAAATCACCTCCCAGAGTTGATTTGCACAACTATCTTGTTGTAATGCTTGCTTGTATCGAAGCGGACAAACCATTTTTTGTGTTAAATTTCATGTTCTCTGCGTTTTCAAGTGAACCATTAAACAATGATTTGTCTAAAACTTGCTTGCAGGCATTTGGAAAAGCGGAAATAATTTGTGTGAGAGATAATGAGTCAAAGCGATTAATTGAGTCGGAGAATAACAGCATTAATGTCAAGTATTTACCCGATGCATTGTTTTCATGGTATAATTTATTAACAAACAATGCAGAAAAATTGAAATGCGTTGCAGACAATTATCAATTTTCTTTACCATTTATCTCAGATGAGCGTTTTTATCGTGAATTGGATTTATCACAGCGTTATATACTTCTTAGCGGTAATTCATACGCCTCACATTTCCCTAATCTGATGGAGAAGTCATTCTTTAAATTAGCTGTTGCACTTAGGGACAAGGCAGAAGCATTAGGGTGCAAGCTGTATTTAATAGAGTGTTGCGGCGGCGATTTTCCTTTGAGAAAGGTTGCAATTGATGTTGGTGTTCCGCTTATTCCCGCTAATATAAACATTTACTTTGCAATGTATATTTTGTCATCAGCACAGTGTTTTGTATCAGGGCGTTATCACCCGTCAATAATGGCCTCATTAGGCGGGACGCCTTGTGTATTTATGGGTAGTAACTCACATAAAACAACATCTTTGCAGGATGTTTTGGAATATAGTGTGATTAAAACATTTAATCCGTTGCCTGACGATGAAGAAATTGATATGATTGTTGAAGAAACGATTGCAAAAATTAATGCAGATAGAGAATTAATTCAACGAAACAGTGAAAAAAATTGCTTATTAACTGAGGAAATCTTTAAGAAAATCAATTATTGAGGGGAAAACATGATTATCAATAAGCTCGTAGTAAAAGCGGGGACCAAGTGCAGTTTGAAGTGTGAAAAATGCGGAGAGTTTAATCCATATTTGGGCGAGAACACATTTGATTTCAACCTCGAATATTTATCAAATGATGTGTTTAAAATTGCAAAATGTGTCGAACATATTAACACTGTTCATATTGCAGGTGGCGAGCCTTTTCTGCACCCTAATTTATATTTATTCGTAAGTTATTTGTCAAACATTCAAAATATCGGGTTAATTGAAATTGTTACAAACGGAACTGTTATTCCTAATGAAATAACGCTTAAGCTTTTGTTAAAATTACAACGCAGGATTATTGTTTTGGTAAGCGATTACAGCAATGCGGACGTTAATCAAAAGCGGGTAATATCATTACTTGAAGAAACAGGCATTAATCATCGAGTTAACAAAAATATGATATGGAAAGATAAAAGCGACACTTCATTTAAAAATCATGACAATGATAAATTGTTGTCAATCGCGAAAAATTGTATTACTTTTCGTGATGATTATTTCAGTTTGATTAATGGTATTGTTACGGCTCACTGCCCTACTTCCGGCAGTCTTATGTATTTCTTGGGGTATGATATGGCAGATGGTTTCTTCTTCAATCTAAGACAAACAGAAGACGATAATATAGGTGCAGAGTTATCCAAATTATTAAAACATGAATATACACCTATGTGCAATTGGTGTGTTCCTACAAATGAAGCACCTGATTGTGTTGCGGGAGGACAATTAAAATGAATGATTATTCTTACAAATCAATAATATCAGATAAATTGCCAATTTATTTACACGGAGCGTTTTCGGATTACAGTAATCGTGTACTTGACTGGCTTGATAATAATGATGGTAAATTGACGCATGTGTTTGACCAAAGCTTCCTCGAAGCATATAACACTGACAAGCATGATAGTTACATCAGCAGATATAATGAATTGGGATTACGTGTTATGCCTCCACCTAATTATGTTGAAACACTGCCTCGAGGAGTTGTGATTCTCGCTGTTAATGAGCGTAATCAGCGAGAGCTTTGGAGAAAATGGGGGGGCGGAAATTATCATAGAGTGATTGATGTTTTGGATATTATTAATTCTTCTTATTATGTACACTGCTCTGATATTAATAGAAATTCAAGTGATTTACTCAACAAATGTCATAGTTGCCCTGCGGCTTTGAGGCATTGTGCCGTTAGGAGCGAGTGGTATGAAAGAGAAATGGGATTAACTCGTGACAAGGTAATCAGACACTTAGCTTTTAAAGCAGGGGTTATATGCAACTTTAAATGTAAGCACTGCTGTGAATTTCTGCCTCATTTTTCAGAAAAGCATAGACAAAAATTCGATGCCGACCGTTTAATCGAAGACATTAAAAAATTATCGGAGTCACTGGAATATATAGGTGTTTTAAGCTTTTCCGGTGGTGATGTTATGCTCAATAAAGGATTGGGGAAGGTAATTGAAGAAACGATTAAGCTTAACAATATAGGGGATATGTATTGTTTAACAAACGGAACTTATATACCCTCGAACGAGGTTTTAGATGCTATTCAATTATCAAACGGTAGAGTTAGAGTAGTGATTAACAATTACAGTATAAACAATGGTGCTTCACCCTTAACCGATGAGCTTAAAAAACGTAATATTATTCATAATATACGCAATAATACCGGTTGGTTTGACTTTACTGATTACGGATTTAAAAATAGAAGTGTCGGCACATTAAAAAGTTTTATTAATACATGTGCTTTTGATGCCGGTTCTCGTTCTAAGTATTATCATATTATGATAGACGGTAAAATTAGCGAGCGCTGCGGAGTAGCAAGCGGGCTTTTATACTATTTAGATAAATGGAGCGAGTTGACACAAGATTATATTGATATACGCTCTTTATCTGTTGACTGCATACCAACCGCATTAACAAATCTCGAGGATAGAGGGTATATGGATATTTGTAATTTCTGCGTTTCTGCGGCAACCGGTGAAAACACTTTAGCGGCGGCAGAAGAGCAGCTTAAAAACTAAAACTTGAGGAGTGTATTTATGCCGGAGGTTCTTGCAATAATTCCTGCACGAAGCGGTTCAAAAGGTGTTATTGATAAAAATATCAGATTATGTAATTGCAAACCGCTTTTAGCCTATTCCATTGAACATGCTTTGAAAGCCAACAGCGTGAATAGAGTTATTGTTTCTACTGACAGCGAGCATTATGCGGATATTGCACGCATGCATGGGGCGGAAGTACCGTTCATCAGACCGCCTGATATATCGGGTGATTATTCACTCGATATAGAGGTTTTTGAGCATTGTTTGAAATTTTTGAAAAATAACAAAAACTATATACCTGATATATGTGTTCATTTAAGACCGACACATCCTGTGCGTGAGCCTTATATGATAGATGAAATGGTACAGTTATTGCTCGACAATCCTGAGTGGGATTCTGTTCGCTCGGTTTCGCTTTCACCGATAACTCCATATAAAATGTGGAATTTTGAAAAAAATGGTGTTTTATCGCCGATTGTTTCATGTGATATTAAAGAAGCCTATAACGCTCCTCGACAAATTTTACCAAAAACCTATATTCAAAATGCTTGTATTGATGTGGTGCGAAGTTCTGTTATTTTAGAGAAAAGCTCGATGACGGGGGGAATTATAGGAGGGTATGTTCAAAAAGCGGATTTTGATATTGATACAGAATCGGAATTTCTTAAAGCAGAATTATATCTCGAGATAAAGGAAAGAGTCAGTAATGGAGAAAGGTTGAGATTTTGTGTTGATATTGATGGTGTAATTGCCGCAAAAACCGAGCAAAATGATTATTCTAAGGCAGAGCCTAATTTACGAAGTATTAGTTTTATTAATAAAATGCACAGCTTGGGGCATTATATAGTTTTATTCACTGCAAGAGGAAGTGCAACCGGTATAGATTGGGAGCAAACCACAAAAAAACAGCTTGGGGACTGGAACGTGAAGTATTCTGAATTGAAATTCGGAAAACCTGCAGCAACAATTTATATTGACGATAGATTGTTAAGTATAGACCATGCACAGATTTTAATGGATTTAACGGAGGTTATGTCATGAACAATTTTTTCAATGATTTATTTATTTTTGAATTAGCAAACAACCATCAAGGTGATGTCAGTCATGCTGAGTATATCATTAAAAGCATAGCAAAAACGGTAAGGAAGTATAACATTAACGCAGCGGTAAAGTTCCAGTATCGTAACCTTGACACGCTGATACACCCGGATTTTCAAAAAAGAACCGATGTAAAACACATACCGCGTTTTTACTCAACGCGGCTTAGTGATAATGATTTTTACGCTATGACTCAAATGGTTAAAGAAGCAGGAATTAAAACAATGTGTACACCATTTGATGAACCGTCTGTTGAGCTCTGCCTTGACCACGGGATTGATATTCTGAAGGTCGCAAGTTGCAGTGCGGTTGATTTTCCATTATTAGAAGCGGTTGCTAAGGCAAAAAAACCGATTATAATTTCAACGGGAGGTAAAACTTTTTCCGACATTGACAAAATCTACAACTTTTTTATTCATAGGAATTCTATTTTTGCACTACTCCACTGTGTAGGAATGTACCCTGCTAAAAACGAGCAAATTCAACTTAATTGCATTGAAAGAATGATAAATCGTTTCCCCGAAACACCAATCGGTTACTCCGGACATGAATCGCCGGATAACCATTTGATTGTTCAAATGGCAGTAGCAAAGGGTGCTACTATATTTGAGCGTCACATAGGACACTCAACGGATACAATAACATTAAATGATTATTCAATTGAAGTTGACGAGGTAGAAAGCTGGGTTGAAGCCGTTTTATCAGCAAAACAAATCTGCGGCAATGCAGATAAAAAGAAAATTGAAGATTTAGAAATAATCTCTATGAATGAGCTTGCTCGCGGTTGTTATTGTGCAAAAGCTATAACAAAAGGGGAGCCCATTAAAAGGGAGGATGTTTATTTCGCTATGCCTTGTGCAGACACGCAAACAACAAGCGGTCATTTTTCAACCGATATGATTGCTTCACGGGATTATGAAATTAATGAGGCGTTGTGCGAGAAAAGACCCGTGTCAATTCTTAAAGACACAAGAAGTATAATTCATGATGTTAAAGGAATGCTGTACGAAGCTAAAATTATAATAGGGAACGACTTTGAACTTGAGCTTTCACATCATTACGGTTTAGAGCATTTCCGCAATTATGGAGCGACTATTATAAACATAATTAATAGAGAGTATTGCAAGAAAATAATTATTGTTTTGCCGGGACAAAAAAACCCGACACATATGCACAAGCTTAAGGAAGAAACTTTCCAAGTGTTATCCGGCACTTTGAATTTAACAATGGACGAGAAAGAAACTGAAATTAAAGCTGGTGAAATAGTTACAATAGAGCGATTTGTAAAGCATTCGTTTACATCAGTCAGTGGTTGCATTTTTGAAGAAATATCCACCACTCATATGCGTAACGATTCATTTTATGATGATTCAAAAATAACTGATATTGACGTAATGCTCCGTAAAACTATTTTGAAGGAATGGTAATTTCCGCCCTTGATTTATTTTGGTTTAACCCCCGACAGCTTCGCAAAGCCGGTTGTGTTATTCGATGAGGTATTATTCGGTTTTACACCGAGTTGATACGGGAAGGTTACTCCCGCACCGGAATAAATCTTTGTTATTACACGAGCTTGCCCGACTGCCGCCTTTGCAGAAGTCTTAGCCGCATATGCACTTGTCGCATAGGGAGCGGTTATTGTAACCGTGTCCCCAACTTTTAAGGGGCGGCTTGGCGGAGGTGCAATTGTATTCTGTAAGCCTTTTTTGACATCGGCACGTAATGTATTTCCGCTATAACCGTATTTCCCGAGCCAGTGCCATGGGTCAGCATGGTTTGAGGCAATCCCCATTAAACTTGCTTCTGCATGACTTGTTAAGGTTCTTGTAGTTACTTTTGAGGGGTCGCCTTTAAAAAAAGCATTAAAGAATTCTATAGAAAACTTGACCATTTCTTTATAACATAAATCCGCATATTCCTTTGGGGTATACGGATTTTTTCTGCCGTAAACCGTTCCTGTGCATTTAATGTCCTCACAGACCTCTACCTGATAGAACCCTAAGAAGTTTGCACTGTTTTTGGAAAATCCGTTCTTTTGGGCAAGTGCGAGATTTCCTGTTCCGGAACACCACGGACAGTAATTATCCGGCAGTGTTTTTACGGTCAGCATTTTCCCGTCTGTCCCTAAGCCCATTACGGCGTTCGGGCATGGAACGGTTTCTCCCTTTGAATTTTTGGCGTTTTTGTCGGTGGTTTGCTGAAACCCGTTATTATTCGGGTTTGCACCGATTAATGTGTCCTTTGTTGTACTGTCCCCCGCATAACGCATTACCCACGGGTTATCCGCTCCCGTAGAATGCCAGAACAGCCCTGCCGGTTTTCCGCCGTCCGGCATTATTGTGCTGTATACATATGCACCGTTTTTTGTTGAATAAAGTGTCTTAAACCTCATAATATTTCTCCTTATGTTATACTAATGTTACATCATATTCACTCAGCCAGTGTTCAAGCTGGATAATATACGCCATTATTTGCGGGACTGTCATTAACTGTCCGAACCAATTTTTCTTGAAATTCCCACCCTCAGTTTGAATTAAATCAAACAGTTTCTTTTTGTCGTAGATTTCCGTAACTCGGCAGTAGGGTTTGTTTATAACCTCGCTCAACCTTTCTGAAACACGTTTCATGTATTCAGGGTTGTGGGTCTTCGGGAACGGTGATTTTTTCCGCCATGCAACACTTTCGGGGAGCAGTTCATTGAATGCATGACGCAGCAGCCCTTTCTCCCTGCCTTGATACGCTTTCATTTCCCACGGAATATTGTAGGCGTATTCAACGATTTGGCGAGTATAAAAAGGCGTGAGGATTTTTAAACCGTGAACCTGTGACATTCTTTCACTGCGTTCCATTAATGTCTGCATGAATCCGTAGTAGTTCAGGCAGAACATTTCACGGCGTTTTCGGGTAAGTTCGTCGTCGGTGTCGAGATATGAAACATTGTCGATTATTTCCCTGTAGGCATAATTGATATATTCCTGAGGGTTGATTTTATTCAGAATGTCTTTCCTCAGTAAATCCGCACGTTCGGGGACGCTTCTTACCCAAGGCAGGCAAGCCTGTTTTGTTGTCGATGTCAATAAAGTTTCATCGAAATACCACTTATAACCGCCGAATAGTTCATCCGCCCCCTCACCGCTTAACGCCACAGAGCCTGTGGTCGCTTGCCCGACTTCGTCGGGTTTTCTCTCCATTTTAGCAACCTCTTGACAAAATAAATATAACGAGCTGTCAACGTCTGCCATGCCGGGTAAACCCCGTGCAGTTATTGCCGGGATTAACGCATTGTAAAGCATATCGGTATCAAGGATTATCTGACGATGCGAACATTCCAAAAAATCGCACATTTCTTTAATGAACGGCGTGTCCTCGGTTGGTTGGAACTCTCCCGCCTTGAAGTTTATGTTATTGTCTTTATAATCCACCGAATATGTCATTAATTCTTTTATTTTTCGAGCGGCAACCGTACCGATTATTGAGCTGTCAAGCCCTCCCGATAAAAACAAACACGGGTTTAAATCAAGATTGCTTTCGATTGATTTTGTCAGCAGCTCACGAATATGTGCCGAGGTTTCTTCAAATGCTTCGGTATGTTCTTTAGCGAGCGGCTTATGCGGAAGTGTTTGTTTCACTCCTTTGAAAATTCCGCTTGACACAGGTCTGCCGGGACCCATTAGTGTTATTGCCGCCACACCCTCAATATCTAAGCACGGCTTTATTTTAGAAATTTCGAGCAGTTCGGCAATGGTATCGGCATAGTAAGTTTTGCCATTATTTTCACAATAGAATTGTCGGTTCATAAAAAATCCCCCTTTATTACATAACAGTATATGTAATATTAGGGGGATTGTTAATGATATAATGATTATTTAGTTTTTGAGGATTTCCTCGTATTTGTTATTGTTTACAATTACAACACTCTCCGGCGAGGATTGTAAATCAGTCTGTTCCTCCATGTTCTTAATCGCTTGAGCCAACATTAATCTAATTCGGTTAATCTGATTAACCTCGCTTGCACCGGGGTCGTAGTCAATCGCAACAATGTTCGATTGGGTATTGCGGCGTTTCAACTCGCCGATTACGCCTTTCCCTATAATGTGATTAGGCAGACATGCAAACGGCTGCATACAGATAATATTGTTGACGCCGTCGTGCATTAATTCTATCATTTCCGCTGTTAAGAACCAACCCTCGCCTGCAATATTTCCTGTGGAGACAATGCCGTCGACAAGTTTCCGCACATCACGGAAGTGCATATGATGACCGAACTTTGTCCCCTCAATCGCCTCTGCAACGGGTTTTTGCATATATTCAAACAAGTCGATTACTTTGTTGCTGATGAACCAGCGTTTTTTAGAAACGGTTAAGAATTCGTGGCGGGAATTTGCGTGGTCACACATGAAACCCATGAAGCTTAAGAAACCGGGGACTACTGCTTCTGCACCCTCCTGTTCTACTAAATCAACCACGTAGTTATTGGCGACGGGATGGTATTTTACAAGAACCTCACCCACTATGCCTACTCTGGGTTTTTCGATTTCTAAAACAGGGAGATTGTTAAAATCCTCCACGATTGCTTTGACATTTTTCTTAAAACGACTGCGGTTAAGCGACTTGATTTGGGGTTTTAATAACTCGTTCCACTTTTCGTATAACGCATTGGCACTGCCTTTTTCAAGCTCGTAGGGACGTACACGGTATAGGCAACGGCTTAATAAATCACCATATATTAACGCTACTGCCGCCCTCATTAAAATAATCGGGGTCAATGAGAAGCCGGGGTTTTTCTCCATGCCTACGATGTTCAGTGAAATGAGAGGAATATGGCTGTAGCCCGCCTCTTTCATCGCTTTTTTCAACATTCCGATATAGTTGGTCGCACGGCATGCCCCACCTGTTTGGGTAATCATTACCGACAGGTTGTCCATATCGTATTCACCGCTTTGAAGTGCGTGCATGAGCTGTCCTATTGTGATAATCGCAGGGTAGCAGGCATCGTTATTAACGTATTTCAAGCCCTCTTCTACTACTTCCTTCGATTCGTCACGCAGGATAACCATGTTAATTCCCGAATGAATGAACGCCTGTTCAAGCAGTTCAAAGTGAATGGGGGACAGCTGCGGTGCTATAACTGTGTGCTGCTTCCGCATTGCCTTAGTGTACAACGGGTGACGCTTGAACGCCTCAATCTCGCCCTCAGCCTTGTAGTTCTTTCTGCGGCGTTCCTCGACTACCGAGATTAGTGAACGTAAGCGAATTCTCGCCGCACCAAGGTTATTCACCTCATCAATTTTCAAAAGCGTGTAGAGCCTTCCGCAGGCACGCAGCATTTCCTCGACTTGGTCGGTGGTTACTGCGTCAATCCCGCACCCGAACGAGTTAAGCTGGACTAATTCTAAACAGGGTTTCTCGGTAACTAATGTTGCCGAAGCGTAAAGACGAGTATGGTACATCCATTGGTCAACGCTCCTAATCGGGCGGAGAACCTTTGTCATATGCGACACACTGTCCTCGGTGAATACCGCAAAACCGTACCCGCTGACCATTTCGGGAATACCGTGGTTGATTTCCGGGTCAACATGGTAGGGTCGTCCCGCTAAGACTATTCCCTGTCCGCCGGTTTCCTCTAACATTTTGAGTGTTTCGTCGCCTTTTTTACGAATGTCGTTTTTGAATTTAGCGTCCTCGGAATATGCCAATGCCAATGCTCGTCCGATTTCCTCGCCGGTTATCCCGAGAGGGAGGAACTCTTCCACTAAGCGTTCTGCCATTCGTTCATGGTGGTATATGGGTAGGAACGGGTTCATAAGTTCTACCGAATGCTCCCGTAGCTCTGGAACGGAATTCTTGATAACCTCACTGTAGGTCGCAACTACGGGGCAGTTATAGTGGTTATCGCCGCCGTGACCCTCGTCCATTTCATAAGTCAGGCAGGGAAAGAAAATGAACTTCACGCCGTCATCAATCAGTGACATTATGTGTCCGTGTGCTAACTTTGCGGGGTAACATACCGATTCGCTGGGCATGGTTTCTATACCTCTGTCGTATAATTCACGGGAAGATTTCGGGGAGAGCTTCACGCTGTAGCCCAATTCAGTGAAGAAAGTGAACCAGAACGGGTAGTTCTCGTAAAAGCCTAATACACGGGGAATTCCTATAACCCCACGCTCGGCATCTTCTTCCTTAAGCGGTTCATAGTCAAACAGGCGATTGTACTTATACTGATATAAGTTAGGCAATCCGGATTCCGAATTTTCAGAGCCTACGCCGATTTCACACCTGTTGTTGGTTATAAATTTGTTTCCGTCGTTAAATTTGCTGATAGTTAATAAACAATAATTCTGACATTTATTACACCGTGCTGTGGACTTCTTAATCGAAAAATTATCGAGTTTTTCGGGTTTTGCAATGGTTGAGCCTTTGCCGTCGTCACGCTCTAATGCGATTAATGCACCACCATATGCACCCATTAATCCGGCTTTGTCCGGTCGGATTACATCACGTCCGCAGGTTAATTCAAACGCACGCAGTACCGATTGGTTTAAGAATGTTCCGCCTTGGACGATGATTTTTTTACCCATTGCCTCCGGTTCACGGATTTTGATTACTTTAAATAATGCGTTCTTAACTACGGAATAGCTCAGTCCTGCTGAAATATCGGCGACACTCGCACCCTCTTTCTGGGCTTGTTTAACCCTACTGTTCATAAAAACAGTACAGCGTGAACCTAAGTCCACAGGGTTGTCCGCCGTTAAGCCGATTTCCGAGAATTCTGCGGCGGTCATGTCTAAAGCATTTGCGAAGTTTTCGATAAACGAGCCGCAACCGGACGAACATGCCTCGTTCAATAAAATTGACTCGATTTCACCGTTATGAACACGCATACACTTCATGTCCTGCCCACCGATGTCAAGAATAAACTCAACCCCGGGGAGCAGCTTTTCTGCCGCTTTATAGTGTGCCATTGTTTCGATTTCACCGAAGTCGATTCCTAAGGCACTAATTACCAAATGCTCGCCGTAGCCCGTAGCTGTCGCTTTACTTATGTAACTGTTATCGGGGAGCTTTGAGTAGATGTCTTTTAGAATACCTATAACCGATTTAAGCGGGTCGCCCATGTTATTGTTATAGTGGGTGTACAGAATTTCCGATTTATCGTTAATTAATACCGCTTTTGTGGTGGTAGAACCCATGTCCACTCCGAGGTATGCCGCTCCCTTGTGTTTTGAAATGTCAGCTTCCGGAATGGCGTTGCTTTTGTGCCTGTTGAGAAACTCTTGTTTTTCCTCATCGTTATTAAACAGGGGTTGCAGGCGTTCCACCTCACGCACCTCAACCGAGGATAGTCCATCGATTTTTTCACGCAAGTCCGACAGTGTGACTTCTCCGCTGTTATCAGACAGAGCCGCACCCATTGCTACGAACAGGTTAGCGTTTTCGGGGAAGATGATGTTTTCGGGTTTTAAGTCAAGCGTTTCGATGAAGCGTTTACGCAGTTCTGATAAATAATGCAAGGGCCCGCCTAAGAATGCCACATTCCCTCTAATTGGTTTTCCGCATGCCAAGCCGCTGATTGTCTGGTTCACCACTGATTGGTAAATAGAAACAGCTATGTCGGCTTTGCTTGCACCGTCATTCAGAAGCGGCTGAATATCACTTTTAGCGAATACGCCGCAACGTGAGGCAATGGGGTAAATAGTCTTGTAATTCTTTGCTTTTTCGTTGAGTCCCTGAATGTCGGTATTCAGCAATGCCGCCATCTGGTCGATGAACGCACCGGTTCCGCCCGCACAAGTACCGTTCATGCGTTGCTCCAACCCACCCGCAAAGTAGGTGATTTTAGCGTCCTCACCGCCTAATTCTATGGCGACGTCAGTTTGAGGGATTAAGGCTTGGACTGCCCACGCTCCCGCCGTAACCTCCTGCACGAAAGGAATGTCTAACCATTTTGCGGCGTTAATCCCGCCCGAGCCGGTTACTGCGATGTTCGCCTTATCCTCTTTCAAGGAATCGACTGCCTCACTCAATAACTCAGCCAAGGTTTTCTTTATATCGGAATAGTGCCTTTGATACTTTTGATAGGTGATTTTGTTATTCTCATCTAACACAGCGATTTTTACCGTGGTTGAACCCACGTCAAGTCCGATGTTTTTCATAATAAATCCTTTCTTTTCGGGACGCCCGGATGTGCGTCCCCAACATCCTATGCGGCTGATTTATATACCGCATTTTCAAATGGTTCAAAAACCATCCGACAATCGTCGGAAATATATTGATAGGTCATTTTCATTATGTATTCAACCTTTTGATAAAGCGGTTCGTTGTTAGTGTTACCTAACCTTGCTTCCATGTCGTGCGGTTGATACACGAGATATTCAAATATGGTGGCAATATCCTCATAAAAATTGCTCATACCGTATGAATATGCAAAGGTTGTGCTGTGTTTGTGCCTGTCCCATAATGAGTGATAGCTGTTACCTACATAATTCATGCCCCTGTTTATGGAGTTCATATCGTTTTCTAACCGGATATATCCGATTTTCGTTTCTTGTATTATAAATGTAATTGCGTGGGCGATTTCGTGTGCAAGAGTTTGTGCGGTTATTCCGTTTAGGTATGCCATTCTGTTATAGTGCAGGGTTATGACCAAGTCTTCCTTCCACTCCATTGTTCCCGCATATATGTCAGAGGGCTGGTCTAATATTATGATAAAGTACATCAGCCTTTTCTCGTACATGGCTGTCATGCTTTTGATAAAGTCCGGTGAGAATACGCCTAAGCCTAACTCAATTTCATCCATCATCCGCTCACCGCCTGTCCCCGATAAATACCCGAACGCATCACGCAGTCTTATGTCATAAACCTCTCTTACATCCTCGATAAACGCTTCGGGCGATGATTTATCTAACTTGATATAACCGTCAAAATAATCGTTATTATTCGAGAAGTAATAATCATAGTTCCCGTATAACACGTCACGGACAAAGTCAACAGTTACATGGACGGAAAGCCCAATGAGAACTAAAGCAATACCTATCGCTATTTTTAACTGCTTTTTATTAGATTCGGTCATATTTGGTGCTCCATAGATTTAGATTATACAACATGTTGTGCAACTTTGCAAGACATAATTTTTTACATTTTTGTTAAAAAGTCGTTTAATATGAAACTTATGACATCTTTCATGCTTTCACAATTCTTTAATGCCGCTTTCAATGAACGGACATAACCCAACTTATCGCCGTCCTCAAGTGAATTATGACCCACTGCCAAATAATACCCGAATCTGTGAAGCGGCGGCAATACACTTATATCATCATCGTTGAATATGTCAGTGTTATATATATTCGTAACATATACCGCTGTTAACTGTGTGAACCGAATATATAGTTCTGTTTTTTCCGTTTTTTGTAAATTTTCGGATAATAATACTGCTTTTTCTAATGCTGTGACAGCAAAGTATAATTCTTTTATTGTTCCTGTGAACGCTTCGGGAACACAGTACCCGAGCATTAGTTTTGTGTAGTCCTCGTGTTTTTCGGAAATTATTGACAGTGCTTGTTCAATTTTTTCTTGATTAATTTTTTTAATATATTGTGAAAGATTGGCGTTGTGTTTTGCGGCTAAGTATACCGCTTCGGAATAACCTCGTGTTTTATCCGTAGTATCAAGGAATTCCTGCAACCCGTCTGCATTGTCCTGTGCGGACAGCTTCATTAGAGTGAAGAAACCGTTTTCTGAGGCATGAGAGGCGTTTTTCGCAAAATCCTCCCTATTCGGGGAATCGTAATACAGCTTTTCTAATGCGGTGTCCATTAACCCGATTTTGTCCGGGTCATTTGTTTGAATAATCGCCGAATAGTATTGAGCCAATCTGTCAAAGTCAGCGTGAATGCTCGTTATGTCCGTTACAGCGAATATCGCCTCACGGAATTGTGCGGCGGGCAGGGCTTCGACAAAAGCAGTTTCTTTAAGGTTATACGCTTTTTCTAAATAATCATAGGCTTCGCTGAACTGCTTTTCCTTAGCATGGCTGACGGCGGCAAGTCCTGTTATATATTGCAGGACGTTCTCCTCAACGTAATGCACGACACCGTAAATCATGGTGGATTTATCAAGCTCGTCTGCGTGGAATTTTTTATAGTATTCCCTGTATTTATCGACTGCTTCGATACATTCGTTATACTTTTTCAACTTAAATAACGCCATTGACTTAAACGCATAAGCGTCGATTAAATGAGCTTCATCAGCTTTTGCGATTTTGATATACTCATCAGCATATGAAACAGTTTTCTTAAAATTGCTGTCGGCATAATGGTTTATTGCACCGAGGTATGGTTTGACGTAAGCGAAAGGAGTGCCTGCGGTTTTGGACAGCTCAATCGCTTTAGTTATATACTGCTCGGCTTCGGGGTTGGGTGAAAGACAGTCGCTGATTTGGCACAGTACACGAATGTTATCGGGGGCTTCCTCAAGCTCCTGAAACAATAAGTCGAGGTTTCTTTTCTTTTTCGATTGCTCTTGTTCACGGGTTTCATACACATAACCGTAGTGATGTGCGAAGGTTTTTAGGTAATACGACGGCAGGAATACATTATCGAAGCCCTCATGGATTTTCCCCTTGAAGCATAATTCGGGAGTTCGCCTTGCTATTCTTTGGACTAATAAATCTGAGTGTGTGCTGTCGCCCGGTTTTGAATAATTGCGTGTTACGTAATAAGCGGAATTATATAAACTGCTGATACCCTTATTGTTGAAGAAGTTCACTGCCTCGCTTACGTCTTCATCAAAAATATCGTCAGCATCGAGGAACATGAACCATTCGCCCGTGCATTTCTCTAAACCGAAATTGCGTGCGGCAGAAAAGTCATTAACCCATTCAAAATCGAATACTTTATCGGTGAATTTCTTAGCAATTTCAACAGTTTTGTCGGTTGAGCCTGTATCAACGATAATTAATTCCGAGGGAACTGCGTTAAGCAGGGGTGTTATCGCTGAAAGGCATTTCCCCAAATACTTCTCCTCGTTTTTAACTATCATTGAGATTGAAAGAACGATTTCCTTTTTAACTTCGGCAATTCTCGCTTTCATAAACTTCCTCCAAAAATATGGGAAAACCCTATATATGTTTTAACAATTCTGCTTCGGCGGCTAAGGCGTTCTCGTGGCAGATGAAATATACGATACTCCCCTGCTTCCCTGCGACTGAGCTTGCTATGCTTTGCTGTTGTCCGGGGTATAAATCGATTTTACTCAGCAATGACTCCTGCCGCTCCTGAACGACTTTGTAAACCTCATTAGTTTTCCCGTTTACCGCTTTTATCAGTATAACCTCATTAAAGAACACTGTAATTGCACTGACCTCGACAATGTATTCCTCAACATTATCGTTATTCAGGATATTATCGGGGAGCAGTTCTTCACTCTGCTCCATCATATACGGGAATTCTACCGAGTTTATAATTATGTCATACAGTTCCTGCAAGTCGGGTTCGGCGATTGTCTCGGTAGCTTGAGATACCGTAGTAGTCGTTGATTGAGCTGTGGTGGTTGATTGAGTTGTGGTTTGTGATTGGTTTTCCCGAACGCCGCACGCCGTCACTAACATCATCGCTGTCAATAATAATAACAGCATTTTTTTCATATAAAATTAGTCCTCACTTTCGTAACAGCCGGGGGTTCGGGCAGTCCGCTCGCCGCTTTTATTCTGAGCAGATATGCCATGTTTTTGCCAATAACCTCCATCATCTGCACGCCCTCACCGTCTAAAGCGGCTTGTTCGCCGTTTAAGCCGTGGATTCCGCTCCAGTAAATCGTTGGGGTTATCAGCATTTCTGCCAACTCGAAGTATTGGTTAATGGTTTGCAATGCCGCAGTACCCCCTGCCCTCCTCATTGCTACTACTCCTGCGGCGGGCTTGAAGCGGTATTTCCCTGTTCCCGAATAGAACGCACGGTCTAAAAAGGATTTTAATGTTCCGTTGATTCCGGCATAATATACCGGTGAGCCGATTACTATTCCGTCGGCTTCCTGCATTTTTTTGGCAATGTCGTTGAGCTCATCATCATTTATGACACATTCACCGACACCATAACAGCCGCCGCACCCTTGGCAGCCTTGAATTTTCATGTTTCCTATGTGAATGGTTTCGACTTCTATGTTTTCCGCTGACAGGGCATTTGCGATTACGCTTAACGCATACGCTGTTGTGCCGCTTTCGTGCGGACTTCCGTTGATAAGTACAGTTTTCATGATATTCCTCCTTAATCAATGTAAGCAAATTGCATTATACCACACAATTATCGTTTAGTCAACATCAGTTATAATAAATAACATTATAAAAACTATTGACTTATCCATTATTTTATTATATTATTAATATATGTATGCTAAGGAGTAGTAAATCATGGCTTTAAATGCAGTTAGGCTTCCCCACTTAAAAACCTCTGCCGAGAAGAAGACGATTAAGCTGTTTTTGCCGCAGAAGGTGATTATCAGCTTGTCGCAGAACATCGGTGCCCCCTGTGAACCCCTTGTCAAAAAAGGTGACACAGTATTAACGGGGCAAGTTATCGGTGACAGTAATGCTTTTGTGTCTGTACCCATTCATGCCTCTGTTTCGGGGACTGTGACCGACGAAACCGAGATTCTCAGTGCTTCCGGGAAATTAAGCAAGGCTATCGTTATTACCACGGACAGCCTGCAAACCATGCACAAAAGTGTAGCCCCTCCGAATGTTACTGACCGTGAGAGCTTTCTGAAAGCGGTTAGGGACAGCGGAAGTGTGGGGTTAGGCGGTGCGGGATTCCCCACCCACGTGAAGCTCTCTTATGACGCTAAGAAAACACCCGTTGATACCTTAATCATTAACGGTGCCGAGTGTGAGCCTTTTATCACCAGCGACTACCGTGAAATTATGGAAAACACGCAGAACATTTTAGACGGCATTAGCCTTGTTATGAAGTATCTCGATATTCCGAGAACTGTTGTCGGGATTGAAAAAGACAAACCTAAAGCAATCGAAAAACTGCGTGAGCTGACCGCCTCTATTCCGGAAATCTCGATTTTACCGCTTCCCTTGAAGTATCCTCAAGGAGCGGAAAAAATTCTGATACATCAGACCACGGGTAAGCTAATAAAAGAGGGTGAATTGCCTTTAAACGCAGGGTGCATGGTTTTGAACATTTCGACGGTTTCGTTTTTGTCGGAATATATTAAAACCGGTGTTCCTTTAATAAAACGCCGCCTTACCATTGACGGGGATATTGTAAACGAGCCTAAAAATGTATTTGTTCCGGTGGGGATTACGCTTTCGGAATTGTTGAAAATCGCCAATACCCGTGTCGCTCCCGACCGAATATTATTCGGGGGACCTATGATGGGTTCGTGCGTTTATGATATGAATACGCCGGTTACTAAGACTACCGGTGCATTATTGCTGTTCGGTAACTCGAAAATCCATAAAGAGAGTGCGTGTATTCGCTGCGGAAAATGCATTCATGTGTGTTCCATGAACCTGTCACCGATTGAGTTGAATATAGCGTTCGACAGAAACAACGTCGAGTTATTGAAAAAACTCCGTGTAAACCTATGCATGAACTGTGCGGCATGTTCCTACATCTGCCCGGCAAAACGTAATGTTTCCGAAAAAAACAACATGGCTAAAGGACTATTAAGATGAGCAACAAATTCATAGTTGAACCTGCACCCCATATCAGAAGCGGAAACACCACATCAATGATTATGCTTCATGTAATTATTGCGTTGACTCCCGCTTTGATTGCTTCGGTGATTATATTCGGAGCAAGAGCACTTTTGCTGACAATTACTTGTGTTACAACTTGTGTGATATGCGAGTATTTCTTCCGAGTGATTGCGAAAAGAGAACAGACTGTCACCGATTTATCCGCAGTTGTTACGGGAATGATATTGGCGTTTAATCTGCCGGTTACTCTGCCGTTATATATGGCGGCACTCGGCTCGGTTGTTGCAATTGTTCTTGTTAAGCAGGCGTTCGGGGGCATAGGGCAGAACTTCGCAAACCCTGCCGCCGTCGGGAGAATTGTGCTAATGCTTTCCTTCCCGTCGCATATGTCAAGCTATGCTGTGCCATTTTATTACCAAAGTGGCATTGACATTAAAACATCTGCTACACCTTTAGGTTTAGAGGCAGGTGATGTTATTCCATCGGTGAAGGAGCTTTTCTTCGGAATTCACGGGGGCAGCTTGGGTGAGACCTGTGCTTTCGCATTGTTACTCGGATTTGCCTATCTGTTAGTCATGAAAATCGTTCGCCCGATTATACCGATTGTGTTTGTGGGAACAGTCGCAATCGGTACGGCTATTTCGGGGGGAGATGCCGTGTTCTCAATGTTGTCGGGAGGGTTGCTGCTCGGTGCAATATTCATGGCAACGGATTATACGACTAATCCGATGACACTTGCGGGAAAAGTGGTATTCGCTGTAGGGTGCGGTGTTATTACATTAGTAATCCGTTTGTTGGGGTCAATGCCTGAGGGGGTTGTCTTTTCCATATTAGTCATGAATATTCTGACCCCGTATATTGATAAAATGACCCGCCCCCGTCCGCTGGGAATGAAAAAGACTCCTAAAGAACCTAAGGAGGATAAGCGTGAAATTTAAATTTGAAATGTTTAAACCTGCGATTGTCCTCACGGTTATTACTGTGATAATCAGTGCGGTGCTTATTATCACTGCTAATTTCATGCCGGATACCTCAGGGGTTATCACAGATAAACTACGTAACAAATGCGTTGAGTTAATGGGGGAGGGCGAGTTTGAGTTAGTCCTCGATAAACCGGATTTGGTTGATAAAATGATAGTTAAAGACGATGGTAGCGTCGCTTTTGAGATAACCGTTCGGGGGTATAAGCCCGACGGGTTAACACTGCTTGTTGCGATGAATGGGGACGGAAGCGTTCGGGGAGTGGCAGTGATTGCCGTGCGGGACGACCCCGGTATCGGCACTAAGGTTGAAGACCCCGGTTTCTTAAGCCGTTTCGTAAACGCAGACAGCCCTGTTTCAATTGTTCGGGGGACACCGAAAGACGACAACGAAATTGAGGGAATTACCGGTGCGACATATTCCGCTAAAGGAGTCGCTGACGCAGTTAACATAGCAATGGAAGTGTATTCTCAATTAGGGGGTGTTTCTGATTAACAGCTACTTAAAAACCTTTACAAACGGCATAATTAAAGAAAATCCCGCTCTTGTTATGTTACTGGGAATGTGCCCTGCCTTGGCAGTTACCACTACAGCGGCAAACGGATTAGGTATGGGGCTTGCAACCATGTTCGTTTTAATCTGCTCGAACGTGGCAATATCACTTTTGAAAAATATCATACCGAATCAAGTTCGTTTACCGTGTTATATTATAATTATTGCGGGGTTTGTGACCTTTGTTAAGCAAATGCTTGAAGCGTTTATTCCGTGGCTTTATGACAGCTTGGGATTGTTTTTGCCGTTAATCGCAGTCAACTGCATTATATTCGGGAGAGCGGAGGCGTTCGCTTCAAGGAATAACCCGCTTAAATCAGCGGTAGACGGTGCGGGCATGGGAATAGGGTTCACACTTGCACTGTTAATCATGGGTTCTGTTCGTGAAATTCTCGGCTCGGGTACATTAATGGCAGGGACAGCCTTAGCGATGGACATTCCGGGGTTTAAGGACGAGCCGATAATTTTATTTGTTCTGCCGGCGGGAGGGTTTTTGACATACGGGTTGATAATTGCGGTAATGAACAAAATCATGAAAAAGCCTGCCCGTGACATTAGCTGTGAAACCTGCCCGTCTAAGAGCGTGTGCAAGAAATATTCCGATAAACAGGAGAGTAAATAAGATGGAAATTGCTCAAAAAATGATTGTAATACTTATTGCCGGGGTTTTGACCGAGAATTTCATTTTATCGAAGTTCCTCGGGATATGCCCGTTCTTGGGTGTTTCTAAAAAAATATCCAGCTCCCTTGGAATGGGGCTGGCTGTTATGCTGACTATGGTTTTTGCGACAATATTCACCTTCCCGATTTATACGCTGGTTCTTGTGCCGCTCAAAATCGAATATATGAGTACCATTACATTTGTTTTGATTATTGCCCTGTTCGTTCAGATTATGGAAATGGTGATGAGGAAGTATATCCCTCCGCTTTATGAAAGCCTTGGGATATTCCTGCCGCTGATTACCACGAATTGTGCGGTTCTCGGTGTTGCTATATTAAACATAGGCGGGGATTTCGGGTTCGGTTTAGCTATATTTAATGCATTCTGTGCGGGGCTGGGGTTCTTAATCGTAATGCTTTTGTTTTCGAGTATTCGGGAACGGGTTGAGCAGAGTGATATTCCGCACGCATTAAAAGGAACACCGATTACACTAATTGCGGCGGCGATTATGTCGTTATCATTCGTGGGTTTTACTTTCTAAGGAGAAATAATTATGATTGTTTCAATTGTATTCTTCATAATAATCAGCTTTGCTTCAGGTATAATCTTAACCGTTGCGGGTAAGGTTCTTGAGGTTAAAATTGATGACCGTGTCGAACGCCTTAACGAGTGTTTACCGGGGATTAACTGCGGTGCATGCGGTTATTCCGGCTGTGAAAGATATGCTGTTGCTGTTATTGCGGGGGAAGCCGAGCCTAACCAATGTAAGCCCGGCGGTGAAGAATGTGTTGAGAAAATCAGTAAAGTCCTCGGGGTGGAGGTTAAGGCGGCAGAACCCGATGTCGCATTCGTGCATTGCAGTGGTTCTTGCTCGGTGAAATACGACTATAGGGGGACGGTGAGCTGCCGTGCTTCCGAATTATACTATAACGGTATGGAGGAATGTCGTTTCGGGTGTGCGGGATTGGGTGATTGTGTTTATGTTTGCCCCGAGGAAGCGATTGTTATAAAAGATAACCTTGCCGTGGTTATTCCCAGTAAATGTAACGCCTGTGGGTTATGCGTCAAAGCCTGCCCGAAGAAAATCATCACTATTCAAAAAGCACGGCAGTCGGTTCATGTGATGTGCGGTTCAAAAGATATTGGAAAAATCACAAAAGCGGCGTGCAAAAGCGGTTGCTTGGGGTGTAGAATATGTGAGAAGAAATGCCCGAAAGAGGCGATTATTGTTCGGGATAACTGTGCTGTAATTAATGGGGAGTTATGCGACAATTGCACGTTATGCGTGTCGGTTTGTCCGACCAAGTGTATTGCTGTTAAAAAAGAGTGTGAGGCAGGGTAAGAAGAATAACACTGTCATTAATCCATGCCGCTCATATACATTTCTAACGCCTTATAGAATATAATCCCTGTCGCCCCGTTTACGATACAGCCGTCGCAAATTCTCCGAGGTGATTCGTCACAATAAAAGCATTGTCTTATTTCGTCTAATTCATCAAAAATATCAAATGTAAAAGCACACTCATAAGCAATTTCTATATCGTTAAGGACTGCATTCATAAAGCCTATAAACTCTGACAATCGCTCAGGGTATTCACTTTCAGGGACAAGCTGTTTTGACATAATGTTGAAATTCCCGTTATCGTTTCGTGTAAATGTACAGAGGATATATTCCATATCGGTGATATAATAGCCGTCACCCCATTCTACTTTAAGTGCATAAACGCTGTAAATGCCGTTTTCTTCACGAATTTCGGTGATGTGCGAGCTTCTCCACATATGCAAACCGCCCCCGTATATAGAACCGACAATTAATCCCCTTTCGCTGTCCCACATTGTTATTGCTTTATAATCGTAGCTTTCGATTGAAAAATCGGGGTTATAATATTCCTGCATAAAACTATTCAGCCGTGCGGGGGAAACACCGAGCTTGACACCGAAATAATCGTCATCAATATAATGATGCTGGTCTTCCCCGTCTGAAAACACAGAGGTATCGTTCCAATCCCAACCGTATGCGTTAAAATATTGATGAAGAATTGTTATTAATTGAACATCGTTAATATCGTTGAAATACGGCATCATTGCCCGTGCATCGCAGATTCTTTGAACAAACTCCGATAATATTACTTCATCGGTAAATGGTTGTATCGGGTAATTTGGTTGAACAATAACAGCTTCGGGCGGTTTGTACCCGTTAAACCCGATAATGCCCCACTTGCCGTCCTTATTCGCAAACGCAGTAGTTTCACTAATTGTGACAATTACCCATGACTCAAAAGGAACAATTATAACTCCGTCTTTGTTAACAATCCCGTATTTTCCCTCTTCGCTTCCGTCCCCGTCACGATTTATCGCTACTATACTCATTTGCTCTTTGCCAAGATTTGTCTGCATTATATATTCAAATTCGGTGATAAATTCGTTGCCGTACATAACTGCATCCCCCGAATATCCCTCACCCGGTAAAAACTCACTTCCACGGGTTGATACAGTTGTATCATACCGCCGAACTGTTCTGATTCGGTCAACCTCTTTAGGGAATCGCTCGGCGAACTCGCTCATCGGATATAACTCATATATCGCCCCGACATCAGGACTAATATGCTGGAACCACCCGAATAAATCTAAGTCAGGGTCATATACCCATACTATTCCTCCCGGAAGAGAATATTTCGGGTGAGGTTCATGGAACTCGCCTGTAAGCTGCCCCATTTCGTTTAATATATAATTTAAAGGCATATCATACTCACTCATATTATTCTCACTGTAGTCAAAACCATAAAAAACATCACAATATGAGCAATAACTTATAACGTCATATTCAAGTGTGGGTTCGACAACCCATGTATAACCGATTAAGGGAGCTTCCTCGTGAACATAATCACCAAACCCGATAATGCCCCACTTACCGTCCGGCAGTCGTGCAAACGCAGTGGTTTCGTTAATCAAGTTAATCTCCCAAAACACGACCGGAACGATTATATCGCCATATTTATTAATTATTCCGACACCGCCGCTTCCGTCGTTTCCGTCTACGTCATAAACGGTAATTATGTCAAAAAGCTCACGCCCGACCGACCCGCTTCCTCTATATGGGGCATCGTCGATAATTTGTTCACCATTGAAAAATACTGTTCCGGGCGGAGTGCCGCTACCACTTTGGAACGCATTTTCATCGTCAAATGTCAGGCTGTCGATTAGATATACGTGTTTAATACGCCCGACCGCTTCGGGAAATCTTTCCGCAAATTCAGATATGGGATACATTTCGATTGAATATTCACCCATTTCATATGTTCTGCGTCCGAATAATTCAAGCTCCTCGTCATACAGCCAGTTTACAAATATTTGTCCGGGGGTAAGGTCTTCATAATCATCACCGCTGACCGTGAATACTCTGCCGTGTTCTCCGGTGGTTTCGCTTAACACAGCATAGTCTATTTCATATCCGGTGTAGTCGAAATCAACAGGCACAAAATAATAGTCCTTAGCTAAGTCGTAGCTGATATAAGAATAGTCCAGTGTCGGCTCGACAATCCATGACCATACAGGTTCAATATCATGGGTTGCAGGCGGTTTGGGTGGGTCAATAATATCGTCCGGTGCGAGGTAGGTAAACATTGCAAATGTCCCAACTGCTAATAGAATTGCCGCCGCCGCTATTCCGGTAAACTGAACAACACGGAAATTCGTGCGTTTTTCTTTAATCGGGGCATTATTCCGTAACGCTCCTACTGCTTCGATATGTTTATCATTTATACCGCCTATGGCAGTATTTAATTTTTCTGCTTTTATATTTTTCATAATACATAACCCTCTCTTTCCAAAAACTCTTTCAACCCTTTTCTGGCACGGAATAATATACTTTTCGTCTTAGATTCACTCATATTGCAATATGCCGCAACATCTTTAACCGAATCCATATAGTAATACCGCCCGACAAACACATTGCGGATTTCCTTTGAAACACTGTCAAGCCATTTGTCAATTAACTCAGTCAACAGCTTGGTTTCATATTCCTCTTCGGGAGACCCGCCGCCGGTTGAGCTTATACATTCCTCTAACTCCGATAAAGACAAGGTATACTGTGAACCCTGCCGTTTTTTACGGGTGCTTTTACGGAAGAAATCAATAGATGATTCCCTTGTGATTTTTCCGAGATACGCAGATAAAACATTAGGTCTGTGTGTTGGCATGGAGTTCCACGCTTTTAAATAAGTATCGTTGACAATTTCTTTACCGTCCTCAAGGCTTCCGACTACGTTGAACGCAATTTTCATCAGATATTTACTGTATTTCTTCTCAGTTTCTTTAATTGCGGTTTCGTCACGGTTCCAGTACAGGTCAACAATCATGGTGTCATTCATGTCTATAACCCCCTCTCTGTATATATAACCCGCTAAAATTTGGGTTTGGTTGCACGAGAATTAATTTTTCTGTCTTAATAATATCACTAAAACTATAAATCGTCAAACAATAAATATTTTTATTGATTTTTGAATTGAATTATGGTAATATTAATGTTATTATGTTTTGTATAACATAAACTAAGGACTTATGAGGAAGCTTCAATGAAAAAGGTAATCACTTACGGCACTTTCGACTTGCTCCACAATGGGCATTATAACTTGTTACAACGTGCAAAAGCTCTCGGTGATTATTTAATTGTCGGTGTCACTACAGAGCAGTTTGACGAGTATAGGGGCAAGGTAAACATTAATGATTCGCTTATGGCGAGAATCGAAAATATCAGGCAAACCGGTTTTGCTGATGAAATAATAGTCGAAGACCATATGGGGCAAAAAGTGGAAGACGTTCAAAAATATGGTATTGACATTTTCACCTGCGGCTCTGACTGGGTCGGAGAATTCGATTTTTTAAAGCCGCTGTGTGAAGTGATTTATCTTGAACGAACCAAAGATGTTTCAAGCACTATTCTGCGTGAAAAAAATCGTAAAATTATTAAGCTCGGGATTATTGGTTCGGGCAGAATTGCAAAACGGTTTGTTCCCGAATCTAAAAGTGTTGCCGGTATAAATATTGAAGCGGTTTACAATCCCAACTTCGAGAGTGCGAGAGAATTCGGCGAACGCTTTGAACTCGATACATATACCGATGATTGGGATTTGTTTATTAAAAAGATTGATGCCGTGTATATTGCCTCCCCCCACAATACGCATTATGAATACATTAAATCGGCATTAAACGCAGGGAAACATGTTCTTTGTGAAAAGCCGATGGTTCTAAAAAAATCGCACGCCGAGGAAGTTTTCGCTTTAGCCAAAAAACAAAGGCTTGTGCTTATGGAAGCAATCAAAACAGCATACGCACCGGGATTTCTAAAGCTGCTGAGTATCGCTAAAATTGGTAGCATCGGTAAAATATATGATGTTGAGGCTTGTTTCACAAAACTGACTAACAGCAACACAAGAGAGTTTAAACCGGAGGAAAACGGCGGCAGTTTTACTGAATTGGCGAGTTATCCTCTCCTTGCAATAATTAAACTACTCGGCAAGGATTATGAAGATTTACGTTTTGACAGCTTCACCGACAAGAATGGAATTGATATTTATACAAAAGCTCACTTGAAATATAAGGACAGCATTGCTACAATTAAAGTAGGGTTAGGTGTGAAGTCAGAGGGGCAGTTGATTATTTCGGGGTCGCACGGGTATATAATTGTTGAAGCACCTTGGTGGAAAACTGAAAGCTTTGAGACCCGTTATGAGGACAGGAGCAAAAACGATAAGTTTTTTATTAAATTCCGTGGTGAAGGCTTACAATATGAAGTTAATGAATTTGTTTCTATGATTAATGCCGGCAATGAAAAAAATCAATTTAAGCTTACAGCCGGCGAATCAATTACTATTGCAGGGGTTATTGAAAGTTTTTTAGATAACCGCACAGCAAGCAGAGATTAATTAAGAAAGCCGGTGTTTTATGATTAAGTCAAAAATAAGTCTTAATGCTTTCTTAAATGCAGATGGTGTTATCGAAAAATCATTAATAGAATTCTTCTATGAGTCCGGCAGTGATATTGATTATTTTTCGCCCTTGATTGAGGAAATACAAGCGGTTATGCTTTCACATGATGAAAAAACTGCCGAACAAATCGAGAATAAAGCGTTATATGTTATTAATAATTCAAAGCTGTCTGCCCAATCAAAAATACTGCTTTTGCGTGTGCTTTTTAAAGCGAAGTGTTTTTCACCAGCATTAATGAAATGCTTGGTTCGCTTATTAGGAGAAATCAAAGACAATGTTTGCCTAAAGTATTGGTTGTTGTTTGATTTATCGTTTATGTGGATATATCATCATAATATATTGTATGATGAGTTTTGGCAAGAGAAAAAGCAACTCAATGAGGATTACGCACGAGAGCTTAATCTTAGTTGGAATCCGCCTGTTTATGACTGCTCGGACAATAACAGAATATGCGTGCTGGTTAATGTTTTGGACATTCGAGGCACTAATTTATATATTTCTCCTATAGTGCGAGCTGTTAAAAATCAAGGCTACAATGTAGACATAATCTGCCTTTCCCCCAAGAGATATGATTCGTCCATGAGTTTTATGAAACCGTTTTTCGCCGTTAATAATCAAGGAATTATTCCGCGTGAAGAATTGTTGAATTTGTATCCGGAGGATATAAAACTGCACTATACATTTAATGATACGATGAAAAATCGGCAGCAGGATGCACTTGATTTAATTTGCAAAATCAACCCCTATTGTATTCTCGATTTCACTGACGAACAAGCCCCCGTTTCTTATTATTACAGCAAGAGCTATCCGACAATATATTTCCCGATTAGAAAACAGGGTTGCTCAAGCTCATTCTTCCATAAGTGTGTGGTGTGGGAAAGCGGAGATAGTGTTCAAATTTCCCCACCCGCTAAAGAAGAACAAGTGATTAGACTTCCGTTATTTAAAGAATATGTCAAACCGTTTAAGAAATTTATCCGCACAGATTATAGTATAGCGACTGATGATGTAGTTGTTGTTTCTGTTGGCGGAAGATTAGTTTTTGAAACATCAAACGAATTATTGAAATCAATGTGTGAGTTGTTATGTTATAACAATTCAATTAAATGGCTGATTGTCGGGTGTTCCTCTTTCCCGTATATTGAATGTAATTATCCGGATTTAATCACGAATAGAAACATCGTTCTGATAGATTATGAAACAGATTTACCCGGTTTTTTCAGCATATGTGATATTTATCTTAACCCAAGCAGAATAGGTGGCGGAACAACTGTGGCATGGGCAATGCAGCAAGGGTTAGCAATTGTGTCACCACTGAACTCTTCGGACGCTACTGTTCACATCGGCAAGAGGAACGCTCATGCAAATGAAAGCGATTTAGTTCCTTATATCGAGAAACTGTCTTCATGCAACAGCTTATTAACACGGGAAAAAGAAAAATATCGCACAATCGCAGAAGAATGGGATATTAATAAATTTACTGATACTTTTATTCCCGAAATGAGAGATTTGGCAATCAGCTTTAACACTTGAGAGGTAACGAGGTAATATGTGGATTAATTCTTTTCCGTTCGAGAAAATTCATAAAGACAGCAGAGTGGTTTTATACGGTTCCGGCGAAAGAGAGAAACAAATTTACAGGTTGATAACAAAAACAAATTATTGTAAGCTCACGCTTTGGCTCGACAAGAACGCAGACGGAACCCTCATAAAATCCCCTGAAACAATAAGGGAATTATGCTCAGATGATTATGATTATGTTTTAATATCGTTATACTGTTCTGAAACCAATAAAGAAATTACACAGGAATTAATTGATTATGGTGTACCTCGGGAGAAAATCATCGGCGGCGTCGGAGTATACAGTGGCTGTAACACCGGCATGTCTTTTCTTACAGTTTCGGATTTTTTAAACAATCCGGAAAAGGTTCAGGAGTGTTTAGTTAAATATTTTTATGAATCCGGCGGTGATATTGATTATTTTTATTTGTTCATTGACGAATTCAAGGAAAAGTGTAATTCATTAGACGAAAATGAAGCTTTATGTTTCAAGAATGATATTTTAAACAAGTCGCTCGAATATATAAATAAACTTGACTTACCCGCAGAAGCAAAAATAGTGTTGTTGTATCTTATTATTAAAACTAACTGTTTTTCTAAAGAGCTTTTAAGTCAATTCGTTAATTTAACAGGACAAATTGAAGATAATTTATCATTTAAACACTGGTTAATAACTGATTTATCAGCGATTTGGTATTTGTATCCCGACATTATTTATGATGAGTTCTTTATCGAACTGAAGGAGCTGCGACGCAGTTACGCATGTGAAATGGCGTTAAATCGAGTACCGCCTTGTGTATCGAGCGGGAATTCAAAAGTTATTTGTGCAGTGGTAAACAATTTGAACATTTCGCCCGGTTCTATGTCTACTATAATGAGTACATCTTCAATACTGAATGCTATGGCTTCACTCGGATATGAAATACATGTTGTTGGTTTAAATTCGTTCAACTATGATTCAAGTATGAGTATAGTAAAGCCTTTTTACAGAATAAATTCTCTCCCTACCACAGCAAGAGAAGAGTATGCACCTTATTTTTCTGATGGCATTAAAATACATCATGTGATTAACACTACAATGAAAAATCGTCAGCAAGATACACTTGATTTGATATATAATCTTAAACCCGAGTGCATTTTTGACTTTAGTGATGAATTCTCAACAATTTCGTATTACTACAGCCGGCATTTTCCCACTATATATTTTCCATTAAGGAAACAAGGACACAGTTGTTCTTCATTCTTTCATAAATATGTGATTATTCAAGGTGAAGACAACGTAAAAATTCGTTCACCGCTTACAGAAAGTGATATTCTGCGTTTACCCTTGTTCATTAAACGAATTGAACCGCTGAACGAGTTCAGCAGAAAAGACTATGGCTTGAATAAAGATGACATTGTTGTAATTACTGTCGGGAAAGTATTGAATTATGAAATGTCCAAAGAACTTACAGAGCAGATGTGCGGTTTATTACGTTCAAACACAAAGATTAAATGGTTTGTTGTGGGTTGTAAAAATCTTAATCACATTGACAAACGACACATAGACTTAATAGGTGAAAGTATTATTTTTATAAGTCACGAAAAGGATTTACCCGGGCTTTACGGTATATGTGATATTTATCTCAACCCGAGCCGTGTCGGCGGCGGAACATCAGTGGCTTGGGCAATGCAGCATGGATTGGCGATTGCCTCCCCGGTAACTGCTGCAGACGGAACTCTCTATGTCGGCAAGGACAATTCTTTACCGATTGAATCAGATTTAGTCCCCCATATTCAAAAGCTGTGTGAAGATACCAACCTCTTGAACATCGAAAAAGAAAAGTTCCAAGCTATCGCCGATAAGTGGGATATAAATATTTTTGCGGACAAGCTGATAAAAGGAATGAATGATTTAATTGAAAGCGGAGGTCAGTAGCATAAATGACGAGAAAAACTTCCCAGCTGATGTTGCATTCATGGCTGACCGATAAACAATATAATAAAACATCGGATATATTAAACTGGATTAAACATTTAAATGATACAGTGAGTGTTGATATTAAGAAAACTTCTTTAGTTGATACAAAGTGGTTTTATGATGAGCAGGCGGGGCAAATTGTTAATGAACGAGGAACCTTTTTCCAAATCAGCGGAATAAGAAACGGTGAAAAAGAACAACCGATACTAATTCAAAATGAAATTGGGTATCTTGGAATATTATGTAAACCCATTGACGGAATTCTGCATTTTTTAATTCAAGCAAAGATTGAACCGGGGAATGTCAACAATATTCAATTATCACCCACACTTCAAGCCACAAAGTCTAATTTCACACAAGCTCATGGCGGAGTTAAACCGGCTTATTTGGAATGGTTTTTGAATTGTGAAAAACATGAAATAGTTGTTGACCAAATTCAGTCGGAGCAGTCATCACGTTTTTTAGGTAAGCGGAACAGGAATATTATAATTATACTTGATGAAGACATCGAGATTGATGAGCTTCCGTCGCATAAATGGCTTACACTGCGTCAAATAAAACAGTTAATCCGCATAGATAACCTTGTTAATATGGACACTCGTACGGTGCTTAGTTGTATTCCGTTTTATAAATGTGATTTCTCTATTCTTGATTCACCATTGGCACATTCAATTTCACAGGAAAATCAACCGGAAATTGTTCAAAGCATATACTGTCATTTCAATAATTATAAAATGTTTAACAGCTGTAACTCGGTTCTCGTACCCTTGTATTCAATCAAAAATTGGGAAACAAAGGTGCATAACGGTGTTGAAGAGTTTGTCAGCAAATCGGAATACCCGTTTAAAATAGTGTTTTGCAATATATCTATTGAGGGTAGGGAGGTCAGATGTTGGGGGCAACCGCTTTTCGAGGCGACAGGAATGGCAGTGTTCGGGTTGTTCGCAAGAATACACAATGGCGTATATGAATTCTTGGTTCGTGCCATGCCGGAGATTGGCTGTTTCGATAAAATTGAACTGGGACCCACTGTTCAGCTTGAAGCGGTTGAAAAAGCTGAAGATAGTATTGGCGAATTATTTTTTAAACAATATAACTCAAAACACGGGATTATTTGTGATGTGATACTGTCGGAGGAGGGCGGTCGCTTTTATCACGAGCAAAACAGGAATGTAATTATTGAAATTGAAGATGATGTTATTTCCACCCCGCCTCCCGGATATTGGTGGTGTACCTATCGAACGCTGAATAAACTGACACAGATTAATAATATTCTCAACATTCAGCTTCGGAATCTTCTTTCACTTTTGGAGGTTAAGCAATGAAAATCGGAATTCTCGGCACATCGGACATAGCATTTCGACGGTTTTTGCCCGCTTTAAAAAAATGTGGATTTTTTGAATTTGCAGGGGTTGCTTCAAGGGATATTTCAAAAACCGTTAATTTCACAAACACTTACGGTGGCAAGGGTTATGACGGTTATGAAGCGTTACTTAACGATGAAGAAATCGACTGTGTATATATCCCGTTACCCCCTGCACTGCATTATGAATGGGCGAAAAAAGCAATAGAACACTCGAAGCATGTTATGCTTGAGAAGCCTTTTACAACCTCAGTTAATGACACTTCTGATTTAATAAACCTTGCACATTCAAAAAAACTTGCCTTGCACGAAAACTATATGTTTGAATATCATAACCAAATTGAATGGATACGTTCTAAGCTACCCGAACTCGGCGATTTACGGCTGTTTCGCATTGACTTCGGATTTCCGTTTCGCAGCGGTGATGATTTTCGTTATAACAAAACTCTCGGCGGCGGTGCATTGCTCGATTGCGGCGGATACACATTAAAGCTTGCGGCGTTGCTTCTCGGTAGCTCAGCCGAGATTACAGATGCAGCATTAGGTTATAAGGGCGGCTTTGATGTAGATATTTACGGTTCTGCAACTTTACGGAATACCGATGGATTGATTGCACAAGTATCTTTCGGAATGGACAACAGTTATCGCTGTTCACTTGACGCATGGGGGAGCGTGGGCAGTCTTTATACCGGTCGCATATTTACTGCACCTGACACATTAGAGCCTGTTGCGGAGATAAAAATCGGCAGCGACACAAAAGAGTACAAGCTCCCTGCCGATGATTCGTTCGCAAAATCAATAGATAAATTTTCAAAGTGCATAAATGAAGAAGATGTCCGCCATGAAAATTATAATGCGATAATTAAACAAGCAGAAATAATTAAACAATTTGAGGTGAAATTAAGATGATTAAATTCACAAAATCTGCTATAACAGAGCTTGAGGAGGAATATGTTCTCGATGTGCTTCGCAACGGAAGTCTGTCGGGGGACGGTAAATATACCCCGCTTGTTTATAAACAATTTGAAGAACTCTTCGGTATAAAAAACATGCTTTTGACAACCTCCTGCACTACAGCACTTGAAATGGCGTCTATTCTTATCGACTTAAAAAACGATGATGAAGTTATTGTACCGTCGTTTACATTTTCATCTACTGCCAACGCATTTTTATTGCGGGGAGCAAAACCAATATTCTGCGACATTCGCAAGGACACAATGAACATTGATGAAACACTTATTGAATCTCTGATAACCGATAAAACAAAAGCGATATACACCGTTGATTATGCGGGAGTTTCCTGCGAATATGATGCCATAAACCGCATTGCTGAGAAGCATGGTCTATTCGTAATTGAAGATGCGGCACAAGCTGTCGGAGCGTATTATAATGATATACCGTGCGGAACACTGACTACGCTTGGGTGCTACAGCTTTCATGAAACAAAAAACTATGTCATGGGTGAGGGCGGTGCAATAGTATTTAACTCGGACAAGTTCATTGAACGTGCCGAAATAATCCGTGAAAAAGGCACAAACCGCCGTCAAGTGATACAGGGATTAGTGGATAAGTATACTTGGCATGACATTGGCTCATCGTTTCTGCCGTCTGATTTGTTATCGGCTTTGTTGTATGCTCAAATGCTCAGATTTGATGAAATAATGTCTAAGAGAGTTAATGTCTGGAACACATATCATAACATACTCAAACCTTTTGAGGATTCCGGGAAGCTGCGTTGCCCGATTGTTCCGAACAATTGCAAGCACAACGGGCATATGTATAATATTATTCTGCCGAATTCAGATGTGAGGGCGAAATTAATTGACGAGATGAAGAAAAAAGAGGTTATTTGTTATATATGTTATGTCCCCTTACATTCATCACCTATGGGGCGTAAACTCGGTTATTCCCCCGATGCTTGCCCGGTTACCGAGGACTATGGTGAGCGGGTATTGCGATTACCTTTATATGCGGATATGACGACGGAAAATGCGGAATATGTTGCTGACAGCATTTGTGAAATTCTGCGAAATCTATAAAACTTTAATCAAGGAGTAAATCATGGCGGCTACAATTTTCTATGGTGCGGGTGAATATGCACGAGTCAACCTAACCTGTTGGAGAGACAGCGGATTAAACCCCGTATGTTTTGTTGACCGTGACGAAAAAAAGCACTATACCAAATTTCCGGGAACAGAAATAGAAATTCTACCTTTGAGTGAAGCGATTTCAAGGTATCCCGATTACAAAATCTACATCTCAGTTTCCCCGGAAAATGCTGTTGCCGTTCATAATCATTTGTTGGAGTCCGGTGTGTCGAAGGAGCGGATTGATTTTGCGGGTGGAGGAGCTTTTTACAAGGGTTGCCATATGCTAAGCACAGGGTATTTTTCAATTTTACAAACCTCACTTGGAATTAAATTTAGAGCTTGTTGCTGTCCTCAAGGGCCTTTCACTTTCACAACAAGCAAGGACAAAGACGACTTAATACATGAGCTTTTAAAATGTGAAGAAATCGCTCAAGAATTGATGGACAAACACCGCAACAATGAATCGTGCGTGTGTGACGGGTGTGCAAATCTTATAGACGGTTATTATTCTACAAAACGACGCATCCAAAAGCTGGTGCCGGACGGTGTTTACCGTGGGGAACGATGTAACGTGAGCTGCATTTATTGCAACGCAAAAGGGATACTAAAAAATAGTAAGGATGAAAACTATTTTTCATATGATGAAATATTAGATATTGTCGGCGAGCATATCCCTGATAATGTAACCCTGCTCCCGGGGGCGGGTGAGTTCTTTTTCTCACCTAATAAAGAAAAAATATATGAAATAATGAAAAACAAAAACTGGCACGGTTTATTCTTAACAAACGGTCTGATTTTTGACAAAGAGGCTGCCGATATGATGCGACAGCGGAAGGCAAGCATTGATATAAGCATTGATGCCGGAACACGTGAAACCTTTGCAAAAATTAAAAGTGTTAATTATTGGGACAAGTTACTTGCGAATTTAGAAAAATATGCTCAAACCGGCGGATATATACAGTTGAAATACATTTTCTTGGAAAACATAAACGATAACAAAACAGAAATAGATGGCTTTTTTGATGTGGCTGTCAAATATGCGAGTGCGGTTAAAATAGCTGCTGACATGGTGGATATGAAAAAACGAAGCACGCCACTATCAGAAAACTGCCGAGATATGATGAAATATTTCATCGAAACAGCAAAGAATAAAGAAATCCCTCTGCGTGTGGATTGGCGGGTTTTTGATTATGATAAAGAGTTATGCGATGAACTGAAACAAGCATTGGCAAGCTGTTAAATTAATATAGGACAGGGAATTTTTATGGTATACAGAAAACACAATAATAATAATCTGTCCTTATTGGGTTTCGGTTTTTTGCGGCTTCCGCTTCTCTCCGGGAAACCGGGCGTACCTGTATCCGGTGATGAAATTGATTATGAACATTTGCAAACAATGGTGGATTATTCAATTGAAAACGGCATAAACTTTTTTGACACTTCTCATGTGTATACTGACGGTTACTCAGAGATTGCACTCGGGCAGGCTCTTAAAAAGCATGACAGGTCAAAGGTTTATATTTCCACAAAAATGACCGCAGGAAGAAACAGAACCGTTGATGAAATGTCGGCTATTTTCGATGCACAGCTTGAAAGATTGCAAACAGATTATATAGATTATTATTTGTTTCATAATATAAGAAATCAAAGCTGGGACAGTTTTAAACAAAGCGGATTGTGGGATTTTTTATGTAAAAAAAAGAAAGAGGGACAGGTTCGGCATATTGGCTTTTCTTTTCACGGAACGACAGATTTATTACGAGAGGTTGTTGAAGAATATGACTTTGAATTAGTCATGCTTCAGCTCAATTATTTAGATTGGATAATGCAAAGTGCAGATGAACAATATAAGATATGTGCCGAGAAGAACATTCCGATAGCGGTGATGGAACCGGTTCGAGGTGGTGCATTAGCGAAGTGGCCCGATGATATAAACCCTCCTAAAAACGAAATGTCGCCTGCTTCATATGCAATCAGATGGGTTGCCTCTTTGCCGAAGGTTGTGTGCGTATTAAGCGGCATGAGTAACATGGAGCACGTCAGAGATAATGTAAAAACTATGCAGGAGTTTAAACCGATAAGTGATGGCGAGCAGGAATTCATTGACGATGTTGTCAGAAAGCATTTATTGATGGATAATATTCCGTGTACTGCTTGCGGATATTGTGTGCCTCATTGTCCTAAAAAAATTGAAATATCACGAGTATTTCCTTTATACAACGATAATATCCGTTCAAGCCGTTGGACTTCACTATGGCTTATTTCTTCTGAGGACAGGTTTAATATTGATTGCATTAAATGCAATCAATGTTTGCCGCATTGCCCACAGAACATCAGCATTCCGGGCGAATTAGAGAAAATGCAAGCTTCATTGAATATTTTACAAAAAGAGAACCGGCATTACTTTACCGAGTATATTCCGCATGGCGAAGTAATTCTATACGGTGCCGGCGTTAATGCGGCTTTAATGTTAAAAGCATGGAAATCACAAGGGCTTCATGCGGTGTGCTTTGCCGACGCCGATAACGCTAAGCATTACACAAGGTTTAATGAAACATGTTACGAAATCTTGCCGCCTCTTGAAGCCATTTCGCATTATCCCAATGCTTGCATATATATTGCATTAGCACAGAACAATTTCAGAAGTGCTGTCAAATATTTAATAGAAATCGGGTTTCCGGAGGAGCGGATTTTTTAGAAATGAGGTAATATATGACTTTAGGGATTTACGGTTCGGGCGGACTCGGGCGGGAGGTATTAGAGACAATCCGTGCGATTAACGCTGTTTCCGATACATGGCAGCATATCGTATTCATAAACGATTTTAAAACGGACGAATCATTAGTAAACGGTATAAAGGTGTTTACATTTGATGAGTTTAAAGCGGAATTTCTTCCCGAAACTACAAAAACAGTTATCGCTGTTGGTGAACCGCAACCACGAAAAATGCTGCGTGAAAAAGTAACAGCGAGTGGTTACAGCTTGCAAACGATTATTCACCCTACTGCTTTTATCGCAAGTGAAACGCAAATCGGCGATGGTACAATTGTTCAATTCGGCAGCTTAGTGTCATGCAATGTAACAATTGGCGAAAGTGTTGCAATTCATCCTAACACAAATATCGGGCATGACAGTGTTGTCGGAAATGATGTTGTTTTCTCACCGTTTGTTGCGTTATCGGGACATTGTATAGTAGGTGACGAGGTATACTTGGGTGTCGGAGCAATTGTTAAGGAGAGAATAACAATCGGTAAAAACACGATTATAGGAATGGGTTCCGCCGTTATGCGTGATATTCAAGAGGATGTGATTGCGTTAGGAAATCCCGCACGTGCAATGAAAAAGAACGAAGACGGTCGTGTTTTCAAATAGTGGAGGTAATATGTTAGATAATAAAGTTGCTCTTGTCACAGGTGCTTCGAGGGGCATTGGTAAAGCGATAGTCGAGGTTTTTGCAAAAAACGGTGCAATCGTATATGCCAACGCCAGAAAAGAAGGAGATTTAGATGACATAATCAGCGAGAATATTATTCCGTTATACTTTGATGTCACAGACAACAGCGGAATTAAAAATGCTTTTTCTCAAATTAAAAAAGAGCAAGGCAGGTTGGATATTCTTGTAAACAATGCGGGAATAATGAAAGACGCTTTAATCGGCATGATTTCCGGCGAAGTCATGCGTGAAATTTTTGAAACAAATGTGTTTGCCGTAGCAGAATTAATTCAATTTGCATCGAAATTCATGATACGGCAGAAGTCAGGAAGCATTATAAATATATCAAGCCTTGTAGGAGTCAACGGCAATAAGGGGCAATTGGTTTATTCAGCTTCTAAGGGAGCAGTTATCTCAATGACTAAGACTGCGGCGAAGGAGCTTGCACAATATAATATCCGTGTGAATTCAATTGCACCGGGGATTATTGACACCGATTTACACAGCTTCGTCGGCAAGGAACATATGGCGGAACGAATTGCCGGCATCGGCATGAAACGTCTCGGAACACCGTGCGATGTTGCTAATTCTTGTTTATTCTTGGCATCCGATTTATCAGAATATGTAACAGGACAGGTTATCGGTGTTGACGGAAGTGCTTTAATATAATTAAATAAATTATGGAGGTTTATTAATGACAAACTTACAAAAATACGAAAATGCTTTTATCGAAACACTCGGCATTGAGCAAAACCAAACAACAAATCTTGAATATCAAGCAATACCCGAGTGGGACAGTATCGGACATATGTCGCTTATCACCGCATTAGAAGATGTTTTTGACATAATGATGGATACCGATGATATAATTGACTTCAGCAGTTTTGAAAAAGGCAAAGAATTGCTCAAGAAATATGATGTTCAAATTTGACGAATTCGCCGACAATGTTGCGATAATATGCGAAGATGGTGAGAGCATTTCTTATACCGAATTGCAATCGGCGTGCGATGAACTTTCCGCAAGAATAAAAACACGTTCGATTATATTCAATTTATGTGCCAATGAAAAAGGCTCTTTGTTAGGGTATGTCACATTCATCAACGCCGGAATTGTCCCCGTTATGCTTGACGCAACACTCGATAAGGAGTTGCTTTCCGCTTTGATTGAAAGCTATAGCCCCGACTATTTGTGGGTTCCTCAAACACAAGCAGAATTTTTCGGCGATTGTGAGCAGGTTTTCGTTATTTGGGATTATACTCTTTTGAAAACACCATACACAAATGTTTACCCGTTGCATGATGAGCTTGCGTTGCTGTTGACAACGTCCGGTTCAACCGGAAGCCCGAAATTCGTTCGGCAAAGCTATACAAATATTCGTGCAAACACAGAATCGATTGTCGAGTATTTGCAATTAGAATCGAATGAACGCCCGATTACGACAATGCCTATGAGCTACACCTACGGTCTCTCAATCATTAACAGCCATTTATGGGTGGGGGCGTCTGTAATTCTGACACAGAAAACACTTATGCAAAAAGAGTTTTGGCAGCAGTTTAAAGACCACGGTGCAACCTCATTCGGCGGAGTACCTTATGTCTACGAAATGCTGGATAAACTTCGCTTTTTCAGAATGGACTTACCCTCTTTAAGAGCGATGACACAAGCAGGCGGAAAGCTCTCGCCTGAACTGCACAAAAAGTTCGCTGAATATGCAATTGCCAACAATAAGAAATTCATAGTTATGTATGGGCAAACCGAAGCCACAGCACGAATGTCCTACTTACCTGCCGAAAAATCTCTCGAAAAATACGGCAGCATGGGAATTGCCATACCCGGCGGCGAGTTTTCTTTAGCAGATGTTGACGGTAACGAGATTATTGAATCGGATAAAGTGGGAGAGCTCGTTTACAAAGGTGCTAATGTTACGCTTGGTTATGCACAAAGCGGTTCAGATTTGCTTAAGGGTGATGAACGCTTTGGTGTATTAATTACAGGTGATATGGCAAAACGTGATAAGGATGGGTTTTATTACATCGTCGGGCGTAAGAAACGGTTTTTGAAAATATTCGGAAGCAGAGTAAATCTTGACGAAACAGAGCGGCTTCTGAACAGTGCATTTACTGATATTGAATGTGCCTGCGGCGGTGTCGACGATAGGATGACAGTTTTCATAACCAATCCCGAGCTTGCCCAAAGTATAATTAGTTTTTTAGTTGAAAAAACAGGATTAAACAGGATTGCTTTTAAAGTTATTCATGTTGAAAAAATCCCCCGAAATGAAGCGGGGAAAATATTGTATAGTGAGTTGAACAAAATTGATGTTTAATGAAATATTGCAACTGTCGCCGTTTTCGCTCAGTAAATCCGAGAAAGAACTGCTGTTGACACGGCGACTGTCAGAATTAACAAATCACCATATCAAAAACTGCCCTGAGTACGCTTCAATACTGAGTGGAATTGGGTTTGACATTGCCGAGTGCGGGAGTTATTATGACCTGCCCTTCTTACCTGTGAGCCTTTTTAAAGAACTTGATTTAAAAAGCATAACACAGGAAGAAATATTTAAAGTCATGACTTCTTCAGGAACAACCGGACAAGCAGTTTCAAAAATCTATCTGGATAAGACTACAGCGAACAATCAACAAAAAGCTTTGGCAAAAATTGTATCAGAATTCACCGGCTCTTCACGAATGCCTATGTTGATTATCGACAGCCCCTCAGTCATTAAAAACCGCACAATGTTTTCGGCAAGAGGAGCGGGGATTTTGGGATTTTCGATTTTCGGAGCAGACAAGGCTTATGCACTAAACGACGATATGGAGATTGACCTTCCTGCAATTGAGGCTTTTTTTGAAAAGCACAGCGGTAAACGCATACTTCTATTCGGGTTCACATTTATGGTGTGGTCGCATTTTTATAAAGAATTGTTGAAAATAAAACACAGATTTGATTTACACAACGGTATATTGATTCATGGCGGCGGGTGGAAGAAATTAGTCGGCGAATCTGTTTCAAAAAGTGAATTCAAAAGCAAACTGACCGACATATGCGGGCTTAACGACATTCATGATTATTATGGAATGGTTGAGCAAACCGGATGTATTTACATGGAATGTGAACACGGTCATTTACACGCAAGCATCTTTTCAGACGTAATTACGAGACGGCATATCGATTTCTCCCCATGTGAATTTGGCGAACCCGGAATTGTGCAGGTTGTCTCGGTTTTACCGGAATCCTACCCCGGACATTCCCTGCTCACAGAAGATGAGGGTGTCATTCTCGGCGAAGATGATTGCCCCTGCGGACGCAAGGGGAAATACTTTCAAATAAACGGCAGACTAAAAATGGCTGAAATACGGGGGTGCAGTGACACTTATGCAGTTAACAGATAATTTAGAAGGCTTGATTAACGCCAAACCGCTTGTCCCTTTTGATGATGACGTATTGGAATTCTTCGGCGATTTGTCAAAACAATTGACAAAGGTTCGTGAATATTCTGATGTAGCAACCTTCGGGTTTTGGTGCAGAAAAGCAGCACTGCTTAAAGAAAAATCGAATTATAATGATTTAGACAAACGGCTCGGTAAAGGAGTGGTGTTTCACTCAACACCATCGAATGTTCCGGTAAACTTTGCATTCAGCCTTGCAGCAGGGTTGCTCGCAGGCAACGCAAATATTGTTCGCTTACCCGGCAAGAATTTTGAGCAGGTTGAAATCATAGTTAATGCAGTGAATGAATTGTTAGCGGGTAAACATAAAAATCTTGCTCCGTATATAAACTTCGTGAAATATCCCCCTAATAAAGAACTGCATGATAAATTCTCTGCCGTTTGCGATGTTCGTGTGATTTGGGGCGGAGACAACACGATTAATGAATTGCGTCAATCACCGTTAAAACCGAGAGCAACCGAGCTGACATTCGCTGACAGATATTCCGTAGCAGTGATAAACGCCGATGAATATATTAATGCTCAGGATAAAGAAAAAATTGCACAGGATTTTTATAACGATACGTATTTCACCGACCAAAACGCCTGCACCTCACCTCGAATAGTGTACTGGCTCGGGAGTAATATTGATGAAGCGAAATCGACTTTTTGGGGGAAACTGCACACTCTCGTTAAATCAAAATATGAATTAGCACCTGTTCAATCAGTCGGAAAGCTGTCAGCACTTTACAAAGCAGCTGCCAATATGCCGATAAATTATTGCAAATCAGCGGATAATTATATCACACGTGCTGAAATAAATAACACCGATGAAAATCTTATGGAGTTTAAATATAACAGCGGATTTTTCTTTGAACAAAGCATTGCCGAATTAAAGGAAATCCTGCCAATTTGCGGCGAACGCTTGCAAACGCTAACCTATTACGGTTTATCAAATGATGAATTAGCGTTTTTCTTCACAGAACACAGACCCAAAGGGATAGACCGTGCAGTGCCATTTGGAAAGTCAATGGATTTTTCATTAGTGTGGGACGGACATGACTTAATCAGTCAGCTTTCAAGAAAGGTAATTATATCATGAACAGCGGAAAAGTTGCAATAATAGGTGTGGGATACGTTGGTTCAAGCATTGCATACGCTCTCACAATCAAAGGAACAGCTCGGGAAATTGTTTTAATTGAACAATCCGGCTCGCATGAAAAATGCAAGGCGGAAATCAGCGATATTCGTCACGGAATACCTTTCATGGGGACATCTGATATATATAACGGTGATTATTCCGATATTAAGGACTGCGATTTAATCATAATAACAGCAGGCCGTAACCGCAAGCCGGGCGAAAAACGCATCGACATGAAAAACGACAACCTCAAAACCGCAGCACAAGTAGCAAACGAAATTAAAAAACACTACACAAAAGGGGTTGTCCTTATTGTAACAAATCCGGTTGACACAATCACTCGTGCAATGAGCGAATGGCTCGATTTGCCCGACGGAATCGTGTTCGGAACAGGGTGTTTGTTAGATAGCTCGCGATTTGTCAATGTTGTTGCCGATTATGCAGGAATTACCTCAAACAGCATTAATGCTCATATCATCGGAGAACACGGAGAAGGTCAAATCGCTTTGTGGAGCAAGGTGATGATAGCGGGAATCCCTATCGAGGAATACTGCCAAATGACCGGAATTCCTTTCACGAATGAAACAAAAATAATTATGGAGGAAAAGGTTCGTCTTATGGGGGCAGAAATCATCAAAGGAAAGGGACGAACACATTTCGGCATAGCTACTTGTGTATGTTATATCGCAGACGCTATCCTAAACCACAGACCTACGATTGTCAGTGTTTCAAGTATGCTGCAGGGTGAATACGGGATTAGCAGAGTCGCACTCAGTTTACCGTGCGTGGTTGACTCAAGCGGCGTTGAGCGGCGGTTAATGGAGAAGTTAAGCGAGCTTGAATTAAGCAGACTAACCGAGGTCGCTGATTCACTCTTATCTGTTTGGGAATAATCGGAGGTAAAAATGGAATTTATTAAAATGGATTTCAAGGCAGAATTAGCAAAGGTTTCCCCGAAATTAAGGAGAGGTGCGAATATATATATTTGGGGAACGGGGCATGATTGGGAGCATATAAGAAAGCTGTATAAGCTTTATAAAAGAATAAATCTTGAAGATTCCGTATACGCTTTTATTGATAATGACCCGTTGAAGCAAGGCACCGAGTATTATGGGAAGAAAGTTATTTCACCTGATGAAATAGATATAGACAATGCTGTAGTTATAGTATCCTTGGCGAATTATTTGGGTACATCTGTAATTAAGCAATTGATAGAGATGGGGTTTCATTTCAAAAGTGATTGCTTTGACAGAGTATATTTTTATTTTATGCTTCGTCGTTTCAGCAGGCTTCAGTTTTCTCAATTTGAAAATAAACATAAGGGAGAGCGTTGTTTTATTATCGGGAATGGTCCAAGTTTAAAAACACAAGACTTGGATTTATTAAAAAACGAATTCACCTTTGCCACAAATCAAATATATCTCGCCTTCGAGGAAACTGCATGGCGACCGACTTATTATGTTGTTGAAGACGATATGTTTATGGAAACAAAGCACAAGGAGTTTTGCAACATTATTACAGGAATTAAATTTCTTGCCTCACATAAGATTCCTGCCATCGAATCCTTCGAGGCGGAAAACGCTTATTATTATAATGTCGATGCTGACAGCTCCTATCAACAGCTCCCATATAAATTGAAGTTCAGCATTGAGCCGGGATTGGTTTATCACTGCGACACAGTCACATACACCTGCTTGCAATTTGCGGCGTTTATGGGTTTCAAAGAGATATATTTATTAGGTGTAGATAACAGCTATAGTGTTTTAAGAAAAGCAGACGGTGAAATAATTTATAAAAATCAAAAACAAAACCATTTCAACCAAAATTATTCTGCATCGCATTATATTGGTGATATTGATTTAGTAAACGCCGGCTATCAAGCCGCACGGGAATATGCAGACAATAACGATATAAAAATCTATAATGCCACACGTGCAGGAGAGCTTGAAGTATTTGAGCGTGTTACATTGGAAGATATACTTTAAATAAAAAACTAAGCGGAGGTATAAATTGAAATCAATAATCTTATCGGGCGGTCACGGAACCCGCCTTTACCCTATGACTAAAGTTATCTCGAAACAGCTTCTGCCGATTTATGACAAGCCAATGATATACTATCCCTTGTCCGTGCCGTTGCTTGCGGGAATTCGGGATATACTCATTATTTCAACCCCTCGGGATTTGCCGATGTATCGGGAGCTTCTCGGAGATGGTTCACGTCTGGGAATCAACCTTGAATATGCTGAACAATCCGCCCCGAAAGGGCTTGCAGAAGCGTTCATAATCGGCGAGAAATTCATTAACGGTGACAGTGTAAACTTAATTCTCGGCGACAATGTTTTCTACGGACAGGCTTTTTCACGCACTCTCGAGCTTGCATTGAACAATAAACATGGTGCTACTGTTTTCGGTTATCCCGTGAAAAACCCGAAAGAATTCGGTGTGGTGGAATTCGACGATAACGGCAAGGCAATTTCACTCGAAGAAAAGCCGGCAAAACCCAAATCAAACTACGCAATTCCGGGGTTATACTTCTATGATAGTGAGGTTGTCAATATTTCCAAAAATATTACCCCGTCAGCACGGGGCGAGCTCGAAATAACGGCGGTGAATAACGAATACTTAAAGCAGGGTAAATTAAACTGCGTTCTTATGGGACGCGGAATGGCGTGGCTCGACACGGGGACTCCGCAGGGATTGCTAAAGGCAGCCGAATTTGTAGAAACCATGCAATCACGTCAAGGCTTTTACATTTCCTGTATTGAAGAAATTGCATGGCGTAAAGGATTTATAAACACAGAGCAATTGATGAAATTAGGCGAAGAATTAAAAATGACCGAATATGGCGAGTATATTATATCGCTGTGTGAAAGCGAGGTAATGTAAATCATATGAGAATAATTGTAACAGGCGGAGCGGGGTTCATTGGCGGAAATTTCATACATTATATGACAAAAAAATATCCGAATTATCGTATAATCAATGTGGATTGCCTCACTTACGCAGGAAATTTAGCCACGCTCAAAAGCGTTGTCAATAACCCCAATTACAAGTTTTATAAAACCGATATTACTGACCGCAACGCCATAAACGACATTTTCGAGAATGAAAAACCCGATATAGTGGTCAATTTTGCGGCGGAGAGTCACGTTGACCGCAGCATTGAAAACCCGGCAGTGTTTTTGAACACGAACATAATCGGAACACAAGTTTTAATGGACGCTTGCCGCAAACATGGAATTCAACGTTTCCACCAAGTCTCCACTGACGAGGTTTACGGGGATTTACCGTTAGACCGCCCCGATTTAATGTTCACAGAGCAGACCCCGATTCACACATCAAGTCCGTATTCGGCGAGTAAGGCGAGTGCAGATTTGCTGGTGCAGGCTTATTACAGGACGTTTAAGCTACCTGTTACAATCTCACGCTGCTCAAATAATTACGGGCCGTATCACTTCCCCGAAAAGCTGATTCCGCTTATGATTGTTAACGCTCTCCATGATAAACCGCTCCCTGTTTACGGAAAGGGCGAAAACGTGCGTGACTGGTTATATGTCGAAGACCATTGTTCTGCGATTGATTTAATTATTCACAGCAACGCAGTCGGCGAGGTTTTTAACATCGGCGGTCATAACGAAATGCGTAACATTGATATTGTTAAGCTGATTATAAGTGAACTCGGCAAAAGCGAGGATTTAATCACATTTGTTGAGGATAGGAAAGGTCACGATTTACGTTATGCAATCGACCCTGCAAAAATCAACAATAAACTCGGTTGGCTTCCGCAAATAAAATTCGCTGACGGTATTATTATGACAATTCAGTGGTATCTCGAAAACCGTTGGTGGTGGGAACCGCTGTACATGAATAGGTGAGATATATGAAAAAATTCTTTCTGATTATCCTTGTTCTCTCAATGCTTTTAACGATTACTTCATGTAATGACGTTAATACGAATCAAAATGAGAGCTATGGGGATATTTTCGTATATGATAAAGGTGGTGAAGGTGTATTTATAAGCCGTTACATTGGTTTAAATCCACATGTAATAATTCCGGATTATATTGAAGGATTACCGGTTATTGGAATTGATAATGGAACCTTCTATTCTCCTTATATAGAAATAATCAGTATAGAAACATTGCGTTTACCTGATACATTAATCTATATGCCGTCATTGAATAATCTTGAAAAATTAACAACGGTTAATATTCCTATTTCTGTTGATGAGATAATTAGTTTTAATAATTGCATTAGTTTAGAAGAGATTGAAATACCTAACAATATTATAAAGATTAATTCAGATTGTTTTAACGGTGCAGGTATTAAAATAATAAAAATTCCTGATAGTGTAACAGAGATAGGACCGAGAGCTTTTAAAGGGTGCTTATCATTGGAAGAGGTTAGTGTTTCACCTAACATAACTGCTATATATGGAAGCACATTCTCAGGCTGTATAAATTTAAAGGAAGTAATAATACCTAATTCTGTTTATTTAATTGATAATGATGCTTTTAGAGAGTGTATATCGTTAAAAGAAATTACAATACCTAATTATGTTGAGATAATAGGCGAACGTGCATTTTATAAATGTGGGGCACTGGAGAAAGTGATTATATTATCAAAAACAATAAATGATATAGGTAAGAAAGCATTCTCAGAAACACATGAAAATTTAACAATTTATTGCTATAGCGACAGTGAAATAGTAATTGAATATGCACGTGCGAATGGAATTAATGTTGAATTTTTAGATTAATTAGTGAGTTTAATAATAATCTCCCCTGCCGGTTTTATAATCGGCAGAGGTTTACTTTAACAACAATTATTCTTCCGATTAATCCAGCTAACCGCTGTGTCCATTGCAATTCTGCAGGCGTTGGTCTTGTCTAAGGCGTTCAGCATGACAAAATCGTGAATAATACCGAGAACCCTTACAGCGGTTACGTCTACGCCCGCCTCTAACAGTTTTTTGGCATACGCCTCCCCCTCGTCCCGTAAGACATCGGCTTCACCGGTTATGACCAATGCGGCGGGGAGATTCCGCAACTGTTCAGTAGACGCACGAAGCGGTGATGCGGTTATTTGAGCACGCTCATTTTCTAAAGTCGTGTATTGATTCCAAAACCATTCCATTCCCTCACGATAAAGGTAATACCCCTCGGCAAATTCGTTATACGAATCGGTGTCAAAGGCGGCGTTTGTCACCGGATAGAATAATAACTGCTTATGTATGCACCGACCTCGCCGCTTTTTTGAAAGAAGCGTAATAGCGGTTGCCATGTTCCCGCCCACACTGTCCCCTGCGACTGTCAGGGTATCTGTGCGGGCTTTTAATCGAAGCTGCTGCATTACGCAGGGAAGCTCATCTAAAACATAATAGCATTGCTCAAGTGCGACAGGATACTTCGCCTCGGGGGACAGGCTGTATTCCGGAAACAGCACGATTGAGTTGGTTCTCGACGCTAATTCCCGAACTAACTTTTCATGTGTGTGGAAATTCCCGAACACCCACCCTGCCCCGTGTATGTATATGATTACGTTCGGTGTTCCTGTAAGGTTAAGCGGGCGGACACAGTATAGCGGGAAGCTATTGAGATTTTTTGCCCTTATTTGAATACAGGATATGCTTACGTGGCATTTGCAAACCGGTGAGTTTTGTGCTTGGATTAATTTTTCCCTGCCCTCCTGTGGGGGGAGCTGGTATATTCTCGGAGGAATTGCGGCTGCGTTACTGACAGTAATCGCCGCTTGCTCTAACGGTATTCGTTTTTCCATATGTATTACCCTTTCAGTTAATGATAGGATAGTATATGTTTCTGGGGGATTATGGTGAGGGGGCAGGAAAAAAACAAGGGGTTACTGTATATCAGTAACCCTGTATAAAACCGGGGTGGTACAGTCTAAATGTGAACCCCGACACGCTTGGGCGAATTGACATTGCGATTCACTCAAATGCTGCGTGTCGAGGCTCTCGACCGGAGGCGGAGAGATTCGAACTCTCGTGCCGTTTTACCGGCAACTCGATTTCGAGTCGAGCTCGTTATGACCACTTCGATACGCCTCCACGCAAACCATTTTACCATATAACAAATTAATTGTCAATACTGTGTCTTGACATATATTGGTATAATGTGGTATACTTTACAGCATGATACATGAACTCTTACCCCCTTCATCCTGTGCTTTGTGCAAGGGCTGTTGTTTCTTTGATGAAAACGATAAATGGGAAATCCCCGCTTCGGTTAACACTGATGAGAATATGCGGTGCTGTTATCTCAATAAAAACGGTTGTGCTTTAGGTGAGAACAAACCTCCCGAATGTGCGTTATACCCGTTTAGGGTAATGCGTTTCGGCGAGCTTATGGTAATCGCACTATGCACCTATTGCCCGGAAATACTAAAACTGCCGCTTTCGGTGTTGCATGAATTTGTTGAGAATAATTATAAAAAAATGCTTGAATTAAAGACGGAAATTAAAGAATACAAAAACAACTATATTATATTGAAAGTGCTATGAATATGTATGAACGTACAGAAAAAGTCATAGGTGCAAAAGCTTTAGAAAAACTGCAAAACTCCCGCATTGCCGTATTCGGTGCGGGCGGGGTCGGTGGTGCGGCAATCGAGGCGTTGGTGCGAGTGGGCATAGGCACGATTGACATATTCGACGGGGACGAAATCACCCAAAGCAATCTCAACCGCCAAATAATCGCAACAACACACACAATCGGTCAACGCAAGGTTAATGCCGCAAGGGAGCGGATTCTCTCAATCAACCCGAACTGCATTGTTAACGCACATGATGTGTTCGTCACCGCTGAGAATATTAACGAAATCGACTTCTCGGAATACGATTATGTAATTGACGCAATTGACACTGTTTCATCAAAAATCGCAATTATCGAGAATTGCAAATCGCCGATTATTTCAAGCATGGGAACAGGGAATAAATTAGACCCGACACGCTTTATGATAAGTGATATTTACACAACCTCGGTCTGCCCTTTAGCTAAGGTAATGCGGTATGAATTAAAGCGGCGAAATATAGAAAAACTCGATGTTCTGTGGTCAGAAGAACAGTCACTGACTGTTTTGCCGGCTTCGCCGGATTTACCGGCTCGAAAAGCAGCGATAGGTAGTGTGTCGTTTGTGCCGCCGGTTGCGGGAATGATAATCGCAGGTTATGTCATCAGGAGGTTAATATGTACCCTATGAAGCTTATCGCCCCATGCAAGGATTATATCTGGGGGGGAACACGTTTGAGAAACGAATTCGGGAAAACCTCTAACTCAAAACGCATTGCCGAAAGCTGGGAGCTATCCTGCCACCCCGACGGCGAAAGCGTAATAGCGAACGGCGAATTCTCCGGAAAAACACTCACCCAAGCGGGATATAACATTCCTATATTGATTAAACTGATTGACGCCGAGGATAATTTATCAATCCAAGTCCACCCCAATGACGAACAAGGGAAAACCGACAACGATAACGGCAAAACCGAGATGTGGTATATCATTGACCACGCCCCCGACGCAGAATTAATCTATGGATTCAAGCATGAACTAACCCAAGAAGAGTTTCGGGAAAGAATAAAAAACAACACGCTCCTTGAGGTGGTAAATCGTGTAAAAGTCAAAAAAGGCGATATATTTTTCATACCGGCGGGAACACTCCACGCAATAGGGAAAGGTATATTAATTGCAGAAATTCAACAATGCTCGAACCTGACCTATCGTGTTTACGATTACATGAGAACAGACAAAAACGGCAACCCACGTGAGCTTCATATTGAAAAAGCGTTGCAGGTCACTGAGTTAAAACCACCCCCGGAATTTCATAATCAAACCTCATGTGAATACTTCAACGTGAATATACAAAACATAAACGGCGAAATCAGTTTTAATACAGAGTTATCGTTCAACGCAATTCTTGTATTAAACGGCGAAATCCGTATAGACAATCTGATTATTAAAAAAGGCGAAACCTGTTTCGTTCCGGAAAAATTCGGGAATTACACAATCACAGGCAACGCAGATATAATTATAACCGAGAAAGGTAAAGTGTGAAATGGCAGTATTCAATAAATATTACATCGGGGTAGACATAGGCGGAACCAATGTCAAATGCGGAATAGTAGATGACGGCGGGAAAATCCTGTATAAGCAGTCCATAAAAACCGAAAGCGACAGAGGTTATAAGGAGGTTGTGCAGGACATAGCAAAGCTTGTTCAAGAGGTTGTGGAAACCTCAAATATCCCGCTCAAAAAAATAGAATGGCTGGGTGTAGGCTGTCCGGGTATCTGCAATAAGGACACAGGAATAGTTGAGGTTTCCAACAACCTAAACTGGCACAATGTCCCACTGCTTACCGATTTAGCAAAATTGACCGGGTTCCCCGTCCACATTGATAATGACGCTAATGCGGCGGCTTATGGTGAATTCATCGCAGGTGCGGCAAAAGGCACATCAAGTGCAATCATTATCACTCTCGGAACAGGCGTAGGCTCAGGGATTATTCTCAACAAAAAAATGTATTCCGGCATGAACTACGCAGGCGGTGAAATCGGGCATATGGTTATCGAAGCCGACGGTGCAGAATGTACCTGCGGGCGTAAGGGCTGCTTCGAGGCATACTCGTCGGCAACGGGATTAATCCGCATGACAAAGGAAGCCCTTGAGAAAGACAGGGGTTCAAAAATGCACGAATTGGTTGAACTCAACGGAAAAATCAGTGCAAGGACAGCATGGAATGCAGCGAAGTTAGAGGACAAATCCGGTAAAGAAGTAGTCGAAAAATTCATAAAATACCTTGCCTGCGGAATAACCAACGTCATTAATATTTTCCAACCCGATATAGTTTGCATAGGCGGGGGCGTTTGCGGGGAGGGTGACAACCTTTTAAAACCGCTGAAGAAAATTGTCAATGCAGAGGTTTTCTCGAAAAACAGCAATAAAAAGACCGATTTAGCCATTTGCAAACTCGGTAACGATGCAGGGATAATCGGTGCGGCAATGCTCGGCAAATTAGAGTGACATCGCCAATAATATAATTTATCATATTATTTACAAAAACACTTGACAAATCAAAAAAGTGTGGTATAATGTTGTAGTGTAACTGTAAAATGATATTCCTCCTTAGCTCAGTCGGTAGAGCATGCGGCTGTTAACCGCAGGGTCGTCCGTTCAAGTCGGACAGGGGGAGTGACAATTAAAGGGTGGAAATATCCACCCTTTTTTCATTCATTTTTCCCCATAACCAACGGCAAAACCTCCTCAATCATAACCCCGTTCCTCGGAACACTCCCCTGCTCATAAGTCCTTTGTACCGCTGTCTGCGAGAACACAGTCGCCTGCTTCATCGCATAAGACAGGTCATTCCCCCGAAGCAGCTCCCCTGTCAGAACACTTGCAAAAATATCCCCCGTCCCGGGATAATGCTCGGGAATAAACTCGTAGTCCACTTGATAATAACTATCATTTACTAAACCTATATTGCATATCCGGTTATTCATCGAAACCCCCGTAATAACCACAGACGGGACAAATTCGTTTAACCGTTTAAGCCATTCTAACGCCTTTTCGCAAGACAATTCGGGGGTGTATTCCTCCCCGAGTAAAATTGCCGCCTCGGTTAAATTCGGGGTAACAACATCGGCAACCCGCACCAACTCGCTCATTCTCTCGCATAATTTCCCGGTGTATGTCTTATAAGGCTTACCATAATCCCCCATAACAGGGTCAACTATTTTGAGTGCGTTTTTGTACCCGCCAAAAAATTCAAGACACAGGTCAATCTGTGCTTCAGAGGCAAGAAACCCGCTATACACCGCATCAAATTCAATACCAAGTGTCTTATAATGGTTATAACACGGTTTAATAAAATCGGTCAAATCCTTAAAAACCATATTATCAAAACCGCCCGTATGCGTTGAAAGAACCGCTGTAGGTACAGGGCAAACTTGAACTCCCATAGCACTCAGCACAGGAATAATAACCGTCAATGAGCATCTGCCGAAACCGGATAAATCGTGAATGGCGGCAACTCTCATACACTGTCCGCCATAAGGAACTTCTTCTCTATATCAGCGGCAGACAGCGGCTTTCCGTGGAAATAACCCTGTGCCTCGTCACAGCCCAATTTATTCAGAATATCCCACTGCTCCTGCGTTTCAACCCCCTCGGCGACTACTAAGAAGTTCATCGCCTTACCCATTTCTATAACAGCACGAGCGATATTCTCCGAAGCGGGATTGTCACATAAATCATGGATAAGACTACGGTCAACCTTCAAAATATCAATCGGCAATTGTTTAATCGAAGAAAGGGAGGAATACCCCGTCCCGAAATCGTCCATCGAAATAGAAACACCGAGTTTCTTAATATTTTCCAAAACCCGAATAGTATGCTTAATATCTTGAACCGCCATAGTTTCGGTAAGCTCAATTTCGATATACTGCGGCTCAAGCCCCGATTCATCTAATGCCCGTTTAAGCGTTTCAACCACATTAGTTTTATACAGTTGAATCTGCGACATATTAACAGAAACCTTGATATTCCTATACCCCTTTACCTGCCAATACTTATTCTGGTTACACGCCTGTTTAAGCCCCCACTCGTCCATTTTTATAATAATGCCTATATCCTCGGCAACAGGAATAAACTCATAAGGATAGATAATCCCGCGTTTGGGGTGGTTCCAGCGGATAAGTGCCTCTGCCCCGATAATTTCACCGGTTCTGAAGCTGACCTTAGGCTGATAATACAGCTCAAACTCGTTATATTTAAGGGCATGTCCGATTTCAAACTCGATTAACTCACGGTCATGCAGTTTTTTCTCAACATCGTCATTGTAATAATGGCAGATTTTATTACCAATCTCGCTGCTTGCATAAAGCATAATATTCGCTTTATAATACAGTGTTTGAATATCGTCCATCCCGTCATAAATGCATATCCCCGCATCGAAACGAACCTGGTCCTTCAGATTAGCGGGCAGTGTATTATCATCGCAGTTATTTTCTAAAAACAAGAACAGCTCTTTCGTAAACGCCTCAATATCATGATAAGGATTATCACTCGCAATGATTAGAGCAAAGTCATCAGTACCAATTCTGCCGGCGACAGAATTCTCACCGGTGAACTTAACCAACCCCTCGGCGTAGCATTTTATAAGTCTTTCCCACATTTCATTCCCGAAAAGCGAGGTGATTTTAAGCATACGCTCAATTTTTATAGACGCCATAACAGCATTCCCGAAATTCTCGTTTTCCTTATTTCGGTTAAGCAGGGCTAAAAGCTCACTGCCTTTCTCCATGAAGCCCTTGCGGTTATACAACCCCGACATCGGGTCAAGCAAGCTCACCGCATCATACAAGCTATACCGTTCTCTCTGCGAGGTGACATCAATGAATGCCCCGGTAATCTTGGTCAGCGTACCGAACTCGTCCTTAGTGCCGTTCCATTTCAGCATAAAATTATGATACTCGTTATTGGCAGAAAGCATCTTAATTTCTATTTCAAGGGCGGAGCTGTTACCGTTTAACAGGTTTTTCAGCTTATGCTCATAATTATTAAGGTCAACTGCATAAACCTTTTCTTTTAAGTCCTCGAGCGTTATATCGTCAATACTGTTAAACCCTAACATTTTCTTGCCGACGGGCGACATTTCGATATAGGGCAACGCATGAGTCGAAATGTGGATAATCCCGATTTCCGCACTTTCCATTGCCATTTCAAAATTCTCTTCCGAGATAAAGTTATCTCTTCTTTGTTTATACAATTCATTTTTTAAATAGCGCAGTTCTGTTTCATCACTGCCCACAGACATAATAAATCCGGACACACCTTTAACCTCAACCGAATCGCTACGCCACTTAATATAACAAGGGTTGCCCGTCAAATCATTAAAAACGCTCTCGGTTCCGCTCTCGTCTAAAGCGTTGACAATCAGAGTAGCCGGCGAGAATTTATCGGGAGTTTTCTCACTGTCAAAAACAGAAAGGACAAATCCGGCATCTGCGTTTGCCCCTAAAGAAAACAGCTTCATTCTCAAAGCGTCATTCACATAAACATAGGAAAGGTCGTCCTTCCATAACATGATATACTTATTGCTTGCGTTATAAAGTGCATTAAGCCGGCGTTCCAAGGAACCGGCTTTCTTTTTTATCCGAGCAAACGCAACAAACATAACCACCGCAACGATAGCCAAAACAGCGATAATAAGTATAAACAACCATTCCATAGTATCACCTAAACGTAGGGCGGCAGTTTCGGTTCTGCCGCCCGCCGAATGTATAATTTTTTATTCCGTCTTACCCTCGATATATTTTACAATATCCTCTACGGTTTTAATGTTTTCCACTTGGTCATCGGGTATTTCTAAATCAAACTCGTCCTCAAACGTCATAACAAGGTCAACAATGTCGAGAGAGTCTGCACCCAAATCATCTTGAATATTCGCTGTAAGTGTTACCTTTTCTTCATCCACGTCCAATTGGTCAATAATAATCCCTTTTACTTTTTCAAATACCATTTTTTATAATCCTCCATGCTGTTATTTTATTTATTATAAGACATTGTACGAAAATAATCAATAGAAATTCCTGCAAATTTTATCCAAATATTATTAACATTTGCCGTGGAAAACTATTCCTCTTGCACAAAATCGAACATTCCGATTTTCCTGAACTTGTTGTATCTGTTGTCCAAAAGCGTATCAACATTGAATTTGACATGCCTCTTAACAGCTTCATAAAGATGCTCGGAAATGTTCTCGGCGGTCAACTGCATATCGTTATGTGCCCCACCTGACGGTTCGGGAATAATTTTCTCACACACACCGAACTCCAATAAATCCTCGGCAGTTATTCTCATAAGCTCCGCCGCTTCCTTTTCCCTCGACGGGTCTTTCCAAAGAATGGAGGCGAACCCACGTGGCGAAATCACCGAATACAGTGCATTTTCTAAGACAAGCAGTTCGTCGCACACCGCCAACGCCAACGCACCGCCGCTTCCACCCTCTCCGAGGACTACCGAGATAATCGGCGTTTTAAGCGTCATAAACTCCATTAAATTTTTTGCAATGGCCTCACCCTGCCCTCTTTTTTCCGCTTCAATTCCGCAGAACGCACCCGGCGTATCAATCAAGCAGATTACGGGGCGGTGGAACTTTTCAGCCTGCTTAGCCAGCCTCAACGCTTTTCTGTACCCCTCGGGGTGCGGCATAGCGAAGTTGGATTTTTTATTCTCGTCGATGTTCCTACCCTTGACCTGTGCAATAACCGTAACGGGGATTCCGTTAAAGCTCGCAATCCCGCCCATAATCGCATGGTCATCACCGTAATGGCGGTCACCGTGGAACTCCATAAAATTCTGGAATATCAGGGGAATATAGTCATTGACGGTGGGGCGGTGTTTATTCCTGATTAATTCAAGGCGTTCAGTAGCTTTATTCATATTAAACAACCTCCTCCCGCTTGATGTAATTATGGATTCTCAAAATCCTCGAAAGCGTCTTCCTCATTTTCTTCCTGTCAACAATCATATCGACAAACCCGTTTTCCATAAGGAACTCGGCAGACTGGAAGTCGTCGGGCAGCTGCTGTTTTATAGTATCTTGAATAACTCTACGCCCCGCAAACCCGATTAACGCCTTAGGCTCTGCGATGATAATATCACCCAACGACGCAAACGAAGCGGTCACACCGCCGGTGGTCGGGTCGGTCATAACAGTTATATAAAGCTGCCCCGCCTCGTTATGCTTAGAAATCGCACCGCTCGTCTTAGCCATCTGCATAAGAGAAATAATCCCCTCCTGCATTCTCGCACCGCCGGAAGCAGTAAAAAGAACAACCGGCAGTTTCTTTTTAGCGGCATATTCAAACGCCCGTGTAATCTTTTCACCGACTACACTACCCATGCTCGCCATCATGAAGTGACTGTCCATAATCCCGATAACAACCGGATACCCTAATATGGTACATTCTCCTGTAACTACCGCCTCATTGGTTTTACAGCTTTTCGACAACCCCTCAATCTTCTTTTCATAATCGGGGAATCCGATAGGGTTGAGCGAAACCATATTTGAATCGAACTCACGAAAGCTGTCCTTATCGGCAGTCATGAGCAATCTCTCTTGCCATGTCAAGCGGGAATGATAATTACATGAGGTGCAGATTTTCCTGTTCCTCTCGAACTCTTCCATGTAGACAGTCGCCCTGCAACGCGGACATTTGAACAAAATGTTCCCGGGGATTTCCGGTTTCCGTGACGGAATGGGTTCTGCGGGTTCGTCCTTGTTCAAACGATGTTTTACGGTTTTTAAGAGGTCTTCAAGTCCCATAATTTCTCCTTTGTATATTTTATGTATTTATACATTATTGCTGTTTCTCGCGCGTGTGCGCGTTTTATTAATTATATTAAAAGGGGTTAAAATTAATCGGAAATTATACGGTTTTTCGGGGTTTTAATTGTGCATAAATGTTGCATAATGTATGAATATGTTAAATTGTCTCGTATCCTGTGCCGTCGGTGCGTACTCTTGTCAATGAAACACAAAGCCATTAACAAATTCATAGATTTTATCAGCGTATTTCAACGCTGTTTCGGAATCGAGCTCTTCTAATTCAAGCTCGGTGGGATAGCGTGGCAAAACACCGTATTCGGAAAGTAATTCAGCTTCTTTATCAAGGGTGTTGAAAGTGCTTTCAATTTCTGCACACATATCAACAAGTTGTTGCAAATCGTGCGTTTTAGGCGGCATAATTGAATTGTGAACCAAGAAACACTTCAATATCTTTTCTGCCGCTTGTTGTGAGTGAAAACAGATGATTTCATGCGGCATGGGGCGGTGAAGTTCAAAAATTCGTTGTGCAGTTACTAAATCCATTTCAGCAAGCCGTTTCCATTCTAAAATGTTTTCTTCAACACTCATAAAGCACAACCCCCTTTTCCGCAATTGTTCGCTCCATAGTAAGCCCTTGTGAACGATATGCAAATCTCTCGCTTGTATTCGCTAACAAATCTACAGATTTACTTCTTTTCAACCCTCGTAACGCTCCCCTCGCTTGATGCATTGCATCAATCGGGCGTATACCGCCGTTCGGAATTACCATGTAAAAATCATAATCGCTGTCCTCGTTTGGCGTTCCATAAGCATATGAGCCGAAAAGATACAGCCTTTCGACATCGACAGCCGCTATAATAAGGTCTTTGATTTTTAAGATTTCCTCGTTATTTATCATTATACCACCCCTCACCCAACTATCTCATATCCTGTACCGTCGGTGCGGACTCTGCTTAACTGCTCATTATTTAAATCAATGACATCTGCGAAATAAACCCAATCACCTACTATAGATATTGCCAAGCATCTTTCAAAATCAAAATCAGTTTTATCCGAACCGTCAGTGCGGACTTTCCTCAGCACGAAACCGCCTCCGCTTACTGTATAATATATCCAACCGTCGGCTACATTCATATTAAAAGCCCTGTCTGCGGTAATCAGTTCTTTACCTAAACCGTCTGTGCCGAGTTTGCTAATCCCCGAATAATCGGTATAATAAATCCAATCACCGACAACAACAATGTTAGTAGCCGTTTCGTTTCTGAGGAATTCATTATTCTCGCCGTTTAAATCAATTTTGCGGATTGCACCGTCACAGTAATAAATGAAACCGTCGTCCGCCACAAAGAAACTATAGACATATTTATCAATCAGAATTGTTTCTAATGTCCCGTCGGTACGCATTTTCCGGACAGAACCTTTTATATCATATTCGTTAGCATTGTTTAACACGGATTCATCAGCATAATAATAAATCCAGTCACCGATTACATTTATGTAACTGCTGACCTCTTTATTTAATCTTGCTCTTTCTGTACCATCGGTGCGAATTCGGTAAACATTCCCCTTATCCCCCGCATAATAAATCCAATCACCGACTACGTTAATATAAAACCCGATGTCGTCGGTCAGCTTTTCTTTCTCTGTACCGTTTTCACGGGATTTGTAAATCCCGTCGCCGACTTTCACGTAATACAGCCAGCCGTCTTTTAATACAACCTGCCCGAGCTGATTAATGTTTCCCGAATTGTTCCCCCGTTCATTCGAGTTATCAGCGGGGTGAAACTCAGTTGAGCAAGCGGTTACGGTTAAGAGTAAAACCGCTGTAACGCAAATTAAAGCTATGTATTTTTTCATGTTTTTCCAATCACATCAACAGGTCATTTAACGCCACCATACCGAGGACGTTTCTGACATTTTCCGACGGGTTAACAATTTTGAACTTTGTTTGTCCCTTAAATGTTCTTTTATATGCAGAAAGTAAAACTCTTATACCCATTGAGCTTAAAAATTTTACACCCAGCATATCCAATAGAATTATCGGCGGTTCTTCCTCGAACGCTTTATCAATTCTTAAATCGAGGATATTCGCTTCCTTTGTTGTGATATGCCCCCGTGCGAATAAGTGAATAGAACCGTCGGGTTTGTCTTCTCTTAAAACCTCAACCAAAAAATCCATTACATCTTCCTCCCCAGAAAACCTATATCATACTTACCACCTAAGAATGTTTCATCCTCCAATATACCGAGCTGGAAATCTATATTGGTGACAATCCCCTCAATCAAGAATTCCGACAATGCCACCCGCATTTTCTGAATTGCCTCCTCCCGATTATCCCCTCTGACGATTACTTTTGCAATCATGCTGTCATAATAAGGCGGAATGGTATACCCTTGATAAACCGCCGTGTCCATTCTCACCCCGAACCCGCCGGGTAAATGCAGCGACTCTATTTTCCCCGGTGACGGGCGGAAATCATGTGCGGGGTCTTCAGCGTTGACACGGCACTCAATAACATGTCCGGTCATTTTTATATCCTCTTGTTTGAAAGGCAGCTTCTCGCCTGCCGCAACTCTGATTTGTGCTTTAATTAAATCAATTCCTGTAACAATTTCGGTGACGGGATGTTCCACCTGAATACGGGCGTTCATCTCCATGAAATAGAAATCGCCGTTTGCGTCGAGCAAAAACTCAATCGTCCCCGCATTGGAATAACCGCAAGCCTTAGCCGCATTAACCGCCGCCATACCCATACGGTTGCGTAATTCCTCAGTCATTACGGGAGAGGGGGACTCCTCTAAAACTTTCTGGTTTCGGCGTTGACTGGAGCAGTCACGTTCCCCCATGTGAACGGTATTGCCGAATTCGTCTGCTAACAGTTGAATTTCCACGTGCTTGGGATTTACAATAAACTTTTCGATATACACATCGCCGTTGCCGAAGAAGGTCAGTGCGTCTTGTTTTGACGACAGCAACGCCGCCTCAAGCTCACTCTCCTCTTGAACGAAGCGAATTCCACGTCCTCCGCCGCCTGCACTCGCCTTAACCATAACAGGGTAGCCTATTTCGGCGGCGATTTTCTTAGCCTCATCAAGGTCGGAAACAACCCCCTCAGACCCCGGAACAACCGGAACTCCCGCTTTAATAACCGTCTGCTTTGCGTTAGCTTTATCGCCCATTGCCTCCATAGCCTCGGGAGAGGGACCAATCCATTTAATCCCGCACTTCGCACACAATTTCACGAACGCAGGGTTCTCCGACAAAAAGCCGAACCCCGGGTGAATGGCTTCAGCCCCGGTAATTTCACAGGCGGCGATTATAGCTTTAGTATTGAGGTAGCTGTCCTTAGAGGCGGGCGGGCCTACGCAGATTGCCTCGTCGGCAATATGTGCGTGAAGTGCCGATTTATCCGCCTCGGAATAAATAGCCACTGTTTTAATTCCCATTTCTCGACAGGCACGGATTACACGGACTGCAATCTCACCCCGATTGGCGATTAGTATTTTTTTGAACATGATTATGAACTCCCTTGTAAAAAGTAAATATACTCATCTATAGCACTGTGAAAATCTTCTTTTAATGAATCTGTGTCATCACCTTCAAAAGAAATTAAGTCAGATGTGCCGACAACTATTCCGTAATAAATATTATCCTCTTTTGAAAAATACACATTACCGATATATTCTTTATAATGAAGTTGATTAATTAACTTTAATCTTTTATCTAACATTTTATGCTTGCGTATATAAACCTCTTGGTTGTTTGTGTTTACACCAATATATTTATTCCCTTTGAAAAAACCGACAAGTGTAATTATTAATCCGAGAAGCGGAGCAAAAAAAGATATGATGCCTGCTAAAAATGATATAATGTTTTCCAGTTCACTTGCCTGATGATATGAACCGCCGTATATACGGTAGGCTACATACCCGAAAAGCATTAATGCAATTCCTAATAATATCAGTTTTATGTTTTTAATGTTCATAACACCCTCACTTAATTGCAGAAACTCATGTTCGCAATTATTTAATTGCGAATGAAATCTCCGCACTGACCGCTTTCTCCCCGTTAACAGTTGCGACACCTTTCCCGACACCGACAGGACCTTTAACCTTTACAATCTCTACTTCCAGTTTAAGCACATCTCCCGGCACTACCTGACGGCGGAACTTAGCCTCTTTCACCCCGCCGAAGAAACCGATTTTCCCTTTATTTTCAGCAAGCGAAAGCATAGCACACGCACCCGCCTGTGCAAGCATTTCAAGCATGAGAACCCCCGGCACAACCGGATAATTCGGGAAATGCCCCTTAAACCAAAAATCGTCCTCTTTAATATTTTTAATCGCAACAACGCTTTTCCCCGGTTCCATTTCAACAATTTCATCAATCAATAAAAACGGGTCACGGTGGGGGATAATCTCCATAATTTGTTGTTGATTAAGCTTCATAATTCTTACTCCTTAATCCAACATAATCAATTCTTTACCGAAGTCTACCGCTTCACCGTCTTTCACAAGGATTTCCGCAACAGTCCCGTCATAGTCACTGGTAATCTCGTTCATGACCTTCATGCTTTCGACAATGCAGACCACCTGCCCTTTTGTGACCTTGTCGCCTGCTTTCACGTAGGGTGCTTTATCGGGAGCGGGAGCGGAATAAAACGTCCCCACTATCGGCGATTTTATGAATGTGCCGTCCTTAACAACGGGAGCTATTTCCTCTGCAGCAGGTGCAACAGGCACACTCACCGCAACCGGTACACCCGCAGGTGTAGTATAGCTGACAGGTGCTGCCTGCTTTGCGGCAAGCTGGATTTCCAAATCACCGCTCTTGATGCTGATAACGGAAAGATTTTTCTCGTTTAAGGTAGTCGCCAGACCATTAACTGTTTCGATTAAATTCATTACTTTATCTCCTTAGTTTATATTTTTTTGAAACATAGTGATACGTTATGTCCGCCGAACCCCAGCGAATTTGATACAGCCGCATTTATTTGAGAGCTGCGGCACCCCTCAACCACATAATCAAGGTCACATTCCTCGTCGGGGACTTTATAACCCGCTGTTTGGTGAATGAACCCGTGTTCCATTTGCATAGCAACCGCAATTGCTTCAACGCCGCCTGCCGCACCGAGTAAATGCCCGGTCATCGACTTAGTGGAGTTGACCGCCATTTTGTAGGCGTGTTCCCCGAATGCTGTCTTAATCGCATTTGTTTCGGTGGGGTCATTAATTGGGGTAGAAGTCCCGTGGGCGTTTACATAATCCACTTCATGGGGTTTCAACCCTGCTTCCTCATAAGCTAAAATCATCGCTTTAGCACCGCCTGAGCCGTCAGGGTTAGGGCTGGTTTCATGGAAAGCGTCACAGGTGCTTCCGTAGCCCGCTAATTCTGCATAAATTTTCGCCCCTCTCGCTTTGGCGTGTTCGTATTCCTCAAGAACAAGAGTTGCCGCACCGCTCCCCAAAACAAAGCCGTTGCGTTCCTTATCAAAAGGAATGGAAGCCCTGTCAAGATTATCGGTTATATTAAGTGCAGTCATATTCCCGAATGCCGAATAAGCGAACCCCATATGACACCCCTCTGTACCGCCCGCAAGTGCCATATCTAAATAACCGTGCTTGATTGCCCGAAACGCCTCACCTAATGCATGGGCAGAGGTACTGCACGCCGAAACAGGGCAATAGTTGCTCCCCATAAATCCGGTTTTAATGGCAACTAACCCGCCTGCCATATTCCCAATCATCATAGGAATGGTGAACACCGATACCCGGCGGCTGCCTTTATTTTTATAAACTAAAATCTGCTCTTCACAGGTTTCTATACCGCCTATCCCCGAACCGATGATTACCCCGCATTTGTACGGGTCTAAATCCTTGAAGTCGCTTCCTGAGTCCTCCAACGCTTTCATGGAGGTGTAGACAGCGTATTGTGTAATTATGTCGGTTCTGCGTAATTCTTTTTTCTCAAAGTATTCCTCGGCGGGAAAGTCCTTGACTCTCGCACTCACTAAAACTTCGTCTGAATGCTCGGGATACCACTTTTCTAATGTGAACCCGTGCTTCCCCGCTTTTAAGTTTTCAGTAAATGCTTTAACATCGTTTCCGATTGGGCTTATCACACCTAAGCCCGTTATTACTACACGTTTCATATTGTCAACCCTCCACTGATTTCAATAGTCTGCCCTGTCACGTATGACGAATCACTCCCCGATAAAAACGACACCACACCCGCAATTTCCTCCACCTGACCGTAACGCTTCATGGCAATTAGATTAAGTATCATCGCCTTTTGTTCATCGGTTAATGCGTCGGTCATAGGTGTTTGAATGAACCCGGGTGCAATCGCATTAACGGTAATCCCCCTCGAACCCAATTCCTTTGACATGGTTTTGGTCATACCGACAATCGCCGCTTTCGACGCACTGTAATTGAGCTGTCCCGCATTTCCGTGAACCCCTGCAACTGATGAAACGCTGATAATTCTACCGCTTTTCTGTTTCATCATAATCGCACCGACTAACTTCATCATATTAAACACGCTCTTTTGATTAACACGGATTACAAGGTCATAATCCTCCTCTTTCATGCGGACTGCCAACCCGTCACGTGTAATCCCCGCATTATTCACAAGAACGTCAATGCTCCCGAATTTTTCTTTAATCGATTTTACCATAGTTTCACACGCCGCATAATCCGATACATCAGCGGGGAAACACTCGGCGGTGACACCGAACGCACGGCATTTCTCGGCAACATTTGGTGCATCACGCAAATCGTTGACGGCTATATTAAACCCGTCCTTCGCTAAACGAAGTGCGATTGCTTCACCAATTCCCTGACCCGCTCCCGTAATCAAAGCAGTTTTTCTGTCCATAAAATAACTCTCCTGTTAAGAATTTGATAACTTTTTATATTTCTGATATTTCATTAAACATATCACATTAATCACTGCCAACACTATTCCGACAGCAGCGTACACAAAAATCCAGCGGTTGGCATGGTGATAAAACTCCCCGAATATTCTAATCCGCCCTTGAAAGTTAAAAACAAACACCGTCACCACAAGCTGAACATACGCCGCTATTAACAAAAACCTCGTGAAATAAAAATGCTTAATCGCAGTAACCACTGAAAAAATAGTAATCTCCGCAAACGCCATCAGAAACGCAGTTTGAAGCTTACCGTCCAACAAAACGAAACTGTCAGGTCTTAACCCGTAATAAAAAAACCACGCCGCCACCACCTGCGGTAAAAATGAAAAGTCCATATACAATGCCCAAAAGCTTAAATTCAACTTCTTGTTTTTCATTTTTGTAACAGCTTTCCCGCCAAAGCGAACATCTCCTCAATGATTTCCTTTGCCGACTGCTCTTTATCAATCATTCCCGCAATTGACCCTGCCATGAAGCTTCCCATATCAATATCGCCGTCTACTGCTTTTTTCAAAGCCCCTGCGGTTTTTTCCTCGAAGCTTTCCGGTGTCCCCCCGTCACGCTCGAAGCTTAATAGCCCTCGTGAAAACTTGGTCTTAATCCCCCGAACAGGGTGTCCCGTGAACCGCCCTGTGACTATAAAATCTGTGTCCTTAGCATCGATGACTAATTTTTTATAATTCTCGTGTATTTGACATTCATGAGCCACTAAGAACCGTGTTCCCACTTGAACCCCTTGAGCTCCCAGCATAATACATGCGGCAATTCCTCTGCCGTCTGCAATTCCTCCCGCCGCAATAACAGGGATTTCTAAAGCGTCAACCACCTGAGGAACAAGGCACATTGTCGTGTTCTCCCCGATATGCCCGCCTGCCTCATTTCCTTCGGCAATAACTGCGTCAGCACCCGAACGCTCCATTCTCTTAGCCAAGCCCACACTCGGAACAACAGGGATTACCTTAACACCTGCCGCTTTCCACCCCTCGATGAACTTACCCGGATTACCCGCACCGGTGGTCACGAAAGCCAATTTCTCGTCAATGACAAGCTGTGCCAACCCCTCAGAATTCGGCGACATAAGCATGATGTTCACTCCGAACGGTTTATCGGTTAACTCCTTAGCCTTGCGTATCTCCTCCCTAATGACCTCGACAGGGGCGTTCCCGCCTGCGATTATGCCCGCTCCCCCCGCATTAGAAACGGCGGCGGCTAACTTATGCTCCGCAATCCACGCCATTCCTCCTTGAAGAATGGGGTATTTTATCCCCAATAATTTTGTTAGTTCAGTAGTCATGCTTAAACCTCCATAGCAATAGAGCCGTAGGTGAATCCTGCCCCGAACGCCGTCATGCATATTTTCATACCGGGCTTAATCCTCCCCGAAGAAAACAGCTCGTCCAAACAGGTAGGCACACACGCACTCGAAATGTTTCCGGTATCGTGAATATTCACATAAACCTTTTCAACGGGAATATCAAGGTTTTTCATCGCTGTATTAATTATGCGGATATTGGCTTGGTGCGGAATAAGCAGGTCAATCTCGGACAAAGCATACCCTGCCTCGGTACAAGCCTGCTCGGTCGCCCTCACCATAATATCCACAGCAAATTTATAAACTTCCTTACCGTCCATATTAATAAATTGTGAATTGTGAATTGTGAATTGTGAATTGTTATTAAACGGCGAATTGTTGTTATAGTTTACTTTACAGTATAACAGCGGGTTTTCGTGATTGTCGGCGATAACCCCTAAAACCGAGGCGTATGTCTTATCCGAAGCCTCGACTACTGCTGCTGCCGCCCCGTCCCCGAATAAAACGCAGGTGCCTCTGTCGGTGAAGTCCACCTGCTGTGACAGGGACTCGCTCGCGATTACAAGAATTTTCTTATATTTCCCGACGACTAAATAACTCCTCGCCATATCCAAAGCACTCACAAACCCGGTGCAAGCCGCACTAATATCAACAGCACAGGCATTTTTCGCACCGAGAACGCTCTGCACCAAACAAGCACATGACGGGTAAAAATAATCGGGTGAACCCGTCGCAACGATAATCATATCGATTTCCTCGGGGGAAACATTAGAACTCGCCAAAGCCCTCTCCGCCGCCGCACTTGCCATAGAAAAAGTAGTCCCGTCTATGTTATAACGACGCTGAGAAATCCCGGTACGGGTGAAAATCCATTCGTCAGTGGTGTCAATATATTTGGTGAAATCCGCATTTTTAACGACAAAATTCGGCTTAAAACTGCCTGTCCCGAGAATTTTTATTCCCTGTTTCAAACTCATACTAAAAATTCTCCTTGATTTTATAAAAAAATGTGTTATAATAGAAATGTTGTAGTTATTATCCATAATTTACCGATTGTCCTATATATTCTAACCCATAGTATACTGATTTGTCAAGTAAAAAATAAGGAGAGGGTATTATGTCTGCAAAAAAAATGCTGTTATTCCCGGGACAAGGCTCACAATTTGTCGGAATGGAGGAGGCGTTCCCCGACGAAAAGCAGGTTTTTGAATGTGCTTATGACATTCTCGGATACGACTTGAAGAAAAAAATCGCACAAAGCACCGAGGAAGAGCTGTCGCAGACTATTCTTTCACAGCCGGCAATCCTTGCAGTATCGTTGGCAGCACTTAAATCGGCAGAACTCGACTTCGATTATGCGGTGGCAGGTCATTCCTTAGGGGAATATGCGGCATTGTACGCTTGCGGTGTTCTTGATATGGAGAACGCATTTAAGGCGATTAAATTACGTGTAGGGGCGATTTGCAATCGCCCGCCGACTATTCCGGGTGCAATGACTGCTGTTCTCGGGCTTAACGCCGAAGTCGTAGAAGACGTCTGCAACAGTATAGACGATGTCGAACCCGTCAACTATAATTCACCTCAGCAGATTGTCATTGCGGGAACACTTGAGGCGTTACAATCAGCAGAGGAAGCCTTAACCGCTAAGGGTGCTAAGAGAGCGATACGGCTGAACGTCTCAGCGGCATTCCACTCAAAATTCATGACCCCTGCGTCTGAGGAATTCGGTGAAGCGGCAAAATCGCTGACTTTCGGTAAACCCAACCGTGATTTTTATTCAAACGTAACAGGAAAACTATTAACCGACTTTTCCGATATGCCGGAATACTTAGCTAAGCATATGCGTTCCCCCGTGAGATTCACCGATGAAATAAATGCGGCAAAGCAAGCGGGAATTGAAGAGTTTATTGAAATCGGCCCCGGAAAAACATTAACCGGCTTAGTTAAAAAGATATAAGGGGGTAGGGATAATTATGAAGATTAATCCGCTACTCAGCGGCGGTTCAGCCGGAAAGGACTATAGAATGATGAAATACGGATTATTGGGGTATCCTTTAGAGCATTCCATATCCCCGTTTATACATAGGCGAATCTTCGAGCTTATGGGGTTAGACCATTGCGAATATGCGTTATACGAGGTTAAGCCGGACATGCTTTCCCACGAGGCGGAAAGGATTAAGGAGCTGCAGGGGTTTAATGTGACAATCCCGTATAAGGTGCAGATTATCCCTTTTCTTGATGAGCTTGACGAAAGTGCAAAACGCTACGGTGCGGTCAACTGTGTCAAATCATCAGACAGCATAATCGGGTATAACACAGATGTTTACGGTTTCTTGAAGTCTGTTGAGCTTCTCGGTGCTTCGCTTGAATCGAAGATTCTCTTGTTAGGCTGCGGAGGTGTGGGCAGGATGATGGCGATTGAAGCGGCAATAGCGGGTGCAGAATTAACCATTGCCATTCGCCACGATTCTGAGGAGGAGAAGGCGGCAGGGAAAATCTCCGCCGAAATAAGGGAGCTGTCCGACAAAGGTTCGGTCAGGATTACATATTCCGACCGCTTGAACATTACTAATCAATATGACTTAATGCTTAACGCCACCCCTGTCGGAATGTACCCCAACCCCGAGGAAATGCCGGTTGTCTCAGACATATTAGGCAAGGTTAAATATGTGTTTGACGCGGTATACAATCCCTCCCCGACGAAGCTTGTCACCGAGGCACAGAAACGTGGTGTAAAAGCCATTGACGGTATTCCCATGTTAGTGTATCAAGCGGCGTTAGCGGAACAAATCTGGAACGACATTTATGTCAGTGAGGATGATTTGGCAGAAATAATTAAAGAGGCGAAATGGCAGCTATGACAAGGAAGAAAAAATCGGTTTATCTTTGCGGGTTTATGGGGAGCGGCAAAACCTATGCAGGCGAGATGGTTGCGAAAAAACTCAACCTGCCGTTCATTGATTTAGACAAGTATATCGAACAAAAGGAAAAACGCACCATTCCCGAAATATTCGAGGAAAGCGGCGAGCGTTATTTCCGTGAGTTAGAGGTTGCCGCAATCAGCAGAATGACCGACGGTTACATAATTGCACTCGGCGGGGGGGCAATTGTCAGCCGAAAAAATGCCAAGATGATTAACGAATTCGGCATTTCCATATTCATTGACACGGAATTTGAAGCCTGCTACAGCAGAATAAAAGGCGACGCCACCCGCCCGTTAGCGTACAATTCACCGAAGAAAAAAATCGAAAAGCTTTACAACAGCAGAAAAATTATATACACCAACAACTCACAGCACACGATTGACGGGAACACAAGCGGCGAACTCATAACAGAGCAGATTATTGCAATTTATAACAAGGAGAACAAATGCTGATATACAACGCACGGATTATCACACTCGACAAGAGCAGCACGATTTATGAAAACGGTTACATCGAATTTACTGACAAAATCACAAAAATCGGTCAAATGGGCGATTGTCCCGAGATTTCCGAAGCCGATTACAACGCCCAAGGGCAGACAGTATACCCCGGGTTCATCGACGCACACAGTCACATCGGCGTGTGGGAGAATGCGGCGGGGTTCGAGGGGGACGACGGCAACGAAGTCACCGACCCGTGTACCCCGCATTTGCGTGCAATTGACATGGTCAACCCTACCGACTTATGCTTCACCGAAGCGGCAAAGGCGGGTATAACCACAGTCGCCGTAGGTCCGGGAAGTGCCAACACCATTTCCGGAGCATTCCTGATTATGAAAACGGCAGGCTCTCCCCGAATAGAGAACCGTGTTATAAAATCGCCCTCCTCGATGAAATTCAGCTTCGGGGAAAACCCCAAGCGTATGTACTACGAACGCAGTGAAACCCCCGTCACACGAATGGCTACAGCGGCGATTATCCGTGAGCAATTATACAAAGCCATGCGGTATATGGACTCAATTGCACAACACGAGAAAGACAGCGAGAACTCACTGCCCGACTATGACATGAAGTGCGAGTCCCTCCTGCCGCTTCTGCGAGGCGAAATAAAAATGCACGCCCACTGTCACCGTTCCGATGATATATTCACCGCCGTAAGAATAGCGGAAGAATTTAAACTAAACCTTGTCATAATCCACGGGACAGACTCGGCAATCATAGCAGACGAGCTTGCCGGATTAAATATTCCGGTTCTGTTAGGGCCGATAATCTGTGACAGAGGTAAACCGGAGCTGCTTAATCATTCGATTGAAACAGCCGCAAGGCTTTATGAAAGCGGCGTAAAATTCGCAATAACCACCGACCACCCCGTTGTCCCCGCACAATATCTTCCGCTGTCGGCGGGATTGACAATGCGAGGCGGGTTATCCGAGGAACATGCGTTACGTGCAATAACAGTCGAAGCGGCAGAAATTCTAAATATCGCTGACCGTGTCGGAACTGTTGAGATTAACAAGGACGCAGATTTCACAATATTCAAAGGGAATTTCTACGAGGTAACACAAACGCCTAATGCAGTATTCATCGGGGGAAATAAACAATAATGGCTTTTATAATATTTTCAACAGACGTATTAGTCGACGGGAATATCACATCTGAGCTTGCACGGCAAAGGTGGAGTGAATATGAGCAGGAGCAGATTAGGGGTAAACCGTTGTTTATTCATTCAATGAAAGACGGCAAATACATGCTCCACTATCACCAAAGCTACAAGACTGATTTATGCGACACGGTTTTCCTTGGGGAGATTTTTGAATATGAGGAAAGCGGCAGTCAGATACTGGGTAAAGTCACTGCCTCTAAAAGCATGAGGCGTTTCGGAATAGCAACGATTATTGCCGCATTTCCGGTGGCATGGCTGGTTAACGTACTGCTGTTTCATGTTGACGAGCTGCTCAATAACATGGAGATGATTAATCCCATAAGACTTAATAATTTCAACCCGACATTAACTTTCTTCGCCTCAGCCATAATCGCCGCAGGAGTTGCGATAATGTCGCAGAACGTGGACAAACGCAGAGTAAAGGACATTACCGAGCACCTCCATAAGTTTTTGAATGTTTCTGAGGATGAATAATTGTCGAAATAAAATCCTTGATTTTAGCAAAAACTTATGTTAGAATAATAGAAAACTTCCGAAAGGATAAAATAAATGCTTAGAGGGCCGATATTCGTTTTATTTGACTTTTTTACAGGCAACGCCGGAATTATGGATGTGGTCATTCGTTTTTTCGCCGTATTAGTTATCCTTTTTGTAATATTCCCGGTTCACGAATGTGCCCACGCACTCGCCGCAAAGTGGTTAGGCGACAAAACAGCAGAGCGTGCGGGCAGAATTACATTGAACCCGTTCGCACACATTGACCCAATGGGAGCAATCTTCATGTTTATCATGAGCTTCGGCTGGGCGAAGCCTGTACCGGTTAATCCGAGGAACTGCCACAAGGTCGGAATAAAAGCGGCTGTTTCATTAACTGCCGCCGCTGGACCGATTTCAAATGTTATTATGTCGCTTTTGTGCATAATAATCGCAAAAACAATTCTCGTAATATCGCCTAATCCGGCAATGGAATACGTTTCATTAGCGTTTAGAATAACCGCTCAGCTGAGTGTCTACCTTGCGGTATTTAACCTAATCCCGATTCCGCCGCTTGACGGGTCGAAAATCCTGTTCTTTTTCTTGAAAGACAAGCAGGTGTTCTTCATGGAAAAAAACGCAAATATAATCAGATTGGTCTTCCTCGCATTAATTTTCTTCCCACCCTATATTTTATCAACTGCAATTTCATTCGTGGGCGGATTTATCTTAATGGGGCTTGACTTAATTACGTGGTTCATCAAATGAGAGAAATTGATACAATTAACTTCAAAACAGAAATATTCGAGGGACCGCTTGAATTAATGCTGACGCTTATTGCAAAACACAAGCTGAACATTCAAGACATAGAAATCTCGATATTACTCGAACAGTTCCTGAATTATATCGGACAAGCACAGGACGCTGATATAGAATTAGCGGGCGAGTTCATGGAAACGGCGGCACGGCTGATTTATATCAAAACCGCGTCACTGCTCCCGAAGCACGAAGCCGAACAACTCAAAAAAGAGTTAGAGGGTGCATTAATAGAATACGCTTTATGTAAAGCAACCGCAGAGCGTTTACGGGAAAGATTCGTAGGCAACGATATTTTCATAAGAGAGCCGGTGACTTATGAAACAGAAACCTCCCCCGAATACACGCTAATTCATAATATAGCGGAATTAACCGAAGCCGCAGGGTTCATCATAAGCAGGGACAGGATTAAGAATATACCCATTCCGCCGGTTGCCGAATCGCTTAATGTAACCTACGTCACGGTGTTCACGAAAATCGTGTATGTCTTAAAACGATTACGCAAGGGCGGAAAAATGGAGTTGAAGAAGCTGTTCATGGGGCAGGAGCGTTCCGAGCAGGTTGCGACGTTTATGGCGTTGCTGGAGCTGACGAGCAGCGGCAGATTGAAATTATCGAAAAACTTAAAATATATCGAATTCATAAAAGGGGTGCAAACATGATTTCCGCTGTAATAGAAGCTATTCTGTTCGCTTCAGCCGAACCGGTCACGGCAGACAAGTTAGCACAAGCCGCCGAGGTGACAAAAAATGATATACTCATTGTAATCGACGAAATTGAGCAGAGGTACAATGCACCCGAAAGCGGGCTGACTTTGTTAAGGCTTGCCAATGCCTACCAGATTGCGACTAAACAGGAATACGCCCCCCAGATTAAAGCGGCGATTGACATTAAACGGCAGACCCCCTTATCGGGAGCGGCAATGGAAACACTTGCAATAATTGCGTATAATCAGCCGATTTCCAAAGCGTTTATAGAACAAGTCAGAGGGATTGATTCATCGAGTGTTGTCAACACACTTACAGAGCGTGGTTTAGTGGAGGAGGCAGGCAGGTTAGACCTCCCGGGGAAACCCGTCGCCTATCGCACCACCGAGAACTTTCTGCGTTGCTTCGGCATTTCCGCCTTACACGAGCTGCCCCCCCTCCCCGGTGAGGAGGAACAATTGTCGTTTGATGCTGTAATCGAGGAATCACCATGATTGGCTGGATAATCCTCATTATATTCGGCGGGCTGACGTTGATAATTGCATTCCTGTGTATGCTCTCGGTGAGGGCATATATCGAATACAAGGACAAACAATTTACGGCAACGGTGAAATACCTGTTTATCACGGTTTACCCCCGTCCGGAAAAACCCGAAAAACCTCAAAAAAAGCAGAAAAAGCAGAAAATTAAAAAAACGAAAAAACAAATAAAACAACAACCCGCTCCCGACAATCTTGAAACACCGCAACCCGACACTCCCCAAAAACCCGCCTCCCCCACTGAGGAAAGTGCAAAAAAACTTGTTAAAGACGTGAAAGACGCCAACAAAAACAAGCTCGATTTAGAAATGATAATGCTGTTGATTGACTCGGCGGCATCCCCGTTCAAGAAGCTGCTGCACAAAACAAGGGTTCACAATTTCGAGGTAAGCTTCATAATCGGCGGTGACGATGCGGCGAAAATCGCAATATCCTACGGAATACATTCGGCGGCGGTAGGCGTGTTTATGGTTTGGCTGAGAGAAGCGGTAAGGCTGAAGGTCAAGGAGGTTAGTGTGACCGCCGACTTTAACCGTGAAGAAACAATGCAGTATTTCCGTTGTGTGGTAAAAATCCGATTATTCACGGCGTTAGTGGCGTTGGCACACTTCGGGATAAAGGTGTATAAGGAAAAGAAGAGTAGTAAATAATCAAAATCCATATATAGAAAGGAACCATTATCATGGCTAACAATCATCTTGAAGACTTAATGGGCACATCAATGGACAAAATCCGAGAGCTTGTCGATGTCAACACCATTATAGGCGAGGCGATAACCACCCCCGACGGAACAACGATAATCCCTGTATCAAAGGTATCGTTCGGCTTCGTATCGGGCGGGTCGGACATTCCCTCTTCTTCCCAAAAAGACATATTTGCGGGAGGAGCGGGTGCAGGTGTCACCATTAAACCCATGACGTTTATAATCGTCAGAAGCGACGGCGACGTAAAGCTGCTTGAGGTAGGCAAGGACGGTAATCTCATGGAGGGTATATTTGAAGCCGCACCGGAATTCATCGAAAAAATCAAATCAATGTTCTCCAAAAATAAGGACACGTCACAAATTGACGAATAACAGCAAAAAATAACAGCATAATAATCACATGAAAAAACTTTCGATTATTATATGTGTTATAATTGTTATGTCGGGATTAACCCATTCAAACAGTGCAGTTGATTTACAAAAGCCCGACTTATCTGCGGTCAGTGCAATTGTGATTGACGCAGACACGGGTAAGGTTATATTCGCCAAGAATGAGCATGAAATTCGGGCAATGGCGAGCCTCACAAAAGTGATGACGACTATTCTCACAATCGAAGCGGGTGAACCCGACAAACGCTTCTCGGTGGATAACTATGCCGTTCACGTCGAGGGGACGACAATGGGCTTGCGTGAGAATGACATTGTCACACGACTTGCCTTGTGTTACGGAATGATGTTACCCTCAGGGAACGATGCATCTAACGTAGCGGCGGTGAATGTTTCAGGGAGCATACCGGAATTCGTCAAGCTGATGAACGCTAAGGCTATGCGAATAGGCATGTACAATACCCACTTCGCCAACCCCCACGGACTTGACTCGGCAAAGCACTATTCCACCGCTCATGACATGGCAATACTGACGGCATACGCCATGAAGAACCCGACATTCCGTGAAATATGTTCATTGCAGACTGTTCGTACAGAATTCGGTAATCCCCCGTATAAACGATGGCTCAGGAACAACAACAAAATGCTGTTAAATTATCAAGGGTGTATTGGTGTAAAAACAGGGTTCACAGATAACGCACGCAGGTGTCTTATCACAGCGGCAGAGAGGGACGGGGTAACGCTGATTGCTGTAACGCTGAACGCTCCCGACGACTGGAATGACCACACAAAAATGCTGAACTACGGATTTGCAATTCACAATATTCAAATCCACAATTAATAAAAATATGGACAATAAAATAAGAATACAGAAAATAATAGCCGACTCAGGTTACTGCTCCCGCCGAAAAGCGGAGGCATACATAGAGTCGGCTCAAGTTAAACTCAACGGACGCCCGGTGAAGCTCGGGGACAAGGCAAACCCGCATAAGGACATAATCACAATAAACGGTGAAAAAATAAACTCCGGCAAAAAAATGAGGTATATTAAGCTATACAAGCCCAGAGGCTATCAGTGTACAAACGCAGACCCTCACGCAAAAAAGCTGATTACCGAGCTGCTCAAAAGCATTCCCGAACGCCTGTATCCCGTCGGCAGGTTAGATGTTAGTTCAGAGGGGCTTATTCTGCTTACTAACGATGGCGAATTCGCAAACAGAATAACCCACCCCAAAAACGGCATAAAAAAGACCTACCGTGTAACAGTCCCGCACGAAGTCACCGAGGACAAGGCACTGTTAATGAAGGATGGCTTAGACATAGGCGACGGGGAAATCACACAACCCTGTGTTGTCGAAATCGTATCAGCAGACAAGGAACGCTCGATATTAAGAATAACAATATCGGAGGGGAAAAACCGCCAAATCCGCAGAATGTGCGAGGTGGCAGGTTTAAAAGTATCACGGCTTAAACGTGTCAGTGTGGGCGGTGTGAAACTCGGAATGTTAAAGCCCGGCGAACACGCAGAATTAACAGAGGGGGAGCTGAGATTACTAAACTATGGTAAGGATAACAAACGAAGAAAAATTTAACAACGAAATACATTTCCACTCAAACACAGGGGAATATTTAATCCTCACAATTACAGAAAATGGGGCAAGTGTTACAAAAATCGAAACCGCCGACGATGTAATATACGATGCACTTGTCAAAACTGCCGCCGCCTATTCCATGCGTAGAGGTATAACTTTCAATAAAGACAACATCAAATGGACTGAACCAAATTGCCAATGAATAATTAATAGTTAATAATTAATAATTAATAATTAATAATGATTGTGTCGCCTTGCGGCGACGGATTAAAAATAAAAATCTTTGCGGACGCAAATACCAAAATTATTCATTATTCATTATTAATTATTAATTATTTGCCTACGCAAAATCGTTTAAACACCTCGCCGATTATCTCCGCAGAAGCACTTTTCCCGGAAAGCCGATACAATGCCTCAAGTGCATTTTCCAATAAGAAACCGGTAGCGTCTAACGGGGCTCCCGCTTCAATTCCGTCAATCGCCTCACCTAATAACCGTTCTGCCTCCAACGCACAAACCCGTTGCCGCTCATTTGCGATGAACCCCGCAGACAAATCGAGCGTTTTCACATCATAAACCTTGTTAATAACCGTGACGAGCTTTTCTAAGGAAGGCTCATTTTCTTTTGCACATAACTGAACAACATGTTTAAACTGCGTCGCTAAAATGGTCAAATCTAATTTGTTTTCTAAGTCAGTTTTATTAATAATGCAAATGCTGTTCTTGCCGGAAATCTTTTCAATCAAAGCACAATCTTCTTTTTCTAAAGAGCGGGAATTGTCAAAAACAGCAAGAATTAACGCCGCCTCGTCAATCTGCCTAAGCATAAACTCAATCCCGATTTTCTCAACAGCGTCATCAGTTTCCCGAATACCTGCACAATCACATAACCTCAGAACCGCCCCACCCATATTAACGGTTTCCTCAACAATATCACGAGTAGTCCCGGGTATATCAGTGACGATACTGCGGTTGCGGCGGGTCATCAGATTCATAAGGGTAGACTTCCCCGCATTAGGCTTACCCACTATTGCGGTGACAACTCCCTCCCGCATAATTCTACCAATTTCATAGCTCTTAAGCAACAGCGACAGCTGCAACCGACAATCGGTTAATTGCCCGATATGCGAGGAGGTCTCGAAGCTGTTCAGCCCCTCCTCGGGATAATCAATCCACGCCGCAATATGTGCAGAAACCTCTAATATCTTCTCAGAAATATCGTTAATCTTGCGGAACAGCGACCCGTCCTTTTGTGCATTACTGCACGAGAGATACTGCTCGTTGACGGAATTTATTATATCAATCACCGACTCCGCCTGCGTGAGTGACATCTTCCCGTTAAGCACCGCACGTTTAGTGAACTCTCCCGCCTCGGCTAACTGTGCCCCCGCAGACAGGCAGGCTTGTAAAACTCTTCGGGCGACATAAACCCCGCCGTGACAGGTAATCTCGGCGACGTCTTCCCCGGTATAGCTTTTCGGGGTTCTATAAATCAGCAGCACCCCGTCATCGATTTTGACCCCGTTATCGTGAATAATGCCATAAGCCGCCGTATAACCCTGCATATCCGAAACAGCCCTGTCGTTGACGGGGTTGAACACCTTTTCGGCTATTTCGATTGCCCTTTCCCCGGAAATCCTCAGCATTGCAATGCTGCCAAGGGTATCGGGGGTTGCTATTGCCGCAATTGTCCGCATAACTTTAAACGTCCCTTATTTCGATTTTTTCCCGAACAGCTTCGCCCAAAAGCCGTCGGAATTATCATCATCTTTTTCTTCCTCTTCTTCAAATATATTCAGCAAAATGGGCTTCCCTGCTAAATCATCACCGCTCTCCTCCATGAGATAGGTGCGGGTATTCTTCGGCTTCACCACGCTGAACTCGCTTAATTTATCGAGTTTTATTATCTCGCTTAACGTATCATTAACCTTCTCAATTAAACGGTTTTCACACCCCTCGAAATACATCTCGCTGTCGATGTTATACTCCTCAGCGGGGCTTCTCCCTGCGATTGCCCGCAAGTGAATTCCGGTTCTAAGCTCGGAGGTATACTCTAAATAATCGCACCAGACCTCGTTTACGGCAGAGAGAATTACCTCTTTTTGTAAAGCGTTCAATGCTTCTTCACCGAATTTCTTCACTGCCTTTTTATAATCCTGTGAGCCTTGCCAAATATCGGGTTGACGTTCCCCGGATAAATACTCTAACCGCTTACTGAAAATAATGTCCCTGTGCTTCTCCCCGATAATGGTGAATTTCAACAACCGCTTACGTTCCTCTAACAAATCCCCCTGCGATATTCGTTGAACCCGTTCAATTTCACGAACAACAACCCTGTCATCTATTATATCCTTGGTTGGGTCTGGAAACCGCCTGCCCCCGACTAACTTTTTCAACTCATGCTTGAGCATAATTTCATCGTCTAAAGCAACGAATAATTTCGTTTCACCGACATCGCCCTGCCGCCCGCACCGCCCGTTTAACTGTTCGTTCATGCGTGCATTTTCATAAATCTGCGTACCGATTATGAACAGCCCGCCCGCCTCAACAACCTCGTCACGGGTGGTTTCATCGAATGAACCTAACTTAATATCAATGCCCCGCCCTGCCATATTAGTAGAAACGGTAACAGCCCCTAATGCCCCTGCGTTTTTAATAATTTCCGCTTCCATTTCATCATTCTTGGCGTTTAGAACCCGAACATTATCAATCCCCTCACCGTCTAACATCTTCGCTAAGTTTTCGCTCTCTTCAATCGTCGCCGTCCCAATTAAAACAGGCTGCTTCTTCTCATTAACACGCACAATCTCCCGAACAACAGCCTCCCATTTACTTTCACCGTCGTAGTATATTTCGGCAAGATGGTTGGTTCTGTTTGACGGGTTATGCGGTGCAATCGCCTCAATGTGAAGCCCGTACAATAACTCGAACTCTTCATCGGATTGCATAGCCGTGCCTGTCATTCCCGCAATATTTTTATACTGCCGTGCAAAATATTGAATGGGGATAATCCCCGTAACAACCCCTCTTTCGGTGACTTTCAACCCATGCTTGACTTCAACAGCTGATTGAAGTGCATCGGGCAGAACTCGATTTTTCGCAATCCTCCCCGTAAGCGAATCGATTAATTGAATCTTGTTATCCTTTACAACATAATCCTTGTTTTCTTTAAGGAAAAACACAGCTTTTAAACAGGTGTTAATTACGATTAAAACATCGGTATTTTCCTCGTCATAAAGATTATCTAATTCAAAAAACTCCTCGGTTTTTACAATCCCGTCATCGGTTAAATAAACGGCATTCTCCCCGAAATCTATTTCATAATCATTCTCGTCTAATTTCTTAACAAACTCACATACCCGAACAACCTCGTCGCTGACATGTGCATCGACATCTCCTGCAATTACAAGGGGAATTCGTGCCTCATCAATCAGAACGCTGTCCGCCTCATCGAATATCGCAAAGTCATATCCGACATGCACTCTTTCCGAATCCTCATACACCATGAAGTCCCGCAGAAAATCGAACCCCGCCTCCTTCACCGTACAATAGACAACATCAGCATTTTTATAAGCCATTTGCCGTTCTTTGAAGGGGGTCTTCTCGGTAATCAGGGCGATACTCACATTCAATAAGTCATACAGCGGCTTCATCCAGTTATAGTCACGCTTTGCGAGGTAATCATTAAAGGTGAATATATGGACTTTCCGATTGTCTAATTTTAACAAATATGCGGCAAAAACCGCCGAAAGTGTCTTACCTTCGCCGGTTTTCATCTCGACAATTTTCCCGTCATACAAAGCAACCGCCGCAATTAATTGTTCGTCGAAAGGTGTCAACCCCAACGCTTTCTCGGAAGCCTCACAGCATTCTTTCAAAGCGGCTTCTATTTTAAATCCGTATTCTTTTAAATTCATCTGTCACTACCGGGTTCACATTCGTCGGCGTCTATAATATCAATGTCGAATTCGATTAAAGCACCGCAATTCGGGCAATTCACCGAACCGTCCTCCAGCATACTCATATCAACAGAAACGGTATTCCCGCAGCCACGGCAGGCTATTTCATATAAATCGTCGTCATCAAAGTCATAATCGCCGAAATCGCCGCCATAAACCTCGTCCTCCAAGTCATACACACTTTCTTCAATATCGCCGACAATTTCAGCCATATCGTCTAAAGTGTCGTCAATGTCTTCTAACTCTAATGCAACCTCTTTAAGAACATCGAGCATGGCTAATATAACCTTACCCTCATTGGTGGAATCATCAATTTTCATTCCGTCGGTCAAGCCCTTGATGTAGGCTACTTTTTCAGAAATAGTCATTTTTTTCTCCTTTTATTTTTTCAATAATGTTTCGAGATACTCCTCTAATTGTTCGAGTGTCTGAAATTCTTTTAAAGCTAAGAGAATTTGATTAATTGTCAATTCTCTCGCTAACTTTTCGATAGTTTCGGCAGTGTTCGGCATAATAATATCCTCCTTATTTAATTACTTGTTCGCTCTTTCCATATACTCACCGGTGCGGGTATCAATCCGAATAATCTCGTTCGGCTCGATGAACAGCGGCACTTTAACAACCGCCCCTGTTTCGAGTGTTGCAGGCTTAAGCGTATTAGTTGCGGTATCGCCTTTAAATCCCGGGTCGGTCTCAACAATTTCTAATTCCACAAAATTAGGCGGCTCAACCCCGAAAACCTTACCTTTATACGAAAGAACCTTACAAACCATGTCCTCTTTCACGAATTTAAAGCTGTCGGACAATTCCGATTTATTAATGGGAACCTGCTCATAGGTCTCACAATCCATAAAATAAAACAACTCACCATCCGCATAGGAATAGGTCATGTCACGCCGTTCTACAAAAGCACTCTCGAACTTCGCAGTGGGGTTATACGATTTTTCAACCACTGAACCGGTAATGACGTTGCGTACCTTCGTTCGCACGAACGCCGCACCTTTCCCCGGTTTAACGTGCTGGAACTCGACAACCTGCATTACGTTTCCGTCCTCCTCAAAGGTTACGCCATTCCTAAAATCACCTGCATTAATCATAATTTATCATTCCTCTCTTATGCCTCAAACTTAAGGTCTTTTTAATTCAGCCTCAATTTCTTTTATCAGCTTTTTTAACTTTTCATTATTAGGACTCACTGCCAATGCTTCTTTTAAATTACTTAACAACCGTGCTTGATATGAGTCGAACTGTCTGTCGGTCATACCCATTATTCCCACCACCTTTCTCATATACATATATTCTACAATATTTCATAAAAAAATGCAAGTCTTTTACCAAATTATTTCACACTTGTATCAACGTCTTAGGAGTCTTGGTCAGATTAACACAGCCGTTCTTGGTCACCACAATCATATCCTCAATGCGAACCCCGAACTTATGCGGAATATACACACCCGGCTCCACGGTGAACACCATATTCTCCCTCAAGGTAGCGTCCGCCTTAGAAGAAATGGTGGGTGTTTCATGAACCTCCAACCCAACCCCGTGACCCAGCCCATGCCCGAAATACGATTCATACCCCCATGCTTCTAACGTAGAGCGTGCCACATTGTCGAGTAGCTTCCCGGTAATATCCGGGCGGACTGCCTTAAGAACATCGGTATTCGCCGACCACACAGCGTCATAGACCCGCTTCATCGCCTCAGTAGGATTACCGATTACGACAGTCCTCGTCATATCCGAATGATACCCGTCAACCACCGCTCCAAAGTCGATAATGATGAACTCTCCCTCCACTAATTCCTTACTCGTAGGCGACGAATGAGGAACAGCAGAATTCTTTCCGGAGGCGGCGATAATCGGGAAAGCCTCACCGTCCGAGCCCAATTCCGACATATAATAATTCAGCACCGCCGCGACCTGCTTTTCAGTAATCCCGGGACGCAGCTTAGTCAACAGCTTCGAGAAAGCCCGCTCGGCAATTCTTTGAGCCGCTTCGATTTTACTTAGCTCGTCGGAGGTTTTTATCATGCGTTTTTTCACAATCAAATCCGACAGCCAATTCGAGGTATCAAACTCTATATGCGAGAACATTTCTTTATACTTTTCTAACCCCGCTAAGGTCATGGTCTGGTTCTCAACAGACACAGTGTCAATGCGGTGCTTGATGAATATATAGTCGAGCTGTTCCTTAACGTCCTTCAACAAAACGACCTTGTACCCGTGAACCATCTCAACCGCCTTATCATAATAGCGTGAGTCGGTCAAGAAATACTTTCTGTCCTTAGTAATAACAATAATCCCCGACGACGAATTAAACCCCGTTATATAACGGCGGTTAACCTGTGAAGTCACGAGGGCGGCTTGTCTGCTGTCAGTCAGCGAGCTTGTAATTAATTCTGCAATTTTCATAAAATATCTTTCAAGGCATGTAACGCCAAAACATAACTTGTTTTCCCAAATCCCGCAATCGTACCCCTGCACACCGACGCAATTACAGAAATCTGGCGAAAATCCTCCCGTGCGTGTACATTCGACAAATGCACCTCAATAACAGGCTTTCTTATTGCTTTAATGGCGTCTCTAATGGCATAACTATAATGGGTATACGCCCCCGCATTAAGAACAACACCGTCAGCATTCTCACAAGCCTCGTGGAGCTTTTCGATAATATCACCCTCATGGTTCAACTGGAAAAACTCACAGTCCAAGCCTAATTCTGCCGCTTCCTCGGTAATGGCGTTGTTAATAGAATCAAGCATATCAGTCCCGTAAATATCCGGCTCACGCTTACCGAGAAGGTTGAGATTTGCCCCGTTAATGATGTAGATTTTCATAACAATATCCCCCTATAATATTTTAGCATTTGTGATGCGTCCTCACTTTGTGTGCCGTCCGATTCACATACTATAAACGGCTCAAGATTACGTCTGACTATTTCATCAATAAGCGGCTCATATTCCGGACCAAACTGCCGGTTCTCGAATGTCAAATGCCGTTTTTCACCACCGGTGGTGAACTCAATTTTGCTGAAATGTATATGAATTTTACGTAATCGCTCATTCCCTAACTTGTCCGCTATTTCATCGAAAACACCCGCATAATCGACACTTCCGGAATTGCGTGCGTACACATGCCCGAAATCCACACAAGGCAGCATTCGTTCATCTAATTTGCATAACTCAACTACTTCTGTAACTGTGCCTAATTGATTAATCTTGCCCATGGTTTCCGGGCAAATCATAATGTCATAAAACCCGTTTTCGTCCATAACCTGCCGTGCTTTTTTTAATGTTTCGAGTGCATACCCCAAAGCAACGTCACGGCTAATCTTCGCACATGAGCCGGAATGAACGATAATTCTGTCTGCTCCTAATTTGCACGCCGCCTCAGCCGATTGAAGAATATACTGTATACTTTTAATTCTCGTTGCTTCCTCAACAGAAGAAATCGAAATAAAATACGGTGCATGAAGGCTTAATTTAATCCCACGGTCAACGGCAAAAAACTCATAAGCTTCCTCAGATATATTTACCCCTCTGCCGCACTCGAACTCGAACCCGTTTAACCCGAATTCCGCTAAATATGCGGGCAATTCTATGGGGAATTTCCGCCTGCCGAAGCTGTCGGCTTTCCCGCCCGGTGCGAACACAATAGGCATAATTTCACTCCTACTCACGTACACGATATATCGTGTCCCTACAGTTTCGTAAAATCCCGCTCAAACACAACACTTTCGATTTTTCTTTTAAGTCTGAACGTCCACTTATCCTCTAAATGAAACGGCTCAACTAAAACAGTACGAATCCCGCAATAATTCCCCCCGATAATGTCGGTGAAAATCTGGTCACCCACCACAGCAAGGTTAAACCTCGATAAATTAAGCGACCTTGCCGCCTTATAAATCCCGAACGGGAGCGGCTTGCACCCGAACGAAATAAAATCCAGGCCCAATTCCTCAGCTAAGGGAGCAACCCGTTTAGCAGAATTATTCGACACCACAATCATCTTAATCTTGAGGAATCGCATTTCGTCCAACCATTCGATAACGCCCTCCTCCGCCTTTGGGTTATCGTGCATGGAAAGGGTATTATCAAGGTCAAGAATCAACCCGTGGATATTATTTTTATACAAGAACACTTCATCTATTTGAAAAACGCTCTCTAACCAAAATGTCGGTTTAAACATATGTCTCTCCTAAAACGTAGGGGCGACCCCGTTTAATCAGGAATCGCCCGTATAGAAATCCTATTTGAACTTACGCTTACGAGCCGCTTCGGACTTTTTCTTCCGCTTGACCGAGGGCTTCTCGTAATGCTCCCTCTTGCGGACCTCGGCAAGAACACCATCTCTGGCACACGACCGCTTAAAGCGTTTCAGTGCTGTCTCCAAAGACTCGTTTTTCCCAAGTCTGACTTCCGCCATCTGTTTCCCTCCCTTACCCCGGGTTTATTTTTTATTAATATGAATACTAAAACAGTATACTATATATTCCACCTCTTGTCAATACATAAATTGAAAATTCTGAAAATTTTCACAAATAAATCACATGACCCGATTTTTTACAAATATTTCCCAATAAATAATAGTGTTTTTATTTTCCAATAAACACAATATATAGTAAATTTTAATCATGTCATTATGGCGTTATTTCCCGGCGAATGAAGTTATTATTTATGGAAAAGAATTCCACTCCCCCTGCTCACAGAAAGGGAAAAACCCACTCGACATTTTCCGACAACAAAAAGGAAATAATCATTTTGCATGATTATTTCCCGTGAAATATATAATTCGCTAAAAATAAATACACATGACGTGATTATTTTAAAAACACGCTGATGTCAATTTCTTCCCCGTCCTGCCACAATCTCTCAAGGTCATAGAACTCTCTTGTCTCTTTGTAAAAAATGTGGATAATCACATCGATATAATCTAACACAATCCAATCCGCCCCGTTATACCCCTCAGTGCGTCTCGGAGCAGTCCCGGACAGCGATAGCTTATGCTCGACCTCGTCAGCCAACGCCTTAACCTGTGTAGAGCTTGTCCCTGTCGCAAGGACGAAATAGTTAGCAATCACCGATATATCGGCGATTTTGATGACCTTAATGTCGTGCCCCTTCTTATCGTCAAGTGTCTTAACCGCAACTGCCAAAATTTCATTATCTGTCATATTTTTTCTCCTTTATACTTATTGTTGAAATAATTATACGCTTGTAATGTAAACACCGGAATCTGACCGTCTTTCCTGAGAGTTTCGCAAATACCCCACTTCAAAGCCATATACATTGCGTAATCTAAATCGGAAAAAGAATACTCTCTGTATATTTCCACGTCATAGAAAACCCGGTCAACCGACACCAAATCCCCCAAATAAACAATTTTCTCCAAAATGGACATTCCGCCCCTGCCGACGGTGTGAAACCTAATTGAATTTATAATGTCGCTGTCTTTTATATGAAGCTCATCACGCACATAGACGGCAGCGGCTATTCCGTGCCACAGAGCGGGGGTGACCAATTCAATCGAATCCGGCTGAAGCCCGGAGCTCTCGACAATTCCACACATTTCCTCCATAGGCAGTTCTTTCATAACGTCGTGCAGCATTCCCGCAATATACGCTTTTTCACAGTCACAGCCGTGCTTTTTCGCTAATTGCACACACATGTCAGCCACATTCACACTATGGTTATACCGCTTGTCCCGTAACTTCTCTCTCACTATTTTCTCATAATTCATACAAACCTCTCTGCTTTATATAGTCATATACCGCCTCGGGTAACAGGTGCTTATGTTTTTCTAAGTCCGCTCTGATTTCGGTAGACGATACCGGAACAATACTTCGTGAGGTTGGCACAACCCTGCACAACTTCAATATTTCCTCATGGTCTTTCCAAGTATCAAAGCTGTCCATCATATCCGAGCCGATTAACAGATAAAACTCGTCGTCGGGATATATTTCACAAAGCTCCCGAAGTGTATCAATCATATAACTTTTTCCCGGGCGGCTTTCAATATCGCTAATTTCATAATCGGGGAAGGCTAACCCTGCCATCTTTAGCCTGTCCGAAAACGCTGTAGCCGAAGCCGCCTTATGGGGCGAAGTCCCGGTAGGGATTACAATAACCTTGTCTAAAGCCAATTCCCGCATAACAGAATTAACTAAATTAACATGCCCGTTATGGGGTGGGTCGAAAGCTCCGCCGAAGATTCCGATTTTTTTATGGATTTTCATATGGTTGTTCATATACTGATTTTTCTTTTATCGGGGTCTGGATTTTGTTTAAACAAAACGAACCTCGTCCCGATTACCTGTACTATTTCGGAATTGGTCTTCTCGCTTAATTCAACTGCCGCATCTTTGGCGGAATATTCCGAATTGTTCAGCACTCTGAGTTTAATCAGCTCCCGTGCCGCAAGTGCGTCATTGACTTGTTTAACAAGGTTCTCACTGATTTCGGAGCTTTTCCCGATTTGGAATATAGTATCATAACTGTTGGCAATCCCCCTGAGAGCCGCCCGCTGTTTACTTGTGATATTACTGCTCATGTCCGTCTAAAACTCCTATCAATTTTCGTAATGCCGCTCCCCTGTGACTTATGTTGTTTTTCTCAGCCGAGGCTAATTCAGCGAAGGATTTGCCTTTATACATAAATATCGAGTCATACCCGAACCCGTTGTCCCCCCTATTCTCATACCCGATTAACCCGTGAACCTCCCCGTCAACGAACTTCTCGCCGTTCTCGTCAATGTAGCAGATACAACAGAAAAATCTCGCAGTTCTCTTTTCGGGCGGGCAGGTTTCCATCTTAGCGAGAATCGTCTTACGCCGTTGCCCATGCGGGGCATACCGTGCTGAATACACACCCGGCTCTCCCCCTAAAAAATCGACTTCCAATCCCGAATCGTCTGCGATTACCGGCACGCCCCCACCTAATTCATAAATCGCACGAGCTTTTAGTGAGGCATTCTCTCTGAACGTCGCACCCGTTTCCTCAACGTCAAGGTCAATCCCCGCCTCCGACTGGGAAACCACCTTATACCCCAGCGGTGCAAGAAGCTGTTTATATTCCAAAACCTTACCCTGATTATTGGAAGCAATGATTAATTTCATACTTTATGCCTTTCAAAAAGTTATTCTACTTTTAAACTGTCTTCTTATTTACAGTGTTTTGCATATCACCGCTTTTTCCAAAACCACCCCGCCCTACGGGCACCCCTCCACGGAGGGGAATGCAGGTTGCAAACGAAAAATCAGCTTTCTGTCTTGAAACGGGCAATTCCCCTCCTTGGAGGGGTGGCAGCCATAGGCTGACGGGGTGGTTTCGGTAAAAACTGGTGCATTTCTGTTCGCCCGATTATCCAACCCCTCACCACAACAAAAACCTTATTGACATCATTGTGTAACCAAGCACAGGAGCCATTACAATTGACGTTATAACCCTTGATATGATTATGTATCTTATTTTCGTTTTAACCACCGACACATAAAACCATGCTAAATCTATCGGCAAACAAATCCAAGGAATAATAAAAATAACATCTAAAACGCCGCCAAATCCGAAAAAAGCCAAAAGGATAAGAAAACCGGCATAACCCATTATCGGTATTGAAAGAATACGTATTAAGAAAAAAACTATAGTTTTATTACGAACATAATGCTTCTTCATGGTAAACGCTATTATCAATACAACCCCGATAATTTCCAACATCAAACAAGCAATAGTAATATAATCATACTTCTCCATATGTCATTCCCCAAACAACGCCTCTACATACCCCTCCGCCGAGAACGGTTGCAAATCGTCGATTTTCTCACCCACGCCTACCAACTTCACAGGAATACCGAGTTCATTTTTAATCGCGATAATTATCCCGCCTTTCGCAGTGCCGTCCAGCTTAGTAAGCACAATCCCGCTAATGGGCGTGGTCTCCCCGAACAGCTTCGCCTGATTAACGGCGTTCTGCCCCGTCGTAGCGTCGAGGACTAACAACGTCTCAAACGAACAATCGGGGATATTAGTATTAACAGTGCGTGAAATTTTCTTAAGCTCTTCCATCAAATGCTTTTTATTGTGCAGCCGCCCCGCAGTATCAATTATAAGGACATCGGCGTTGCGTGCCTTTGCAGCATTACAAGCGTCAAAAACCACAGCCGCAGGGTCAGACCCCTCAGAATGTTTAATAATATCAGTACCGGAACGCTCAGCCCATGTTGAAAGCTGTTCGATTGCCGCCGCCCGAAACGTATCAGCCGCCGCAATAACCACTTTTAACCCATCATTTTTCAAATTAGCGGCTAACTTCCCTATAGTGGTGGTTTTCCCTGCCCCGTTAACGCCGATTACAAGGATAACAGCAGGTTTATTTGAAATGTCTAATTCATTCCCGCCCGTCAGCATTTCCCGGATAATACTTTTCAAAAGCCCCATAATTTCATTAGGCTCTTTCGCACCGGTTCTTTTAATCTCCGAGCGTAATTTCTCGCATATTTCATCAGCGGTAGCCGCTCCAATGTCAGAAAGTATCAGCGTTTCCTCTAACTCCTCAAAGAAATCCTCGTCGATTTTGGTAAACGAATTAATGACCCGCTCAACCCCACCTGCAAGCGAATCCTTTGTCTTTTTTAATCCTGTTTTAAATTTATCAAATATTCCCATATTTGAATTATATCATAATCCGATAAAAAAATCAATCCCGAATTTTCGGGACTAATTCTCTTTTATAATATGGTCAGCCACCGCAATAGCATAATAACATTCTGCGACGAACATATCCCCTTGCAAGGCGTGTACTCTTGCAATCGCCCCCGACATAGTCGTGATGTACGATTTATCCGCTAAGAGGAAGCTGTTCTTGCGGAATTTATCCCACTTCTCGGCGGCATAAGCGGTATAACTGTCAACCGCCTCATAATCTCCCGCCTCATAGCTTTCCACAGCCATAACAAGTGCGTCACGGACTTCCCCGACAGAATCCCGCACATACATTTTACTGAACAGCGAAAACGCAATAATCGAGATAAATATTCCGACACATATATACACACGCATCATGAAACTCTGTCACCCCGCTTGAACAGGAGTGAAACCAACAACCCCAATATCATAACCGTAGCCAGCCCGCATGAAGCCGCCGTAAACCCACCTGTCAACGCCCCGATTAACCCGTCAGTCTGAACCGCTTTTTTAACCCCCTCGGCTAAGAGATAACCGAACCCCGTCAAAGGAACAGTCGCACCTGCTCCGGCGAATTCTACTAACGCCCCGTACCAGCCGATTGCCGAAAGGAACACCCCTGCCACAACGAACGACACAAGAATCCTCGCCGGCGATAGCTTTGTCAAATCTATTAACAACTGCCCAATCAGGCAAATTGTCCCGCCCACTAAAAACGCCCATAAATAATCCATAATCTTTCCTCCCCGTAGGGGCGAACTGTGTTCGCCCGTTATTCCAATACCCACCTACCGACGGGCGAACACAGTTCGCCCCTACGCTGATGAGATGTGGATAGCATAGGGCTTATGCCCACGCTATTCTGATGAGATGTGGATAGCGTGGGCTATCCCCGGAATACTCTCACCCTGTTGAATCATCGTAGGTGACATTAACGCCCCTGTCGCCGTGAACAATATATTCTTTATTTTCCCCTGTGCAATCTCCTGTAAAAAATACCCGCACAAAACACTTGCCGCACACCCGCAGCCCGACCCACCTGCGTGAATGTCCTGTCCTTTTAAATCGTATAACATCAACCCGCAGTCCTTGTGCTTTTTTTGAATGTTTACCCTATCCTTGTCGAACAGGTCATATAACAATTCACTGCCGACTAATCCTAAATCCCCGGTTACTATATAATCGAAATCATCGATTGACTTTGACGTATTCGACAAATGTGTCGATATAGTATCATAAGCCGCACCGCTCATTGCCGCCCCCATATTATTGACATCGGTGATTCCGTAGTCCTTGATTTTCCCGAAGGTAACAGCGTTGATATAGGGCGGCATTTCCCGTGAAGAAACCACGGCACAGCCCGCCGCAGTAGCCGTCCACTGGGAGGTGGGTGTTCTCTGCCCGCCATAATTCAGCGGAAAGCGAAACTGCCGCTCAGCCGCACAAAAATGCGACGAGGTAAGTGCGGCGATATTCCCGCCCAAGCCGTTCTCGATAAACACCGAAGCTAATGCAAGACTCTCCGCCATAGTTGAACACGCCCCGTATAACCCCACAAAAGGAATATCAAAATCCCGAACAGCATACCCGGAGGCGGTGCATTGATTAAGCAAATCCCCCGCAAAAATCATAGCAATATCAGTCTGTGCCAGCGAGCCTTTTTGAAGTGCAATGCTGAATGCATATTTCTGCAACATATTTTCGGCTTTTTCCCAGCTGTCGGTTCCCAGAGTAACATCCTCACCGATATAATCGAAGCAATCGGCTAAAGGTCCCTCACCCTCTTTTTTCCCGACGGCGGCGGCGTATGACTTAACAGATGGTGCGTTGAACATTTGAACAGTCCCGCCTTGAATAAACTTCCCCATACCTACCTCCCGAAGACATACAGGATTACCCCGTATATTACAGAGGCAGTAATGCCGTAGAGGATTACAGGCCCCGCAATCACGAACATTTTCGCCCCCACCCCTAAGATATACCCCTCTGTCTTAAACTCTAAGGCAGGTGACACCACTGAATTGGCGAACCCCGTAATAGGAACAATTGAACCCGCCCCCGCATGACGTGCAATTTTATCATAAATCCTAAACCCGGTTAAAACCGCCGCAATAAACATCAACGAAACCGAAGTCAACGCCCCTGCGTCAATTTTATCGAACCCAAGCCGTGTATATAAATTCAAAAATCCCTGCCCGATAACACAAATTGCCCCCCCGATTAAAAAAGCCTTAGTTAAGGTTTTAGGTAGCTTGGTATTCGGTGAACGCTTCTTGGTCAGCTCGGCATAATCTTTTTTAGTAATCTGCATTATTTCTCACCTCTTTTTCGTAGTTTTTGATGTGGCAGAAATATTATACAATGTAAAATTTGCATAAAACATGTTATTAATAACAGCTTTAGCATTGACAAGTGAAGAAAACAAATGTATAATAAGCACAGGCGGTGAAATAATGAATATACTACCCAATGCAGATAAAGCTGTAATTCCTGTTAGAAAGTTTACAGAATACGCACTCCACCCTGTAAAAGGGAAGGGTAAAGCATATGCCTTTGAACAGGCATTAGGGTATGATTTAACCAATTACAACATACTTATTAAGAACATCAAAGACAGCCTTATTAAATTTAAAGCAACATCAAAAGGCGACAATGGTTTTGGCATAAAGTATGAGGTTTTGATGATTTTAAGAGGAGAAAACGGAAAAAGTGCCAATGTACTTACAAGCTGGATAGTTGAACACAATGGCGAAACAAGGCTGACAAGTGCGTATATTACAAATCGAGAGGTAGAGAAATGATTAAACAATTTGACCACATAAAGTTGAAATCGGGAAAACGTGCTGTTATAGTAGAAATTTGGGAACAAGGTGTTGCTTATGAAGCGGACATTGAAATTGCTATAAATGAGTATGAAACCAAAACAATAAAACACACCGACATTGAAAGCGTGTTTATTGAGGTTGAAACCCCTTTATCAAAAGTAGTATAATTGTATGGTATCTGTATCACTATAACAGAGCGGGCGACCTATATGGGTTGCCCGTAATTTTTATTATTTTTTTCCACACCATAATAAATATACCGTGAAAAAATTAACAAAAAACCCTGCTGAAATTTCAAGCAAGGCTTTCAAATACGTCGCCGCAGGCGACACAATCATTATTCACTATTCATTATTAATTATTAACTGCTCGTAACGCCTGTGCTAATTGTGCAGGACAGGAACTCGGACGTCCCCCGCACCGAACACTTTCCAGCCGCTCAATAACATCGCTGACCTTCATACCCTCGACTAACCGTGCAATACCGACACCATTACCGGCACATCCCCCGACAATCTTCAAATCCTTAACAATGCCGTCATTAACATCAAACTGCATTTTCTGGGCACAAACCCCCGTCGGACTATATTCATAACTCATTTTTCTGCTCCTTTACAATTTACGTAATAGCGGCTTCTTTTTTACCCAAAATCCTGCTCAACGAACCTGCAGGTGTAGTCAGTGCCCCCAGCGAAACGGGATAATGGTTATAGAACCCGTGGAAATCCGAACCGCCGGTGGTGATTAGATTAAACTCGTTTGAAATCTCCAAAAGCTTCTCAACATCGCCGTCGGTGTGGCTGCTGTGCCATACCTCTAACCCGTCGATTAACTTTTCTTTCGCCAATTCCTCAGCAAGCTCAAAATTATCATACACTCTCGGGTGAGCCAAAACAGCAATCCCGCCAGCCGAACGGACTAATTGAATAACGAACCGAACCTCCGGATACTCGTCACTCTCGCTACGCACCTCCTCGGCACACAACCCGTCAACCGTATTAAACAGCTCCTTATGCATCTTGCCATACAGGTCAATAGTATAACCGTAATCCATCAAGGCATGCATGATATGGCTTTTATAAATAGCTTTACTTCCGGCGGCATATTTAACAATATTCTCAAGTGTAATGGGATACTTGTCGATAACCTTCATCGACATTTTTTTACCCCGAACTTTTCTCTGCTCACAGGTACGCAAGCACAACCCCTCAAGGCGGTCGGGCTTCTTCGGGTTATAACACAGGATATGTGCCTTAGCCCCCCGCTTCCCGTCGAACGCAGTCAGCTCCACGGCAGGGATAATATTAACGCCGTACCGCTTCCCGAGGACATTCGCCCTCGAAATTGACGAAAGCGTATCATGGTCAGTAATGCTTAAGTAATCCAACCCGTTTCGTTTGGCTTGCGAAATAATATCTTCGATTCCCAGCGAACCGTCAGACAGCGTGGTATGGCAGTGTAAATCTGCTTTCATAAAACATTCCCCTCTTTTTAAACAAACCCAAAATCATACAATATCTAATTATATCACACAATGAAACAAAAAGCAATGTTATTTTATCAGTTTTCCCCCTGTTTTTACATTCTTTTTATTAACAACAGCTTCCCTCCCGCCCAAATCGGTAAACAGCGGTTTAATTTCCTCTTTTTTAACCTCCTCGCCGTCTTCACCGGTAACACTCACACCCCCGTCATAATCGGGCGATTCGGGATTAATCTCCCCCTTCGCCTCATAATACGGGTTGACTATATACTGTTGGATAACAGGATAAGCGTTAAACACACTCAAAAACGCCAGCCACGAAAAAGGAGCAAGGGGCAAAAACGCCACCGAATAAGGCAATGTCAAAACAAACACACTGATTACCCCGATATAACAAAGGACAGTGACAGCGTTTCTTTTTAACCCTGCCACCCCAAGAATAACAGCATTCTTGAACATAGCGGGCAGACTTAACTGCAAGCTGACAATCTGCGGATAAATATACAGGTTTAGCGTCAGAAATATCACACCGGAAACCATAGTCATGGCAATCATCGCATAATTCATAATATCCGGGTCGGCGTTAATCCTTGAAGAATAGTCGAACAGCGTCACCAAGAAAAACAGAATAAAAACCACGTCAAGCAACCCAACGATAAACGCCTGCTTAAAATTTCTTTTAAACGACGAAAAAAACTCCTCAAACACGAATATCGGCTGCTCTACAACGAACTTTCTCATCACCTGTGTCAAAGCCGCCGTCGCAGGACCAATTGTGACTATAGGAATACACAAAAGCAAATAAAGAACATTAAGCTGCAACAGCTTCCAAAATTTCCTCCCGAAAAGCTCCCAAAACTTAAAGAACGGTCTCTTCTCCGCTTCTCTTTTCGCAACCCCCTTACCCGACTTCTGCGGGTGATAAAACAACCCCATAACTTCTCCTTAATCAGCAATTCACAATTTATTAAAATACTCCAACGTCTTAAACGTCGTCACATCTAATTGCTCCAACAAATACCCCTCAGCCGAATTAATAAACTCGTCGTTCACAGGGACTTTAAATATCTTCTCAAGCGGCAAATTCAGATACGTCGTATCCTCCCTCGGAGCGAACCCCAATTCCTTAGCAAGCCTAACCTCAAAAACCGCCTTAACCGTTAACAAGTCACCGCCCCTGCATAATTCATACAACCCGATTAACATTAACCGCAGAATATCCTCCGACGACTGCTCGGGAGTAGCGGTAAACTTGATTAACTCGGCGAAATACGCAGCAAGTGCGAGTGCCTTAATATCATTCGCCAACTCATGAAAACTATGCTTAATTTTCGCAGAATTCAGCGAATAATTCAACCCCTTTTTATTCAGGCAAAACGTCGCATAAGCGAACAACGCACACGCCGCAGAATTAGGACTATTGAGCTTCTTAACCCCCTTCGCCACAACCTCAATAACGCCGTATTCCTTTGTTAAAATATCGATATAACATGACGTATCGCCGAATTCCCTGCGAGCCGTCACAAGCCCGTCAACAGTAATCAACATTACTCTGCTCTCAATCCGAAATCATTGATTAAACTTTCACGATTCCGCCAATCCTCGGCAACCTTCACCCACAGCTTCATGTTTACCTTGCACCCGAAATACTCTTCGGTTTCCCCTCGTGCCACCGAACCGATTTTCTTTAACATACCGCCCTGCTTACCGATAATCATTCCTTTATGCGATTCCTTCTCACAAATTATAACCGCCGACAAATCTACTATGTCTGCCCCTTTATTAGTCTTGCCGTATTCGATTAACTCGATTTGCACCGCAATCCCGTGAGGAATTTCCTCATATAATTCATGCAGCAGCTTCTCCCGAATGACCTCTGACAGCCATATTTTCTCCGACTGGTCAGTGGGTAGCTCAGGGTCAAAATAAAACTCGCTTTCCTTAGCATAATTGTTTAGCAAAGGCAGAATTTTCTCGGTATTAATCTGCTTTTTCACACTAATCGGAATAATTTCCTTAAACTCATATAATTTGCAATATGCATCAATTATAAGCAACAATTGATTCTTATCCTTAATTAAATCAACTTTATTCAACAATAGGATTACATCAATTTTCTCATCCAATAAATCAGGCAGTGTTGGTTTTTTAGTGCAGTCCGCCATAAGCAGAATTACATCAACATCGGTAACACTGCTGCGAATGGACTTGAGCATATGCTTTGACAATGCGTTTTGTGCCTTATGGAACCCCGGCGTATCAGTAAAGACATACTGGGTTTCATCAACCGTCAAAACCCCGTTAATGCGGGTGCGTGTCGTCTGCGGTTTCTCACTTACAATGGCGACCTTCTCCCCGACAAGCAGGTTAACAAGGGAGGATTTTCCCGCATTTGCATAACCGCATACAGCGGCGAACACTGTTTTAGTCATAAGTTTTTCTTTCTTTCCTTACCCGTAAAAAATATAAACACCACGCTTAATCCAACCGACGCCAATAATGCGATTAAAGCCGCAATATTACTTATAAAAAACATACCGATTTCCCGAAGAATTTCCAAATCCCAGAACAAAATCACACCCACAATAACAGCCGTCACCGCTGAAACGAGAACCGCTCCCGCCGCCGTATCCTTTGCCACCTTTGCGAGTGGGTGCGGCTTAGGGGAAGCCCTGTCGGTGAGGACTTCGATGGCAGTATTAACTATTTCAAGTGCCATAACAAAAGCACAGGTCAAAACCAATAAAATCAATTCCGCACGAGTAAAATTATAAAAAAACAAAGAAAAAAACATGACATAAGCGAATATGGTAAGATGAATTCGCATATTTCGCTCATACCGAACACAAAAAACAATCCCGTTAATCGCATAAGCGAAGCTTTTTCTAAGGCTGTATAATTTACCGTTCATCGTGAAATACCGAGCTTTCCGAGAATGGCGTTCTGCTTATCGAACATCTTCTTCTCATTTGCGGGGCTGTCGTGGTCATAACCGAGCAGGTGCAGCATTCCGTGAACCGTCAGGAACGACAACTCCCGTTCTACAGAATGACCATACTCATTAGCCTGCCGAACCGCCGTTTCCGCCGAAATAATTATATCGCCCAATATAACCGATTTCGTTTCATAATCGGGCTCACCATCCAAGAACGACAACACATCGGTAGAGGTGTCGATTTTGCGATACTTATAATTCAACGACCGGATTTCATAATCCGACACCAACGCCATTGAAACCTCGGTGACATAGGGATACCGCTCCGCAACGAGAACCGCAGTGCAACACTTATACGCTAACGGGCGAAAATTCAACCCTGACTTAACCTTATCATTGTATAACAATTTCAAATTTATCATTTATCATTTCCTTTGAATTTATAGAATCTCTTAACCTCGGGTTTAACAGGCTTGTCCGATTTTTTCAAACCCATTCGCTCATACGCTTTTACGATTTCCTGAACCAACCTGTGCCGCACAACATCCTTGTCGGTGAACCGGCATAACGCCACATCATCAATCCCGTCGAGAACACCGATTGCCTCAATTAACCCCGACTTCTTCTTATCGGGTAAATCAATCTGCGTAATATCCCCGGTAATGACCATCTTGCTCCCGAAGCCTAAGCGTGTCAAGAACATTTTCATCTGCTCGGGAGTGGTGTTCTGTGCCTCGTCAAGAATTATAAAACTGTCATCTAACGTCCTGCCCCTCATATAGGCAAGGGGAGCAACTTCTATAGTGTTCCGCTCCATATTTTTGTGGAACGCCTCTGCCCCCATCATGTCAAATAAAGCGTCATAAAGCGGACGGAGATACGGGTCAACCTTATTCTGCAAATCCCCCGGCAAGAACCCTAATTTCTCCCCCGCCTCAACAGCAGGTCGGGTTAATATAATTCGGTTAGCTTCCTTAGCCTTAAACGCCCTCACCGCCTCAGCCACAGCCAAATAAGTCTTACCTGTTCCGGCAGGACCCACACCGAACACAATTGTATTCTTTTTGATTTGTGTAATATACCGTTTCTGCCCGACTGTTTTCGGGCGGACAGGCTTCCCCGTAAAGGTGATGAAAACGCAGTCCTTACTTAATTCGTTTAACTCGTCGTTCTTCCCGTCTAAGGTCATGTCAGCGATATAACGAACCGCCTGCTCGGTCAAAGCGTCCCCCCGATTTATAACCCCTACCATCGCCTCAACAGCATAAGCGGCATTATTAACATCGTCGGAATTGGCACCGGTGATTTTTATGTCACCGCCACGCTCTAAAACCACAACCTCAAAGCGGCTTTGAATGATTTTAATATTCTCATCGAAATCCCCGAACACGGAACGTACATGCTCCGATTTATCGAGTGTAATTATTCTCTCGGTCAATGTTTCACGTCCTCATATAACTTATAATTATATTATTATAACATATATTTCTTGCAAAAGCAACATTAATATGATATAATACGTAAAATCTATGTAAAATCCCGGAGGTGTACTTCATGCAAATCGAAAAACTCCACCAAGACCACCTAATCGAAATAATTAATAACCTACCGCTTGACGAACGTGTCGCCGTGTATTTCTACTACATAGAAAAATTAGACGTGTCCGAAATCGCCGAACAATTGGCAATCACTCCGGACGAGGTCGGTGAACGCCTAACCCGTGCAAGGGCGAAAATAAAAGAAGACTCCGAAAAAGAAAATAACCCCATGGGGGCAATATTTATCACCGGCGGTTTAATCGCATTCATTCCGATTTTGAAAAACGCCATGAAAACGTCAGACTTCCCCGCAGAGGTCATGAACATCATATCACGGCTTAACGCCCTGTCAGCCCCCGCAACAGTAACCGCAACATCTGCAATCCCGATAAAAGCGATTGCGGCGGTTATAGCAGGTGTAGTCGTCACAGGAGGACTTGTCGCAGGTGTAGTCCTCGCAAACGTAGGGGGCGATGTCAACATCGCCCCGTCTAATAACCCCTACGACGATGAACCCCGCCGAACAACCGTAGGGGACGCACACCCGGGCGTCCCGTCCGATAATCCGGACACCAACCCGGAAAACGAACCCGGCAGTTCAACCCGACCCGCACAAGTCGGCGATATAATCCAATTCGGCGATTACACATGGATAGTTGTCGAAGTCAGTCATGACCAAATATACATCGTCTCCGAAAACATAGTTTCACTTAATAATTATCACACTGTTAATGAATATGCCGTATCCGAGGGAGAAAGCTTAGAGACATACCTCAACGGAGAATTCTACAGCAGCTTCAGCCAAGCCGACCGAGCAAGAATATTATCTCATATTATGATACCCTCCTTCAGCGATTTTGAAATGTATTTAACCGCCACAAAAATTGCGAATTATGAAGGTCAGCCGCATTGGTGGTGGATATGGTCAAGATATGTACAATCAATTGACGGTTCATTTTACGCCTCATGCGTTCTTGAAGATGGTACGTTTCTCGAAATCGGCAGAGCGGTCACGGATTACGGCGGTGTCCGCCCGATGATGTGGATTTCAAAAACCCAAGCCGACAATTTCACAACCCACTAATCAGAAAATCCACTTCCCCACTCGCACCCTGCAATTCCCCTCTGTGTGAGGGGTGGACGCAAAGCGGACGGGGTGGTTTCCCGTAGGGGCTGAACATAAGAGTTTGATAAATCAACCTCGTGTTCGCCCGGACTATTAATCACACGCCTCATCCGATGGGCGAACACAGTTCGCCCCTACTAACTAAGGAGAAATCTCATGGAACTTCAAAAACTCCACCAAACCCACCTAATCGAAATAATTAATAATTTACCGCTTGACGAACGTGTCGCCGTGTATTTCTATTACATAGAAAAGCTTGACGTATCACAAATCGCCGAACAATTGGCAATCACTCCCGATGAAGTCGGCGAACGCCTTACCTCAGCACGTGCGAAAATAAAAGAAGACACCGAAAAAGAAAATAACCCCATAGGTGCAATATTTATCACAGGCGGTTTAATTGCGTTCATTCCGATTTTGAAAAACGCCATGAAAACGTCAGACTTCCCCGCAGAAGTCATGAACATCATCACACGGCTTAACGCCCTATCAGCCCCCGCAACAGCGGTCACTACAGCGACTGTTCCCATAAAAGCAATTGCGGCGGTCATTGCAGGCGTAGTCGTCACTGGTGGACTTGTCGCAGGTGTCTTAGTCGCCGACCCTTTTGAATGGCGGAACACCACCCCTACATACGCCGATTCCGACCTCGACGAAACACGCCGAACAACTACTGCAACCATCGAAAACGAACCCGCCGCCCCCGAAGACTCCACCCCACCCGAAGACCCCACCGAACCTATACCCGAAGTGAACATATCAGCGGACATATACAACGCATATGTCGATATTCTATTAAACGAGATTTCGCAGGACAAAACCGTTTATGCTGATTTAATCGATTTTAACAATGACGGGGTATATGAATTAGTGGTGACAACTCTGCCGCCGAACGGAATTTTCCGTACTTGGCAGGTATATGACACAGACCTGACAATGCTGTATTCTGCCGAGGAATACGGTGGCATGGATTACGTTAAGGTGATTGAAATTATAGGTTCTCAGGGTGGCACTAAATATCTCAACGAACAAAACACTTTTGTTATAATGGACGCTACCGGTTGGCATAACGAGCATTTGTATTATACTTTAGTTGATGACGAGTGGACTTTAGAACTCGCCACCTTACGTGAACGGTTCTATGATTCGGATGATATTTTTGTTTTTATTGATGATGTGGAGGTAACTCTTCCGGAATACGAAAATCACGCACTTGCAAACATTCCGAATTACCACGAAAACGGACTACCCGATGTATATGCGACTATTGACCGTTTGGTTGAGCTCGGTGCAACACCTCCGCAATTCCCGCCACCCCCTGCACACGGTATCCCCATTTTGAACACCGGCACAGTATACGGGGACTGGGTTTATTATCGTTGGAGCGATAACCATGATGGGTCCGGAGAGATTTACAGAACCCGTATTGACGGTTCAGAAAGAACCGTATTGTATAATGATTACAGCGAGTACTCGTATATCCTCGGTGACTGGATTTTCTTCAACGGATACGCACTCGGCATGGTTCGCATTGACGGTACGGAATACACCTCATTTGACAGCGGAATAACCGATGAATTCAAAGTAGTCGGCGACTGGATTTATTATAGAAACGACAGCCAAAACAGGTATCTTTACAGAATAAATATAAACAATGGAGAAAAACATGTTCTGGCTCATGATTGGTGTCTTTATATCCACGTAGAAGACGGGTGGGTTTATTATGTCAGAGTTATATCGGGAAACCCCGTTATACACAACATCTACAGAGTCCGAACCAATGGTACTGAACGAACACAATTAAACGACGAACAAAGCCAAATTATTGACGTTGTTGACGGCTGGATTTATTACACAGTCTATGGAGATAGCGAAACATACAAAATGCGTGTAGACGGAACAGGACGCACAATTGCAGATTAATAAATAAGGAGGCAATCTCATGCAAATCGAAAAACTCCACCAAGACCACCTAATCGAAATAATTAATAATCTACCGCTCGACGAACGTGTCGCCGTGTATTTCTATTACATAGAAAAGCTTGACGTTTCCGAAATCGCCGAACAGCTTGCTATTTCTCCGGACGAGGTCGGCGAACGCCTAACCCATGCACGTGCAAAAATAAAAGAAGACACCGACAAGGACAACAACCCGCTCGGTGCAATATTCATCACAGGCGGTTTAATCGCATTCATTCCGATTTTGAAAAACGCCATGAAAACATCAGACTTCCCCGCAGAGGTCATGAACATCATCACACGAATGAACGCCTTATCAGCCCCCGCAACAGCGGTCACTACAGCGACTGTTCCCATAAAAGCAATTGCGGCGGTCATTGCAGGCGTAGTCGTCACAGGAGGACTTGTCGCAGGTGTTTTAATCGCCGACCCGTTTGACTGGCGTGAAGAACTAATTCCCCCATATACCGTCAACCCACCCGACACCACCGAAAACGAACCCATCCCAACCACCGCCGCCCTCCTCGACAACGACGACGATGATTATTTCAACATGGAACTTTTCCGGCGTTCATTAGAAATTGCCGAATTAATGGGCGGCTTTGCATTATACGCAGACACATATGACGCACACTTACATTTTTACGGGTTTTACAACGATAAGAGAGTTATATACTCTCTTAATGTAGAGAATGTTTATGAACAAATAGAAATCAATCCCGGCAATACAGGCTTTTTTGAAATATCGGGACAAGACCTTATTGTCAGCATGATTGGCGATGATTCGCACACATGGCGGTTAAAACATGACGGGTACGATTTATATATCAGAACCCTTAATGACCATGCTTTGGGTATCAATGTTGATGTATACTATCCTAATCTCAGGTATCAGGGAACAGTTGTAAATGGAGAACTTATTCCATTGAATATGGAATTCCTGCTTAATTACGAGCCCACCACCCCACCCGCACAAACTGAAATTGTAAACATGAACTACTCCCCGGAAATGTTCCTCAGCTACATTCAAACAGCGGCAGAAAACGGCGGATTTATCGTATACTCGGCAGACTTCGCAAGAAATTGGTTCTATGCATTCACCCCGGACGGGAAAATGCACGGTGTTAATGAAATTACCGATGATGATGTTTACGAAAATATACACATTCGCACTTTTGACAATTATTTCACAACAAACACCGCATCATTTGAATATGAAGTAAACGGCTATGAAATGTCCAACACAGGCGACGGACACACTTACTATTTAAGGAGCGACGGCAATATTGACATCGGTTTTGAGGGAATAGGCTCAAGCTTAACCTTCCTCGGAATAGTCATAGACGGCATACTTTATCAAGATGACAATTTCACAACCCACTAACCCGAAAACCCACTTCCCCGCTCGCACCCTGCACGTAGGGGCTGAACATAAGAGTTTGATAAATCAATCTCCAGTTCGCCCGCTCTATTAATCACACGCCTCATCCAACGGGCGAACACAGTTCGCCCCTACTAATTAAGGAGAAAACATATGCCACTCGAAAAACTTCAACAAGACCACCTAATCGAAATAATTAACAACCTACCTCTCGACGAACGTGTCGCCGTGTATTTCTATTACATAGAAAAATTAGACGTATCACAAATCGCCGAACAGCTTGCCATATCTCCGGACGAAGTCGGCGAACGCCTAACCCATGCACGTGCAAAAATAAAAGAAGACACCGACAAGGACAACAACCCGCTCGGGGCAATATTCGTCACAGGTGGTTTAATTGCGTTCATTCCAATTTTGAAAACCGCCATGAAAACGTCAGACTTCCCCTCAGAGGTCATGAACGTCATCGCAAAAATGAACATTTCGGCAAGTGCGGCAACCTCAGCGGGAACAGCAGTAACTACAGCCGCCTTGCCGATTAAAACGATTGCGGCGGTTATAGGCGGTGTTGTGGTAACAGGCGGACTTGTCGCAGGTGTCCTAATCGCCGACCCGTTCGACTGGCGTAACACCACCCCCGCATATGTCGATTCCGATGAAACACGCCGAACAACTACTGCGACCACCGAAAACGAACATTCCGAATATGACACCCCCGAATCCGGTAACTCAACCAGACCCGCACAAGTCGGCGAAATTATTCAATTCGGTGACTATTCATGGCTCGTTCTCGAAACTCAACCGGACCGAATGCTCATAATCTCTGATAACATACTGTCGTCCTTTCATTCCTACAACTTCCAAAATGAACCCGTCGGATTTTTAGAAAGCGACCTGCACACATACCTTACTACTGTATTCTACAGCAGCTTTGACCAAGCCGACCGAGCGAGAATAATATCCGATATTAGAATACTTCACCTCGATGAAATTGATATGTATTTTTCAAGTGATGTCGGCAGAATTGCGTATTATTCGGGTCAGCCGTATTGGTGGTGGTTGCAATCGCCCGTACAATCAATTGGTGACGGTATGTTTTATGTCCCCTGCGTTCTTGAGGACGGCTCAATTCTCGAAATCGGCAATGCTGTCACGACTTACGGTGGTGTCCGCCCGGTAATGTGGATTTCAACCGCCGAACCCACCACTCTGCCCGTTAACGATTCCCTTAGAACACGTTTTATGCACACCTTAGACCTTGCCGAACAGTATGACGGTCTCGCCCTATACTCAGACGGCACACATTTCTACGGGTTCTCCCCTCCCGGATTAGGTGAAATCTCATACCTGCATTACACAGGAGGAACTGAAAGCGATGTATACACACAATTACAAAACAACCCGCAGCAAAGCTTCTTGTTGTTTGAAACATCAGACAATATGGTTACAATCGGCACAGTTACAGCCGATGAAATGCACTGGTGGCTGTTTAGGAGTGACGAGTATGGTTATTTATATCTCCAAACCACAAACGACCACGGTTCGGTTACCCCCGGTCAACCGTATTATCCCAATCTCGTATATCAGGGAACAATTGTAAACGGCACACTGATACCGGTGGAGGATTCACCCGCCGCAGGAATAACCGAAACAAGCGGAGGCTTCTTCGATTACCTGCAAGGGTTTATGGACTCAGCAGCCGAACAAGGCGGCTATGCGTTATACTACTCCTTAAACTACTATTACCATTTCGGCTTTTATTCAAACGGGGACATTATTTTCGGTACACACGGTTTGCCATTATTGGATACCGACTGGGATACTCAGGGTACTATTCAAGGGTATGACGGAAATACATTGTTAATACACTTAAACTCAATAAACACCGAATTAATATTCTCTGATGACGGCAGAGAATTCTATTATGGCGGAGTAGAAGACGGAACATTTTATTATACCGGCTCGGTGGTGGATGGAGAATTAATTCTATATTCCTCCAACTAACGATTTAGGGACATTTCCTGTTTTTGAGCAACATTTATAGTATACACATAAGTCACCGTCGCCGAAACCCCGTCTTCTTCCGGGAAATACTCGATTTCTCTTAAAATCAATTCCGCCCCGTCTAAATAATACAGCTCGAACAATTCAATATCATTGTTTAACTTACCGAGGGCAGTAGTAGGCGAATCAATTACCTCCACCCTGTCATAATAAACATAGTCCTGCTTCAAAACCCGATAAGGCAGTGGAAACCCGAATAACCGAGGGGCATACACCTCCTCGGTGTATTTGACGTTGTCACCAAACTTACTCACGTTAATCTCCCCCCCGAACCTCAACCCCAGAAATATAATTGAGATATTGCTGTCGGAATAACCGTTCTTAGATTTCTGCAAAGTCGCATAAGGCTGGTGAAACTCGAAGGCTTCCACACATTGAACAATCAGCACAGCATCAGCATGAACGTAGTTCAGCCCGCCCGCACCGTCGCTTACCACGCCGCTCACCACAATATCCCCCGCATTAACCCCACTGCCTATTTCGTATAACAGCCTGCCCCGATAAACCTCGGTGTCAATGATTTGCCCGGAACGGACAGCGATTACATTACAGGGGGTTGATACCGGAATAGTGTCGCTGTTGTCCGTACCGTCACGCTCGCTGACCTTAATGTTTATGCGGCTTCCCACCCGTTCAATATTTACCCATGCCAACTCGTCAAAAGCAAGCGTTAATGCTAACTCCACTTTCTCGGCATCAAAACCGCTAATGGGAATCCCCGCCTTAACCCCGTGTAATTCAAGCTGCTCTAATATTCGATAACGGCTCAATTCCTCGTTCCCGATAATGCGTATACTCCAGATGAAATTCGACATTAACACTATCACTGCCAAAAACGCCAATACCCCAATCGGCAGACCTATTCTCTTGCGGTATCTGCGAAAGGTGAAATAGACTCCACCCCTTTTGACAACCTTAGTCTTAGTACGGAATTCACGGGCTTTTCTTGCCACAGCAAGGTAACTCCTCGGGGAGGTTCTAACGGTATAAATCTCGTTAGAACTGTTAATGTCCCACACCGCATAACCGGAATTAATCAGGTAGTCTATGAATTGACTGCTATAGCTGCCAAACGCAGTAAACTCCACATAATTTCTATACGCCATGTTGTTTTTCTCCAAGCTCAATTGATTTAATAATGCCGCTGACAATTACCCCGTCGCTCCCCCAGTTCCGCAGCTTTAACCCCGCTCCGCCGATAGTCAAACGGGTGCTGACGGTATCTATAATTATCACACTCTCATCACAATTGACTACCTTAACACAGCCGTCAATTATGACCTCACGATTATCGGTAATCTGCAATGACGAATGTCGTCGCAGTCGGGATTTCACCCTTTCATATTTAAACGCCAAATCTTTTATGCTGTTTTTTTTCATACAATCACCACCCCTAAAATATATATGTCCAAGGGGGACGGGTTATGAAAACAATGAAAAATATGAAAATTAAGAAAATAATTATCGCTATACTATGCTTAGGGTTAGGCGTAATTATAATAATGGATTCACAAGGTATAAGCGAGGCAATTGTAAAGAGCATACAGCTATGCCTTACCACGATTATACCGTCGCTGTTTGCGTTTATGGCATTGTCGGCGTTTCTTATAAAAAGCGGCATTGTCAGAGGGGATTTTGCCATATTTATTCTATCGGTGACAGGGGGGTATCCGGTGGGAATAAACCTCCTGAAAGACATAAAAAAATCCCGTGCCGAAACCATGCTGATGTACTGCTACTGCGGCAGCCCTATTTTCATCATGGCAATTGCGAATAACGGGATTTACATATGGCTGTCAAACATGTTAGCCTGCCTGATTTTTGCCGTAATTATATATCTTATGAATATCCGGAATAAACCGACTTTCCAAAAAACCGAACCTGTTCTTGATTTATCGGCAGAAACATTCATAAAATCCATAACCGGGGCAGGAAGTGCGTTATACCGTGTCTGCCTCATGGTTATTTTATTCGGGATAGTTATAAGAACAATGGAATTCACCGGGCTAATGCAGGTTTTACCCGATGAAGCGTATGCTTTTTTAGAAATCAGCAAGCTTATGAATATCAGCACATCTCCCCCCGTAACTGCCGCCCTCACCTCATTCGGAGGGGTTTGCATAATTTCCCAGATTGTTATAATTTCAAACGGGAGAATAAACCTTATGAAATTCCTGCTTGCACGAATTCCGATAGCGGTCTTAAGTGCCACTATCTGCCATATATTAACACGGCACATTACAGTTACAGCAAGCACTCCCCACCCGATAATTTCATCAGCGGGAAACCCCATAGCCTCAGTCTGTTTATTAATCATGTCCTTTATACTAATAAATACGGTGCGTTCCGAGAACACACCGCATAAATAATCATTATTTAGAAATCCATTTTGTTGACTTCCGAATTAGCTAACCCGAATTCCTTCTTCGGTATTCTCTTAAGCGGGGAATACTCGAATTTCTTACATGAGTCGTAGGGCTTAACCTCACCGAACTTGGTACAGCTTAGTTTTTCGCTTTCTTCATCGTCGCCGATTTTACTGCTGAACTGGCAGTATTTGCATGCGGGCTTTATGTTATTTCCGAATAATTTCTTCTTCGCCATTATGTATTCCTCCCATTAATATTTCTTTCATTAATACTACTATATCACAGTTACGCCTGTTTGTCAATAGTATTCACCCTGTCTATTTTCTCCTGTAATTCATCAAGCGACAAGGGCATATTAAACATCGTCACCATATTTCTCAATATATTCCCGATGAAATGCGAACAGTCAGTCGTAGCCAATGTTTCCTCGGTTATCACAATATCGAAATGCTCGGCGATTTCTTTAATCAGTGATAGTCCGTTCGGGTGGGTGAACAATTCCCGCACTTCTGAACACATGGTAATTTTTCTCGGCTCAGACTTAGCGGTTCTGCCTGCTTTCGGGGTAATCGCTACATCTAAGGTAACGCTCTCGCCTTTTTTAATCAAGACTTTTTTGAACCCACGTAATTCACCGTCAATATATAATTGCACAATTTCTTTCCCGTCATACTCGCCGACGTTACTAACCGTCACCCTGCCGCCTCCCCCGGTAATCTCCCACTCGCTGTATTTGAATTTCGTATACGATAATCCTTCACCGAAGCTATATTGCGGCCGGATTTTCCTCGCATTATACCAACGATAACCGACATATATACCTTCCCCGTAATTAACAGTTGCTCTGTCACCGGGGAAGTTCAAATAAGCGGGTGTGTCTTCTATTCGTTTCGGGAAGGTTTCGGCTAATTTTCCGCAGGGGTTTTTCACCCCGAATAGTATATCGGCAACCGCACCGCCCATCGCTTCACCACCGAGATACGCCATAAGAATATTCGGTGCATTAGGCATAATAACGGGAGCACCCACACATATGACAAGAATTACATTTTCATTAACCGCCTTAACTTTTTCAACTAAGTCATACTGCTCTGCCGGTAATTCCATACCTCGCCTGTCACTGCCCTCGGTGTCGAAGTTGTCGGGCATTCCGAGGAATAATATAACCGAGTCTTTCCCTTTTGCTTGTTCCAGTTCGGTAATGTATTCGGCGTTTGCGAATTTTGCGATTTCATCAAAAGGAATGTCTGTCTTTATCGGGACAACCCTTGAGCTTCCCCCGCCTTGGTAAACAGGTTTTTTCGCAATATCGCCCATCACCGCAATGTTACTGCCTTGCTTTAATGGTAAAATCCCGCTGTTTTCTAACAACACCATACATTCGGCGGCTATGTCCCTTGCCGTTGAATGGTGTTCGGTAATATCACCTGTTATCGGTTTAATCGTATGCTCTAAATCAAGAATAAATTTCAACATTCTTTCAACGCAGATGTCGATTTCCGCTTCGGTGAGTTTTCCGGAGAAAGCCGGGTCTGTAGCGGGGAAATGCGTTTTTTGATTGTTAGCGGATTTTACAATTTCATTATCGTTTATTCCGTAGGAGCCGGGCATTTCCAAATCCAACCCTGCCCACACACCCTGCGGGCGGTTATTGACCGCACCCCAGTCGGACATTACAATCCCGTCGAACCCCCATTCGTCCCTCAAAATTTCTGTAAGCAGGCGGCGATTTTCCGAAGCGTAAATCCCGTTGATTTTGTTATAGCTGCACATGATTGCTTTAGGTTTAGAAAACATCAGGGCATATTCAAAGCTGGCTAAATAAATCTCACGCAATGCCCTTTCGTCGATTTTCACATCTACCCAAAAGCGGTAATCCTCTTGATTATTCACGGCGAAATGTTTCAGACAGGCAGATATTTCTTGGCTTTGCAGCCCGTTAATTACGCCTGCCGCCATTCTTCCGGAAAGAAGCGGGTCCTCCGAGAAATACTCGAAGTTCCTACCGCATAATGGGCTGCGTTTAATATTAGTCCCCGGTCCTAACACACAGCCTAACCCGAGAACACGTGCTTCCTTACCGATTGCCTCACCTTGTTTATAGGCTAATTCCTCGTCCCACGAGCAGGCTAATAATGCGGCAGTCGGGAAGCAGGTGGACGGGTAGGATTTGTTAATTCCCAGTTCGTTTTTCTTTTGCTTGCGAAGTCCGTGTGGCCCGTCTGCCATTGGGATTGCAGGGATATTAAGCCGTTTGATTTCCTTAGTCGTCCAAAAGTCGAAGCCGGATAAAAGGCTCGCTTTTTCTTCAAGTGTCATTTGGGTGATTAGGGATTTTATTTTTGTGTTTTCCATTGTTGCACCTCTTTGAGCAGCTCTATATTTTCTAAGTCTGTTCCTGCACATATTCTAAGGGCATTCCCGAAACAACGGACGGCAATTCCTTTAGTCAGCAGGTATTCATATATTTCCCTTGCCTTGTCGGTTTTGCAGTATACGAAGTTGGTTTTCGTGTCGTAGATTTCATCGAATATATCAAGCTCGACTAAGGAATTCCGTAAATCAAAAATCGACTTTTTAATTAATGTAATCGAGTTAATATAATTGTCTTTGTCCGATAATACGGCAGTTCCGATTGCTTGGGATAATGCGTTGACATTATAGGGGGATTTTGCCGCTTTTAATGCAGTGGTAAGCCGTTCATTAGCTATTGCGAAGCCGAGGCGAATTCCCGCTAAGGCGACTGCTTTTGAACAGGTTCTGAGGACGATTAGGTTGTTATAATTATGTGCGGTTTTTAACATGCTTTCGTCTTCGTTCCAGAAGTCAATATACGCTTCATCAAGGATTACAAGGGCGGAAATGTTTTCGATTAGTCGCAGAATTTCACGCTTTTCAATTCCCAGAGAAGTCGGGTTACATGGATTGGAAAACATGATACATTTGATATTATTTTGGTTGATATATGCTATCGCTTTATCAATATCTGCCGACATTTCCGTGACCTGCAGTTCATATAAATTCGAGTAGAATTTATACATCGGGAAATCCGGGGTGAAGCATAAAACCTTGTCGCCTTTTTCGAGTAATGCTGAGGCGATAATCATGATTAACTCGTCCGAACCGTTACCCGCTGTTACGAATTTTTCATTAACATTAAACAATTCGGAAAAGGCACGCACAGCCTCGGTTGCGTATGGGTCGGGGTAACGGTTGAGGTTGATTTCCTCAATCGCTTTTTTAACTATATCCGGGTCAACCTTGATAAAACTTTCGTTTACGTCTAAGCGGATTTTGTATTCACCGGTCAGTGGCTGGTACGGGGTGAAGTCTTTTAATTTATTGGGTAGGTTGAACATTATAATCTTACCTTTACAGCGTTGGCATGGGCGGTTAATTCCTCACGCTCGGCGATTAGAATTATATCGTCTGCCGATTCTTTTAATGCTTTTTCGGGGTAGTAAATATAACTGGATTTTTTAGTGAAGCTGTCCACACTTAGCGGGGAGAAAAAGCGTGCAGTAAAATTAGTCGGGAGAACGTGGTTCGGCCCTGCGTAGTAGTCGCCTAAGGGTTCGGGAGAGTATTCACCTAAGAAAAGTGAGCCGACGTTATCTAATTTCCCGATGTATTCCAAGGGGTTCTCGGTTAGGATTTCGCAGTGTTCGGGGGCAATTCTGTCAGCTAAGGCGACGGCTTCCTCCATGTTTTCCACTATCATTGCCGCCCCGTAATTAATCAGTGATGACTTAATCATACCCTTTCGCTGGAGCTGTTCGAGCTGTTTTTCTATTTCTGCAGAAACAGCTTCAGCGAGGGGTTCACTGTCGGTTACAAGAATTGAGCTTGCCATTGTGTCATGCTCTGCTTGTGAAAGTAAATCTGCGGCAATGTATGCGGGGTTAGCGTCTTTATCGGCGACTACAAGGATTTCACTGGGACCTGCAATCATGTCAATATCAATTATTCCGAAGAGCAGTTTTTTCGCCATAGTAACGTAGACGTTACCGGGGCCGACGATTTTGTCGACCTTCGGGATTTCCTTAGTCCCGTATGCCATTGCCGCAACTGCCTGAGCCCCTCCGCAAAGGTAGACCTCGTCAACGCCGCACAGCTTCGCCGCCGCTAATACATCGGGGTGAGGAGTACCGTCCTTACGGGGGGGAGTGGTCATGATAATTCTGCCCACCTCTGCGATTTTAGCGGGGATTGCACACATCAAAACCGACGAAAACAGCGGTGCAGTTCCGCCGGGTACGTAAATCCCGACTGTCTGCAATCCACGGATACGCTGACCCGTGATTGTTCCGTTTTTGCCTGCAACCGTAAACCCGTCACGCTTTTGGCGTTCGTGAAAATCGGCAATGTTATATGCACTTCTCCTTAACGCCGCCATGAACTTGGGCTGGTTTTCCTCATAGTCGTTGAAGTTCTTTTCGATTACTTCGTCGGGAACTCTGTAATACTGCACGTTTTCGCTGTCAAGGCGTGCGGTATAGCGTTTGACTGCCTCATCACCGGTGTCCTTGACCTCGTTCAGAATAGTCCGCACCGAGCGTTCCACCGCAAAGTCAATATCGTTCCCTCTGTTGCAGAGGATTTCTATGAAGTCGTTAATACTTTCTTGTGTTTTCAGAATTTTTATCATTTTGTGTTCTCCTAAATATTTATACTGTTTTGCGGGGCGACAGAGTCGTCGCCCCCTACGACATTAAATTAATTATTTCGTCTATCTCTGATTTTTTCATTTTCATGCTGACGGGGTTTACGATTAGGCGGGTGGAAATGTCGGCGATGTATTCCTTAACCTCCAACCCGTTTTCGATAAGCGTTGCACCTGTTTCCACAATGTCGATTATTCCGTCGGCTAATCCTAATAACGGAGCGAGTTCCACGCTTCCCTCGATTTTTACAATATCTGTGTCCATTCCCTTGGTTTCAAAATAATTGCGGGTGACATTAGTGTATTTCGAGGCGACAGTTTTGATGTTATGCCCTTTGTAAAAGTCGCTCCCTATTTCCCCTGCTAATGCGAACCTGCACCTCCCGAAGCCTAAGTCGGCTACCTCAAAATAATCGCCGCCGTATTCCATAATCATGTCCTTGCCGGTTATTCCCAAATCACAGACACCGTGTTCCACGTAGGTTATAACGTCGGGGGCTTTGGCTAAGATGACCTCCACATTTGTATTCGGGATTTCGATAATCAGTTTTCTGCCCCTGTCGGCGAATACCGAAATGTCCCATTTCATCTTATCGAACAGCTTAACCGCTTCTTTTTCAACCCGCCCTTTCGTTAGGGCAATTCTGATTTTATTCATGTTTATTTTTGTAATTCGGCGATTGCAGTTACGTTGACCGCAAAGCCTATTCCCTCCGTGTTATTTATCCTGTATCTGCCGCCCGACAGTATGGGTTTTCCGAAGCCCTCAGCGTAGCCGTTGAACAGTATTCCCGTGTAGTAGCCGTGGGTGTCGGTTAAGCCTAAGTCGATTGTAGGAGCGAACTGTGTTCGCTTGTTTAACCTGTCGCAGATTTCTTTCAATGGTTCGAGTTCAAGCGGGCGAACACAGTTCGCCCCTACGCTGTCGAATATTTCGACACCACCGAATAATTTGGGCAATTGTGCGATTGAGGCGGGGGCTTTTGCGGTTAATTCAGGGTAGTTCTTGTTTTCGATTAATTGCCGCAGTTCCTCAGCTTGTTCCTTGTTTATGTTTTCTTTTTCAATCAGTGCGTTGAATATTCGGCAGTCACCGATTTCAAAACGGTAATTGACATTCAGCAGTTCTAACACCTGAATGGCTAAGGTGAGGATTTCGCAGTCGTCACCATTGCCTATGAATTCTATACCGGTTTGAGCGATTTCATCGTCCCTGCCCGATTCCTTGGGGTTGGCACGGTAAATCGTCTGGTTGTAGCACAATTTTAATGGGCGGGGGAGGTCTTTTAAGCGGGTTTGTGCCAGCCTAATAATCGGGATTGTCGAGTCGGGGCGAATAACCATTAACCGACCTTTTGAGTCGGTTAGCTTGTACATGGTTTCCTGTTTAAAGTCGAACACGTCATAGAATTCAAGAAAAGGTGTTATGACCTCGGAATAACCGTTGTTCTTGAATAATTCCATGAGCTTGGTTTCGATTTCCCGACGGGCGGTACATTCCTCGAAAAGTAAGTCCCGTGTGCCTTCCGGGGTGATTAAGTTGTATTTTTTCATGTTTTATTCTCGCTTTAGCGTAGTAATATGTTAGCATGATAACACATTATTAAAAGAAAGTCAAGCGTTTTCGGAAAATTATTTTTCTGTAACCGGGCGGACGATTATTATCGGGGTTTGTTCGTCGCTTTGTCCGGAGGGGTTATCTGACAGTGCCTGTTCGCCGAATAAATCGGGTAAGTCCTTGCGGTTTTTCCCTAAAACCGTGGCGGCTATGTCATTGGCATCGATTATTATAACGTCGTAGCCGCCTAAGTGTTTGCTGAGGCGGGCGGCGACTTCATGGGGCTTGTCCGGTGCCATTTTTGCATAAGTATTGTAGGGCGGTAAAGTGTAATCACAGGGTCCGTCGATTGCACGAGCTTTCATTCCGCATATGTTGTAGAAAACTCCACGCTTGCCGAACAGCTTACATATTCCCGCAATGAACGCCGCAAACAGGATTTTCACCCTGCCCACCTCTCTCACGCACAGCTCCATTGTTACCGGTGAGCCGATACCAATTCCATAGTCCGGCTTGTATACGAATTTGCATAGAAATTTAGCTAAGCGGGAGGGTTTAATCTCACTTACCGGGAACGCCCTGCCCTGCATTATAGCTATTATTTTCTCGGATATGAATACCGTATCCCCCTCAACGAGATACTCTCTGACATATTTATCGAGAACCTCCTCCGGCTCATCCTCTTTCATTATTACATGAGTCTTCACGGGGTAACGTGCCAATGTGCCGAAATCCGTTTCAATTGTGAGCGGTTTATCGACATTCGGTGCGAACGGCATTTCCATTTTTTTACTTCCTTGATTTTATTTGGGTATGATTATAGCATTTTTACGCTCATAAGTCAATAGTTGACAAAGAGGCTTATTTATGATATAATACCTTTCATGATTAAGAATTATAGTAAAAAAATAACAATTGCACCGCTTTTAGTCCTGCAAAGTCTGGGTGAAGCGGCTGTCGCTGTTATTATTTTTATTATTAAGAATTTTTTTGAGATTGTGCGGTTGTTGTTAAAGTTTTTGTGGGATAAAACTATTAAACTGAGGACAAAAACGCTCAATCTTTTGAAATATGGGGCGGTGTTTGTTTTTTCACCCGTTGTTAAGCTGTTCAACGATTTTATGAATATGCGGCGGGAAATGCGTAAGCAAAAACGCAGAAAAGGCGTTTTCTGGGCGGTGTGGGAATTTTTAAAGTATAGCGGGAAGTTCTTGTTCGGCAAACGCGGACTGACTGTTACTTTGTTCAATTATGCCGCTCCCGTTTTGAGCATTGTTTTCCTCTTTAACGTAGTGTCCTTCGCCGCTTCCTCGAATTATGCTTTGAAATTAACCGTTAACGGGCAGTTTCTCGGTTATGTGGAGGACGAGCAGGTTTTCATGGACGCTGAGGCGATTGTTCTGCAACGTGTCAACCATTATGGCAGTGAGAACACCATTGAAATGATTCCCGATTTTTCTATAGAGAGAATAGGCTTTGCAGAAATGCTGACTAAGTATCAGATTGCGAATTTGATACTTACTAATTCTGATTTCACCCTTGTTAATGCTTACGGATTTTTTATAGACGGCGTTTTCTTGGGGGCGATTACTGAAGATAACATTGATGTTATTCATAATACATTGGAAAATCTGCTTGATGTTTACAGAACCGGAAATCCCGATGCGGAAATTTCATTTATGAATAATATCGAGTATGACAAATATGAGCTGTATCTCGCCGAAAGTATTGTTGACCCTCGTGATATTATTCGGGTTATTACCGCAAAGAAGCAGGCGGCGGCTTATTATACCGTGGTTGACGGTGACAGTCAATGGGCGATTAGTGATAAAATGGGCATGTCCATTGAGGATATTGAGAAAATGAATCCGGGGTTTTCTACGCAGTTCCTCAGACCGGGTGAGCAGATTAAACGAAATGTGGAAGAACCCTATCTCCCTGTTGCTGTTACACAAACCGAGGAATACATCCAAACCGTTCCGTTTGAAATAGAATATCGTGATGTTGACAGCCTTTATGCCGGTCAAACGAGAGAGGTTCAAGCGGGGGTCGAGGGAGAGAATTATGTTGTTGCCCGTGCTTCGTATGTCAATGGGGCAGAAATAAGCCGTGTTATAGAAAGCACAGTCGTTTTATCCGAGCCTGTCACAAGGATTATTAACAGGGGTACAAAGCAGCTTACCACCGGCAGTGTGTCTACCGAACACGCCGCATACGGCAAGTTCATATGGCCCACCAGCGGCGGTTATGTAAGCTGCGCTTATGGCTGGGACGGCAGTCGCCTGCACCGTGCGATTGATATTGCAGGGATAGGCTACGGAGCCCCGATTTATGCGGCGGGTAGCGGAACGGTTACTATGGCGAGGTATAACTATTCCGGTTACGGGCATACGGTTATGATTAGGCACGATAACGGGTTGGTGACGCTTTATGCACATAACAGTCAGCTGCTTGTTACCGAGGGACAGCAGGTTATTCAAGGGGAGCAGATTGCTAATGCGGGGTCAACCGGGTATAGCTCGGGGGTGCATTTGCACTTCGAGGTTCGCTCGGGTAATGAGCTGTTGAACCCGATGTTGTATTTATCGTAGGAATAAAAAGCGGCGGGGATTAACCCGCCGTTTTTAATTAGTCGTACCTGTTGCTCCCGCGGTCGGTTTCGATTACTTCGTTCCTTCTGAAGAAGAGAGAAATACACCATACCGCAGACAATGCGAACAGAATATAAACTATTCTGCTGATTACAGAGCCCGCACCGCCGAACGCCCATGAAACTACGTCGAAACGGAAAAGTCCGACGCTTCCCCAGTTCAGCCCGCCGAGAAGCAGAATAAATAACGCTGTTTTATCCATAACTATCTCCTTTGTCTTATTGTTAAATTAACATTACGTCGTGGTGATAGTTTTTGCAAGATTTTATAAATTATGCGTATTATGAAAAAATTGACAGTGTCAGATTAAAATATTTAAAAATGATGTTTAATCCCGCTTTGTATCATAATTCTATTCGCCATGTGACGGGATTTGATAACGGTATCAACCGGAAAATTCCTGTTTGAAAGAGGACTGTACCAAATATCATGGTCGCCTTTTCCACGCCTTATGAAATAACAACCATTTTCTTTAAGAATTTTTCTCACCTTCTTCTCGTATTCAGCCATTATGCGATGTCCTCTCTTCGTTCTGCTTCAAAATTCAGTCTGCACCTTGTATCTGCTCCGTTTAATTGAAGCAGTTCAGGCACTGCAACCTTTACTCTCTCAACAAGAACATCAAAAGAATTCGATTCTAAGGCAATAGGAATATCATCATTTACAGCACACCACACCGCAGCCTCTCTGTCCCATGTCATAATAACAGTATATTCTGTCATATCATTCAACCCCTTTCGCTACTCCCTAATTATATCTTATCACTCCCGACTTTGTCAATATTATTTTAATAATTTTACGGCGATTATCCGAAGCATTGACAGACATGACAAATTATGATATGCTGTGATTATGAAAAAATTACTTGTTTTGGCAGTTTTGATGCTTTTTGCGTTTTCCTCTTTTTCAATAGTATTTTTATCAGCAGTCCACACGGGACATGCTTGCTTTGAAGCGTGTATTATCTGCCGTTTTATTAAACAAAAAGAGCCTTTTTTCAAAGATGTTTCAGCCGTGTCTTGTGCGATTGTAATCATAAGTATGCCGCTTTTGGTTATTATGGTTTATAATCCGTTTAGAATACTCCCGTCAAGCTTGGTAAAAAACTGCGTAAGATTAAATAATTAATATTCTTCCTAAGTTTACTTATTGAATTAAAATTAGATTTTAGGAGAATTATTAATGAAGAAAATATTGGTTTTAATGCTTGCACTTTTTATGGTGCTGGCTTTGGTTGCCTGTGAAGATGATGAGCCGGCGACTACTACTGTGGCGACTACTACTGCGGCTACTCACGGACACCACCACGACGACGACTGCGGGTGTGACCATGATTGCCACTGTCACCACTCTGCTGAGAATTGCCCTTGTGCTCCCGTAGCAACTCACGGACACCTCCACGACGACGACTGCGGGTGTGACCATGATTGTCACTGTCACCACTCTGCCGAAAATTGCCCTTGTGCTCCCGTAGCAACTCACGGACACCTCCACGACGACGACTGCGGGTGTGACCATGATTGTCACTGTCACCACTCTGCTGAGAATTGCCCATGCTGATTTATTATTAATAAAAACCGGTGCTGCTCGTATGAACAGCACCGGTTTCTTATTTAACTAATTTTACGGCGATTACTGAAATATCGTCCTCCCTGCCTTTGCTGACCTGCTCGGTGTTTTCCGTGCCGTAGCGGGCGGTTTGTGCTATGTGTTCTGCTGTTTCGTTTAAGTCAATAAAGCTCTTGCTTGTTAATTCATGCTCTAACCACTTTTCGTTTAACTCTGCACCGTCGCTTGCCATAATTATCATATCGGTGTTCCCTATGATGAAGCTCTGGCTCTCAAAAACCGCCTTGTAGCCTATTCCAACCGGCAAGCCCTTGCCCGAAGCCTTGACAAGCCGTTTGTTGCACCTTATGTAGCTGGGTGCCGCTCCCGCCTTGAATAATTCTGTTTTACCGGTGTATAAGTCTATTCGGCAGATGTCGAGGGTTGCGAAGCTTTCGTCCGAGGATTTGACGAGTAGTGAATTATTAATTATTTCCATTGAGGAGGGTAAGCCTATTCCCGCACGAAGCAGCTTCACCAACATTCCGCAGGCGAACGCCGAGTCAATTCTTGCACGGCTTCCGCTTCCCATGCCGTCTGAGAGGATTATATATGCGAAGCCCTTCCCGTCTACAAAGCTGTCGTAGTAATCGCCGCAGGATTTTTCACCGGATTTCGATAATTGGCATGCCCCGTATTCCACGCCGTATACCGCACGTTCATACATGGTAAACCTGAATTCGCCTACACCGGAATTTATGATTTCCGGTAAATCGAATTCCTTACGCAAAGCCGATGAAATTAAGTCGCAGAGCTGTTCCCCGTCACAGGTGAGCTTGCCGTTGCCATAACCCTCCACCGACACTCTTCCCTCACTCACCGTTACGGCGGCACGGGGTTTTGTTATGCCGTTTTCTGAAAGCACCCGTTCGACGTGTGCCGCCATTACTCGGTCATAGTGAGTGTAGTCACGGAATTCCTCCGACATGTCAAGCATGAGGTTCTCGGTTGCACCTAATTGTGCGGTTAGAACCGTTCGCATTTCTGTGATTTTTCTGTTTGATGAATTAAGCGAAACAAATTCACGGTGGCGGTCGGATAGTGCATATAATAATTGGCGGCGTTTTTCACAGCGTTTTTCTATATTGGGCGGCAGGTCTTTTTCTGAGAGGGTGTCGCCTTTTCTGAGTCGTTTGACTAATTTATTAAACACTGCAACGGTATCGTTATATTCCTCTCCCCAGCACAGCATGTTATGCGGGCATTTTCGGCATACTGTGTCACCTGCCGAATTGTAAATCCACGAAACGTCTTTGATATTGCGTTTGTCAAGGATTTCTCCCGCTTTTTCGACGGCGAATTTTACGTCGCTTAACGCACCTCCCGCAAGTCTGAGGCGTTCTGCGAAAATTTCGGAAACGTCCGCACCATTAATGACTGTCTGCCTGTAACGCATTTTTGCGGCAATTGTGTCTGCCGGTAGCAGAATAAACAGCACACTTCCCGCTGCCGCTCCCGTCATTGCCGACAGTGTATTCGAGTTTATTCCGATAGCGGAAATGCCAATCCCCATGACTAACATGAACCCTGCCGCTTGGGTGATTTTCCCGAAACGCATGAACAACGCACTCGCCATCGTCGCCGCAGGGAATACCACCATTCCAGCCGCCATGTCCGGCATTGCAAGCATTACGCCCGCCGCTGTGAGAATTCCGCAGGCAGCCCCTCCCGAAAAACGGTATTTGTTCGCAAAGGAAAGGGCAAGAACAGTCCCAAAGAGGACACCTCCGTTGACGGCGAACTCTAACACAGAAGTAATTCCGGAGAGTACCGCCGCTGTGAACACCATGACTATTCCGGGAGCGACAACACCCGACGGCTTCATAACCGCTGTCATGTATCCGCCTGCTAAAACTCCGTAGGTGATTATTAGGCAATATGCCACTGTTCCTGCGGTTATTGCGGAGACTGCCGCCATAATTATGTCAGACGGTCTTATTACGGTTATTCCTGTAATTATTCCCACGCTTACGGCTGTAAGCAGTGCCGATATGAGGTTAAGCCATTTTGCACCCTTACCCGAGTATGCCCCTAAAAAGAAGCGGAACACTCCGATTGCCGCCATTGCCGAAAGAGTTGGCAGGGATTCGTAAAGCTGTCCCTTTAACGCAAAGGCGAACAGACTCCCTAAAAATGCAAACAGTGTGTCTACCCCTGCCAAACTCCCGATAAATGCAGGTGCTAACGGTGTTATTTCCCCGAACATCTCTGAGGCAGATATTATTGTGCTTGTAAGAAAAAGCAGCGGGTATCGGAAATATCCCCGCTTTCGCAGTAAAAAATTATGTATTTCGTCTGTTACACGTTCCATATTTTGTTATTCCTCGTTTTTATTTTGGTTTTACCACATTATATAGTATGAGTAGCGTGAACTTTGTCAAAATATAGAAAGATAAAAATTAATTGACATTTTCTATAAAGTGTGGTAGAATATTCACAGATATTGTATTTATTATTATATAAAGGGGGCGGTATTTATGAAAAAACGTGTTTTGGCAGTAATTATCGCCGTTTGTTTTATATTCTGCTCCTGCAACGGCGGTAATCAGCCGCCTGCAACAAGTTCGACAACAGCCGCAACAGTTACCGACACAAGCGGGACAACAGGGGCGTCGCCCACTACAGAACCCGCAGAAACAACAACAGCGGTTACAACTAACGGGACGACAGAGTCGTCGTCCCCTACAGATACATTTGAAACAGACGGGGTAGCAGGGTCGTCGTCCCCTACAGATACATCTGAAGCTGACGGAACGGCAGGATCGTCTGAAAATAGCGGGACGACAGAGTCGTCGTCCCCTACGGTTTCGACAGCGGTTACGACAGTTGCAACAACAGTGGCTACAACCGCCGCCCCCGTTGCGTTTACACCGAGCAAGGCTGTTATTGTAACAGCGAAAACAGGTTCGTTACAGCATAAAAGTGACAAATACGTAATAGATTATTCATATACGGCGGACGGGTATATCACTGTTCAGTATCTCGGAGACCGCCCGAGAATAAACCTCGATATTTATGTTCCTAACGGGACGCTGTACCGTTATCAGTATGACGGGGACAAAAATGTTCGGGCGTTCCCGCTTTCGGAGGGGAACGGGACTTATAAAATAGATATGTTCGAGGGGGCGGGAACAACCTATTCCCCGCTTGCAAGTGTTGAGATTTCTGCCTCTGTGAGTAATACATTAGCACCCTTTCTGATGGTTAACCACCTTGTCACTTATTCGGCGAATTCCACGGCGATTAAAAAAGGCGAGGAGTTGTGTTCGACGCAGATGACCGATGTTCAAAAGGTTGAAGCGGTGTATTCATGGATAGTCGAGAATGTTGCTTATGACGAGGTTAAAGCCCAGAATATCACCTCGGGGGCAATTACCTCATACCTCCCTGTTGTTGATAATCTTATTCGGGATAAAAAAGGCATTTGCTTCGATTATAGTGCGGCGGCGGCGGCAATTCTTCGCAGTCAGGGAATTCCTACCCGGCTTGTGCGGGGTTATGCGGGGGGAGTGTATCATGCGTGGATTGATGTGTATACCAAGGACAACGGCTGGGTAAACGGGTATATACGTTTCGACGGGAACAAGTGGGTGCTTATGGACCCGACATTTGCGGCGGCGAATAAGGAAAACAGCGGTTTCCAGAATTTTGTGGGGAATGGTTCGAATTATACGAAACAGCATTGGGACTGACAGGATAATTAATAATTGACAATTAATAATTAATAATGGTTGTATTCAGAATCCGTCTGCGAAGCAGACACCATAATTATTCATTATTCATTGTTCATTGTTAATTTGAATTGGGTGGATGATATGAAGAGATTAAAGTTTATAGGTTTTTTTGCGGTTATAGTGTTGGCTTTGAATGGGTTGGCAGAGGCGGAAATTTCTGCGAGTTCGGCGGCTATTCCCGTGCCTAAGGCGTCAGGAACGAAAATATCGCAGAACGATAAGTCGGCGATTGATTATTCTAACGCTAATGACGGTTACATAATGGTGAAATATACCGGTACACGCACCCGTGCGGTTGTGTATGTAAATTCGCCGGGGAAAAAGAAGTATCAGTATGAATTACCTGTTGACAAGAAGTATCACGTTTTGCCCTTAACCGAGGGGGACGGCAAGTATACAATTGAAGTTCTTGAGGCTACCGGAAACACCGGGTCAGTTATTGATAAGTTGGAAATTACCGTAAAGTTAAGTGATGCCTTGAAGCCGTTCTTGAACCCGAATTATTATGTGAATTTCAATAAGAATTCCACGGTGACTAAAAAAGCCAATGAGCTGTGTTCGGGGAAGAAAACCGAGGTTGAGAAAATCAGTGCAGTGTATAACTGGTTTGTGTCTGAAGTAGTCTATGACCATGAGAAAGCCAAAAATGTTAAGTCGGGGTATGTTCCGAAAATCGCCGATTTAATGAAGGATAAAAAGGGCATTTGCTTCGATTATGCTTCGGCGATGACGGCAATGCTCCGCAGTCAGGGAATTCCTGCACGGTTAGAGGTCGGGTATGCGGGGGAGGAATATCACGCTTGGATTAGCGTGTTCACCAAGGAAACCGGCTGGGTCAACGGCTGGATACAGTTCGACGGGAAGAATTGGAAGTTAATGGACCCCACCTATGCGGCGGCGAATAAGGAAAACAGCGGGTTCAGAAAGTTTATGAATACTAAGGGGAGTTATTCGACTATTTACAAATATTAGAGGGATAATATACGTTCTTGCGGGCGAACGGGAGGTTGATTTATCAAACTCTTATGTTCAGCCCCTACAGAGAACAATTCACAATTTATTAATGAGGGAAACATGAAAAAGAAAATCAAAATTAAACAAGGGGCGTTTTTGTCGGCGTTTTGTACCGAATTAGCAATGATTATCGAAACGGGAATTCCTGTCAACGATGGGTTGCTGATGTTAATCGACGATGAGGAGAACGAAAACAATAAGCAGTTCCTCGAGATGTTGTACGATGAAACCAAGGACGGTCAGCAGTTTTCGGCGGCGGCGAAGATAGTCGGCGGGTTTCCGCAGTATGCAATTGATATGTTCGTTGTCGGGGAGAAAACCGGACGGCTCGACTCGGTTATGCGGTCATTGGCTATTTATTATGACCGTGATGCCAAGATTAAAGAAAGCATAAAAAGTGCGGTGATTTTCCCGCTTGTGCTGTTCTCGCTTTTGTTAGTCGTTATGTGGATATTACTTACACAGGTGCTTCCCGTGTTTGAAGAGGTCTTCGGGCAGTTGGGGCTGTCGCTTAATTCCACGGCAGGTATGTTAATGAGAGTGGGAGCGTTCTTGGAAAATTTCTCTCTTGTTATTTTAGCTGTGGCGGCTTTGATAATTATCGCTTCATTTGTGATTTATATGACCGATAATCTGAGAAACTCGTTCAAGAGGGGGTTGGCTTATTTACTGAGGAACTCTAAATTGATGAACAGTATCATGGCGGCACGGTTCACCTCGTCAATGGCGATGACGCTTAAAAGCGGGTTGGACATTGATGAATCGCTGAGCCTTGCCCTTGCATTTGCTCCTGATAAGCAGACAGCCGAAAAGATTAATCAGTGTAAGGTAATTGTGGCAGAGGGGAACACTTTTAACGACGCTGTTCTTACAACAAGAATTCTGTCGCCTTTATACTGCCGTATGCTCGCATTGAGCTTTAAAACCGGCAGTACTGATGAGATTATGGAGTTAATCGCCGAGAAGAGCGAGGACGATGTCGCTGTTAATATAGAAACGCTGATTGGCAGGATTGAACCGATTATGGCAGCGGTTATGTCGCTGTTCATCGGGTTGGTTCTGCTTTCTGTAATGTTCCCGCTTCTTGCTGTTATGGGAGTATAAATTATGATTACTGCTAAGAAAAAAAAGTCGATAATTCCTGCGGTTTTAATCACTGCGGCGGCTTTCCTGTTGCTTGCGGGATTTGTATTAGCAGTTCTTAATAATGCTTCTGAGGCTTCAAGGGAAGAAGCACTTAATGCGGTTCGGGAGAATGTTGTTCGGGCGGCAGTGAGCTGTTATGCGTGCGAGGGAGCTTATCCGGATTCGCTCACGTATCTTGAGGAGAATTATAACCTGTTTATAAACAAAAATAAATATATCGTGCATTATGAAAAGGCGGGCGATAACCTTATGCCGAACATATATGTGATTGAACGGGGGGCGGGGTATTAATGGGGAAAAATAAGTATAACTCGCTTTCGTTTGTGATGAATATGACACTGTTCACCGTGTTTGCGTTGTTTTTGGTATTGGTTTTGCTGTCGGGAGCGGGTACCTTCAAAAACGTGGCGGCGGCTTCTGAGGAGAGATATTCCGAGAGAACCATGCTGTTTTATGTGTCGCAGAAAATTCGCAAGTGTGACCGGGTTGACGGGGTGAGTACAGACATTATAAATGATACGCCGGTTTTAGTTTTGAACGATTATTATTATGACGATTATTCGGGGACAAGCGGTACAATTCAAATATATATATATCATTCGGACGGCTGGTTAACCGAGTTTTACGCTTTTGATTATGAAGCACCCAATCTTGATTTGGGAGTGAAAATTTTGCCTGCCGAGAGTGTTGTTTTTGAGTTTGTGAGCGATAGTTTAATCGAGATTACCATAAACGAGAAAAGCACATACGTTAATCTGAGTTCCGGGGGTGCCGCATGATTGCTAAGACGATTGAAGTAAGCAGGGTTTCTAAAAAAAATCTGCTGCTTATTGAAATGATAATTGTGATATTGTTCTTCGCTTTAGCGGCGGCAGGGTGTGTTACACTGTTCGCACAAGCCTATAGCGATGGGAATTATTCAAGGGAATTGACCTCAGCTGTTATACAGGCACAGAATATTGCAGAGTTTTTTAAGGCTTCCGGCGGTGATTTGGATAAGACTGCCGAGTTACAGGGAGAGTATATCTTTATCGGGGAAGATGAGTTATGGATGTATTGTAAGGAACACGGATTTGTTCTGCATTTGCAAGCTGAGCAGGACGGCGGGTTAATAACCGGTACGGTGTCGGTGTTCAGGGGTTCTCATGACGCAACCATGATTGTAGTGGACGACCGTCCGGTGTATTCACTTGAGGTTGCGGTTTTTAAGGGGGTGGTTGAATGAACAGACGTTCTCCCATCAACGTAGGCGGGGCAAGCTTATTCGCAGTTTTGATTATACTGTGCCTTACGGTTTTTGCGGTTCTTGCGAAGCTGTCCGCCGACTCTGAAAAACAGCTGGCGATAAGGACGGCGGATTCAATCCAAGCTTATTATGACGCTGATTATCGGGCGGTTTTGAGATTGTTTGAAGTAACCGTTTCCGGAGAATTCGTTGAGGAAATCGACGCTAATCGGGAGTTAAAAGTGGTTTATATAGTTACCGAGGACGGCATTTTTATTGAGGAGTGGGCGGCTGTCGGGAAAACCGACAGGGACAATGATAATTCTAACACAGAAAATTTACCCGGGTTGATATTATTTGAAGATTAATTTTTAAGGAGTTATAACCATTATGATGGAATTCAAACAGTTACTCAAAAATGCAGTTAAGGCAAAGGCATCGGATATATTTATTGTTTCCGGGCTGCCTATGTCTTATAAAGTGGGCGGAAATATCGAGAAAAACGATAAGACAATTCTGAAGCCGGAGGACACCGAAAAGGTAATTCGGGAAGCCTATGCCATGGCTGAGCGTGAGCCTGTTCGTTTAATCGAAAGCGGTGACGATGATTTTTCGATTTCTATTGCGGGGCTGTCACGCTTCAGGATTTCTGCGTATAAGCAAAGGGGGACTATGGCGGCGGTAATCAGAATTGTTCCTTTTGATATACCTCTCTACAGTGAGTTGAACATTCCCGAGGACGTTATGTCGATTTCTGAAAAAACGAAGGGGTTGGTTCTTGTTACCGGGCCTGCGGGCGGCGGTAAGTCCACCACCCTTGCTTGCATTATTAATCGGGTGAACAGCACCCGTAACGGGCATATTATTACGCTGGAAGAGCCGATTGAGTATTTACACAGAAACGACAAGAGTATAATCAGTCAAAGGGAAGTCCGTGCCGATACCGAGGGATATGTTCCTGCACTGAGAGCGGCGTTAAGACAGTCACCCGATGTTATTCTTGTTGGGGAAATGAGGGATTATGAAACCATCAGCACGGCTATGACTGCCGCTGAAACGGGGCATTTGGTAATCTCCACCCTGCACTCCGTCGGGGCTGCGAATACCATTGACAGAATTATTGACGTGTTCCCGCCTAATCAACAGCCGCAGATACGGGTACAGCTGTCCCAGCTTTTGCAATCGGTTGTGTCGCAGAAACTAATTCCCGCTGTTGACGGAACATTAGTCCCCGCTTTTGAAATTATGCATTGCAACAACGCCATTCGCAATATGATACGTGAAAGTAAAATCCACCAAATTGATACCGTTATTAACGCTTCTGCCGCTTCTGACGGAATGATTAGTATGGACAACAGCATTCTGAGATTATATAAATCCGGGATTATTACGAGAGAGAACGCACTTGCGTTTGCGGAGTATCCCGATTTAATGGAACGGAAATTGAAATAAAAATTAAACTATAAATTATTTTTTAAGGAGAAATACCATGAAAAAACTCATCGCATTGTTACTTGCAGTTTGTTTCGTGCTTTCGCTGACCGGATGCCAATTATTCGGTGAGAAGGCACCTCTCGAAAACGAGAGACCCCGCGACAGAACACGTTATACACCCGAGGATTTTAAATGGGCAGTTCCCAAAGGGGAATACACCGACAACAGCAAGTTTATGGCAGGAAAGTATGTCCGCACCGACGGAAATGCAGTTTTGTACATAGACTATGAGGATTCTAAAAACAAGTTCAACTTCGAGCTTTATGTCAAGGACGAGGACAAATCTGAGTTTGAACGCACAGGTGAGGCGAAAGTAGACGGTGACACTGCCAACCATTATCATGAGGGCAGAAACATCAACATTGATTTTGTGTCCGATAAAAAGGGTGTTATTAAGATTTATGCTGTTTTAGATGAAAAGTTCGAGTCGGCGAACGGCACTTATTACATCACTCGTGCTAAGTATGACGAGACACCTACTCCCAAAATAGTCGATGAAGATGAGGACGACAGACCCGCTAATGCGACAACTACCGGTACAAGTGAAGCCGGCGATACAACAGAGCCTATAGGCGGCACTGATAAACCTGATACTGCCGGAACACCGCACACCTCTCCTCCTGACCCGCCCGTGAATACTTCGGGGACACCCGAGCAGGCATTGAGAGCGTTGATTTTGTCAATGCAGGGCTACGATTACAGCAATAATGAAATTAAAAACGCTTATGCGACTAAGGCGATTTATGACGAGGTCATGGATTATTACTGCGATGATTATTATTTTTACTATGTTTTTGGGGACATATTATGGACTATAGAAGATTATGCTTATGAACATGCATATGATTTCTGGTTTGACGGGCAAGACGGAGATACCTTCGCCGGTTTATACTTTGGGGCTGTTTTAGATTTATTAAGATGCTTACAGTATAAAGTAACCGGTACCGAATACTCGAATGCAGGTGATGAAGCCATTATTTATGTTACTGTTACGCAGAAAATGAATTATGACTTCGGGGGCTGTTATGACCTTTTAGACGAAGTGTATTATTCAAACACGAATTATTTCGACTCGCTTTCTGATTTGGATTTTTATAATTATTTCGGTGTGGAGCTTTTGGAAATTCTGCATGAGCCGAGAAGTTATGGTTTGATTGACACACGTTCGCAGCAATATGAGATTTATGCGTGGTATGCCGACGGGTATGGCTGGATTATTGATAGTTATGACCTTTGGTTGGTTGCAGATATGATGGGAGTTTATATTTAAGTATAATGGATAAGTTGATTATCACTACGTTCGGCGGGTTTTCACTCTCCTATAACGGGGTTACGTTCAGTGAGTTTTCCCGCCGTTCGCAGAAGATGCTGCTTTTATTGGAATATTTAATCGTGCATAAGGACAGAGATGTTCCCCGCGGTGAGCTGATTGAGCTTTTGTGGGGGAGTCAAAAGGGAGCCGACAATCCTGAAAACGCCCATGTGAACGCTTTGAAAACTCAGTTCTCACGTTTGAGGGAGGAGCTGAACAGAATTGTTCCGGGGAAAAACGTCATTTCGAGCAAGGTCGGTTCCTATTCTTTTTGCCCCGATATGGAGTATTACCTCGATTTTGAGGAATTTGAGCGGCTGTATAAGCAATCGCACGGTTTATCTGATATATCGGATAAGGCGGGATTGCTTGTGTGTTGTTTTAATGCGATTGAGCTGTATCACGGCGATTTCCTCCATTCTCGTGCGGGGGAGCATTGGGTAGTACCCTTAAACGTGTATTTCCGTCATGCTTATATTAAGTTAGTCATTAAGGCGATTGAAATTCTTGAAGAGGAAAATCGTAATGATGAAATAATCAGTTTGTGCCGTGAGGCTCTCCTTGCTGAGCCGGGTAACGAGATAATTAAAAATAAGTTTGCACAGATGACAGACTTATACAACAACGCTTTAAAAGAAGACAAAGGCAAGGTTTCTGATTTTGATTCTGTGATTGAAAGCTTAACCGAGGACAGCTCCGATAAAGGGGCTTATTATTGCGATTATGAGGGGTTCAAAAAAGTATATTCCCATGAGCTTCGTTTCGCTGAACGTAATGACCGTGGGGTTAATGTGTTCTTACTCTCCATTACCGATAAAGAGGGGAGGATTCCCGAGGGGGCGGCTTTAAGCTCTGCCATGGGGTCATTGTCCCGCATTATTACCGCAAATTTGCGAATAGGTGATGTTTATGCCAAGTTCAGCCCGTCGCAGTTTATGATGCTGTTACGCAAGACCGACGACGATATTTGTGAGATGATTCTTGAACGGCTTGAGAGATGTTTCACCGATGAAAGGATTAAAGGTGCGGAGGTTCTTGTGTATGAATTCCAGCCTATAGTTTAGGCAGTTGGGGTATCGGGGATTTCGGGCGAACGCAGTTCGCCCCTACGGAAGAACCCCCTTTTAACAAAACTAAAGATTTCCTAAAAAAAACCGAATAACCATTGTGTTTCCCCTCATTTACTGTTATAATCGTATCAACGATAACAGAATTAAAGGAGGGGTTAACTTATGAGCGGCCCAACAGAAATTAGCGAAATTAAAATCGAAGAAAAGCCAATTAGCGTAGAACCTCAGCAGGTACAGGTACAGCAACAACAGGATTTTGATTTGATGTTTGAGGGTTATGACAACAAAAACACCGTCAAAAACCTGAAAGGTGAATTAACAACCGGCGGCAAGTGGTGGAGCAGAAAGGACAGTGCTATTTACTTATCGGTGCTGGCGAGTGCTTCGGCTGTTGAAAGTGAGTATGCCAACAAGTTTAACGCAACTGAGGTTGAAGTAAATGCGGTTAGCCAGAAGTATGACGCTTTGATTACTTCATGCCAAACCTACTTAGCTGCACGCAAGGGAAAACGCCGTACTAAGGAGGGTAAGCACCGCCAGTATAAGATTATGCAGTTGTTAGCTTCGGCACAGGCGGAGAAAGACTTGGTGGTGAGTTATTCCGGTAATACCGATTACACGGATTTGACATTGGAGAGTTTTTTGGTGACAACTGCACAGATTAAAGCCATTGGTGCGGGGTTCGACTGTAAGTCGGACAGTGAAACCTATAAAAATGTAATGGATTTCCAAAGCTTTGCGACGATTGTGTCAAAAGCCCCCGGTGTAGACGAGGGGTTGGATAAGGCGAAAAATGTACCTGCGATTGCCACGCTTTTGCAGGCTTATCATGAGTTTAAAAACGCTGATGTCGACGACTACGCACACACAATCAAAAGCACACTTATGAATATTATTGTTTTGTGTTCGACGAACAAGCTTCCTAAGGAAAGCGAGAGAAGTCCCTCACAAAAGGCGTTGTATGAGCTGTTCCAGCAGTGTTCACGCCGGTATGCCGATATAATGAAAAAAGACAAGGAATATAAAGATAAGTATAAAACATACAAAGAAGAGTATGATTCTATACTTAATGATGGCAAATTCAAGATGGTGGATACTTTCGAGAACTTTCTTGAGGAAAAGGGATTTGTGTTACGCAAAAGAAGCAAAGCCGAAGAGGATGCTATTAAGAAAAAGGGAAATCTCAAGAATTCAACACCTTATATAACCAAATTAACCGGAGATTACGAGGGAATCAAAGACAGCATTTTCGATGAATACAATGTGCCGAATTTTAAAATGGCGGAAGACCTTGGGCTGAAGAACATATACAACATAGCCAAAACAAAAGAAGGTGACTCCAGAGAAAAGGAAATAGGCACACTCATTTATGACACGGAAATAGGATATGTTAAATCTAAAAACTACAGTGGGTTTAACAATTATATTCGTGCTAAGGGCAGGCATTTAAGAGCGAATGGCAATCTCGATGGTTTCAAAATAGAGGAAGAACAGGAGAAGCTAATCGGTTTTATGGACGAGGCTTGCATTTCTGATACACTTACTGAGAAAACACGCTTATTCAGAATGGTAAAATCGGATTATCTCCTTCATGCAATGGGGATTAAGGTTGACCTCAATAAGCTTGGTGAGGGTAATGAGGAAATGGTTGACCAGATTAACAAAAAAGCGGGAACTATTCTGCAGGACGACGCTTATATGAGTGCGGGTTACAGAATTGATATATGCTTCAGAGACCATCCCGTTATGATTACCATGCTTTGCGATGAGGGTACAAGGCTGTTCCGCACCGATAACTACAAGGAAACCGAGGTAATCTTCCAACGCAACACAAGGTATAAGATTATGGGGGCGTGCATCAACAGAAATAAGGATTTCGAGGTCAGCGGAAAAGATGAGGTCAGACGCAAACAGTTCCGTGAGGAATATACCTATAACGGTATAGAGATTTTCATAAAGGTTATACAAGACAACGACGACAATAATTAACAGAATTAATTTAAGGAGAAATAAACCATGAATAATGAAAATTTACAAGACAAGGAACGCTTTATCGACGACGGGCAAAGCGTAAATGTGATTCATTCGCCCCAGTGTGTTGACTGTGTGTTTAACATGGGTTTACTTGACTGTGCGATGCTCGGAGAAAAGCCGGAGAAGTATTTGTCGAATGAGGAGAAGTGTCCGGAGTTTGAAGCGGAGTAAAACAAATATGAAAATAGTTATAATTAACTCAAGTGCAAGAAAAAACGGTGCAACAGCAAAAATACTCAATGAAATAAACGAAAACCTTTCTTTAAGAGATGATGTTGAAATAGATAATATAAATCTGTCTGACTTAAATCTTGGTTTTTGTTTAGGCTGCTGCGGGTGTTATAAAAGCGGGGTCTGTCACATTGAGGACGATGCAGAAATGCTGTCCGGGTTAATTAGTAATGCCGACGGAGTTATAATCGGGACTCCTACATATGCAAGCAGTATTTCGGGGCAGTTGAAAACTTTCATTGACAGAGGGCATTTTGTGATAGAGCAATTAATGAAAGGAAAGTATACAATGGGTGTTGTAACCTATGAAAACGCTGACGGCGGTGCAGTTGTTAAAGCATTAAAGAAGCTGTTCGTTTTTTCGGGTGCAAAGCGGTTTGATAAAATTATCGTCAAACTGCCTTTTAACAGTGACCCGCTTTCATCGCCGAGAATAAAAGCCGAAATAAAGAGGAAAAGTAATTGCTTGTATAATTCAATCGCAAAAGAGAAACCGCCATATGTGGGAAACGCTGTGATGAATTCTATTGTATTTAATTTCGGGATTAAGCCTTTTGTTATTAAAAAAGGTGATAAGTATAACGGAGTTAAAGAGCATTGGAAAAGAAGAAGTATTAGTCGAAGATAACGGGCGAACGGGAGGTTGATTTATCAAACTCTTATGTTCAGCCCCTACGGGGGAAACCAATGTTTCAAGGCGAGCGGGGCGATGTAGGCATCGCCCCCTACAGGAAGATGTGAAAATGAAAAACATATACAGAAATTCTGCTTGGTTGTATGATATGGATAACCGTGATAACCTTACGGTCGATATTCCTTTTTATATTGAATACGCTAATCAACAAAAAGGTGAGGTGTTAGAACTCGGTTGCGGAACAGGGCGAGTCGCATTATCCCTTGCAAAAGAGGGGGTTAGTGTTACAGGGGTTGACTTGTCCGAGCAAATGCTTGAGGTGTTCCGAGGAAAACTGAAAACACAACCGGAACTTGCGGACAGAATAACGCTTATTCACGAGAACATGGCTGATTTTAACCTTCAACGTAAATTTGCAATGGTTATCGCTCCGTTCAGAGCGTTTCAAGCGTTGACGGACGATAACGATATAGAAAACGCACTTGCTTGTGTTCGCAAGCACTTAGACACAAACGGCATTTTTATAATTAATGTGTTCAACCCCCGCCCTGTAATGGACGAGAGTTGGTGCTTTTGTGAAGCTGTTCAATGGGAGCAGTCAGATGAATTAACCGGGAATTATGTTATGAAGTGGCACAGCGGTGATAAAATTGATGTGGATAATCAGGTTATTTATCCTCGTTATAAGTTTGAGATTACTTATCCTGACGGTAAAAAAGAGTATGTGACCGATGAATTTAAAATGAAGTATTATTACAACGAACAGCTTCGCAGGGTTATTGAAAAGGCGGGAATGGAAATTTTTGAAGAGTTTTCATGGTATGACAAGTCGCCGCCCGGTGGACGTGAGATTATTTTTGTGTGTAAAGCTAAATAGGGTGATTTTATGAAATATGTTTTGTTAAGTTCGGACAGTGTACCGTCTGTTTTTTCTGTTCCCGATGTTGTGGCAGATAATTTACAGGAGTATTGCTTGGAGTTTTGCAATAAATGGTTGCCGAACAGCCCCGATGCGGGGGAATATCGGATTGACGGTTGCTTATGCTATAACGAGAATGATTTTATAAAGTATTTAAATAAGTGGATTTTTCCCGATGAACCGTCCGAGTTTGTGGAATTGCTCGAGTTTTCTGTGATTTATGAGGCGGTTAACGGTTGGAAGTCGTCGCCGGTTTTTACGGAAAAATACGGACAGTGTGCGTGGTTCAATTTTTGATGATATGGAGGTTCGAGTGAAAAACAAAAGTATAATTTATTATTTTATTCCTCCGGCTGTTTGTTTATTAACCATTGTTTTTTGGATTTTAGGCATTAAATTTGAAAGCATAGTGGAGTATGTTTCGACGTTTTCCATTATATTTAATGCTGTTGTTGTACCCTTATATCTTATTGTTCTTAATCTGATTATTAAAAATGTAACAATAATTAAGAGAGTTGTTTTCAGTTTTTCATCAAGCATTTTAAGCATAATAATACATTATGTTAATTACGGCATTACAACCAAGACATTTTTTTCGCCGGATTTGGCTACAATGATTATACTTTTTTATGAATTTGTTATTGCGTGTGTGGTGTTGTTAGTGTTTTTTGTTGTTGCCGGCGTTTTCAAATTAATGAAAAATAACAGGTAATCGTTTTGAGGGGATAAACCGGGTGGACAGAGCGGATTGAATATCCTCATTATCGTCACCACCCCCATGGGAAAGGAAAGACAATGCTTTTTCACGCTTCAAAAATCCCCGATTTAACTATATTAAAACCTCAAATTTCAAATCACGGGAAACCGTTAGTTTATTTTTCTCAAAAACGTCAGAATGTTCTTGTTTATTTAAGTAACGCAATAGAAAAACATTGCAAGAGTATAGGATTTCAACACATAGGAAAATATAAAACATGGGGGAGTTACGGTTTTACAGAAAACGGTATACTACGATTAGAAGAATACTACCCGAACGCTACTGTTGATACTTATAAAGGTGAAAGCGGATATATTTATTCGGTAGAGTATATAAAGAATTATTGTATTCAAGAAGATATTCCTTATGCAATTACATCAGAGAACGAAGTGGCGGTTGCTGGTTGCGAATATGTTCCCGACGCATATGAAGCAATATTGGAAGCGATTGGAAACGGCGAAATCGTTTTACAGAAATATGAAGATAATAATCAAGATATGTTAGATTGGATTGAGAAAACAATTAAGACAGAGTATAATAGTGCAGTGCTGCAACCCGAATACAGAGAATTCTTAAAGTCAAAATTTGAGTGGTTCAATTTTTGATGATTGTGCAGGGTGATGCGGGAGAGTCGGGCGAACAGGAGGTCGATTTATCAATCTCTTATGTTCAGCCCCTACGGGAAAGGGAGCGAGTTTATGAAAAAATTGATAATAATTTCTGTGATTATATTTGTTGCACTTGCAACAGTTATTATTACGGTTCCGGCGTTAAAGGAAGATGATAATGTTTCTTTGGTTTATTCTTCTTACTCAGATAACACAAATGGTATGACGTGTGATATTATTGTCCATAAAGATAAAACAATGGAGATTTTTTTGGAAAGCAATTTTTCGTTTAAATTTGAAAATTTAAACGAATTTGAAGATTTTAAGAAAATAGAAATATATGAAAAAGTGTTGTTATCGGATAAGGATTATGAGAGAATTATTAAGATTGCCGATAACATAAGGGTTAAAAAGCTAAATAAAAACTCTGTGTACTTAGGTTCTACTCACACAACAATATCCCATAAAAATAAAATATTTGAAATAGCAGAAGGTCATAACAACACAGTGAAAACTGATGAATTGTTGGAAATATTGAGAGCGGTTTCCCCAATAGAAATTCATTTAAATGATTGTTTGGAATATGTAGATTTCGAGAGAGAGCATTGACAATTCTGGTACGGGAAGGGAGATTAAGGTGCTAATGAGATTTATACCAATAGTCTTTGCGGTTGTTTTTTTGACCGCCTGCACCGATATTTCTGACAGAAGGTCGGTTGTCACCACCACCGAGACTACCGTAACAACTGCCACCTTTATTGAAGAATTGGGCGAGGTGTACAGAACCTACAGCTTTACGGCTGAAGATGAAGCGTTTCTGAATCAGGCGGTTTTTGCGGGGGATAAGTACGTTTCGGGGCTGGCTGATTTGGGGTTGGTACAAAATGTGATTGTTGACAACGAGTTCAATAAAATAACACCTTTGATTAATTCCGGTTCGGAGAATATTGTTTTGATGTTCGGTTCATCAACGGAGTTAAACGATTACATCGCCTATATAAAAAGTATAAGGGCTTTTGTTCCCGAGGCGAATATTATTGTGGTTTCCGCTGTGCCTGTTCTTGGGGATAACAGTGAGATTGACGAGTATAATTCTGCTCTGGAGCAGGCGATTGTTGATTTGCGGGATGGTTGTGTTTATTTTGTCGATGTCGGCGGGGAGCTGAAGAACACTTTCGGTGAGCTGAAAAGCTTGTATGTGAGTGAAGTTCATGCGATTACCGAAAAAGGGTATCATGCGGTGCTTTGGCAATTATGCAGTTTTACACGCTTCCGTGTGTTTTAAATTAAACTTGTATATGCTGATTGTGAGCGGAATATTCTATATTTAATTAAAATTTTTATCTTTTTTTGACATTTTTGAAAAAAATATGTTGACAAGAGATTTTTTTTGTGCTATGATGATAAAGCTGTCCCCTTGAGTGGGGGCAGTTTTCGAGAAAATGTTTAGATTTTCTGATACGTACCTTGAAAATTGAACAACACAACTATTTACCTGAAGATTAATTTGAGAT
>WQXO01000003.1 GCA_009784825.1 Oscillospiraceae bacterium
AATAATATACCGCGGGCATACGTGAACATAATCGCCGATTATGGCTATTACTTGGTTGACAATAATTTATACAAACAACACCTGCAAACCCATGAAAAAGAAATCATATTTTATGATGTTAAATGGATGGAAATTGCCGATAACACCTTATTCGTCTATTCTAAATTTGACTATGAAAACAATGATTATGAGTTGTTCTATCTCAAGGACGACACTTGGGTTGAAATACCTTACACTGCCTTTATAAGAGGTGAAACGGAAAACTATTTCCTTGTATACAAAAGCCTCGGTTTTGTTATGGGTAATTGGGAATGGGCAGAGCAATACGCCATACTAAAATCCGACTTTTACGCAGGAATTGACACATCTTTTGAAATTTCTCCACCCGAATGAGATAACCAATGTTTCAGAACAATACCGGCTGAAGCTGTTTATTGTTTAAAGCGTGTATTATTGTTTCGGGAATTAGCGAAAAGTCTGCCACTAACGAGGTGGGCTTTTCCGCATAATCGTCTTGCCTCATCGGAACGAAATAGTAATGCTTTGTACTCATAAGCTTACCGATATTTTTAGCAGAGCCGGCGAGAGCGTCATTAGTAGACACGCAAAGAATAACAGGGCGGGAATTGCGGATGTGGCTCTTCACCGCCATAGTTACGCAGGTGTCGGTAATTGAATTCGCAAGCTTTGCCAAAGTATTCCCCGTACATGGAGCTACGATTAACACATCTGCCATTTTCTTTGGACCAATCGGCTCAGCCCCGACAATCGTATGAATAATTTCACAATAGCATATACGTTTAATGCGTTCATGGAACTCCCGTGCATTACCGAAGCGTGTGTCGGTAGAGTATGCCGTTTCAGACATAATCGGGATAACCTGTGCCCCTTTTGCAACAAGCACCTCCATTTGTTCAAGCGTTTGCTCGAACGTGCAGAAAGAGCCGGTCAAGGCGTATGCGATTTTTGTTCCCGTCGGAAAATTAAGGTTCATTACAACTCACCGCCTTTCTCGTTTTCTGCAATGATGTTTAAAATCGTGTCGGCGATAATGTGTCCCGCAGTAATGGGTGCAACTTTCCCGGGCAAGCTTAACGCCCATATGACCTTAACCCCCGAACTCTTCGCCAATTCCATATCGGATATTCCGGTTTTTGAGGCAAGGTCAACAATTAAGCAATCGCTTTTTAATTTAAGCAGCATTTCCCTGTCAAAAATCTGTGCAGGCACGGTGTTAACAACCGTGTCAAAGCTGCTTAACAAGTCATCTATTTCACTTAATAATACAGCTGAACACCCCATAATTCTCGCCCATGCGAGGTCGGAGAACTTCCTCGCACACACGGTAACATTCGCCCCAAGGCTATGTAAATAACGTGACAACACTTTCGATATTCTGCCATAGCCAGTGATGAGAATGTTCATGCCCATGATGGTTGTCGCCTGCTCCCGCATAATAATTTCAATCGCACCCTCAGACGTCGAAACGGCGTTCATTACAGCTAATTCCTCCCTTTCGAAATAGTCAATCAGAGTCAAATCCCTCTTCTCGCAAAACTCCCTGAGTGCCGGACATTCTTTCCCGCAATAGACAGTACCGCCCGGTTCAATCGCCTTAACAATTGAAGAGAACGGCATTTCCTCCGAGGAATACGGTGCAGTGATATAATCGCAGTTAACGCTGACAGGGAGAGGCAGAACCACATTATTACATCTCCTGATTTGCCGTAACAGCGGAACGCCTGTTTCGACACGGGTATCGTCGTGAATCATGTCGAACCCGTAGACAAAGCAGTCGTGCGTTTTATTTAATTTTGAGGCGGCGTAAATAAACCTCAGGTCACCGCCCAAGAAAATAAAATTATTCATATATATGTATGTAACCTTTCTTTTGGATTGTTTCTACTATATTATGAATAACAGGTTGTTTTGGTGAAACAAAAACCACCGAACACGGACAGACCGGGTTCGGTGGTTATTCTTTTAAATATAGTTTATTCTTCCTTCGTCAGCTTCTTCTTGCTGTCTTTTAACATCTCCTCCTGCTTAGCGGAAATGGTGGGATACTTAGGGTCAATATCCCGCATAACCTCGAGCAGAACATTAGAAATCAACGCACGGGAGAACCACTTTTTATCTGCGGGAATGATATACCACGGGCTTCTCTCGGTAGATGTTGCCGCAATCGCCGACTGGTACGCCTCTTGATAATCGTCCCAGAACTGGCGTTCTTTTATATCTGCGTCCGAAAACTTCCAGTTTTTGTCCTTATTGTCAATACGTTCAAGGAATCGTTTACGCTGGGTTTCCTTAGAAATGTTCAAGAAAAACTTAACGGTGACAATTCCGTTCTCCCATAAATAATCCTCGAACTGTTTAATCTGCTTATAACGCCTTTTAATCACGTCCTTGTCCTTGCAGCGGTCGGGGACATTTAACTTTTCATATAATTTATGCACTTTTACAATAAGCACATCTTCATAATAAGAACGGTTGAATATCCCGATTTTCCCACGCTCGGGTAAAGCCTTCACCGCCCGCCATAAATAATCGTGCGACAGCTCCTCCGCCGACGGCTGTTTAAAGCTGTGAACGTCAACCCCCTGCGTATTCACACCTCGCATAACATGGTTGATTGCCCCGTCCTTACCTGCGGCGTCCATCGCTTGGAAAATAATCAGCACCGCCGTCTTACCCTCAGCGTATAACTTGGACTGCAGCTCGGCGATTTCTAAAATGTTTTTTTCCAACGCTTCTTGAACGCTTTCCCTTGATTCAAACCCAAGCGTATCCTTTGTAGAAAAATCGCTTAATTTGAACCCGTCGCTCCCCGTTACCTTAAACTTATTAATCTTCATAATGTCCTCCTCCATTGTTGTGTATTATTCCATATAAAATGCGATAATTAAATCCAGCACTCTCCCATAACTCTTAACACCATCACCCATTCCCTGCGATTTCAGATAAGCGTCATTTACCTCCTCAGAAATATCGGAGGCGGGAGCGGATTTGATTATCTCAATGACCTCGCCCGTATCCTCATCAACCGTTTCGATAATCCGATAGAAATACTTCCACCAATAATCATACTGCATTTCCCGCTGACGGTGTGCCTGCTCGGGGATTAGGTCATGAGCCGCCAAATAATAATCAATGCTGTCAAAAGCATTAGCTAATCTGAATATTATATTAAGATAAGCCGAATACATCAATTCGGGGTCACCACTTTCACGGCAAGCGATGAACGCAATGAAGTTCGCTTCATCCTCCCGCATAAACCCAGTTAAGTGAGCCAATTCGTGGCAGGCGGTTAACGGCTTCTCACTGTCAAGTGCGGCGTTGTTATAATTCGCCTCAATCGTATAAGGGGAATAGACTCCGAGAATTGTAAAATGCGACATAATTTCCGAGTTTATTACAGGCTTAGGACGGGGGTAATATGTATCAAGCGACGGGTATAACTTAGCGGCGGCACGCATGGCTTCGGGGGCAGACTTGCTCAAGTCACCGGTAAGAACAAACGCACCGTTTTCGTCGGTATGTATAAGCGGTAAAACAGCATTAAATTCATCAAGCACAATGTTGAAAATCACCCATAATTCCTCGTCGCCTATATGAGAAATGTCCACATTCTCGCCATGCAGGAATTCCCGCCGATTATAGTTAATTCCGCAGTTCATAATAAAAAGTAAAAGCAGTGTCGAAGCGGTACACAGTGTCCCCATGAACACCTTCAACCCGAATAAAGCACGTCGCTTCTTGTCCTTAGTTTTGACACCCTTGATAATAATTATCACGATTGCCGCAATCGAAGCAGGAACAAGATAAATTATCAGAATTTCTGCAACCGAAAACGGAAAAATACCGGAAATTCTGGCGAATATATTCACCGCAAGGCGGTAAACATTCACCGAATACCAGTCGGAAAATCCCACGGAAAGCCGTGAGATTACCCCTAATACTATGCTTAAGAAAACCGTTGCCGCTATGTAAATCAATGGTTTTTTCATGCTTTGTCCTTACTTATGTAAATTATATAAACATATTGTAACATTATATAACGGAAAAGTCAAACGGAAAAGTCTTCCTGTTTTAACGCATTTAGGGCAATCGCACATTCCAACCGCTTCTTCATCATAAGGCATTCCACACTGTTACTATCGGTTTTCTTAACATCACCGAAACATTCATAAGACGAAGCGTTACAGCCGCCCGAGCAATAGAACCTCGCCCAACAGTCGGGACAATCGGACTTGCTGTAAATATGCGTCCCTGCAAACAGTTGACAATGGACAGTTGATAGTTGACAGTTATTATGAATATTACCCATTTTAAAATTCTCGTGTCCGACAAATCGGTGGCAGGGGTACACGTCCCCCTCCGGTGTAACCGCAACGTATTCGTTTCCGCTGCCGCAACCCCGCAATCTGCGAATTATGCAAGGCCCTCCCGTTAAATCAATCATAAAGTGGAAGAAATTTACGCCTGATTCACCGCTCCTGATTAACTCATAAAGGCGGTCATACTCTTCAAAAATCCGAGGCAAGTGCTTGTGTGTTATGGCATATGGTTCATTTGAATAAGCCGTCACCGGTTCTATAGAAATGTTGCGAAAACCCAATTCAGACATGGCGATAACATCCTCGGTAAAATCAAGGTTATAAGCCGTGAACGTCCCCCGAACATAACAATCGGTGAACCCCGGATTAGTTCTGGTTTCGACGAGTTTTTGGAACCTCGGAACTATTTTATCAAAACTCTTCCCGCGAATTCGGTCATTAACCTCCCTCCTCCCGTCAAGCGAGAGGACACAGTTGACCATTTCCCGATTAATATATTCGATTTTCTCATCGTCCAATAATAACCCGTTCGTGGTAATCGTGAAGCGGACTTTCTTATTTCGGGATTGTTCGTTTCGACGGGCATAATCGACAGCCGCCTTGACTGTTTCCCACGCCATGAGCGGCTCTCCCCCGAAGAAGTCGGCTTCCAAGTCAACCCGTTCTCCCGAATTCTCGAAAAGGAAGTCAATCGCTTTAATTGCCGTTTCGGGCGACATAATGCCCCTTTTCATGCCATAACCGCCTGTCTCGGCAAAGCAATACTCACACCGCAGGTTACAGTCGTGCGAAACATGCAGACACAACGCCTTTAACGGTGTTTCGGGGGGGAGGTCAGCATAAGCGTGGCAGTCGTCCTTACTGAACAACAGCCCCGCTTTATACAACTCATATATTTCGGAATGTAGGGGCGAGGTTAACTCACCATTTAAATTAAACGTGTCCAATGCGTCATAAGCTAACTTGTCCGCAACATGAACAGCACCCGAAACAGGGTCGATTATAAAATAATCGTCCCCCTGTTGAAATTTATGTATGCATGACATTATTTACGCTCACAAGGTTGGTTGGCGACGGTACACGAGGTTTTGCACGCCGACTGGCAAGAAGTGCGGCACTTTCCGCAGCCGCCTTTTTCCGCTGTTTCTTTAAGGCTCTGACCGGTCACGGTTTTGATGTGTTTTTTCATAATATCTCCTTTTTTGTAAGGTTTTACATTATTTTAACACATCAATTGTACATTGTCAATTGTAAATTGTTAATTGTTCGTCAAAACCCGTTATTGCGATTAACCCCGATAACGCCGCCTACTGCCCCGCACAAAAGCGTGACAATAACCTTATTTAACGCTGCTTCCCCTGTGAAGCTACCCGCAAACCACCCGATTAACGCAATGGGCAGTAAAAACAAAAACGCCGCAAAAATCCCCGCAAACAGTCCACCCTGCCGCTTTAACGTCCCCGCAGTAAACCCTGCTGCCAAGCACCCCGCCCCATAAGAAGCAAGGGCGAAGAATCCACCGTAGGAGCTCGGAAGCTTCAACGCATAGATTATCAGGGCAGACAGCAGCAAAGCCACTCCCGAAGCCACCATTCCGAAAATCACAGCGATTATGTATGCACGGTATCTCCGTGAAGCGGGCTGACCGGATTTTCTTGTAGTCATATTTATCACCTCGTCTTATTATATTATTCTAAACAAAAAAATATTTCTTGAATTTTTTAAAAATGTATGTTATAATATCATAGCTGTTTTGTAAAACCCTTGTTTTTTTACAAAAAGGGTGCTTAGGAGGGGAATTAATGGCGACAAGAAGAGTTGTTATGTTCGGGGAAGACGGGCTGAAAAAACAAAGCAGAGAAATTTCTGTCTTTGACGATAAGCTGTGGGTCTTGCTCGACGATATGGAGGAAACCATGAAGCTGTTCGGTGGGGTGGGGATTGCCGCACCGCAGATTGGTATATTAAGGCGTGTTGTCCTCATTGAAATGGACGGGGAGTTATACGAGTTTGTAAACCCCGTAGTAACCTCCATGAAAGGCAAGCAGAGGGAATTAGAGGGGTGCTTGTCCTCCCCGGGTGAATGGGGTTATGTTGTCCGCCCCGAGCGAATTAAGGTAAAAGCACAAACCCGATATGGTGAGGAGTTTAACACAGATGCAGACGGGGTTTTCGCAATTGCACTGTGCCATGAAATCGACCACCTCAACGGAATAATATTCACCGACATAGCTGACGAAATGGTTGACGACGAGCAGGAAATCGAAAAAGCCAAAGCCGCCCGTTTCCGCAAGCGAAACAAGAAAAAGAAAAAGAAACGATAAATTATGAAAATTATATTTATGGGAACGCCGGACTTCGCAAAAACATCACTGCAGGCGTTAATAAACTCAAAGCATGACATAACCGCCGTATACACACGCACGGACAAACCTCGTGACAGGGGGAAGAAAATCTCATATTCTCCTGTGAAAGAGCTGGCGTTAAAACACAACATTCCCGTGGTTCAGCCGACTTCATTGAAAACAGACGAGGCAATGGAAATCCTCAAATCATATAACCCCGATTGCATAGTCGTAGCCGCTTATGGAATGATATTACCGCAGGGGGTTCTCGATTTACCGAAATACGGGTGCATAAACGTACACGCCTCCCTGCTCCCGAAGTACAGGGGTGCCGCCCCGATTAACCGTTGTATTATGGACGGTGAAACCCGGTCGGGCATCACCATTATGCAAATGGACGCAGGGGTGGACACCGGCGACATGCTCTTACAAGGGGAGGTTTTAATCCCCGATAACATGACCGCCTCCGAGCTGCACGACGCTCTTGCCGAAACAGGGGGAGAACTCATAGTCAAAGCACTTGACAATATAGACTCGATAACACCGACAAAACAAGATAACTCGCTTGCCACTCACGCAGAAAAGCTCACAAAAAGCGAATGTGAAATCGACTTCACACGTTCAGCGAAAGAAATCCATAATTTTATAAGAGGGCTTGCCGATTATCCGTGTGCGTATACATTTGTTGACGGTAAGCGGCTCAAGGTATACCGAGCGGTTCTTGACAATTCCGACACACGGCTGACATTCACCTGCGGTGACAGTAATAAAATCACACTTACCGAAATACAACCCGAGAACGGCAAACGCATGAAATCCGAGGATTATTTAAGAGGGATAAAATAAATGGACATTTGGTATTTTCTTTGTATAATCGCAATAGTTTTTTCCATAATCGCTTCGATTATGGTTAAGGTCACTTTCAATAAATATAACAAATTCCGCACACAGGGGGGACGCACTGCCGCAGAAATTGCGAGGGAGGCGCTTGACGAGAACGGGCTTTTTCAAGTAGCCGTGACAGAATGTGCGGGAGAGCTCACCGACCACTACGACCCGAGAACCGAAACAGTGGCTTTGTCACAGGCGGTCTATTCTAAAGACAGTGTGGGGGCAATCAGTGTCGCACTGCATGAGGTGGGACACGCAGTCCAACACGCCGAACGGTATCTCCCTGTTAAAATGAGACAGGCGATATTCCCGGTGGTGAACATCTGCTCAAAAGGGTGGGGGTTTGTTCTGATTGCAGGAATTCTTTTGGAATGGTTACAATTAATCTGGATTGCGATTATTCTTTTCGGAGCAGTGGTAGTATTCAAGTTTATCACACTTCCTGTAGAATTCGACGCTTCTAACCGAGCCATTCGCATGATAAACGACAAGGGTTATCTCGTGGGTGAAGAAATCACTTGGGCGAAGAAAACACTTACAGCGGCGGCATTAACCTACCTTGCCTCGTTGATTGTCATGGTTATGCAAATGCTCAGGCTGATTATGAGAACACGCAGACGATGAAAACAAACACAAGAAAAACCGCTTATGAGCTTCTTAGAAAAATGGAAAAAGGTGCATATTCATCCCTAATTCTCAACAACGAATTAAAAAAGCAAAGCCTTGATGAACGTGACAAAGCGTTCACAACCATGCTGTTTTACGGGGTTATTGAACGCCGTATAACCTTAGATTATATAATCGCAAGCTTCACTAAAACCAAGCCCGAGCAGGATATAGCCGTTCTTTTAAGAATGGGCTTGTACCAAATTATATACATGGATTCCGTTCCGGAAAGTGCTGCAGTGCATGAAACCGTCGAGCTTTCCCCGAAACGAGCGAAATCGTTCGTTAATGCGGTTTTGCGAAACTTTTTGCGAAAAAACACGGACTGCTATACAGGGGAGAATTGTGTTCTCCCGTTATGGATAAAATATTCCTGCCCCGAATGGTTGGTTAAAAAATGGCAGGAGGAATATGGCGAGCAGGCGACTTTACAGATTTTAGAAACGAGCCTGTTACCGCCTCCGCAATTTGTTGTTACAGGGAAAAATCATGTAGGGGAGAACTGTGTTCTCCCGCCCACACAATACACACAAGATTTATCCTCACAACAAGCCTGCGAATTATTGAACCCGCAGCCCGGCGAAACAGTTATAGACTTATGTGCAGCACCCGGCGGGAAGAGCTTTACCATTGCGGGATTAATGAACAATACCGGGCGAATTATAAGCTGCGACATTCACGAAAAGAAGCTTAAGCTGATTGAACAGGGTGCAACCCGCCTCGGAATAAGTATAATCGAGGTTCATAAAAACGATGCACGGGTTTACAATCCCGACTTTCCGAAAGCCGACAGGGTGTTATGCGATGTACCATGTTCGGGATTAGGCGTAATTAGGCGAAAGCCCGAAATTAAATACAAGCCCGAAGCCGACTTTATTCGCCTGCCGGAAATACAGGGCGAAATTCTGCAAACCGGCTCACGCTACGTAAAAGACAAAGGTGTGCTAATGTATTCAACCTGCACGTTAAGCAAGCGTGAAAATGACGACGTAATCGAAAACTTTCTGAAAAACAACAGGTTTGATTTATCGGAAAAACGAACGGTTATCCCGAGCGAGGACGGCGGCGACGGATTTTTCACAGCGGTTATGGTGAGAAAATGATTGACATTTTATCTTTAAACCTCGACGAATTAAAGCAAGAATTGGCACAATTCGGCGAACCCGCTTATCGGGCGAAACAGATTTACGAATGGCTTCACATAAGAAAAATATCGGATTTTGACGAAATTACTAATATTTCTAAACAATTACGAGAAAAATTAAGAGAAAAGTTTTGTATAAAATCACTAAATATGCAAAAAAGACTTGTATCAAGCATAGATGATACGGTAAAATATCTATATATGCTTGACGACGGCAATTGCATTGAAACGGTTTTTATGTCGCACAACCACGGGAATTCATTATGTATATCCTCGCAGGTTGGTTGCAGAATGGGCTGCAGGTTCTGTATGTCAGCACAATGCGGCTTTGTCCGAAATCTTACACCAAGCGAAATGCTCCTACAAATATACCGAGCCGAAAAAGAGATAAACAGCGTTGTCGTCATGGGAATTGGCGAACCGTTAGATAACTTCGACAATGTGAAAAAGTTTTTAGAAATTCTACCGATGAGCTTACGGCATGTGTCACTTTCCACCTGCGGACTTGCAGACGAAATAGACGAACTTGCTAAGTTAAAATTAGGCTTAACGCTTTCAATCTCGCTCCACGCAACCAACGACAAAGACAGAACGGCGATTATGCCCATTAACGCACGATATAACTTAGAACGCCTGTTAAGCTCATGTGCGAATTATTTCACAATTACCCGCCGCAGAATAAGCTATGAGTATGCATTAATTGATGGAGTTAATGACACTGAGGAAAATGCATACGAACTTGCGAAACTGCTGAAAAAGTTACCAAAGGGTTCATACCATGTTAATATTATTCCCATAAACCCTGTAGGGGCGAACTGCGTTCGCCCGCCTGACACAAAACAAATCAAAACCTTTTCCACCGTTCTTGAAAGAGAAAACATAAACGTCACCGTAAGAAGAACCTTAGGTGCAGACATAAACGCCGCTTGCGGGCAATTACGTAGGGGGGAACTGTGTTCTCCCGATAAAAAGGAATTATAAATTATGCTGGTTTATTCTAAAACAGACATAGGGAAAAAGCGTTCAGAAAACCAAGACCGTGTTTGGACAGATGTTTTGAACGAGGGCAGTGACGAAGCTGTTGCGGTCATAGTATGTGACGGCATGGGCGGTGAAAATGCGGGAAGTCTTGCGAGCCAGATGACGGTTGACTTCATGGCGGACAGGTTTAAGCGTGGCTTCCGTGACGATATTAACCGAAATTCCATTCGCAATCTTATGATAACCTCGGTGATTGCGGCGAACTCATTAGTTTATGACGAATCAATTTCTGACTCAAGCAAGCACGGTATGGGAACAACCTGTGTAGCCGCAATCGTACATAACGAGCGGGCATATATAATCAACGTGGGAGACAGTCGGGCGTATCATATATTCGACGACAACATTCAACAGATTACCAAAGACCACACATATATAAGGACACTTATAGATGAGGGCAGGATTACCGAGGAGGAGAGCAAACGCCACCCAGACAGGAACGCAATAACACGTGCAATCGGTGCAGAGGGGAACGTCACACCCGATTATTTCGAGTTAGACTTACAGGAAAAAAGCATAATGCTTCTCTGCTCAGACGGGCTTCACTCATACGGTGACGATATAAAAATCGCTGAAATCATCGTGAACAATCCCAAGAACAAGGTTTGCGAGCTTTTGGTGAATTATGCAATAAAAAACGGCGGACGTGACAACATCACAGCGGCATTAATTGTACTGTAGGGGCGAACTGCGTTCGCCCGTTGAAACAAAACGTAAGGATTTAGAGGAATACTGTGCACGAAAGGGTTGAATTTATCTATGGATAACTACATCGGCGTAAAACTTGACGGGAGATACGAGCTTCTTGAACTCATCGGCTCAGGCGGCATGGCAGAAATCTACAGAGCTGATGACACAGCTGAGGACAGGACTGTTGCGGTAAAAATTCTCAAAAACGAATTCGCAGGCAGTGAGGACTTCCTCCGCAGATTCCGCAACGAGTCGAAAGCAATCGCACTCTTATCACACCCGAACATTGTCAAAATCTTTGACGTGGGCTTCACCGAAAGCGTGCAGTTCATCGTCATGGAGTACATTGACGGTATAACACTCACCGAGTATATCGAAAAGCAAGGCGTCCTCAAATGGAGAGAGGCGTTGGGTTTCGTTCAGCAGATTTTGAAAGCTCTCCAGCACGCCCACGACCGAGGAATAGTCCACCGTGACGTAAAGTCACAGAACGTCATGCTTCTGCCGGACGGTGCGATAAAGGTGATGGACTTTGGGATTGCACGGTTCAATCGAGAAATCGACAAAACCATATCCGAAAAAGCAATCGGCTCTGTCCACTATATCAGCCCCGAACAAGCACGGGGAGACGTTACCGACGAGAGGAGCGACCTTTATTCGGTGGGGATTATGCTATACGAAATGCTGACCGGCGTTAAACCGTTTGACGGGGATGACGCATTGGCAATTGCGTTAATGCATACCAACAAAAACCCGAAACGTCCCGCAGAAATCAATTCATCTATCCCCGAAGGGTTAGAGGAAATTACACTTCGTGCAATGCAGAAGGAGCCTCCCAAGCGTTACCAGACAGCCGGCGAAATGGTGAGCGATTTACGGGAATTTGAGCGTAACCCCAGTGTTGTGTTCGACTATAAATATTTCACACCTGACGGAAACACAAAACATTTCAACAAGGTGGGGAAAGCAGTTCCGCCTCCCGCACCTGTTCCCCAGCAAAAGAAAGCACCTGTTGCCGTCACCGTGGCATACGATGATGACGACGATGAAGAATATGATGATGATGAAATCATCGAAAGGCGTTCGCCTCTACTGCCTATTTTATTCGCAGTAGCCTCGGTGTTTGTTATTCTTGCGGCATGGTTGATTTATATGATTGTCGGAAACATCACCGACCCGAGCGGCAGAGGGCCGGACGGGCCGATAAGACCCGGCAGTGACATTCAAATGCCTAATCTCGTGTCAATGTCTTATGTAGAAGCAATCGACTTATACGGTGACAGGATTATATTTGACCCGTCAGAGGAATACTCCTCAGAATACCCGAAAGGTATAATCATGGAGCAGGAATACGTGGCAGGAAGAAACATAAAAGTGAATTCCACCGTAAAAATCGTTGTAAGCAAGGGAAAGAACGTGGTATACGTCCCCGACTACGCTTTGACGGGACCGCACCATTCGGTCAGTGTAGAGCAGGAATTGAAAAACGCAGGCTTGATTGTAAGAATGTCGTTTATTGAAAGTGAAACAGTCCCCAAGGAATACGTCATTCGGACAGACCCGCCCGCCGGCTCACAATTAGAAAAAGGCGACCCGATTACAATTATTGTCAGCTTAGGGGCACCGGAATCCGATATAACAAATGTCCCCGATATGCTGGGATTGAATATAACCAGTGCAAGGGTTCGTGCAGACGAATACAGAATCGAACTCATAGAAATCTATGAAGAAAGCTCCGAGGAAGACAGGGGTAAGGTTCTCAGTCAAAGCATAGTACCGTTTGAGGAAGTGCCGAACTGGACAGAGGTTGAAGTAGTTATAGGCAGCGGACCTCCCGCAACCAGAAAATCCAATATTACGTTTACTGTAGCAGACAGATGGACAGGGGATTACACCTTCCTTTGGTATGTTGAGGGAGCACCCGTCGGCTCTATGAAGCAAAATGTTGAGATAAAAAAGGAAGTTAAATGGGAGTTTGAGGACGAGGGATTAAAGCTGTATTCTATCAGAATAAGATGCGAGGCGACGGGCGAGGAAGCGTTGTTCTGCACCTATGAAATCGACTTTACCAAAGAAACACCTACTAAACGAGAGGTATATCTCGACATGGGTGTGTTCAGTAAAATCAGCACCCCCGGAGGCGGCACAACTGCTACCTCCACTGCCGAAAGCAGCGAACCCGAATCACCTGCCGATGAGTAAAACTCAAGGGATAATAACCTCGTCGGTTGGCGGATTATACGGGGTCAAAACCGATGACGGTGTAATATCATGCCGTGCAAGGGGGCTGTTTCGGTTAAAGAATGTCAGCCCTTACGTCGGCGATTATGTAACGGTTGAATACGAAAACGACGAGCCGTTTATCGCAGAAATTAATCAGCGAAAAAATGAGCTTGTCCGTCCTCCGTTAGCTAATTTGGATTGCGTAGTAATTACGGTGTCATCCTGCGAGCCGAACCCCTGTGCATTAATTATTGATAAACTTACGGTTATCCTTGAAAGCAAAGGGATAGAACCCGTGCTGTGTTTTACAAAAATTGACAAGAAAGAAGCCCTGCTCCTTGACGTATATCGAGAGGCAGGGTTCACCTGTTTTTTAAACGACAATATCGAGAAAATAAACGAGTATATAAAAAACAAAACCTCCGCTCTTATCGGGAACACAGGCGTAGGAAAAACCAGCCTGCTTAATCGTATGATTCCGGGATTAGACCTACCCACCGCCGAAATCAGCAAAAAATTAGGCAGAGGTAAGCACACCACACGAACGGTTCAGCTGCATGAATTACCCGGCGGCGGTTACATTGCCGACACCCCCGGATTTTCCACAGTTGAGGGTAAGTTTTACGGAGAAATCCCCTCAAGAGAAATCGCACTGTATTTCCGGGAAATCGCACCGCTTATCGGAAAATGCAAGTTCAACGGATGCACCCACACAGGGGAAGAGGGGTGCGAGGTTGCTCAAAACATTCACAAAAGCAGATACGACAGCTACGTTACTATTTATAAACAAACCAAAAAAGCAGAAAATATTTATTAAATCCGTGAAACAAAAGCACGGATTTTTTACACTTATTTAACAGAAACGTGTTTCAAAAAAGGAATTAATTCTTATGACTGATTTAGTCGAAAACAAAACCGATTATGATTTTAATGAGGCGGTCGGGCTTGCCGTGAAAGGCGACGCCGAAGCGTTCGCTTTGTTATACGCTGCGGTTTATAAAGACTTATATCACGTCGCATTATATTCCTTAAAAAATTCGGCAGACGCAGAGGACGTTGTCTCCGAAACAGTGTTAGACGCTTTTTCAACAATCAGGACGCTGCGTGACGAAACGGCGTTTAAGGCATGGATAATGAAAATTCTCTCAGCGAAAATCAAACGCAAGTTCAAGGAATACATCAAAGCGAGAGAACAGGTTACATATGGTGAGGAAGCAACCGAACCCAATCATGACAGCTTCGATATTAAATTCGAGCTTCAAAATTTAGACAACAAAGACAAATTGGTTCTTTCGCTGTCAATAATATGCGGATACACGAGTAAGCAGATTTCGGTATTCACCGGAATGAACCACAACACCGTCCGCACACGAATTGCACGAGCCAAAGAAAAATTGAAAGAGAGATTACAATATGAACAACATTAATAAAGAATTATATACGCATATGACTGAGGCTGATGTCCCTGAAACTCTTCTCCCCGAAAACATTGAGGGGCTTCTTGTAAAAAGACCGGCAAAACGCTTTCTCAACAGAACAGCGATTTACGGTGCAGCATTAGCGGGTGCGGCGGCACTCGTAATCGTAGTGGCGGCAGTCACCAATTCACTGACCTATGACCCGAACGATACTATTCTCTCTACCCTACCGAGTGACACTGCGGTATATTCAACTGATGAACCGTCACAGTCGGATTTGCCGGCTACAGAGGATTTGCCGGCTACAGTGGCTTCCTCGGAACAAGCAACCTCCATAGATACCAACCAACCGGCTAATACAACCGCAACCACCCCAACAGTTTCTACAACCGCCCCCGCTCCGGTAATCCCGCAAGAACCCGTTCCCGAGGTGGCAGAAGTATTAGGCGATTATCAGCAATTATATGAATTGATAAAAAACGCAGAGCATTTGCGGTACAATTACGGATTGCCGACCGACGATGCCGCTATCGGCATTGCCAATCCCATGCCCCCTACTGTGATGCCCACCGCCCCTGCTCCGGGGGGTGACAACGATTCCCCAACGACAAGCTCACCCGAATTCTCTCAAACCAATAACCAAATCAAAGACATTGACGAGGGTGATATTGTTAAAACCGACGGCAAGCTCATATATGTTTCTTTAGGTAATGCAGTGTCGGTAATTAAAGCGGAAAACGGCGAAATGACACGTCTGGCAGTCTTAGAAAAAAGCGGCTACACCCCCGCAGAAATGCAGCTTTATAACGACAGACTAATCATATTCTGGAACAAGAGTACAAGCGGTGGCGACTTACTTGTTGAGACTTATTTAACCTCGGGAGCTTTCGACAAACCGACAGCTTCATATTCACAAAAAGGCAGTTATATTTCCTCAAGAATGCAAGGCTCGATTGTCTATCTTGTGACCTCATATTCTCTGCCTTACTCTAACGACTTCACACATGACGATTACGATTATTACGTACCGTCATACACTGTTAACGGTCAAAAGAACTACATTCCCCCGAACTGCATAATCGTTCCCGACGAGCTTCAATACACGCAATACACGGTTGTTTCCGGGTTAGACATCAGCAAAACAGACATGCAAATCTCGATTAAAGCAAACCTCGGCAGAGCGGATGTGGTTTACTCCTCGCATGAAAACCTCTATATCGCCCAACGAATCTACGATTTTTTCACGTGGGACGGGAACACCGACATAGTCAAATTCTCACTTAACAAAGGGAATGTGGAATTCGCCGCTTCATGCAGAATAGCGGGGTGGGTGACAAACCAGTTTTACATGGACGAATACAAAGGTAACTTACGAGTGGTTGCAGAAAAATCGTTTGAATTAGACACCATGTTATACGCCTTAGACAAGGATTTAAAGCTGCTGTCGGTGGTCACAGGAATAGGCAAGGGGGAGAGGTGTCAGTCGGTTCGTTTTGACAACGAGATTGCCTACATCGTAACCTTCTGGCAGATTGACCCGTTGTTTGCATTCGACATGAGCGACCCGAAAAATCCGAAGAAATTAGACGAGTTAAAAATCCCCGGTTTCTCCCGTTATATGCACATGTGGAGTGCGGGACGGCTTCTCGGAGTGGGCGTTGACGCTGATGAAATTACCGGTCGCAGAACAGGTTTAAAGCTTTCGATGTTCGACGTTTCAAATAACGAACAGCTCTCCGAAAGGCACGTCTTGGCATTCGGAAACGCAAACTCAACCAGCATAACCGAGAAAGAGCACAGAGCGGTTTTAGTTTCACCGGAGAAGAACATTATCGCCGTTCCGTACCATTATTGGTCTTATGCAAGCACGAATGCTTATGCAGTATTTTCGTATCACGAAACGGCAGGGTTCACGCTTATCGGTGAAATCGAAAGAACAGGGAAGGAATACGATTTCCAAAGAGGGTTGTTCATCGGGGAATATATATACATCATTTCAAACCACAAGATTATCTCGGTCAAACTGAGCGATTTCGATGAAGTCAGAGAGATTGGGTTAAGGTAAAGATAGTTAAAACGCCGGTTAATTAACAACCGGCGTTTTTTGTTTTATTCTATTAAACTGCTGCTACTTTTTTATCAATGGAATTCTTAATCGAGCGTGACACGATTGCAACAACCATAATCAGCACTCCGCCGCCGACCGTAATCGCTCCCGTCGCCAAAATAGTATTGTTCATTCCGGTGAGAATTCCCCCGATAAACGATTCGTCCAATTCGATTAATCCGCTGAGCGATGAATTAATAATCGCATACACACTGCTTGACATTGCTCCGGCAATAACCACGCTTAACCCCGAAAGAATACAGGATATACCGCAGTATATTAAAGCGGTGGATTTTCTGCGATGAATAATAACAATCACAGCCATAAGCACAACAACAACCGAAATAATTACAATCAGCGTTACAGGTGAGAAGATTCTGCGAACCCCGCTAAGGTCAATCGGCATAGGAACATCATCAATTATATCGTCCCATGTTAATTCCTTAAGCGTGTCTCTCAGCACGTCTTGAATATCGTCTAAATCCTCAGTTTTTATTCTGTAACCGGTAATGTCCTCTATCTCATCAGTGTTATTCTCGATGAACTTTACTAATTCACGTGCATCGATAATCTGCCCGTCGCCCTGCCCCGTCAATAAGTAATTAATGTTATCATAAAGCAGTTCACCGATATATTCATTGATTAAATCGCTCTGTAATAAATCTTCAATATTTTCCTTTGAAATGTCGAATGTTTCAATATAATAATCGTCGATTACCATAAATATCGCTTCCGACAAAATCTCACCGCCGCCTAAATCAACATCGGGAATAGGCAGTGGGAGTTTCATATCGGTGAAGTCAATACCGTCAACCATCGCTTGAATGGTTGACGGATTATTTACCACCATTCGCATAATCACGCTTACCTGAAGCACCGTTACGCCGGAAATCAAAATAAGCGATAACAACACCGAAACTAATGCAATAAGAATCTTCTTCCCGATTGATTGAGGGGGCTTGACTTTCTTCGCCCCTTGAACTTCGGGAGCTTCTGCGACTATGTTGTTGATTATTATTTCACCTGCCGCCGATTGCTCTACTGTGGGAGGGGTTTGTGAAAATGTTTCCGGTTCAGCAAATACAGTAGCCGCAGCCACTGGCTGGTTTGCCGCCTGCGGCGGTTCTGCTGCTACAACAGGCTCTTCAACTACAGGAACAGGTTCGGGTTTTTGTTCCACAGGAGCGGGGACTTCTTTTTCAATAATTACAGTTTCTTTAATGGTTTCGGTCTGCGTGATAATTATCGGCTCTGCAGCAGCCACAGCCACGGGTTGTTCTGCCACAGGCTCTTCAACTACCGCAACAGGCTCTTCGATTACAGGAACTGCCTCTTCAATTACAGGAACAGCCTCTTCAATTACAGGAACAGCCTCTTCGATAATTTCAATCGGTTCTTCTACTACTGCGACAGGTTCTTCAACTACCGGAACAGCCTCTTCGATAATTTCAATTGGCTCTTCAATAACCTCTACCGCTTCTTCAACAACCTCTACCGGCTCGAAAGCCTCGGGGAGTGCCGCACCACATTCGGTGCAGAACATAAGGTCGCCTGCCACCTGCGTACTGCATTGTGTACAAAATTTGTTTTCCATAATAAGAATTCCTCTCATAATTTTTATGTTAATTTAATTTTTCGACTTAAAAACATGGCGATACTGCCAAGCATATTGAACACCGGAAATCACTGTCAAAAACGCACAGGTATACATTAAAACACTGGTTGTTGTGACTATTGCCATATTAAAATCCGGTGAAATATCAAAATAATTAATCTTAAAATCAAAATATATTGTCATGATTATTAAAAACCAGCATATAACAACCATAGTAACCGCCGTCTTGAGCTTACCTAAAAACCCCGCAGAAATAACAGTCTTGTCTTCGCTTTCGACTGCCGCCAATCTAATTCCCGAAACAATAAATTCCCGTGCAATAATTACAACGACAACCCACGCCCCCGTCCAGCCTAATTCTACAAAACACACCAACGCACTGACTACTAAAACCTTATCGGCAATCGGGTCAAGGAACTTCCCGAACGAGGTAATCATGTTATATTTTCGTGCGATATACCCGTCTAAAAAATCTGTGACACTCGCCACAGCGAATATAATCAATGCTAATAAATAATTGTACGGTATTTCATCAATCAGCATAAATGCTACGAAAAAGGGCACAAGGATTATTCTGAAAAGTGTCAGCTTATTCGCAAGGTTCATGCAATTCCTCCTTTATGCTGTTTGCTGTTTTTCTTTTACGGGTTTTATGTAAGTACAACGCAACGAAAACAACAGTTAAAGCGGCTACAGCGTATAGTAAAAAACTGCTTTTATATATTCCGTCTGCATAAGCATAGTCATATTCTTCAGCAAACATTCCGGTTGTAAACCACCATACATATAACCCTATTCTCGTAAAGAAAAAAATCAAAACCGAAAAGACTTTAACCCTGTTAAACCAACGGAAAACTTTTGAATCAACCATTGATTTTTCGGGAATTATAAACTCACCTGCAATAATTATTGCAATAATCAGCCATATAGAATTTCTTACAGTTCCCACAAAACCGACATTGTAAAATATCAAGGATAATATCAAAATTTTTCTTAACAGAAATAATATTTTTTCACGGTTCATGCAATTCCTCCTAATTGTAAATTGGTGACAAACCACCCCCCGGCTTCGCCGTACCCCTCCACAGAGGGGAATTGTGTGCGATTAATCCCCCGTAAATTCCCCTCCGTGTGAGGTCTTCCCTTTCTGCGGAAAGGGGTGCCCGTAGGGCGGGGTGGTTACAAACACAATCTAAATCGGGTTTTGTAAAGCAGAGTGTTCGTTCAACATTTTCATGACTCTATTCAAATCATTCAAGACATCTTTTGCCGACACATGAATAACAGTCAACCCTAAATTTTCAAGAAAAGAATTGCGGTCGCCATCGTATATTTCCTTATTATCGTGGGAACTTCCATCTATTTCAATCACAACTGAGCAATCAACACAATAAAAATCAACAATATAATTACCTATTATTTTTTGGCGGTCAAAGTCATATCCCTTAAATTTCTTCTTATGAAATTGTTTCCACATTAAAACCTCGCTTAAATTACCTGCTTTACGCAGTTCTCTTGCTCGCTCACGTAAATTTGGATTAAACGGAAGATTGCTGTAACTCTCTATATTACGCATTACGCCTCCATAATTCCCCTCCGTGGAGGGGTGCCCGTAGGGCGGGGTGGTTTCTCCGTGTGAGGTCTTCCCTTTCTGCGGAAAGGGGTGCCCATAGGGCGGGGTGGTTATAACCTCATACCTGCTCCCCTATAAGATTATTGTCCACCACTTCGTTGATTTTCACATTAATAAAATCCCCGATTTTCGGTTTCGACTTAGAAGAAAAATACACCATTCCGTCAATCTCGGGAGCATACATATAACTGCGTCCGAAATACATCTCGAAGTATTTGTCATACCCCTCGACAACTACCTCATATTCCCGATTGACTAATTCTTCAAGGAAATCGGTGACACGGATTTCCTGCTGCTCGGTAATAATCTCACGCCGATTATGCCGTTCTTCTTCGTCAACCTGTTCCGGCATAGCTGCGGCAGGTGTATCCTCCTCCTCAGAATAGGCGAAGCACCCTAAATGCTCGAACCGCACACTATTCACAAACTCGGCTAACTCGGTGAACTGTTCCTCACTTTCCCCCGGAAACCCGACAAGCACAGTCGTGCGGATTACAATACCGGGGACAGCGTTTCTTAACTTTGCGACTAAGTCCCATATTTTCTGTTCATCACCCGTCCTATTCATGGATTTAAGAATATCCTTGTTACAATGTTGAATGGGCATGTCTATGTATTTGACGATTTTTTCTTCATTTTTAATGGTTTCAATCAGCTCGTCGGTAATCCTCTCCGGATAACAGTATAACAGCCTAATCCATTTTAAATTGTCGATTTTACAAAGTCGTCTTAACAATTCCGGTAAATCGGGATAAGCGGTCACGTCCTGTGCAACTAAGATTAACTCCCGAACGCCGCTTTGTGCTAAGCCTTGTGCTTCTTGTAAAATATTCTCGATTTCTCTTGAACGGAACTTCCCACGAAACGTCGGGATAGCACAATAAGAACAATTGTTGTCACAGCCGTCGGCGATTCTCAAATAAGCGTAATGCGGCAGGGTAGACAACAAGCGTTCCCCCTCCATATTATGATTGCAAATATCACCCAAGCTTATTGCTTTTCTATCAAGCAAAACACTGTTAATCGCTTCTACTATGTCATCATTCGCCGACAGACTTAACACCCCGTCAATCTCGGGGAACTCATCAGCTACCTGTTGGCGATAACGCTCACTTAAACAACCGGTAACTATTATTTTATGTGAGGACTTGCCTCCGGCGGCGAGCCGGTCAGACTTACGATGAATAGCCTCCATAATTTCTTCAATGGCTTCTTCCTTAGCCGATTGAATAAAACAGCAGGTATTAATAATCACAACATCGGCTAAACCGGGTTCGTTTACTAATCCGAACCCCGCCTTAGCGATTTTCGCAAGCATTAACTCAGCGTCGCACTGGTTCTTCGGGCAACCTAATGAAACAAACCCGACCTTCACGGTATTATATTTTATCATAATTCATCAGGCGAGAACTCCTCGAAATTCTCACTACCCTCTATAAGTATTGACTTCTTGCCTTTTTTGGAAACAGGAGCGGGGGGTGCAGCTGCTTCATCGACAGGAACATGCTCTGCAGCGATTTCCGTAATGTCGGCGGTCATGTCAATCTCATCAGATTTCTCACGGATTTTAACCTCGATTTCATTCATCAAGTCTGCGTTATCTAATAAGTACTGCTTGGCATTTTCACGCCCTTGCCCCAGCCTCATATCCCCGTAATAGAACCATGCCCCGCTCTTTTTGCAAATCCCTAAGTCCACCGCTAAGTCAAGAATTTCTCCAACCTTAGAAATTCCCGTCCCGTATATCATGTCAAACTCGCAGGTTTTGAAAGGCGGTGCAACCTTATTTTTAACCACCTTACATCTCGTGCGAACGCCGATTTGCTCGGTACCGTTCATGATTTTCTCACTGGTTTTGCTTACCTGAATTCTAACAGAAGCGTAGAACTTTAAAGCCCGTCCGCCGGGTGTGGTTTCGGGATTGCCGTAGCCGCCGATTTTCTCACGAACCTGATTTATAAATATTGCAACTGTTCCTGTTTTAGAAAGCACACTTGTCAATTTCCGCAAAGCCGCCGACATTAATCGTGCTTGCTGTCCTACGTGAGTGTCGCCCATCTCGCCGTCAATTTCCGCTTTTGTTACCATTGCAGCAACACTGTCAAGAACGATTACGTCAACCGCCCCCGAACGAACCAAACGCTCCATAATCTCGAACGCCTGCTCGCCCATGTCCGGCTGTGACACGATTAAATCGTCCACATTCACGCCTAACTTCTTAGCGTATACAGGGTCAAGGGCATGCTCCACATCTATGAATGCGGCAGTCCCGCCTAATTTCTGAGCCTCGGCAATTGCATGAAGGGATACCGTTGTTTTACCGCCGGATTCTTGACCGTAAATCTCGACAATTCTGCCTTTAGGCAGTCCGCCAATTCCGAGAGCGAGGTCTAAGTTCAACGAACCGGTAGGCGTGGATTCTATGTTCATGCGGTTTTTCGAGGCACTCATAAACATGACCGAGCCTTCCCCGAAATCTTTCTCAATTTGTGCAATTGCAGAAGCAAGTGCTTTCTTTTTTTCTTCCCCCGATGCCGCTTTAACGGGTGGTGCTTTTGAAACTTTACTCTTTGCCATTTGTGTTACTCCTTTATTGAATATATTACTCTTTCTATATTATTAAAATCCTTGACAATCACTGAGTTTTCGGGCATAAACCGCATAACCCTTTCCGCTTGCCCGTCACCGATTTCCGTTGCAAAAAATCTCGCCTTATTTCCCCATAATTGATAGATTTTTCTGTAAAAATCTAACCCGTCCTCCCCGCCGTATAATGCTTCTCTCGGCTCATGAGTTACTTCTTTTTGTAACGAGGTCATCTCTATTTTCGACAAATACGGAGGGTTAATAAGAACACAATCTGCAATTTCATACTGCATTACGGGGTTCAGAACATCATCTTGTATTATTGTAATATCCACTTTATTTAATTCTGCGTTTTGTTTAAGATAATGAATCGCCTCTTCAGACTTCTCTACAGCAACTACAGAACAGCCGGTTTCCTTAGCAAGAGTTATCCCCACACAACCGCTCCCCGCACACAAGTCGTAAACCAAGGAATTGTGCATTGTGAATTGTGCATTGTGAATTGCAATATCCACCAACAATTCTGTTTCGGGGCGTGGAATCAGAACACCTTCCCCCACCTTAAAACTATAACCGTAGAACTCCCATTCCCCGAGTAAATACTGTAACGGCTCACCGGTAATCCGCCGACGTGCAATTTCCTCATGATTGTGCGAATATTTTATAATCCAAGCGGCTTCCTGTTTATAATTTTCAACGCCGCCCTCACGCAGAATATTCTCGATATTTACCAACGGTCTTGCTCCTTATCAGCGGGAATTACAGGGAGCATTGCGGCGATTGCGACCTCTATTTGCCTTTCACTGGGTTCACGGGTGGTTAAGCGTTGCATACCAAGCCCCGGTGCCGAGATAATCCGCATAATAATGTTCCTGTCATACCGCCCCGCTAATTTTATAACCTCGTAGGTTATTCCCACCAAAAACGGCAGACACAACAACTTCACGCCTGTTCTTATTATATTAGCTATTATGGTATGAACGCCGAGCCAATCTACAATTGCGGCACTGCTGACAGGTAAAAAGAACTGCAGCACCGAATAAAAAACTATGCTGATTGCAAGAACCAAAAATAAGAAGCTCGTTCCGCAGCGTGGGTGGAATCGCCTGTGCTGCTTGACGTTTTCTATTGTAAGCTCAACCCCCGCTTCATATGCGGCAATGGTTTTATGCTCTGCACCGTGGTATTCATAAGTCACACGGATTTCTTTCATAAGCGATATAGCCCACATATAAACCACGAATAATATAATCCTTATTGCTCCCTCGAAAAGCGGCTGATAACGGCTAATATCCTCCTCAAACAACATCGAAAACCATGTAAAGCCTTGTGCGGGCACGAACATAAATAATAATACCGCAATTGAAATTCCCAATATCATTCCGATAACTCCGATTGCCGTTTCCCCCGCTTTACTTTTTACTTTAATCGGTTCAACATCATCCACATCAAGCAAAACGTCAATAACCTCTTCAGTTTTTGACTTTTCTCTCGGCTCATCCTCGTCTAAGAAACCCGACTTTTCCATCGACTTCATCAGATAACTGTAACCGTTTTTCATTTGCAAAATGAAGTTGAAAACCCCTCGAATGAACAGCGTTTTCTGATACCATTTATTGGCGGGGACGGGTTTTTCCTCAATATAAATTGAACCGTCCTTTTGGCGAACTGCCATAGCTTCCTTGTCCAAGCCACGCATCATCACACCCTCGAATAATGCTTGTCCGCCGATTTTTGATTTGTGTGTCTTCTTTTTCAATGTATATTGCCTTTCTGTTCGGACACGATATATCGTGTCCCTACATAATCGTTAATTGTTCATTTAACACTTCCGCGTTTCTTTCAGCTAACGGCAGTGTTATTTTTATTGCTGTGCCCTCACCGAATTCACTTTCTATATCCAACCTACCCATGTGCATTGCCACTAACTCGTTCGACACGGCTAACCCAATCCCCGACCCACGCTTAGTGTGGTTCGCCTTAAAGAACTTGGTTTTAACCTTAGGCAAGTCCGATTTCGATATACCGCACCCGTTATCCTCAATAGTAATGGTGATGAACTTCTCGCCTGTGTCGGTGTATATGGTAACGCTTCCGCCTTTTCTGCCATACTTAATCGCATTGTCGATTATATTTATGAACACCTGCCTTATTCGGTTGCTGTCCCCCATAATATACACAGAGGCAACGGGTTTCTCATAATTCAGCGAAATCCCCTCCCGATTAGCACGCTCGGTATACACCATAACCGCATCGGTTAACTCCGCAATAATATCAATATTCGTCATCTGAAGCGGGAATCTGCCGCTTTGAATTCTCGAAAAATCGAGAAGCTCCTCCACCATTCCCGTAAGCCGTTCAGTCTCGGCAATAATCACCCGCATACCTTTTTCAGTGGTGTCCCCGTCCTGCAATTCTAACACTGTTTCACTCCAGCCTTTAATAGCGGTGAGCGGTGTTCTGAGTTCATGAGAAACCGAGGAAATAAAGTCGTTTTTCATTTGCTCGGAGCTTTCTAATTCGTCTGCCATGTCGTTGAACACTCGGCATAATTCGCCTATTTCATCCTCATGTTTAGTTTGGTTAATTCTCACCGAAAAATCCCCGCCTGCGAACCTGCGTGCAGTATTACCGATTTGTCTTAACGGTGAAACAATTGACTGAATAAAATACAATCCCAAAAACAAAAGCAAAAGCAACGTCGCAATACTTAACCCGCCGACTGCCAGCGTAATAGTGTAAATCTGTGCGTCCACCTGTTCAAGGGAAGCCACCATTCTTATGGCGTTGAAATCACTTCCTTGGGTTGACGGTAATGTCACAGTGACTGCCATATACTTCTCGCTTGAGCCGCCCCTGCCTATGTATTCGCCCACCCCGGAAACACTTTCACGGGCGGCACGATAATCGGGCATGTCATAACTCCCGTGGGGGGAGAACCCGCTGGAGGTCAGTGCAACCTGCCCCGCTGTGTTAATCGCCATAAGCTCCATCTTATTTTTCTTGTCGAATTCTTCAATAGAGCGGCGAATTTCATTCGGGTCAACCGACCCCGCATTTTCGTAATACCGTGTCAAAACCCCTGCAACAATCCCCGCTTCAGACTGCAGAAAATTCCCCACCGCACTGTAATAATACGCTCTGAGCATAAAAAACAATGCAACGTCCACGATTATTAAAATAACAGCAACCACGGCAAAGCTATTTACAAACCACCGCGTAGCAATACTTCTCTTCCCCATAAAATCATTCCCAACAATTAAGTAATTGTCAATTGTACATTGTCAATTGTCAATTGTCCGCCACTCCCCACTTATAACCGAACCCCCATATAGTCTGTATGTATAACGGGTTCGACGGGTCGTCCTCTATTTTCATTCGCAGTCGCCTGATGTTCACGTCAACGATTTTGTCATCACCGAAATATGAGTCACCCCATATATGCTGTAAAATGCTTTTCCTGTCTAATGCGGCAGAACGGTTCTTGATAAAAAATTCCAATATGTGATATTCCACCTGCGTCAAATCAATGACTTCGCCGTTTTTCGATATAGTGCGGCTTTTCACATTAACCTTAAACGGGCCCGAAAAAATATCCTGCTCGGCTTCCTCCATTGGGCGGGTTATTGACACTCTGCGGTGAATTGCGTCCACCCGTGCGACTAACTCCGACGGCGAGAACGGCTTAGTTACATAATCATCCGCCCCCGTCATAAGGCTGTTTACCTTGTCCATTTCCTGTGCCTTTGCAGAAAGCATGATTATCCCGAGGCTTTTACTTTTTTCACGCAGAAGCTTACAGACCTGACCGCCGTCCATTCCCGGCATCATAATATCAAGCAATGCCACGTCAAACCGTCCGTTCGCCTGCTCAAACGCTTTAATTGCGTCCTCACCGTTGTTTACGTCGGTAACGTCGTACCCCGCACGTTTAAGATTGATTACCACAAAATCACGTATGGCGTCTTCGTCCTCACAAACAAGAATTCTTTTCAAAATATTATCAACCTTTCATATAATTCGTCAACGCTTAAGCTGTCGTTAAAAACTTCTATCACCGTGTCCTTCAAAGTGGTTATGCTGAATAGCTGTGTCGTAACATCATGCACCGACTCGAAATCGGGATTGTATTCCCAGAATATAACCTCGTTCCCGTCATGGCTGACCGTAACCGTCACACTGCCGACCCATTCATCGGGAAAAATAAAAATATAATCGTTGTTGACGCTTAAATAAGAATAACACAGCCGTATCAGCCTGTCCGAGCTGTTAATATTGTACCAGATTACGGCACGCACACGCTCCTGCATACTCACTGCCAAGTCATACCCGGGGAAATCCGCATTCCCACCGACCTCGATTATCCCGTCACCGGTTACGTCCCGTGAATAAGCGTGTGTGGTATTGCTGTTGGGTCTTTTATCAAGCAGAATTAGATTTTCCTCCCTAAGCTGCTCATTCTCGGTATACACCGAATTGTTTAATCGGCTGCCCACCCAGCTTATCACGCTCGTGTTGCAGGAGTTGTCCGCCCTAAGATATTCAATAAACAATGCGGGGACTTCCTCACGAACAAACCCCGGTATAATCTTCAAATACTCCACCGCATCGGGATTAAGCTCGGTTCTGCCCAACGTCACGAACTTGTCCTCGCTCCATGCGGCGACATACGCCTCGGAAAGCCTTGCCGCACGGTCTTGCCGGATAATAAAAAGGCTGTTATGGTTTTCTTTATTAAAATCGTTAATTTCATAATACAGGCAGTTGTCTAACCGATAAACCTCCTCAGGGACACCCTCGTCCGAGAAAGCGACAACGCTGACGCCCTTTTCCGCCGCACTGAGTACCGAATAGCTGATAATTATATTCTCCCTGTCACTGTCACCTAAGGTCGAGAATTCCACCTTTTCTATGTCCATTGCGAAAAATGACAGCTCATATGTACATTCCCACCTGCCGTTGCGTTTTTCTAAAAAAGCCAGCCACACTGCGGGTTCTCCCACTAATCCCGACGACTCGTAAAAAACCACTCCCTGTGACGGTTTTTCCTCCCTAAACACAAACGCCGAACGGTATTCCCCCGCCTTGGGGTATTTTAGAGTAATTCCCATCCCTTTGCTGTTGGTCAACGCACGATAAATCTCGCTCTGCTCGTCAGTGAGCTTAGGGGGGGAAATCAAGTCCTCTGCGGGAACAGTCAGCGTACACCCGGTTAAGAGAAAAACCGCCGCTAACATAACCGCAATCCTAATCCTGCTCTTCATAACTGTCGTCCGGAAATTCATCAAAGGTTTTTTCATCGTCATCTTCTTCATAGGGGAACTCGTCAAATATATCCTTGTATGTCCTTTCACGCTCCGCAACGGGAGTAAACACCTCATCAATTTCACTGTACGCCCCTCTTTTATTATTCTTATTAGAATTTTTAGACTTCTTGGTTTTCTTGGCAGACAATGCGTAAATCAACCAAAGAACCGCCAGTCCCTGTATAAAGAAATACAGCTCCGGCTTTAAAAAGCCGTTTTCCACATTCGGATTTAATAAAACGTCACGCACACTTACGTCGGCGGTGAAAGCATAAGCCACTCGTGCCAGCCCGTCCGAAAAAACCAATAGACAAGCCGAATAACCGTATATTAACATGAATATTGGGGAGCGTTTTGTCTGTGCCCGCAGGAACGCACGCCCGCAGGAAAGGAAAAACGCAGCCAAACCTAAGTGAATTATCAAAATTATTAACCGTGCCGACAAGTTGGCAATGTAAATTCGGGTCATAAACTCACTGCCGGCACTGAATACATGGAATCCCGCCAGCAGAATAAACAACATCGCACACCAAGGCAGCAGCCTCTTCTTAGAAAAAATCACAACCCCTATGCCGATATAACACAAAGCCACCCCGACAAGGAGAGCGGTTTGGAAGAGATTCCCGCTCAGGAACAGGATTACCCCCTCATAAGCATATAGAAATCCCGTCGCCGCAAGGATTATTCCGCCAAAGCTCGCCGAACCCGAGGTCAACCGCTTAACGCCCCCTCGAGTCGCTCCACAATTGGTTTTCCTGTCGAATATTGCCAAAACAGCGAACAAGACCATCGAAACGGCAAAAGCGACATAATAAGCCATGCTTAAAAAGCCGCCATCTAAGATAAAGAAACCGTTTTCCGGTTTAATCACCGTGGAATACTGTAAATAGCGGATTATAAAACACAGGGGAAGCAATATTGCAAAAGAAACAGCGGTTTTCGACAGGGTTTTCATTATGGGTTGTCCTCATTTTCATTTATAAACATATAAATAGATTATAACATAAATATTAGTGAATAGTCAAGGAGAATTTTAATAATGAGAGAATATGTCATAATTATTCTGGTATTTGCGGTTTTGCTGTTCACCGTGCCGTTTTTGCCACTCGGGAGTATCTCGGCACAAGCACCCAATGCCGCTTCTTTCCCGGAAAAATTTACAATACTCTTAGAAAGCGGCAAAATTTTGGAAATGTCGGTCATTGATTATTTAACCGGCTGCCTCTTTGCCCAAATCCCTGTGAACTATAGCGAAAACGCCTTAAAAGCACAGGCAATCGCCGCACATACCTACGCCCTGCGATTAATCGCCTCAGGCGTAGCACTGTCCGACAGCCCCACCGAATGCCAGCCCTTTTTCACCGAGGAGAAAGCGAGGGAGCATTACGGGAGCGAATACAACGCATATTACAGCAGGGTCAGGCGTGCCGCAGAATACGGTGCAAAGCGGGTAATTCTCCATTCCGGTGAACCCATTTATGCGGTATACCACAGCATTTCTTCGGGGGTCACAAACACCGCAAGCACAGTATGGGGGAGGGATTACCCGTATCTTAAAAGTGTCGGCAGCTCGTGGGACAGAGAGCATGAGCATTACCTATGCACCAACGAAATGACGACCGATTATATGCGGCTGTCGTTGTTGGAATACGACAAAACGCTGACCATGCCCGTCGATTATTCGCTGTGGTTCACCGATGTCGTCAAAAACGATTACGGATACGTCATGTCGCTTAAAGCGGGTAGCACCCCTTTATCGGGAGGGGACATGTGGAGAATGTTCAACCTGCGTTCGATTGCCTTTGAAATAACCTACAACGGCAACGCCTTTTCGATTGAAACGAGAGGGTTCGGGCATGGCGTGGGACTAAGCCAATACGGTGCGGAGGTCTTATCGGGGAGGGGGTATTCCCCTGAGGAAATCCTGAAATATTACTACACAGGGGTTGAAATTATCGAATTATAATGCTATAATACCCCCATGAACACTTACGACTTAATTATAATCGGCGGAGGTGCGGCGGGGGTATTCGCATCACTTAATTCAAAGCACAAGCGAATTCTCATAATCGAACGCAACACCTCCCTTATGAAAAAGCTCATGATTACGGGGAAAGGCAGGTGCAACCTCACTAATAACTGTGACGTTGAAACGGTTCTTCTTAATATCCCGAGGAATTCTGCGTTTATGCGGGGTGCATTGTCCCGCTTTACCCCTCATGACACGATTGCTTTTTTTGAAGAAATTGGTGTCCCGCTCAAAACCGAACGTGGTGGGCGGGTTTTTCCAATTTCCGACAAAAGCGGGGACGTTGTTAATGCATTAAAAAAACATCTCAACGCCGAAATCGTTACAGACCGTGCGAGGGAACTTATAATCGAGAGCGTTCCTGTAGGGGCGACCTGCGGTCGCCCGCAAATGGTTACGGGAGTGAAATGCGAAACCGCCACCTACTACTCTAAAAACGTCCTAATTTCAACAGGGGGCATGTCCTACCCTAAGACCGGCTCAACCGGCGACGGTTACGAAATGGCACGAAAGGTCGGTCACAGCATTACACCGCTGAAACCCTCGCTTATCCCGCTGGAAACCGTCGAGGACTGCAGCTCCGTAATGGGGCTGTCACTCAAAAACGTCCGTTTAACACTTCTGAAAAACAACAAGGCGGTATTCTCCGAGCAAGGCGAAATGTTGTTTACCCACTTCGGCGTATCTGGACCCCTTGTACTCAGTGCAAGCTCGTATATCAGCGAACTGTCAACTATCCATTATCAACTGTCAATTGACTTCAAGCCCGCCCTTGACGAGAAAAAACTCGACACACGTATACTGCGGGATTTTAACGAAAACAAAAACAAGCAGTTCAAAAACTCGCTTAACGCATTATTACCCGAAAAGCTGATTGAATTATTTATAACACGTTCAAAAATCCCGCCCGACAAGCGGGTTAACGAGATTACCCGACAGGAACGTGAACGCCTCATATCACTGTTCAAGGATTTTCGATTGACCGTAAAATCATTCCGCCCGATTGAGGAGGCAGTCATAACCGATGGCGGTATTTCGGTCAAGGAAATCGACCCGAAAACCATGCAGTCGAAATTGGTGAAAGGGCTGTACTTCGCGGGGGAAATCATCGACGTTACAGGGTTTACGGGCGGGTTTAATCTGCAAATCGCTTTTTCAACCGCATACACAGCTATATCATCGATTGACTTTTCACTTAACCCGTGATATAATTAATAGATTATAAATTAAATAAAGGATTGCTATTATGAACAACTGCTTATTTTGTAAAATTATAAATAACGAAATCCCGTCAGAAAAAGTATACGAGGACGGGGAAATCTTGGCGTTTAAGGACATTAACCCTGCCGCACCCGTCCACATTTTAGTTATTCCAAAGAAGCATATCGACGGTGCGGATGAGCTAAATCAAGAGCACACCGAATTAATCGGGAAGCTGATTTTAACCGTGAAACACCTTGCAGAGGAGTATAATCTTGATAAGGGTTGGCGGATTGTCACTAATATCAAAGAACACGGCGGACAAACCGTAAGACACCTGCATTTCCACTTGCTCGGCGGCGGTCAATTAGGCGACTTCGGGTTGCGTTAAATGAGGATTGATAAACGGACATGTAATAAATCAACGAAATCGTTTTTTCTGCCTTTACCAAAACCACCCCGCCCTACGGGCACCCCTCCAAAGAGGGGAATTGCCCGCTTCAAGACGGAAAGATGGTTTTTCGTTTGCAACCTGTCATCCCCTCCGTGGAGGGGTGGATGCGAAGCGGACGGGGTGGTTTTGGAACAGGCGGTGAATTAATACAACACTATGAATATAGAACCTTTCAGTAAAACTAAAAATAAAGCCGCAGTCATCGGACTGTTTTATTTCTTCGTAATTGCAATGGCGTTTTGGCTGTTCGACGGCATAATCCACAAGAACGTCTACGAATTAGCGGGGCAGACGGTTCACGTTACAGGGGCGGTTACAGACATAACAGGTCATTCCCGTGACACCGCTTCGTATCAAGTAAACACCGAAATTAGCGGCGTTCGGGTAAACCTTGTTATGTTCGCTGAAAATACCGACGCAAATCACGGCGACGTTATCGAATTCGAGGCAGTGCTTTTTAGATTACGTGACAATGCTAAATTTCCGGAACGCTCCTACAACTATTCTAAAGGAATTCTATTGGGGGCAGAGGCTGTGTCAGATGTAACAATAGTTAATTCTGCAAACAAAACCCCTGTTCACTATATTCGGGATTATAACACCTACATCAAAAGCAAAATAATGACAGCGTTCCCAAATGACAATGGCGGTTTATTATGTGCTGTTTTCTTAGGCGATAAGTCATTTATGTCAGATGACCTTTCCGACAATATACGAACAGCGGGTGCGGCACATTACACGGCGGTGTCGGGGCTGCATATGACGATGATTACCCATATGTTTCTGCTTGTTTTCGCACTTACACCGTTCAGGAAAAACCGCTATGTTAAGTTTATATTTCTACTGATAACCGTAATTGTTTTAGCGATATTTTTCAACATGACAAAATCGTTTTTGCGTGCGGCGATTATGCTGATAATCGTTTACAGCGGCGAGGTGTTTTTACGAAAAGGAAACGTGTTTAATTCATTAGGCTTTGCGTTGTTAATAATATTAATCTTTGAGCCGTATGCCTGCTACGATGCGGGGCTGATTATGTCGTTTACGGGGACATACGGGGTAGGAGTAGTCGCTCCTACGTTATTACAAAAGCGTAAGTTTAATGTCATAATCGAACAGCTTATAACTTCTACCTGTGCGGCTGTCTGTGTACTTCCTGCCGCCGCAATTTTCTTCAAGGGGACAAGTCTTCTCGCACCCATAACAAGTGTATTATTTTTACCGTTTTTCACGATTGCGGCAGGCTCGTTAGTACTGTTCTTGATATTCGGCGGACACGCAGAAATATTCCTGTTTATCGCAGGCGTCATGTCACGAATTATGAACGGCATTATAAACACTCTCGGCTCAATAAATAAAGCGTGGGTTTCACTTGACTATGCCTTTATAAATTACTGGTTAATTCTTGCAGTCGTCACAATTGCGGTAATTTGGATTGTTTACAAAGAACCCGTTAAAACTGCAAAATCCGCTGTAATTACTATTTGCTGTCTTGCAATTATGATTTGCACATATAACTTATTCTCGGCTGACCGAACATATATAGAAATCCATTCCGACAGTGTTCACGCACAGGTAATCATTCGGCAAAGCAATACCGAAACGATTATAACAACATCAAGCAAGCCCGCCGAAAACACCATAAACCTCCCCGAATTAGACCAAGCGACCTACGACATTAACGGCAGATTTACTCTTGATGTCCGTGAAAACGAACAACTGATTACTATTGACGATTATATGATACTGCTCACCCGTTCAGGGAATTCCCTCGCTTCCGGTGCAAATATAATCATCGCAAGCGGCTGGGTCAGAAACAAGCGGGAATTCAACAGCGAATATGTTGTGTATGTTTCAAAAAGTATGCTGATTGAATATGATTATGAACTAAGCCCGTATTACGAACCGGTTATGTTAATATTAAAGGAAAACAATTATGAATGAAGAAACCCTTTCAAAGGAACTCAAGCAAAATATAATTAAAAACCTCTATTTCCTCTACGGGAAAGAGGCGTATCTTGTCGATTTATATACCACACGAATTCTGAAAAAATGCTTAACCGAACAGGAATACGATTTCAATTTAATAAAGTTTTCGGGCAACCCCGAGCTTAATCAATTAAACGAAAGTGTACAAGCCGTTCCCGTATTCGCAGAAAAACGGGTAGTTGTTATAAATGATTTAGACATAGAAAAATTAGATAATGCCGCATTAGATGACCTTATGAAAATCCTGTCAAGCATTCCCGAAACTACTGTAATCATCATCAGCATAACAGGGTTTGAAACAGATATAAAAAAAGCCAAAGTTAAGAAAGTTATAGCAATCGCAAATACCGTCGAATTCGAGAAGATGACTGAGGCGAAAACCGCCGACATGATTATGAAACGTGTCGCACGGTTGGGCTGTGTAATCTCGAAAGACAACGCCTCCTATATCGCACGGTTATGCCTTAGAAACCTCACATTAATCGGCAACGAAACGGATAAATTATGTGCTTATTTGAACTATTCAGGTGAAATCACCCGAAAGGAAATTGAGCTGCTTATTACAAAACAGCTCGAAGCGGGAGTGTTCGCACTTGCCGCCGAAATCACCTCAAGGCGTGGAACAGGTGCAATGCGGTTGTTAGACGAGTTAATTTCCCTCGGAAACCCGCCTGTTAATATTATGTCGGCGTTGTCAATCACATTTATCGATTTTTACCGTGCGAAATTGGGAATCAATTCCGGCAGAACCGCAGCAGAAATTGTCAGCGATTTCAACTATCCGAAAAATCGTGCATGGGCAGTCGGTAAGGCGATGGGGGCGGTTTCCCGCCAGTCGATTGTTCAAATCAGGCAGTGCGTTATTGTTTTATGTGATACCGATTATAAATTAAAATCCTCCCGTGTTGACGAGCGGATTATTATGGAACGTGCAATTGCGGAGTTATTGATGTTATGTTAAAAATAAAACAGGCAATCATAGTCGAGGGGCGTTATGACAAAGCTGTCCTTGAAAATATAATCGACGCTGTGATTATCCCCGTGAACGGCTTCGGGATTTATAAGGACAAGCATACGCTTAATTTAATTAAACGATACGCTCAGGAAACCGGAATTATCATATTAACCGATTCGGATAATGCGGGTCGGCAAATCAGGAATTATATCAAAAACTATTTGCCGAAGGATTGTGAAATTATTGATATTTACGTTCCGAATTTACACGAAGTCGAGGACACAAATGCCGATGTTTTACGGAAAATATTCACCGAATTCAAAACCGATAACAAATCGAACAACCCCGCCATTACCCGTGAAAGATTATTCGATGACGGTTTAATCGGTTCTGCGAATTCTGCCGAAAAACGCAAGGCGTTATTAAAACAAATGAACCTGCCCGAAAACCTGTCCACCGCACAATTAATTAATGTTCTTAATCTGTACGATATAAAGGAATATGAAAAATGGTATTCTCAAGTTTAACATTCTTATTTTTATTCCTGCCGATTTTCTTTCTGGCATACTTTGTTGTCCCCAAATTTTTGCGTAACTCGTTTTTATTTATCAGCGGGTTGATTTTCTACGCATGGGGTGAGCCGTTTTATGTATTCATTCTGATTTTATCGACGTTTATGGACTATTTTGCGGGGCTGTTTATTCATAAATTCGACAATAAACCCGCACTTCGTAAATTGGGATTAATCGTTTCAATAGTCATGAACTTGTCACTGTTAGGTTTGTTTAAATATGGCGGGTTCATCGCACATAATATCAATTTATTAGTCGGGCAGGAATTATTTAATATCGACCTGCCACTCCCCATAGGTATAAGCTTCTACACGTTCCAGACAATGTCATACACCATAGATTTATACAAACGCAAAATAAAAGTGCAGAAAAATCCGATGAACTTCGGGGCATTCGTGACTATGTTTCCGCAAATCGTGGCAGGGCCCATTGTCCGTTATGAGGATATTGCAAAAGAGCTTGACAACCGCAAGTTAAAGCTTGACATGGTTTATGAGGGGATTAACCGCTTCATAATCGGGTTAGGTAAAAAAGTCCTTTTAGCGAACAATATCGGAATGCTGTGGGACACTGTCAAAGGCACGGAAATTTCACAATTATCTGTAACAGCGGCATGGGTGGGGATATTAGCGTTTACGTTTCAGATATATTTCGACTTTTCGGGATATTCCGACATGGCAATCGGGTTGGGGAAAATTCTGGGTTTCAACTTTCCGGAAAACTTCGATTACCCATACACCTCACGCAGTATCTCGGAATTCTGGCGGCGGTGGCACATGACCTTGGGAAACTGGTTCAAGAGTTATGTGTATTTCCCGATGGGCGGGAGCCGCAAGGGAATTTCAAGGACGTTGATTAACCTTGCAACAGTATGGCTGCTTACAGGAATATGGCACGGTGCGGCTTGGAACTTCATCGTGTGGGGCTGTTTATACGGGGTGGTAATAATTGTTGAAAAACTGTTCCTCGGGAAATTCTTGGAAAAGCTTCCTGTGGGTATATCAATGGCATATACCATGTTCCTTGTAATTCTTGGGTGGGTGCTGTTCAGCTTACCGGATTTGCCGACTGCGTGGCTGTATATGGGGGCAATGTTCGGGGTCGGGGGAAGCGGTGAAATAATCAGCAGTCAAGCCGCATATTTAATAATGAACTATTCTGTGATTTTCACAATTTGTATATTCGCCTGTACCGACATATTCAAAAACGGGAAAAACTGGCTGGAAAAGAAATTCCCCGCAGTTATAAATTACGGGACAATTCCTGTTATATTATTAATCTTTGTTTTCTCGGCGGCATATCTTGTTAATGCAGGGTATAACCCGTTCCTGTATTTTAATTTTTAATAAATGTAGGGGCGACCTGTGGTCGCCCGATAAACCGGAAACAAATTGTTGTCAAGCGGGCGACCGCAGGTCGCCCCTACGAGGTATCACATGAAGAATCTTCACAAGAGAATATTAGTAACATTATTCGCAGGGATATTTCTGTTCCTGCCGATAACGTCGTTTATTCTTATGCCGAATGAAGAAATGCCGTTCTCGGAAAATGAGAACCGTTTCCTCTCACGGTTTGTTAAGCCCGATTTCAAGGGCTTTGTGCAGAACTTCTTCAACGACAGGTCAAACAATATAAAAGACCGTCGGTTTATGAACGCATTCGACGACTGGTTCGCAGACAGGTTCTTCGCTCGTGAGGAATGGATTGTTTTAAAAAACGAGCTTGAAATGCTTCAGGGGAAATCAGAAATTAACGATGTGTTCGTCACCGAGGAGAGGTTGGTTCAGGTGTGGCGGGGTTATGATGAGGAGAGGGTGACCGCTGTGTTAACCGCTATGGACGGGTTCGCCGAACGCAACCCGCACGCCGCCGTCAGCTTTATGCTAATCCCGAGTGCACAAGAATTATATATAGATACTCTGCCGCCTAATTCCGGGGCAGGAAATCAAGAAATGTTCATCAGGCATTGTTACAATTCATTAGAATATATCACCGGGGTTGATGTGCTTACACCGCTTTTTGAAAATCGGGACAGTTATATTTTTTACAGAACTGACCACCATTGGACGAGCTACGGGGCATATTGGGGGTATTATGCCGCCGCCGCCCGATTAGAATTTGCACCGCTTGAGCCGGGCTGGTTTAATATAGAGCATGCCTCGTCGAATTTCCTCGGTACGTTATATTCCAAAACGCTTAATCGCAGAATTGCCCCCGACATTATCTCGTTTTATACCCCGTCGAGAATTCAACCCCCCGAGCTGACCTTAACCGTTAATACAGGCTTAGAAATAACCGAACATGATACGCTGTATTTCCGTGAATATCTCGATGTGAAAGACAAGTATGCCGTTTTTTTGGGAATGAATTCGCCGATTATGGATATAGTCACCGATTTGGAAAACAACGACAAGTCCCTGTTGATTTTTAAAGACAGCTACGCCCACGCAATGATACCTTTTCTGGTTAATCATTATAAGCGGATTACTGTTGTTGATATGAGATATATCAATGTTGATGTTCGGCAGTTTATCGACATTGAGGAATATGAGCAGATTTTATTCATATATAACGTGGTGAATTTCTCTGAGGAAAACGACCTGAGAAAACTGAACCTGACAAGGGGATAATATGACTGTAGAAAAATTAATCGAGGGCGGTGAATTTTCACTCTGCACCGAGGATTTCAAAAGAGAAATAACCAATGTATACTGCTGTGATTTATTAAGCGTGGTGATGGGCAGTGCAAGGGCGGACTGTGCATGGGTGACTGTTATGGGCGGGGTCAACAGCATTGCCGTGGCGGTTTTGGCGGATATGTCATGCATTGTCTTAGCCGAGAATATGCCGCTCGATGATATGGCGAAATCCCGTGCCGAGCAGCAAGGCATTACTATATTAAAAACACCGCTCCCTGTGTTTGAAGCGGCAAAAAGGATAAATGATTTATTATGATTAAAGTATCTTATGATTTACATATTCATTCCTGCCTGTCGTTTTGTGCTAATGACGAGATGACCCCGAGGAGCATTGCATTATTAGCTAATATGGTGGGGTTAGACGTTGTGGCAGTCACCGACCATAATACCTGCAAAAACGTCCCCGCTTTTTTCAAAGCGGCAGAGCAGACGAATATAATTGCGATTGCCGGGCTTGAGCTGAACACCGCCGAGGAAATCCATACCCTGTGTTTATTTGAAGAATTACAGGCGGCTCTTGAATTTGAACAGGAGGTTGTACTCCCTAACCGCATGAATATTCGGCATAAGGAAAACATGGGTAACCAATTTATAATGGACGAGAACGATAATATAATCGGCAAGGATTCGATATGGCTTGCACCCGCTACTATGCTCCCCTTGTATGAGCTTTCCGAAAAGGTGAACAAATATGGCGGGGCAATCATCCCTGCACATATTAATCGGGAATCGTGGGGGCTGTTAAGCGTTCTCGGAGATGTCCCCGACGATTACGGATACGGTAGTGTGGAAATCCGCAAGAAGGACTGTCGGCAGGGTTATGAGGGGGAAATTGAGGATTTGAAGAAAAAGTATCCCTATTTAAATAAATGCAGGATTATTCACAATTCTGACGCTCATCGGTTGGAGGATATTTCGCTTCCTGTTAACTTTATTGAAATTGAGCAGAAAAGTGCAAAAAATGTCATAAAATGCTTAAAAATGTAATGATAAACAAGGGTTTTTACCCCCTTGCCTTATAATACGCACGCGTGACACGCACGCCCGCATGAATAATTATAATATATAATTATAATTATATATTATATAAGAGATTATATTTTTTTAAAAATCTCTTTAGCTAAAGCGTAATATGCCAATGCACCCTTCGAGGTGGGTTCGTAGTATATAATCGGTTCTCCGTGGCTGGGAGCCTCTGCGATTTTGACATTGCGGGGAATTTCGGTTTTGAAAATAACATTAGGCGGGAACGTGTTCCGGATTTTCTTGATAACCTCCCTGTTGACTGTCAACCGCTTGTCCGTCATGGTGAACACAATCCCCATAATTTTCAGCGACTTGTTTACGCTTTTTTGAATTCGCTTGACCGTGGCGAACAGTTCTGCCACCCCCTCTAAGCTGTACGGCTCGCACTGCATAGGGATTATGATATAGTCGCACGCCACTAAACCGTTCAAGGCTAACACACCTAAGGACGGCAGGGTGTCTATGATTATAACGTCGTAATCATCCTTGATTTGCAGGATTGCTTTTCTTAATTGAAGCGTCTTCTGCTCTAAGCGGGGTAAACGGATTTCGGCTTCTGCAAGCTCCTGCGTTGCCGGCATAAGACTGACATTCTTAAAACGGGTTTCTCTTATTGCTTCGGCGGGGCGGGATTCCCCCATTATAACATTGTATGTTGTGAGCTTAAGCTGTTTTTTCTCATTGGCACGAATTCCGTAGCCTGTAGTGGCATTACCCTGCGGGTCAAGGTCGATTACCAATACTTTTTTTCCGGCTTGTCCTAATGCCGCTGATAGATTTATTACTGTAGTAGTCTTGGCAACGCCTCCCTTTTGGTTGGCAACCGTGATTATTACGCCCATTAGAAGTATCTCCTTAAATTTATATATCCCATGCAGTATACCATAATTTTACAAAAAAATCAATGTACATAAAAAATTAATTATTTTTTGCAACCTTTTTCTTACATAGACTGTGTTATAGATAAGCAACGAATTCTTAAAGGAGGATTTTAAATATGAAAAAACGCATTATATCTATGTTTGTGGCAGGGGTTATGCTTGTTACCTTAGCCGCCTGCAATTCGCCGGAGGTGGTCAATGACACCCAATTAGGCAATTCCGGTGTGCATACGGCGAGCGATTATAACGAGATATTCGAGATGATTAAAGCCCTGCAAGCCAAGAGCGGCTACAACAATTACGGAATGGACGACGGGGCAGTCATGAATATGGCTGAAGAAAATGAGGTTTCCCCGGCTATGACTACTTCCGTTTCAATGGATATGGCAGATAACGACGCCGGACGTGCCGAATCTGTAACATCCGGTGAAATGGCTATGGGAGGCGGCGGAGACGAAAAAGACGCCGATTATTCCGATACTAATAATCAGGTTGACGGAATTCAAGAGGGTGATATTGTTAAAACCGACGGTAAGCATATATTCGTCGCAATGAGCCACCCCGAGCCCAAAATCAACGTAGTTAGAGTTGATAAGGGTAATATGGAGTTAATCGCCTCTATCGAATATGAGGACGCTTATCCCCGTGAAATGCTTGTATACGACGGCAAGTTGGTTGTCATATGGAACCACAATACTTATGTCGAAAACCCCGAGGCAAGAATAAGTAACGAATATTATTGGGGTTGGTGGGGCTGGTATGATGTGAATACCATTGTTGAGGTTTATGACGTTAACGGCAGCTTCAATAACCCTGTATCCTCGTTCTCACAAAAAGGGTATTACAATTCCTCACGCATGATTGACAACATCGTTTACCTTGTCAGCTCATACTATCCCGAGGGCTGGAGAATGGGCGAGTTAGTTGCTGAGGATTTAGACAGCTATATCCCGTCATACACCATAAATGGGGTTAAGACATTCGTTGCACCGAGCAGCATTGTTTTACCGGAGCAGCTGAGCGAGGTTCAGTATACCATTATTGCGGGGTTAGACGTAAACAGCAGTAACATCTGCATTAATGTTGAAGCGAACTTGGGTTCCTCGCATATCGTATATTCCTCATTCGATAATATTTATGTAACCGGATATTCTTATGATGAAATAAACGATTGGAACTGGGAAGAATACACAGTTATTAATAAATTCGCACTTAACAAAGGCAATGTCAAGTTCAACGCCTCCGCTAAGGTGAGGGGTAATGTGGGAACACAGTTCTATATGGACGAACACAAAGGAATATTACGCCTTGTTACTCAGGTGTGGGGTTATACCGGCGATGGTGAACCGCAAGATGTTCAAGCACGCAACGATATTGGAATTGACGCCGGAATTGCAATTAATGAACCTATGACAGAGTCTGAAACGTCTGTAACTACTGCAGTGGTTGACATTGAAGAGCAGTGGGACGAGGTTGAATGGGACTGGAACTGGGGTTGGTGGAGCAACTGGGGTTCATTAGGTGCATCACTGTATACCTTTGACAAGGACATGAAAATTCTTGACTCGGTACACGGTATCGGCGGGGACGAGTCGGTACAGTCTGTAAGGTTCGCAGGGGATATTGGATATATCGTAACCTTCTTTATTACTGACCCGCTGTTCTCCTTTGACTTAAGCGACCCCGGCAACATTAAACAGTTAGACGAGTTGAAAATCCCGGGGTTCTCACGTTATCTGCACCAATGGGGTGACGGTCTCCTCCTCGGAATAGGCGTTGACGCTGACGAGGAAGACGGCACAAGAACCGGACTGAAGCTGTCGATGTTTAATGTTTCGGATAATGAAAACCTTTCTGAATTGCACACATACGTATTAGAAGCTCCCGTAATCACCGACCAATGGGGCAGCTGGTCATGGATGTGGACTCCCGCAGAACACGACCACAAGTCAATCTTGATTTCTGTCGAGAGAAATATCATCGCATTCCCGTACACCTATTACGGTGGGGACGGAATGGATTATCAAAAATATGTGATGTTCTCATATGATTCGTCCGGGTTTAAGTTAATCGGTGAAATAGATAAGCCGAACTATGACCGTTATTACAGCTGGTATGGCTTTGAAAGAGGACTGTATATCGACGATTATCTGTATGTGATTTCCCCCGATATGATAGTTTCCGCAAAATTAAGCGATATGAGTGTTGTTCAGGAATTGGTATTGTTCGACTATGAGGAGTATTACAGGAAATGGGAGGAATACTGGAACAACTATTACGAAGAGTATCCCGAGGAATATTGGGGTTACGATTATGGGGACGAAGAGTATGTCGTTTATGAATCCCCGCCGTATAACGTCGACGACGATTATCCCGTCGCAGAAACCACAGTCGGCATAGTAGCTTTACCCGAAACAATTGAACCGAGAATAGCAGGGTAATATAAAAATAGTAAAAGTTTTTTAAATGGGGCGTTATAAAAGTAGGGGGCGATGTGGGCATCGCCCCCTACTTGACATTTTAATGTGTTTGATAGTATAATAGTTTTATGAAAATTGAAATATTTGATTCAACATTACGGGACGGGGCACAGGGTGAGGGTGTCAGCTTTTCTGTGGAGGACAAGCTGAAAATCCTTACAGCGTTAGACAATTTCGGGATTGATTTTGTTGAAGCGGGGACCCCCGCCTCTAATCCTAAGGATTTGGAATTTTTCCATGAAGCGAAAAAACTGAACCTTAAAACATCGAAATTAGTTGCGTTCGGCTCAACCAAAAGAAAAGGTCTTTCGCCGGAGGAGGACGAGGGGTGCAATGCTTTATTGTCTGCTGAAACCGATTATATTGTTGTTTTCGGGAAGAGCTATGATTTTCATGTCGAATGCATTTTGCAGACCACTCTTGAGGAAAATCTGTATATGATATTCGACACGGTTAAGTATCTTGTGGGGAAAAATAAGAAGGTTATTTTCGACGCAGAGCATTTTTTTGACGGGTATAAGGCGAATAAAAATTATGCTGTTGATACTATTATTGCCGCCGAGAAAGCAGGTGCTGAAACAATCGTGTTATGCGACACCAACGGTTCATGCTTTCCCGATGAAATTGCATTTATCACGTCTGCCGTGTGTGGTATAACTAATACGAAAATCGGCATTCATTGCCATAATGATACCGGGTGTGCCGTTGCTAATTCTATTGCGGCGGTACGCAGGGGAGCAGTTCATGTTCAAGGGACGTTTGTGGGGATTGGTGAACGCTGCGGCAACGCAAACTTATCCACGCTGATTCCCGATTTGCAGTTGAAATTGGGGTATGCTTGTGTTCCCGAGGAAGCTATGCCCCACCTTACAGAGACAGCACAGTTCATTGCGGAGGTGACGAATATTCGGCTTGCACGCAATCTGCCTTATGTGGGAGGGAGTGCGTTTTCCCATAAGGGTGGTATGCACATCGACGGGGTCGCAAAAGACCCGAAAACCTTCGAGCATATCGAGCCGGAGAAAATCGGGAATGAACGGAACATTCTTTTATCGGAGGTGTCGGGGCGGTCGGCGTTGTTATCGAAAATTAAAAAAATCATTCCCGATTTCGACAAGAACGACGAGGTAATTATACGATTAACCGATATAATAAAATCATTGGAGCATAACGGGTATCAGTTTGAGGCGGCGAATGCGAGCTTTGAGTTATTAGTTCTGAAAGAATTAGGGAAGTTCACGCCGTTTTTTGAAATTGTGGATTTTGAAATTGTTTCGACTTTTTCGGCTTTGGCGAAAGCAACTGTTACAATTCGGGTGGGCGATAAGGTTGAAACTGCCTTCGACGAGGGGGAGGGTCCTGTTAATGCGGTTGATAAGGCGTTGAGGAAAGCTTTGGAGATGTTTTATCCTGTTATAAAGAAAATGTGGTTGACCGACTATAAAGTGAGGATTATCAACGGGTCGGCTCATACGGCGGCGATTACACGGGTGCTGATTGAAAGTAACGACGGGAAACATAGCTGGACGACTGTCGGTGCCTCTGATAATATAATCAGTGCGAGCATAATTGCGTTAACCGATTCGTTGGAGTATATGCTGTATAAGGAGAACGCACATGGAAATAATTAAAAAACATATCGACGGCGGGAGGGGCTTCGACTGGGGGCGTGCGTCTGAAGATTATGCAAAGTATCGAGATGTTTATCCGCCTGTAGTGTATGAAAGGTTAGTCGAATTGGGATTGTGCGTAAAGGGGCAGAGGGTATTAGACATTGGGACGGGGACGGGGGTGTTTCCCCGAAATATGTATAAATACGGGGCGGAGTTTGTCGGGGCAGATATTTCTGAAAATCAGATTGAATATGCCAAACGACTTTCTGAAAAAGCGGGTATGAACATTACATACATTGTTTCCCCCGCTGAAGAGTTGGAATTCCCCGATAAGCATTTTGATGTTGTCAGTGCTTGTCAATGTTTTATTTATTTTGATAAAAAAATCATTCTCCCGAAAATTCACCGGTTTTTGAAAGACGGAGGACACTTTTGTAAGCTGTCGATGATATGGTTGGTTGAGGATTCTGAAATTGCGGCAACCAGTGAGAAAATTGTGCTTAAGCACAACCCGCATTGGTCTGACCATAGTGTGAAAAGGTATACCGAGGTTTTACCGGAGGAAGCGGCGGGGTTGTTTGAGGTGGCTGACTTTTCGTGTTTTAATGTTCCTTTGACTTTCACACGGGAGAGCTGGCACGGGCGAATGCTGTCATGCCGTGGCATAGGGGCGTCGGGTTTGTCTGAAAAGGAACGTGAGGATTTTAATAAGGAGCATATGCAATATCTCGAAACATTACCCGAGAGTTTTGAAATAGAGCATTATGCGACGGTGTTTACGTTAAGGAAAATATGACATGTACGTAGGGGCGAACTGCGTTCGCCCGCTGGTAAAGGCGTTAAATTAATCGGGCGAACAGGAGTTTGCACGCAAACTCTTACGTTCTGCCCCTACAGTATGACATAAAGGAGTGGCAGAATGGACAAAAGAATAACCGTCATCAAAGGTGACGGAGTTGGTGGGGAAATAGTTGTTGAGGCGGTTAAAGTCATCGACAAAATCGCAAGGAAATACGGGCATGTTATGTCGTATAATTATCAGCTTATGGGAGGGGCGGCACTCGACGAGTATGGAATTCCGCTGCCTATGGAAACCATTGACGCATGTCGGGAAAGTGACGCTGTTTTATTAGGGGGAGTGGGCGACCCTAAGTGGGATTTCAGCCCGCAGCATTTACGCCCGAAAACGGGGCTTTTGAACCTTAGAATGTCGTTAGGTTTGTTTGCGAATATTCGCCCTGTTAAGCTTCACCCTGCATTGATTTCGGCGTGCCCTTTGAAAAATAGCGAGCAGAAAATCGACATGATTATCGTTCGGGAATTAACCTCCGGAATATACTTCGGGGAGCGTAGGACGTTTACCGATGAGGAGGGGTATAAAACCGCATACGACACCATGAAATATAACGATTATGAGATTTCAAGGGTGGCACGGTTGGCGTTAGAGCTGGGGCGGAAGCGTGGTAAAGGGGTCATCAGCATTGATAAGGCGAATGCCTTAGACAGTTCAAAATTATGGCGTGAAATCATTCAACAGGTGAGGGGTTCGGACTATCTCGATGTGCCTTTATATGATTTATTGGTGGAAGCGGTTACAGAGTTAATCCGTGACCCGTCACAGTTTGACGTTGTTGTTGCTGAAAACCTTTTCGGCGATATATTATCTAACGGAGCGGGTATATTGACAGGGTCACCGGGAATGTTACCGTCTGCAAGCTTGGGCAGCTCGGGGTTCGGCTTGTATGAGCCTGTTCACGGGTCTTTACCTGATATTGCGGGACGTGATGTTGCTAATCCGCTTGCTATGATTTTGTCGGCGGCTTTAATGATGAGGCTGTCACTTTCGATGGTTGATGAAGCCGCTAATATAGAGGACGCTGTTGAACGGGTTCTCAAGCGTGGGTATAGGACGGCGGATATTGTGTGTAAGGAAGAGTTAAACGATTCGATAACCGTAGTCGGGTGTAAGATGATGGGGGATTTAGTGGCGAGTGAGATATGAGAGATGAACTGACAAAAAGAAAAATCATCCGATTACAAGGGTATGATTATTCATCAGAGGGAATGTATTTTATAACAATATGTTCTATAAAAAGATTACCTTTGTTTGGTGAATTCGTAGGGGCGGACGACCCTGTCCGCCCAAAAGATGAACCATACATTAAAATGACAGAAATTGGTAAAATTATACATGATTGCTGGGATACAGTTAATTCTGTTTATGCAAATGTAAAAACTGATGCATTTTGTGTAATGCCAAATCACATTCACGGAATAATAACTATTGAAAGCATAGGTTTGTCGGGCGGACAGGGTCTGCTTTCGGGCGGACAGGGTCGTCCGCCCCTACATAAGGTGGTGCAAGGTTTTAAATCTGTGACAACAAGAATGTGTTTTGATATGGGATTTCAAAAAATATGGCAGCGTTCATACCATGACCGCATTATTAGAAACGAACAAGAATATATAAAAATATGGAATTATATTAATGATAATCCCAAAAACTGGTTGCAGGATTGTTATTATTAATTCCCGTTAAAAATCACACCAGAGGTCGTCGGGTAATTCTGTGTCGTCAGCGAATATGTTCGGGTTCTTTTTTAAACAGTGGGTGACTAAGTCTGCCATTTTCACCGCATCTGCGAGAATGCTGTGGGCGTTACCGATTTTTACATATTTCGCTGCACCTTTTTCAATAAACGCAACCTCCATTTTACCGTAGTTTTGCGATATATCACCATCGGCGAAATAATGGCGGTGCTGGGGACAGGGGAGCAGACCTTGTTCGGTTTTTATGAAAAGCTCCTGCGGTTCAGTACCCAAACGATTGGGAATCTTATTCCATTCCTCGACACCGTGAATAAACGTGTTGCGAATTAACTCGCAACCCAAGAAAAGAATTTGTGCATTTCGGTCATATAACTTACCGTAACAACCGTTCCTCGAACAAGGGGAGCGGCTTTGTTCTTCCCCGCTTGTGTAGTCCCGTGCGTCCTTTCCGATTGCCGCAACAGAATGTGTCGGGTGAAGCGAACGAATTACATTATCACGCTTCATGAATATATTTGTGAGAATTCCCACACAGGACGGGGTCGTCATCGGGTCGTAGGTATTGTTGTTTTCGCCGACGTTTCTCCATGTGTGGGTCGGGAAAATCAGCAGACCGTCTCTCATAAATTCGATGAACGCATCGAGAACCGTGTCGGCACGGTTTTCACATTCGCCTATGCTTTTCATGGAGGAATGAACGTGCAGAGTTCCGGTGGGGTTTATGCCGCTTTTTTGTAAGTCGGCGATTAGGGTTTCTTTAGTGTGCATTATATAATCCTTTCGGTGTTTAATTATTCTAATTCGGGGAAGTTCCATTGCCTAAGTGTTTCGTAGACACCGACGGCGACACTATTAGACATATTAAGGCTCCTAAGTCCCGCCTGCATTGGAATTCTGACGTAGCTGTTTTTATATTTTTGGAATAGCTCTTTTGGTAGACCCGTGTCCTCCCGTCCGAAAATTAAGCAGGTATTATCCTCGTATTCCACCTCGGTGTAGTTACGTTCTGCGTAGGTTTCAAAAAAGAATAATTCGCCGTTAATTCTGCTGAAAAAATCATCGAAGCTTTCGTAAACCGTTACGTTTAATTTGTCCCAGTAATCTAATCCCGCACGTTTCATTTTCCTGTCGTCAATCGTGAAGCCTAACGGTTTTATCAAATGCAGCCTTGCACCGGTGGCGGCACAGGTGCGGGCGACGTTTCCGGTGTTTTGGGGAATTTGCGGCTGGGCTAAAACAATATTGAGGGTCATTATGTTTGACATTCTTTCTGTAAAATGATATAATGGTTATTAGATTATTATGGGGGGCAGAGAATATGGCGGGTCATTCAAAATGGAGCACGATTAAAAGGAAAAAAGGCGAGAAAGACGGGGCGAGGGCGAAGGTCTTCACTAAAATATCACGTGAGGTTTTAGTATGTATTCGGGAGACCGGCAGTGCTGACCCCGCTAATAATTCACGGCTTAAGGATTTAATCGCTAAAGCAAAAGCGAACAACATTCCGAATGAAAATATTGAGCGATTGCTTAAAAAAGCACAGGGCGGGGATGAGAAAAACGATTATGAAAACTGCCTGTACGAGGGGTATGGGATTGGCGGAGTTGCTGTTATGGTGAGCTGTCTTACCGATAATCGCAATCGCACGGCAGGGGAAATTCGGCATTATTTCGATAAGTATGGCGGAAACCTCGGTACAGCGGGTTGTGTGGCGTTTATGTTTTCGGAAAAAGGGATTGTTATTATTGAAAAAAATGAAAAAACAACGTCTGAAACTAATACGCTTGAGGACGACATAATTGAATCGGGTGCGGTTGATTTTACCGAGTTCGATGATTATGTAGAAATAGAAACCGAGCCTAATGATTTAAGGCAGGTCAGCGAGTATATGCAAGAAAGGAATTATAAAATTCTTTCTGCTGAAATTGAAATGATACCGTCTACTTATACCACATTAACCGATGAAGAGCAAGTAAAAAAAATGACGATACTTTTAGAAATGTTGGAGGATAATGATGACGTTCAAAATGTATGGAATAATTGGGAATGATTATTTATATTTATACATTGCGGGCGAACACAGTTCGCCCCTACTTGTATTTGTACATTGATACTTTTTCAAAGCCGTCTAATAATTCGTCGGCAAAGTCAAACGCTTTTGCGACACCGTGAGCGACACATTCAATCGGGTTGTCCGCTAAACGGCAGGAAGCCCCCGTGTGCCATGCAATAAGCTTGTCTAAGCCTTTGAGCATTGCACCGCCTCCGGTAAGGATTATCCCTGTTTCGAGAATGTCACCCGCTAATTCGGGGGGAGTGGATTCAAAAACGGATTTAATTTTGTTGACCACGTCCATCGCCGAATCGATTAACGCCTCATGCATATCAACCTCAGATATTTCTAAGCTTTGCGGTAAGCCTTTTACAACATTTCTGCCTTTTAGAATCATTAATTTATCGCTGTCGGGTTCAAAAACATTACCGACGGTTTTTTTTGCGGTTTCGGCAGTTTTTTCGCCGATTAGGATTTTTTCTTTTTGCAGAAAATGTTTAATTACCGCAGAGTCAAACTTGGTGCCTGCCATTTTTAAAGATGTCGCTTTTACAATTCCGTTAAAGGATATTACCGCAATGTCGGCAGTTCCGCCGCCTATGTCAACCACCATTGTGCCGGTCGGTTTTTTTATGTCTACCCCTGCCCCGATTAGTGCGGCAATCGGCTCTTTTATCAGGAATACTTTCCTCGCACCTGCCGCTAACGCCGCATCAACAACAGCACGGTTTTCCACGTCTGTAACAGCACTCGGAACGCATATGATAATCTGCGGTTTTATCATAAGGTTTCGGCTGGCTTTTCTGATAAATTCCTTGAGCATTAACAGGGTCATGTCACGGTCGGAGATTACGCCGTCTTTCAGTGGGCGGACTGCGACGATGTATTCCGGGGTTCTGCCAATCATTTTATACGCATCACGCCCCACTGCCATGACTTCCTGCTTCTTCTTGTTGTAAGCCACGACGGTAGGTTCGTTTATTATGATTTTTCTGCCCATTGTTATTATGATGTTAGCCGTACCCAAATCAATTCCAATGTCCATTGATGACATATAATAATTTCTCCCTGTCGTTTTCGCATTTTTCGTTAATTACCATTTGCAGTAATTCATTTAATTTTTCGCCGATTTCCCGCCCTTTGTAGCCTAATTCGACTAAGTCGCCGCCTTTTATATTGAGTTGTTTCAGTGAATAGCATTCGCCGTTTTCTATGATTGATTTTGCGATTTCAATTGTTTTATTCGGGGCAGGCGGGACGCCCGGGTGTGCGTCCCCTACATTGCGTTCTGCCAATCGAAAAAACATTTCTTCCCCGAATTTATTCAGCAGTGTTTTGATGTTTATTTTGTCGGGTTCGATAATTAAATCGTGGTGTTTTATAAGTGTGATTACCTTATAAAAAGTGTCGTTGTCGTATTTAAGCTTTCGCAGAATTCTTCGAGTTTTTTCTTCATTATAATTCAAATCCAGAAAAAACAAAGCGAGGGAATCGACTTTGTCTTTCTTAAAATGAGCGGTGACGATTTTATTTAATTCCTGTGCAATTCTTTCCCCTGAAATATTGTGGATTAGGTGTCGCAGTTCTTCGGCGGCTTTGGCAGTTTCGGGTTCAATCGAAAACCCATATACTGCGGAAAAACGATATGCACGAATTATCCTGAGTGCATCTTCGTTAAAGCGTTTGTGCGGGTCGCCCACTGCACGAATTGTTTTATTCTGCAAGTCTTCTTGTCCGTTGAAATAGTCGATAATTCCCGTTTTTTCGGAATACGCCATTGCGTTAATCGTGAAGTCACGGCGGCTTAAATCGTCTTTGAGATTACGGGTAAATTCAACCGTGTCGGGACGGCGATTGTCGGTGTAGTCCCCGTCTATTCTAAAGGTGGTAACCTCAACCGGGGTTACGGGCGAGTTTTCGGGCGGACAGGGTCGTCCGCCCCTACAGGCGGGGGACATTACCGTGATTGTACCGTGTTTCAATCCCGTGTCATGGGTGGAGAATTCGGCGAACACCTGCTTCATTTCGGCGGGGGTGGCAGAGGTGGTTATATCGTAGTCAGCAGGTTCTAATCCTAAGAGCATGTCACGGACACAACCGCCTACGGCATAGGCTTCATGCCCTGCCGATTGTAATAGATTTATTATGTTTTTAACGTAATCCGGGAGATTCATTTAATCGAAATCTTTCATTAATTCGTGGCATTTTTTGATAATCGTTTCGGCTTTTTCGCTTGTCAAAAATTCGCCGTTTTGGTATACGATTTTTCCATTTATCATTGTCATTTTTACGCAGCTTGTGTCGCCGGAATATACTATATTTTTCATGAGATTGTTATGGGGGAGCATTGCGGGACGGCACAAATCAATCATCACTATGTCGGCTTTTTTGCCCGCCTCCAAACAGTCACAATCGTCTAACCCGAACGCCCTTGCCGAGTTCATCGTCGCCCAGCGAAGTGCGTTATCGGCGGGGCAGGCGGCGGCATTATCAAGCAGGTTTTTTTGTAGGGTGCAGGCGAAATACATTTCACGGAACATGCTTAAGGCATTGTTAGACGCCGCTCCGTCTGTACCTAATGCAATATTCACTCCCGCCTCCTGCATTTTCGTGAGCGGGGCAATTCCCGACGCCAATTTTAAGTTACTGCCGGGGTTGGAAATTGCGAATACGTTATTCTTCGCCATGATTGATATGTCAGTATCGTCTACATGGACTGCGTGGAAAACTCCTCCCCCGAATTTCCACAAGCCTAATTCATTAAATAATACTGCGGGGGATTTATTGTGGCGTTCGTAACAGCCGTCATGCTCTGCTTTGGTTTCGGACATGTGACAATATATCGGGGCTTTGTAGTTTTCTACCGCTTCGGCGAGAAGTTTTAAATTGTTAATGCCGTTTGTGTATTCTGCGTGGAAGCCCAATTTATAATCGACTAAGCCTTGGTTTTTGTATTTCTCGTAATTGTCGCACATTTTTTGCACTGCATCGTCCCCGTCAAAATCCATGACTGAGCCGCACATGGTCATCTTAAACCCCATGTCATTCGCCGCAGAAGCGATTGCGTCTAACTGAAAGTACATATCGAATGCCGCAGTTGTTCCTCCGGAAATGTACTCCAGCATTGCGAGTTTCGTAAACCAGTGGACATGTTCGGCGGTCAGCTTGGCTTCCTGGGGCCAGACCTGTTCTTGAAGCCACTGCAACAACGGCATGTCATCAGCACGTGAACGCAGAAACGTCATTGCCGAATGGGTGTGAGCGTTCTTAAAAGAGGGTATGAGCAGGTTACCCTGACAGTCTATGCTTTGTTCGGGGGTGCAGTGTTCCTCGCACCCGTCGTCGTTGCATATGCGGGCAATCGTATCGTCCTTTATGCAGATTTCCCCGTTAATAATCGTCATGTCTTTTTGCAGAATTTTAGCGTTGTATAGTTTTGTTGTCATGTGAAATATTTCTCCTTAATTTAATTGTCAACTGTCAATTGTCAATTGTCAATTGTCAATACGCCTTTCCCCAGTATATTAATTTGTCGGCGGGTTTGCCGCAACATACGCATTTGTTTGATGGAACATCGCCGCCTTGGTCAAATGGAATACAGCGGCTGCCTACACCGGTTTTGTCCTTTACCTCGTCCTCGCAGGCTTCCTCGCCGCACCACATGGCTTTGACAAAGCCGTCGCCGTTCTTGTCAATTGCTGAAATAATATCGTTCATGGTGGTGCAGGTGTACGTCCGGTTTTTGATATTATCGAGGGATTTTTGGTAAATTCCGTCTGCGAATTTCTGCATTGTTTGAGTTACTTCATTTTCGAGATTATCTAAGGAGACAAAGCTCTTTTCACGATTATCACGGCGGACGATTACGCATTGATTTTGTTCAATGTCTTTCGGCCCGATTTCTAAACGTAAGGGTACACCTTTCATTTCGTATTCAGCGAATTTCCACCCTGCGGCATTGTCGGAATCGTCTAACTTGACTCTGAAGCCGGCGTTTTTGAGCCGTTCTAATAATTCTCTCGCTTTGTCAAGCACCCCCTCCTTATGCTGAGCAATCGGGATAATTACCACTTGAACCGGTGCGACGTTCGGGGGGAGAACTAACCCGTTATCGTCACCGTGAGCCATAATTATTCCGCCGATTAAGCGGGTGCTTACTCCCCATGAGGTTTGGTGGACGTGCTTTATGGTATTGTCTTTATCTGTGAAAGTGATGTCAAAGGCTTTGGCGAACCCGTCCCCAAAATAATGCGACGTCCCCGCTTGCAGGGCTTTTCCGTCGTGCATAAGTGCTTCAATGCAATAAGTCGCAACCGCCCCTGCGAACTTGTCACTTTCGGTTTTTCTGCCTTTTATGACCGGCATGTTGAGGTCTTCCTTACAGAAGTCTGCGTAAACGTCAAGCATTTTTTCGGTTTCTGCCCACGCTTCTTCTTCGGTTGCATGAGCGGTATGCCCCTCCTGCCACAGGAATTCCCGTGACCTTAGGAACGGGCGGGTAGTTTTCTCCCACCTCACTACCGAGCACCACTGGTTGTATAACTTCGGTAAGTCACGGTAGGATTTTACCACATTTGCGTAGTGTTCGCAAAACAGCACTTCTGAGGTCGGGCGGACGCAGAGCCGTTCGGTGAGTTCCTCACTCCCTCCGTGTGTCACCCAAGCGACTTCAGGAGCGAAGCCTACCACATGGTCTTTTTCCTTGTTAAGCAGGCTTTCGGGAATGAACATAGGCATGTAGACATTCTCGTGACCTGTTTCCTTGAACCGTTTGTCAAGGGATTTCTGGATATTCTCCCAAATTGCGTAACCGTAGGGGCGGATTACCATGCAGCCCTTTACGCCGGAGTATTCGATGAGTTCTGCCTTTTTTACGATGTCGGTGTACCACTTCGCAAAGTCAACGTCACGCGAGGTGATTTCTTCTACCATTTTTTTGTTGTCTGCCATTTTTTGTTCTCCTTAGGTTTTTAATCTAAATAATCTAAGCCTTCAAAGGGTTGCCAGTCCGACCCGTCGGGGCAGAGTTTGTGGATTCGGGTTTTATACGTTCTGTCTGCGTAGTTATAATCAAGACAATTGATATAAAAAAGCCAATCGCCTGTTATATTCCCCGTATCCTCTATTATATCATCAGTAATTAAAAACATTTTGTCTGAGCCATCAGTTCTCATTCTGTAAAGATAACCGTCGCGGGAGCTTCCGCACTGGTCACGCAGTATATAATAAATCCAGTCGCCGTTTACGGCAAAACCTTTTAACTTTCTACTGACGGGGATTTGTGTCAGTTCAGAACCGTCAAGCCGCATTTTAAACATTCCGGAGCCGCCATATTCGTAATAAATCCAGCCGTCCGACACTATAAAATTAAGGAAAATATCGTATTCATCGCCGTTGATTTGTGTTACGTCCGTGCCGTCGGTGTTCATTTTATAAACATCACGTATAGTGCTGTAATAAATCAAATCATCTTCAATGTGGATATAACAGATAAAATCTTTGCTTAACTTCGTTTTCTCTGTTCCGTCAGTGCGGATTTTGAATAATTGTCGGCTTTCAGTATATGGGGCTTCATAGAAATATTCAATGTAATAAAGCCAGTCACCTACGGCGATTAAATCGGCAATTCTTCCTTTTACAATTAAATCGAGTTCTGTGCCGTCGGTTCTCATTCTGAATATTCCATCGCTCATGTTCCCCGAGTAAACCCAGTCACCGATTACATTGATGTTAAAGCTTTTGTTGTCTGTCAGCTTTATTATTTGAGTGCCGTCTGTTGACATTTTGTATATGCCGGGTTCTTCCTCATTTGAACTGTACATGCTGAAATATATCCACTCCCCGTCGGTGTTGCTCCCCTTTTCATTCGGGTCGGCGGCAGGGTAGAATTGCAACGGTTCGGGTTCGGGGACAGGTTCGGGAACGGTTGTTATTTTTGTGGTTGCGGGTTCTGTTGATGTTTCTTGCACGGCAGTATCGTCGTTCCAGCCCTCGGGGATTGTGGAATGACACCCGAATAGGGTTATAAGCATTACTGCGGTGAGAAATGTTGATAATATCTTCTTCATAACAATCTACATCCCTATAATCTTAATTAGGTCTTTATCAAAGGTGTATATTTCATCGCCGTTAATTTTGTAACGAGCAAAAAGCAAGCAGTCTGTACCAAAACCACCCCGTCGGCTTCGCCGACACGGGACGCCCGGGTGTGCGTCCCCTACCCTCACAAAGAGGGGATGGCAGGTTGCCAATCAAATAACGGTTTGTTTTATATTAAATGCGGAAATATTAGCGTCAAGGAGTTTCATGCTTTTTCTCTGCCGCCTTTCCCCAAGCGTTTTTTTCCAAATCCTCAATGTTGGGTATATCTGTTTTTGCAAACTCGTTCAATATCCCTCTTGCAGTCTTTTTCCTTAAAACAGGTTCATCAACAAATTCATCAAGAAAGGTTATAACCACCTTTTGGTTTTTCTTGGCAGTGACCCTGTCAAAGGTTCTTATTGTGTTTCCGTCAAAGTATCCGTCTGCATTTAACATATAATCAACCCCTTTCGTATAAAGTATATACCAAAATCTTCATTTTTTCAAGTGTTTATAAAATTTTATATAAAAAGGGTTTATTTTTTCTTTATAATGTGATATAATTGATAAAATTACGAGTTTTTAACGAGGTGAGTTGCTTTGGCTTATGAATCTCTACCCGGGGTGAAAATCCACTATCGGGAGAAAAAACAGACATTTATCATATCCGACTTCTTTTCGGTTTACGAAAAAGGCTCGGACGTTCCTGAAATTTACAAATGGTCTGACCTTGTTTCGGTTAGCGAGAACAAGGCGGATTTCACCCTTAATACGGGGGTGAAAAGCTATGTCATTCCGAAATCGCTGATTACTGACCCGGTGCAGTTAATTCGGGCGAGGGCGATTATCGAGGGGGCTATATCCATTAACCCTAATGTCGATTATAAATTCGGTAAGCGGATTTTGCCGCCTAAAACCCTTTGTACGGGGTGTGAGGTTCCGAGAGATGCATATGTCGCTGTCGGCTCATATACCGAAAAAGAGGTCAACAACGCTAACGTGGTATTGTTGAACTCCGGCTTCGACAAGCTGATTATCGCTGTGTTCCCCATTGCGACGGTTGCCGCTTTTGTTCTGATGTGGGTTCTTTGGGGGGAGGTTCTCAACAACCTGATTAAGTTTATCCCTATTTCGCTTTTTGCGGGAGGGGCTACGTCTATGGTTGTATACCTGCTGTGTGCTTTTTCGGCGAAAACGCTGTATAGCAGAATTCTAAAAGAAGACCCTGCACTTTTGGAGGATATTACCTTTGTCATATGCGAGGATGGGTTCATCGCCGCCGAAAGTGAGGTTTATGACTTTTGTAACATCATAAGCTGGAACGAGTCCGCTTTCTTCATCGAAACCAACCACGCCTACATAGTCTTCAAGGATAAACAAGCAGTTTTTTGGCTCCCTAAACGCCTGTTCCCGAAAAACAAACATAAAGAAGTGGGCGATTTTATCGCTGACCGATTACAACAGAAATAATACAATCACGTGAGGTGAGTTTATGAATCCCGTTGTTGTCACCACCACCATGAATATAAAAGGCAGAGAGTTCCTGCTTGCGGACGTTACGCGAGGCATGGGGCAAATCGGTGTGTTCCGTTTCGGGTCTGACCCGTCTGCCATTACTGATATTTTCTATGTGGAAAATGAACCCATCATCAGTATTGGGTGGCAGAACCTCCATGACCCGTATGCAAATAAGTTTTTGACGCAGATTTCAAGCACAGAAAGATGCTCGGAGTATATCAGAACACGCCTTTCGGTGGTCGGGGAAAACTATTTCATTGATAAGCAGGGGCTGTCCCGCTCGATTATGCCGGTTTTGGAATTGCTCCCCGACGGGCTGTATGTCGTGCATGAATCGAGAATGATTCAAAGTGACGGGGAGGGTAGGTTCTTCTGGAACAGCTATAACAACCGCAGAGAGGTTTTCGGAAGTGCCGACAGGAATGCGGCAATCGGGGACGGTAACTATTCACCGTGTTTCCTCGTTCCCACTGACCAAGTTGCAAGCTATCAGCCGAATAAAATGAACATCAAGTCTGATAAATTGAACATGGGTGTACAATTGGGCGGTGTCGCCTATCACATCGCAGGGATGTTTTCTGTGCTTCTTGAGGGACACCACACGGCTACTGCGTGTCTGCTCAACGATAAGGATTTCCGCTGTCTTGTGATTGAGCCGATTAGTGATGTGATTTATGATTCTCATAATGAAGATGACGACGGAATAAAACCGAAGATTATTGCGTTGGCTTGCCCGTTTATTAAAATTCCGTTAGATATGCTTCCGGATAATTCATTAGAACGCTTTCTTGTTTCCCGCCGATATATTAAGCCATACGCTTATGCCGAGATTAAATCGAAGATGACCAAGAATATTCGTTCGGTGAGTAAGAGGTCGTTCCCTGTTGCCGCCTATGAAAAGGCGTTGCAGTTGCCCGATTTGCAGACGGTGGAATCGGCTTCCGGCGTTAACTCGGTTTCGGAGGAGCAGCTCGCCGCTTTGCTTAAGGGTGAGGTTCAATATGAAGATGAATTTATTGTTTCGAGCAACCACTATTCAAGTGTGGTGACTGTTTGCAATTTCTTGAAGATTTCTAACTTTGAGCGGTTTTTGAGCTTTTCTCTTGAAATTTTGAAAAGCGAAGAGCTTTCAGCCTCCCACAAGTTCGTTGCTGAACAAATGCTTACTATTATTCATCAGGATATTTGTGAATATTTCTCCTCTGTTGCCGAGTCGAAAGAAGAAAAGGACGGGTTTGTTCCCGCCATTGCACATAAGTATATGAAACGCTGGAACGAGTTCCAACAGCGTAAGGAGGAAGAGGAAACAGCCGCTAATGCCGCACATCAAAAGCACATGGACGCTATGACAGCTATGGCTGAAAGTAAAGGCGGTGTGGCACACCTTGAGGCAGCAGTTCGGCAAATGGGCGGACTGACGAAAGGTATGTAATTAGGGAATAATTAAAGGGCGGGTTTAACCCGCCCATGCTGTCTGCATATTATAATTTAAACAGTTTCTTTGTGTCACGTGCTATCAGCAGTTCCTCGTTCGTGGGGACAACCCAGACTTGGGTTTTACTGCCCTCTTTAGTAATCTGGGTGAACTCGCCCCTTGACTTTGCGTTTTTGTCAACGTCAAAATCAATCCCGAGAAATTCCATGTCTAAGCAGACGTCCCTGCGAATGTCGGTTGCGTTTTCACCAATTCCGCCTGTGAATATGATGGCATCGACTCCACCCATGACCGCCGCATATGCACCGATGTATTTCTTTATTCCGTAACGCAGAACCGCTGTTGCAAGGATTGCACGTTCGTCACCTTTTTCGGCGGCGGCACAGATTTCGCGATTGTCTGCAAAACCGCCCAAGCCCAATAAGCCTGATTTTTTGTTAAGGTAATCGTCCGCCTCCTGCGGGGTGAAGTTAAACTTCTTTTGAATATAAGTCACCACCGACGGGTCAATAGAGCCGCAACGTGTTCCCATCAAAATCCCGTCAAGCGGGGTGAAGCCCATAGAGGTGTCCATAGATTTGCCGCCGTCAACCGCTGTTATGGACGAGCCGTTTCCGAGGTGGCAGGAAATGATTTTCATTTTCCGTAAGAGCCGCCCGGTTTTTTCGGCAAGCGAGGCTGTTACAAAGCGGTGAGAGGTTCCGTGGAAACCGTATTTGCGGATTCCGTAGTCTGAGTAACACTCGTAGGGTATACCGTATATATAAGCATAGTCGGGGATTGTTTGGTGGAAAGCAGTGTCGAAAACTCCCGCCTGCGGTACACTTGCAGGAATGACGTTCATACCCGCACTCAACGCTAACGCTGTTGCAGGGTTATGTAGGGGAGCGAATTCCTTAAAATCGTCAATAGCTTTGATGACTTCATCAGTTATGCGGACGGTTTTGCTGAACTTTTCGCCGCCGTGAACAACACGGTGTCCTACTGCGTTAATCTCATCCATACCCGATATAACCGCCGCACTGCTTTTGGTTAAAGCGAATACAACTTTTTCAAAGGCTTCGGTGTGGGTGGGGAAGCTGCACTCTTCCTCTAACTTCCTGCCGTCGTGTGCGGTGTGAATAATTTTACCGTCAATGCCTATACGTTCGCACAGACCCTTGGCAATCACCTGTTCATTGGTCATTTCAATCAATTGATACTTCAGTGAAGAGCTCCCTGCGTTGATAACTAATATGTTCATATCGGTTGTTTTCCTTTGTTTTTTTGTAATAATAATTATATTATTATACACTATTTTATGAAAAAATCAAGTCCTTGGTGATAATTTTTTGTCAAATTATGGAAAAAAATGAGGTTTTTATGAAAATTGCGGCGATTATTGCGGAATATAACCCCTTTCATGAGGGGCATAAGTATCACATTAAGCAGACTCGTGAGGTTGCCGGGGCGACACATGTTGTTGCGGTGATGAGCGGAAACTTCACTCAGCGGGGTGATGTTGCTATTCTTGATAAGCATATCAGGGCTAAGGCGGCTCTTGAGAATGGGGTTGACTTAGTAGTCGAGTTGCCGGTGGCGTTCGCTTTGTCGAGTGCGGAGCAGTTCGCTTCGGGGGCGGTGCATATTGTAAATTCGCTGGGTTGTGTCGACATTCTCAGCTTCGGGAGCGAGTGTGGTAAGGTAGAGTTAATCGAGGAGGCGGCAGGTGCGGTGCATTATGCACAGGATACTGAGGAGCTTTACGCCTTGATGAAAAAGGGGTTGACTTATCCCATGGCATTACAGCAGACGATTGAAAATTATTACACCGAGGACGTTGTTGAGGTTCTTACCGAGCCGAATAATACACTGGGGGTGGAATATGTTAAGGCGTTAAATGAGGCGGGTTCACGCATTAAGCCTTTTACGGTTAAGCGAGTAGGTTCCGGTCACGACGAGTTTTCTGAAAATACAGACGGTATATTATGTGCTTCACAGCTGAGGAAGATTATGCTGGAGGAGGGCGGGGATTATGCCGATATTAAACGATTGGAAACGGCGGTTTTGGCAAAGCTGCGAATGATGTCGCCCAAGGAAATTAAAAAAGCCCCGAATGTTCAAAGCGGGCTGGAAAATCGAATATTCAAGGCTGTTCGGGCGGCGAAGAGCTTGCCCGAGCTGTATTTCTTAATTAAGACAAAGAGGTATACCTTAGCTCGGATTAGGCGGGCTGTGATGTGCTGTTTCTTGGATATTTCCAACAGTGATGTGAAGCTTATGCCGCAGTATGTCCGGATTTTAGGAATGAACGAGAAAGGGCGGGAAATCCTGTCTATGGCGAAGGATTGCCCCTTGCCGATTGATACATCGCTTTCTGCTTTGATGAAGCATGGGGATAATCAAAGGCGGCAGGCGTTGTTAGAAGAACGCTGCTCTAACGTGTTTGCGTTGGCTTATGAGAAGAATAGGGTGTGCGGGGGAGAGTTTACGGCTAAGCCGGTGGTTTTGTGAAACATGTGAAAAATGTTCCCCGATTGTGTAGTCGGGGAATTTTTATTTAATTTATTAAGATAATGCAATGGATTTCTGTTTTTGTTGTCTTTATGTATGAAGCTTCAAAAATACGGGAGGAATTATGACTGATATTGAAATACTCGATTTATATGAAAAGCGTTGCCAGTCTGCAATAGATGAAACGGCTAAGCGGTATGGAGCGTATTGTACCGCTATTGCGATGAACATTTTGAAAAATCGTGAGGACGCAGAGGAATGTGTTAACGATGCGTATCTGAACGTGTGGAATACTATTCCGCCGAACCGTCCCGCTATATTCTCGTCGTTCATCGGAAGAATTACCCGAAATGTGTCGCTTAACAAATACAAGTCCCGAAAGGTTCAAAAACGTAGCGGCGACGAAACCGCTCTTCTGTTAAGTGAATTGAACGATTGTGTTCCCGCTGTGAGTAGTGTCGAAAGTGAAGTCGATATGAGAGTTTTAGAAAAAGCGATTGACGAATTTTTGTCCGGCGTTTCAAAAAATGACAGGCTGTTTTTTATGCGTAGGTATTGGTATAACGATTCTGTTTTAAGCATAGCCGAGCGTTTTTCTGTGAGTGAGAGTAAGGTTACATCAAGTCTTTTCCGAACCCGTAAAAAATTAAAAATTCATCTTGAGAAAGAGGGTATATCATGAGCTTTAATGAAAAAATATATATGGCAATCGGTAACGTAAGCGATGAGAAAATCGCAGAGGCCGATTCTGACAAACTCGAAAAATCTAAAACCGTAATTACAACCTTTCGCATGAGGTTAATAGTTTCTGCCGCCGCTGTTTGTTTGTTGGTTGCGGGTTTGGTTTATGCAATCCCGCTGTTTTCCTCCCAGCCTCCGGTTGATTATGATTTAACTGACACGTCCATTCTCGGGCTGCCTGTGGACGATTTCTGTTTAGGTGATGTTCAGTCCGGTGTAATGGCAGACCGACATGTATATCATGAACTGCACGACTTCTTCACGTATAATTCTCCTCGGGCGTTTGCGTTTGTTCGGGTGCTTGATACAAGGTTGGTTCAGGAGGGGAGAGAGGGTTATATAACACGGCAGATTTCAACCGTGCAGGTTCTTGCAAATGTATGGGACAATGGGGACGAGGTACCGCAGATTATTGAGGTTAATCAGTATAGTTATAACTTTGACGGGTATAACGCTATATTTTTACGCAGGGGCGGCGTGTATCTCCTTGCATTAGACTGCTTCGATTGGGAGGGTAGTGATTGGTGGAATATTATGGGTGACAATGATGTTTTGTTCGAGGTAGATGACAAGGGGTTAATTTGGTCGCACTCACGGTATTACGGGTTCAACCAGTTCGACGGGGAAACCGCAGGTGTGGTTGCAGAGGCGTTTTTGGATATAACGGCAGATGCGAATTTCGATATATTGATTTCTAATTTCGGGAAAACCTTGCGTTTCGGTTATGACTTAGCTGAAATAACAGTATTATCCGTGGCAGAAATCGACGACGAAATGTACAGGTATACATTAGATTCGCCCGTGTTCGGGGAGTTTACCGCAGTTTCATGGGGGCGGGAGCAGGGGTATTTTGAGGTGGGAGAAAGATACTTGGCATTCCTTTTCCCCACCGAGGAGGTCGCCGACGGGATTGGGATTTGGTCGTTTTATTCTGCAATGGTAAATGACGATGATACTATTGCGGGGGACGGGGATAGTGTGTTCGCAGAGTTTAACGGGTTCACCGTGGAGAAAATGTTTGAATTAGCTGAGCTTATTGGTTGACAACATCATGTTCTTGTTGTATAATACAAATAAGGACGGTATGATTTATGCACGATGAAAAAGATTTTATATGGGACGAGAATAAAAATGAGATAAATATAAAAAAGCATGGGATTTCATTTAATGAAGCGTGGACGGTATTTAATGACGAGTTCATTCTACTTTATCCCGACGATGAACACTCTTATAGCGAGGAACGCTTTATAGCCATAGGTGAAAGCGTAGTGAACAGATTGCTTATGGTTTGTTACTGTGAAAGGGAAAATACAGAAATTGTACGGTTGATTTCAGCCCGAAAAGCCGATAAACAAGAAATTGAGTTGTATTATGGAGGTATAGTATAATGGAAAGAGAATACGATTTATCTAAATTCTTTAGAAACCCCGAACGTGCTAAACGCTTGCGTGAAAATGGTTGCAGAATAGGCGTTACTCGTCGAGTGGACGGAAAAGATGTCATTGTGAAAGAATATTTTGTTACTCCCGAACAAATAGCAGAAGAAAACGCAGGACGTGAAATCAATCGCAAGAATCACAGAGTTCAAAATTAAAATCTATTTGATTCCCCACATCAAGCCCCTTCCGGGGGCTTTTTTGCTGTCTGCGGCGAGCGTTTTCAGTTGGTGACAATTTGTCACCGTTTCATTTCCTTACAATATAATTTAAGAATGGAAAGAAAAACCTTGAGTTAAATCAAGGTTTTTTGTTCTTAGGATAGTGGAGTCGGCGAGAATTGAACTCGCGTCCGAAAACCCGTCCCGGAATCTTTCTACAAGCTTAGTCATTCGTTTGAATTTCCCTTACGCCGGCACAAATAACAAACCCGACGTTCGGTAGCCCTTTGATACTTTCTAAGCTGCAAGGCTCTCACTTAGGAAGTTGACCGCTGTTTTGACGCCCGTATTAAGCCGCGGTGCTCTTAGTACGAACGGCAGTGCCGTTTAGGCAGCTGCTGCTAAAGTGTTATTATTAGCGTTTGAAATTTAGATGCCACTCGATTAAGGAGATTATGGCACACTCCGCTTGCTTAACGCCGTTCGGAATCCCCGTCGAAACCATTGCGACCCCGGACGAACAATTGACAATTTACAATTGACAATGTACAATTATTATAACACTTAAATTTATTTTTGTCAAGTGTCCGAAAATGAACTTATAAAACGCTATGTATATTAGAGGGCGGTGAGCGGTATGTCGAAATTAGAAAAAGCGGTTATTGCACTTTCGCGAGGTGACGATGACGCTCTTTCTATAATATATGACAAAGCGGCGAGATTGATTTTTTCCACTGCTTATGCGATTGTGGGGAATTATCAAGACGCTGAGGATGTTCTGCAGGACACCTTTGTCGAAATTATGAATTATGCCCCGAGTTATTCCGGTGGTAACGCTAAGGCGTGGATTTTAACCATGAGCCGCCATATCGCAATCGATGTTATTCGTAAGCGTAAAGCGACAGTGTCTTTTGATAAACAGTTAGATGAAAATATCGCAATTAATGACGATTATACACACTTAGAAGTATTCGACATGCTCGGTCGACTTGATGAAACCGAGCGGCAAATTATCATCTATCGCATTTATGCCAAGCTGCCCTACAAAAATATAGCCGATGTTATGGGCATTTCTGTTTCTTCCGCCCAGAAGAAATACCAGCGTGCTTTACAGAAACTAAAGGAGAATTATCATGAAAATTAAAAAAACACTTAAACAATTAGATACAATTCCGCTTCCCGAAAACCCGTATGCCCGTTCACAAAAATCCCGCAATTATGCGTTGCAGTTAGTCCCGTTATGTGCCGCTCTTGTTTTAATAATCGGGGGAGCGTTTATGTTCGCTGTGCTTAATAATAATGAGCTTCCTATATTCAGTGAAGCACCGCCGCCTGTTGACGACATTCCCGAGCAGACTGAACCCTTCAATATATGGATGAGCCACTCCGACAGAACCACCAACTTTTGGACTTCCGAGGATTATCAATTTAGTATTAATTCAACTGTGCATGAAATTGAGATTCCCGATGTTCTCCCCGATAATCTGACAGAATGGCGGAAGGAACACTTTTTCGATTATCATGGCGAGGATTTTATTATGAATGATATAACTCGTGTTAATGATTACACAGTGTTTGCGGGTACCAAGTATTTCTATAAGGAACATGAATTGGGTGGGTATACTTTCGGTTATACATTGGGGTATGTTGCGTTAATCGATTCAAACGAGCAGGTTGTTTGGGAGAGGTATTCCCCCGGTGAAAGCGAGCAGGAGGGTTATTTCAAAATCCAATGCGATGAAACAGGAATATATATCTTCGGTTTAACCTGTGATTTTCTTTACTCGGGTGTAACCTCGGGTTCGGGACGGGTAACGGTTACTAAGTATGACTATGACGGGAATATAATCGACAGGCAGGCTATGTCAACCATGTTCGGAACAGGTGCATGGATTGAATCCGGAATTATTTACGATGGCAATTGGTTCGCCCTTATCGGAACAGGTCACGGGGGGAATGCCGTTGTAACTTCAAAGGGTTCATACTATTATTTCGATAACGGGAGAAAGTATAACTTTTCTCAAATGGTAATATACAACGATGAATTATATTTAAGCGGGTATTATACTCCCGTGCCAACACTCGGAACGATATTCGAGCCAATTCAAATGTCTGATGACCCCGATAATCCTGCAACCCCACCCGAACCTTGGTCTGAACGCAGTGATATATGGAATAACACACAAACGCATGGCGAGGACAGCTTAACCGAGTTTTGGCAGGAATATTATACGGCTGTGCTTTTAGTTTGTGACCCGCTTACAATGAACCCTAAAAGTATTACTACGGTAAACGGTTCAATGGGAATAGATTTATTAATAAATGGGGACGAAATATTTTGGAAAACAGCGGCGATTGTAAATGTTGTTTTTTCACCCATGACCTCTGCGTTTAGTTTCATGGCGATGTGTGAAGTGAGTGAGTGGGTTCATATTATGGATTGGTATTTTGAACGGGAGGACACCGAGTATTCATATGTGTTTGTGAGATAGTGAAAAGGAAAACCACAAAACTAAAACGCACACCGAAATTAAAACGGAGTGCGTTTTTTGTGATTATCGTACTACAACTAATGCTTATTTTCTAAGTTTACGGTTTTCTTCCCATGTATAACTGAAAAATAAACTTCATATCCAACTGACCGCCGTTTCGTAATATAACCTCTTTGATACCTTTGTAAAGAGCTGCTCTATCTTTGTTCAGTATGGCTCGATGGTCGGACATTGTATCCATAAGAGCTATGTACTCGTTAGCTTTATAAATTCGCAAACCATTATACAGTTTCATCGTTATGTCGGTAAATCCAAATTGTTCTAAGCTGTTAAAACGAAAGCCCCGATGTATTTCTTCGGGTTTTAGAAAGTCATCATAGGTCATTTTACACAAGTCAACGGGTCTGTCATATCGAGGGTAATGGTTGTAATAATACTTTTCATATACCTCATCAATGGCATCAGCTATAATATTGCCTTTTTGTCTATACACATTATTACGGAACAGTACAAACACTCCGCCGCTTTTTAACAATCTTAAAACTTTTGGGCAACCGGTTTCTGCGTCCACCCAATGAAAAGCAGAAGCGGCATATATCAAATCGTAGTTATCGTTTTCTAATGAAACATCTTCAAAAGTAGATGTAATTACATCGAAATTTCTATATCCATTAAATTTATTTAATAAAAACTCTGTCATATTCGTGCCCATTTCCACAGCTGTCACAGCGTAACCTGCGTCAAGAAAAGGAGTTGTAGCTTTCCCTGTACCCGCACCTATTTCAATGGCACGCTTGTTTTTTCCCGCCCCGGTATATTGGATAACATCAGCAAATAATTCGGCGGGATAATCCCACCGATATTTATCGTAGCTCACAGCTATTTCGTCAAAGTGGTTTCGGTTTTCGCGTTCCCATCCTGTTTTGTTATCCGTTCCCATTTTATTACCCCAAATATAAATTCACGCTCTACGATTTATCGAGCATTTTTACTATTATAACATAAATCAGCTTGAAATTCAAGTTGATTTATGATATAATGGGTGAGTAGGTAACTATATAGAATTTATATAATGTGGAGGGTTTATATGTTTTGGAAAAAACGACAAAAGAAAGTGGCAATAGTTCCTGTGTCTGTCATTTTCGCACACATAAAAGAGCTGATGGACATTAATGCACCTGTCCTAAATTTGAAAATAAAGTATAGCGACAAAATATATCGTCTCGGAATCGCAAGCGACTTTAATCGTTCGACAGGTGAATTTTTTGACACGGTTTTTTTCATTGGCGATGATTGTAAACGTCCCTGGGATAATGGGTGGAATTGCGACACATTCGATGAATTTAAGCAATCGGCAAAGTTGGGAGATGTACTTTTAAAGGACATTAATGGCGAAATAACTGTTTTAGAGGATGAAGATGCCGGTTGTCCGAGTAATATCACTATGTTTAAGCCGTATATCGTGGAAAAAGAGAATAATTAACTATGCCTAATAAGCATTATCAGAGATTCAGAACAATAGAACTACAGGGGTGGAATTTATATTAGGGAGATTAACACAGAATGAGCAATCAAATAGATGAATTTATTAAAAATTTGAAACTAAAACCTCCCGCAACTGAAGACAATTTAAAGATACTTGAACAAAGAATTGGTATTTGTCTTCCTATTGAATATAGAGAATTTATGTTAAATTCAAACGGAGCGGAAGGTTTTATTGGTAATTTATATCTACAAATTTGGTCTGTTGAACTAACTATGAAATTGAATGAAATAAGTGCCGCAGATGAAACGCTTTGTCTGTTTAATGAATCGAAGCCTGTTGTGTGCTTTGCTTCGGATGGTGGCGGCACATATTATGCCTTTGATAAGAGGACTGAAGATTCTTCGATAATAGCGTTTCCTGCCATATCAATTGTGAGCGAAGAACACGAACAATGCGGCGACACATTTAATAAGTTTTTGCAACATTTATATAATACGAGGTAGGACAATGGATAAAATATATAAACCTTTATCGGAATTTAATGATGAAGAAATAAAGCGAATACTCCAATTCGGTACGATTGATGAACTTATAATCTTGCCGCTTTCTGTTGGAGAGTATCATATAAACTGGAAATACGCTCAAAGCATTTGCGTTGAATTAGCGAACCATAATAATGAGAATGTACGTGCTAATGCCGCATTGGGGCTTTCATATATAGCGAGAACAAAAGGAAAACTTGAAAAACACATTGTAAAACCGGTTTTATTAAAATTGCTTAATGAGTGTGTTGAACATAAGGGGCGTATAATTGATTCAATTGATGATATAAACTTGTTTTTAAAGTGGAACATTGCTAAAAAAGCTCTTACAAAATAATAATAATTCAACACAACATTATAAGCATTAGCGGAGTTTCACAGCAATAGAACCACAGGGGGCGAATTTATATAATTAGAGGTTAATGATGGTAAACAGTTTTACAATAAGTGATACGATAAATACATTAGAAGCCATATTTGAAAAACATAAAAATGAAAGAGTTTGTGTATTAGCGACAACGTGTACAGGAAAAACCACAATAATAAAACAAATACCGTATTGTGTAGATGTTGATGTATTACTCGGCGAGTGTATGACAGCAGAAGAAATTACTTTTTGTGGACAAGTGCCGTGGACAGAAGAAATTGGAACAATATATGATAAAATCATGTTCGAGAGAATAAAAATTCAACAAGGACAACCGTTATTTTGTAGTGTTATTTTAGAATGTGAGGCTGTGGTATTTTTAGATATACCTAATAGAATTCTCACAGAACATTGTAAAAAACGTAATGTTGATTTTGATTATGCTTTACAGCTCAAGAGCGAACTTGAAAAGGACTGGAATAACCATAAAGAAAGAGGCGGGAAACAATTTTATTATGTGGTTATGTGTGAATAACTTCTGCACATTATAAGCATTAGCGGAGTTTCACAGCAATAGAACCAAAGAGGTGGTATTTATATAATGAGAGGTAGTTTATGAGGGATAAAAAATGGTTTATAAAAGCAGAAGATATGAAAGAATTGTTCCGGTGGAAGTATGCGGAAGGCTGCTTTGCTACTGACAGGATACCGGTTGACGGCTGTAAGGTTGGTTATATGTATAGAGAAGAACCCGATAACGACATCGACAGCGGTTGGAGATTTCAAGCAGGCGATGAAAATGATGAATATATGGATAATGTTGAAAATATAGGGATATATGCATTAAACACAATAGCAAATTATGACCCGGATATTATACCGTTTTTATATTCTGATTATGGTTCTGCTTTTTATAGAGATTGCAACGGTGTTTTTCAAAAAGATATGCTCGCATTATAAGCATACTATCCTGTACAAAAATCGGACATCATTCAAAAATACGGAGTTGATATGGTAAAAACAAATAAAAATTCATTAAAAGTATTCTTATTTATCGGCATTTTTCTATTGTCTGCCTGCTCTGGCTCAAATCCTTTGCCCTTGAATTCAGACAGGTGGGGGACTTATGATGTCGGCTATCACCCCGAAAGATATAACATGACATTGTGGTTGTTTGAAACAAACTGGTTTGAAAGCAAAACCGATGAGGAAATATTAGAGCTGCTGCCCGACCCAAAAGTAAATGAAATCATTGACGAAGAAATACATTTTCATGTGAAATTCAGAAACCCTAATTTTATTTTTGGCATTGACCCTTATGAATTAACGGGGATTCTCACTATTTATTTTAATGACGGTTTAGTAATCCGAGCGGAGTATTGGGAAAGAAAAGACGTTAATTCGGAATATGTACTGAAATTAGAATGGGGTGAATTATAAACATTGTGCAGGAGGTAATACATTATGGAGACGCTGATAGTACCATTAGAAAAAAGAGTACAACGAAGTAATATTATTTGGGGCATGGTTTTTGTTATTATTGGATTAGTACTTGTGCTTGGTATGTGGGGCGGTTATCTGGAAGACGGCTTTACCGTAATACACATCGTTATGACTCCTTGTTCTGCTTTGGTTATATGGGCGGGATTTTACAGCTTTCAACAAAACAAATACACGAAAGTTTTATCAGCAGACGACAAAGGAATACATTTTTACGTTTATGCGAGCAGAATTGGATATTATAAACGTGAAATTGTACTTTCGTGGAATGAGATAAAAGGTATATCTCAAGCCCTTGAAAGCTGCCGGGATAACGAAGATGAATATGAAGAAATCCTTGCAATACAGGTTGATTTTGAAGATGAACGCCCCGCTGCCGTGATATTTTTATCTGATACTAAATATGAAAAATACTCACCGGAGGAAACAATAGCCGACTTAGTGTTGAAATTAAACGAAATGAATACTAAGCATACATTATAAGCAATAGAGGTAGTACAATAAATACAAAAACGCACACCGTTTTAATTTCCGGTGTGCGTTTTGCGTTTTTTATTATTCAAATAAAGTTGTGCTGAGATATTTCTCGCCCCTGTCCGGGAAGACGACTACCACTAAACCGGTTGTCAGCGTTTCTAAAATTTTCTCTGCCGCAATCATCGCCGCACCACTGCTCATTCCTACGAAAATCCCCTCTTTTGCGACGATTTCCCTTGCCTTAGCATAAGCGGCTTCGGTATTTATCAGAATACTTATATCAATTTCAGACGGGTCATATATTTCGGGGACGATTGCCTCCTCCATGTTTTTCAGCCCTTGAATATAATGCCCGAATTCCGGGTGAGCCTCAACGATTTTTATGTCGGGGTTCTTGTCTTTTAAAAACTTGCCTATTCCCATCAACGTCCCCGATGTTCCCAAAGCTGACACGAAATGGGTGATTTTCCCCTCGGTTTCCGCCCATATTTCCTCGGCAGTTGTTTTGTGATGTGCGACCCAGTTATGGACGTTTGTGAATTGGTTGGGATTGAAATATTTGTCGGGGCTTGCTTCAACTAATTCCTTGGTCTTGATAATTGCACCATCTGTCCCGAGTTCGGGTGCGGTGAGAATAACATCAGCCCCGAACGCCGCAATCATCTTCCTGCGTTCAACAGATACCGCCGAGCTCATCACGATTTCGACCTTATACCCCTTGACCCGCCCAATCATAGCAAGCCCGATACCGGTATTTCCCGAGGTGGCTTCTATGATTGTCTTGTCTTTTGTGAGAAGTCCGTCCGCCTCTGCCTGTTCAATCATTTTCAAGGCAATCCTGTCCTTAACGCTTCCGGTGGGGTTGAACCCCTCCAACTTAGCGTATAAAGGTACTGAGGGAGTGGGGTTAATATGATTAATTTTGACTAATGGGGTTTTCCCGATTGTTTCTAATATGTTGTTATACATGGTGTCCTCGCTTTTTTGATTTAGTAACACTATTAATATATGAATTGCTGTTAATTATCATTCGTATATACAACCGTAAATATCCGCTAAAACATTTTCTAATTCCTGCTCGGCATTGATGTAAATTATATTTTTATAATAGTTTTTCAAATTGTTATACAGGTTTATAGAGTCGGCGATTTTCTTTTCATCTGCTTCAAAAAAGTCAAGCTCGATTCCTCGTTTTGCGATATGGTTTTTAAGTGTTTCGACATCTTTCACGTTAAGGATAAACGCATAATCGGGTTCTGTGAATTCACGGTTCATGTCAAGTAATTTATCGATTGCTTCACCTTGCAAATGCTGATAAACAATTGTGGAATATTTGTACCTGTCGCAGACAACAATTCTGCCGTTTTTGACCCAGTCGGAGATTTCGTCGATATGGCACTTCCTGTCCTCAACGAACATTGCGGTTAGTTCCGACGCTTCCTCTGAGGAGGAGTTTTTCAGAATTTCACGGATTTTCTTCCCCAATTCGGAGTAGGTGGGTTCGCAGGTGTATAACGCTTTTTGCGAACAGGTTTTCTCATTGATTAATTCAACCAACATGTTTGCGATTGTGGATTTCCCCACGCCGTCGGGCCCGTCTACTGTTATGAACATGTATTCTCCTTGTTGTAGGTGACCAAGGGTCACCCCTACATTTCTACTTCTAAATCACTGTAATTAATCGGGGTGGGTGTACCGTCTGCCTCAATCATAAACCTCATTGCCGCAAAGTCATACGGTGATACCTGCAAATGCCCGATTTCTTTTTGTCGGTTGGCTGACCGCATGAGCTGAAATTCGATTAATTTTCCGGGGGCAGGTTCGATTTTGAACCTTGCGGAATATCTCGAGCGGTTCAGATATATTGTAATTGCTTCCCCTAATTCATAATCGATTCGGCTGAAGATTACCTTGTTTTCGTCTGCCTCGATAATACGCAGCTCGCCCTTTTCAAAAGCACGGCAGCTTTTACGAATTTTCGCCAGCTCCTCCGTGAAGTGAATTAAATCCATATTCTCACGCCCCCACGGGTAGGTTCGGCGGTTGAACGGGTCTTTATACCCCTCCTGTCCCGCTTCGTCGGCGTAGTATATGCAGGGGATACCGGGCAAGAAGAATTGCAGAACCATTGCACATTTTAAAAGTGCAACACCATATACATAATCTTTATCGGATAAGTAGCGTTCTGCCTGCCACTCACGCCCGTTATTGCCTAATTCCTCACCCGCAAGACGTGTAATTGCACGCTCAATATCATGGGTGGAAATGAAGTTCATCAGTATATCGGAGGACGGCTTCGGGTAATGCTCCAGTAAAGTCATTACACCGCTTGTGAATTCGCCGGCGTTTCCGTATTTCACGTAATTCAGAATAGCCTCTTTAAACGGATAGTTCATCACGCTGTCGAGCTGTTCACCGATTAGGTATCTCCTGCGGACACCGTAGCTTTCTTTGGTGGTAGCGTCCTCCCACACCTCACCGTAAATCACCTTGTCGTCACCCTTGCCTTTAACCGCTTTGTTTAAGGCGTCGATGAATTCGTCGGGTAGCTCGTCAACCACGTCCAACCTCCAGCCGGACGCACCGAGGTCTAACCATTTTTGTAAAATTCCGCCGTCACCGCAAATATAATTGGTGTAATTCGCATCGTTTTCGTTGACGTTCGGCAGTGTGGTGAAACCCCACCACGACTCGTATTCATGCGGGTATTTTATAAAAGAGTACCAGCTTTTGTAAACACTTTCCGGGTCACGGTATGCACCTGTACGTTCACCGTATCGCCCGAATTTGTTGAAGTATATGCTGTCCGCTCCGGTGTGGCTGAACACCCCGTCAAGGATTATGCCGATTCCTCGGCGTTTGGCTTTGGCACATAATTCAACGAAGTCCTCCTCTGTGCCAAGGACAGGGTCAATTTTTTCATAATTCGCTGTGTTATAGCGGTGGTTTTCGTGAGCCTCAAAAACAGGATTGAGGTATATTGCGGTTACACCCAATGACGCAAGGTAGGTCAATTTTTCTTCTATACCCTTGAAGTTTCCGCCGAAATAGTCCGAGTTTGTCACCTTGCCTTGGCTGTCGGGACGCCAGTCGGGGGTTTGGTTCCAGTCGGTATGAATTGTCCTGTCAATAGGAATAGGCGGCATATCGACGTTATCCGATTTGGCGAAACGGTCGGGGAAAATCTGATACATTATTCCGCCCTTGAGCCAGTCGGGTGTGGTAAATTGAGGTGAATATACTGTTAATTGGAAAAGCTCCGTACCGTCAAACGCACCGATGTTAGCGGATTTGCGTTTGATGAAGCTGCGGACGCCGTTTTGCATAACTGCGAAATAATAGTGGTGGACACCCAAGTCCTGCGGGGTGTAGGTGCAGGAATAGGTGATGTACATCGGGTCGGTATCGTCAGCCGGTTCAAGTGCGACATATTTTTCCTTGAACCCCGGGCGGAACATAACTATATTCGGCTCGGTGACATTCATGACCCGTGGGAACTTCAACGTAAACTCGCAGGGGGACAGTTGTTTAACTGCCCCGAACGGTGTTTTATAGAAATCGTTGAAGCTGTCGAAAATCGGGATTGGTTTAGGCATAATCTGCTCCTTATATTTGTATGGGCGGGTAAACCCCGCCCTATACACTGCATTAAATTGAAAGTATTAAATCAAATTCCATATTGTTGCAGCATAGTCTTTTACCGCTCTGTCTGCCGAGAATATACCTGCACCTGCAATGTTCGCAACTGACATTTTGTTCCAGAGGTAGGTGTCTTTATATGCCGCACTCGCCCTCGCTTGGGCGTTTTTGTAGGAGTCGAAATCGGCGAGGCACATATACCGGTCATCCTTCTGCAGATTGTGTGCTAATTCGTTGAACGCCGCTCCGTTTACGCCGTGGTACATCTTGTCTAAAACTGCCTTTATGACGGGGTTGTTCTGGTAATATCCCTCCGGCGAGTATCCGTTGGCTTTCATGATACCTGCTTCTTGTGCGTTCATTCCGAAGAGGAAAATGTTCTCGTCGCCTACTTGTGAGTGGATTTCTACGTTTGCACCGTCATAAGTCCCTATGGTGAGGGCACCGTTAAGCATGAGCTTCATGTTACCTGTACCGCTCGCTTCTGTTCCCGCTAAGGAAATCTGCTCGCTCAGTTCACTTGCCGGCATAAGAATTTCCGATAAGGTGACACGATAATCCTCAAGGAACACCACTGCTAATTTTTCATTAATTTTATTGTTGGCACGAATTTCCTCACCCAAGCACCATAACAGTTTGATAATCTGCTTCGCCATGTAATACCCCGGAGCGGCTTTCGACGCAAAAATGTAGGTTTTCGGGGTGAAGTCGGCATCGGGATTTTCCAAGAGGTAGTTGTATTCCGCAATGATGTTCATGGCGTTAAGCTGTTGGCGTTTATACTCGTGCAGGCGTTTTACCTGAACGTCGAAAACACTGTCTAAGTTTAGCTTAATCCCCATAGTGTCCGAGACATATTTCGCAAAAGCAGCTTTATTTTCTTTTTTGATTGCCGCTAATTTATCAAGCACCTTCTTGTCATTTTCAAACAGGATAAACTTAGATAATTCGGAAGCGTCTTTCTTGAATTTTACGCCGATTGTTTCAGACAGCAAATTGGTCAATCCGGGGTTCGACTGCAACAGCCACCTACGATAGGCGATACCGTTGGTCACGTTTTTGAATTTATTGGGTTTGTCTTCATACTGGTCGACGAACACCGATTCCTTAATAATATCCGAGTGCAGCTTTGACACGCCGTTCACTGAATGTGAAGCGTCGATACACAGGTTCGCCATTTTCACTCTGTTGCCGGAAACAATCGACATTCTCTCAACCTTGGAGGAATCGCCCATACGGTTAGAAAGTCCCGCACAGTAACGGTTGTTAATCTCGCAAATAATGGTGAACAGCCTCGGTACGATTGCTTGAAGTAAGTCCTTATCCCATGTTTCGAGGGCTTCGGATAAAACAGTGTGGTTTGTGTATGCGAAGGTGTTCTGCACGATATGCCATGATTTACTCCAGCTGTAGCCGCAGTCATCAAGCAGAATTCTCATTAATTCGGGAATGGCAAGTGTCGGGTGGGTATCGTTAATATGAATTGCCGCTTTTTCGTGGAGGTTGTCAAGCGTTCCGTAGGTTTTCATATGCCGCATTACTATATCGCCGATTGAGGCGGCACACATGAAATACTGCTGTCTTAACCTAAGTGCCTTACCCTCTAAATAGTTGTCGTTGGGGTAAAGAACCTTAGTGATTGTTTGAGCCACCAAGTCGTTGACGGCGTGTTCGTAGTTACCTGCGTTGAACGAGGTCATGTTGAAATTGCGGCTTTCCGCTTTCCACAAGCGTAATTTCGATACACCCGGGCTGTCATAACCGGAAACGTACATATCATAGGGGACGGCGTTTACGCTTTGGTAGTTGACGTGTGAAATGTTATGGTATTCATTGTCCCAGTATTCATGTAAATCTCCGCCGAACCGAACCTCGATTGTTTGGTCGGGAATGGGCTTAAGCCAGACTTCGCCGCCGGGCAACCAGTCATCTGCCAACTCGTCCTGCCAGCCGTCCACGATTTTTTGTTTGAAAATCCCGTATTCGTATAAAATCGAGTACCCTGTTGCTAAAAATCCGCAGGTTGCCATTGCGTCCATATAACATGCCGCAAGCCTGCCGAGACCGCCGTTTCCGAGACCTGCATCGGGTTCTTCTTCATAAAGGGTGTTTAGTTTTAGGTTAAAGACTTCTTTCAAGGCTTTTTCTGCGACTTCGTTTAAGCCGAGGTTAAAGAGATTGGTTTTGAGCGAACGCCCCATAAGGAATTCCATCGAGATGTAATACACCTGTTTAATCCCTGCCGAGTTATTCTTGATAAGGAACTCACGGCGTTTTTCTTTCAAATAGTTAGCTACGGTTTTTGACAGTGCTTTATAGATTTGTTTTGCACTGGCTTCGTCGGGAGTTATGCGAAAGTCAAATTCCAATGTGCCTTTCAGCCGCCTGACTAATTCATCTTTTGTCATTGGTGATTTCATAAACAATCTCCTTAAATTATGTGTGATAAATGTAACTCATTACAACATTATACATGATTATTACAAAAAAAGCAACAAAATCTAAAAATATTTTAATATTTTCATTAAAAGTTTAATTCTTCGCCTGTTCTGAGGTATTGCAATTGGTCGCCCATATATTCCTTGAGCCGTTCATAGGGTTTAACCCCCGTACAGTGGCAGGTGTAGATGCACCCTTGTGAAAGGCGTTGCAATTGCTCTGCCAAGTCTTTTATGAAGCTGCCGTCGGGGATTGCCGTGAAGTTCAGGTGAAATCCGCCCACAACGCCGATAATCGGGGAATTCGTCCATGTTTGTTTCACGGTTTCTAGAATATTCACAATTCCCGAGTGGGAGCAGCTCGATATAACCACACAGCCCTTTGACTTGTCTGTGTGAGGGAACGCAACTGCGAAGATTTCGTGCTTGAAGTCATCGGGAACGTATTTCCGATTTTCTTTTTTTAGCAGTCGCCTGTCACGTAACATATTATCCTCGTTATGAACCTCGCACCCCATTACATAAAGTCCCTCGCATATTTCCTGAAACTGATTAAACAGCACGAAGTTTTTCCTGTGCCTATTCAAAAAGTGCTTGTTCCAGCATATGACAAGGTTGAGTATTCCGATTTTGCGGTAATAATTCCCCGCAACGTCCTTCTTTGCGAATACCTTTATGTCGGGGCAAATCTTAAACAACCCCTCCAACCCGCCTGTGTGGTCGAAGTGGTTGTGTGAGATTATGGCGGCGTCAAGCTCTTTCAAGTCCGCACGCATACGCCCTGCGTTTTTGATGAACTTTTCGCTGTGACCTGCGTCCATAAGGATTTTCTTGCCGTTTAACTCGATGAAAAACGACAAGCCGTGTTCAGTGTGGAGTTTCCTGTTTGAGGAGGTGTTCTCGATTAAAGAAAGAATACGCATTACAGATAATCCAATGGGTTGACTGCTTTACCGTCGATTCTCACCTCGAAATGCAGGTGATTTCCGGTAGACCAGCCTGTTCTGCCCACATAACCGATTATTTGACCTTGGGTGACTTCCTGTAACTCCACGACGGTCACACTTGAGGCGTGAGCGTATAAAGTAGCCACACCGCCGCCGTGGTCGATGATTACATAGTTGCCGTAACCGCCGTTCCACGCACCGTTGTTGAACGATTTTAAGACTGTTCCCGACTGCATGGCGTATATGGGAGCACCGCCAATTCCGGCATTACCTATGTCAACGCCGTAGTGCATTCCGCCCCGCCACGCATCCCAGCCGAAGCGACAGGTAATCATTCTGAACTGACTGTCTAAGGGCCAGATGAACCCGTCAGCCGAGTAGTTATGTCGATTAGCCGCCCGTTGTTTCTCCTTGATTAACTCTTCTACTGCTTGGTTAATTGCTTCAACTTCGGCGTTACTTGCAGATATTGCCTGTCTGAGATTGTTGATGTTTTTATTTAACTCGTCGCGGTTTGCCGCTAATTTGTATAATTCGGCATATTGGCGGTTGATTTCCTCGGTGATAGCCTCCATTGCGGTTTCAAGCTGCAACAGTTCAAATTCATAATTCTTTTTATGTGTTTCAAGGTCGTTTTTCTCGATATGTAATTGTGCTTTATCCTGCTCTAATTCTTCGATTGCGTCCTCTTGCCGCTTGATGGCTTCTAACAAATCGTCCATGAACTCGGTATTTTTGTCGGAGATGTTTTTAATCATTTCGGTGCGGACAAGCAGGTCATAAAAGTCAATACTACCCATTAGCAGGGTGAATGTATCTGAATCGGAATTCATATACATCTGTTTAATAATCTGTCCGAATTTTTCGAGATTTTCTTCGTTTTCCGCTTCAAGAACTGATATTTTCAGTTCTTTATCGTGGATTTCGTTTTCTGTTTTTTCGATTGCTTTTTCTTTATTTATTATGCGGACACGCATATCGTCAATAGCGTCTTCCTTAGCGTTGATGAGTTCTATGTATGCGTCAATCTGCTCTTGAATGGCGGTAATCTGTGCGTTTACTTCGGCTATGTAGGCGTTCTGCTGGGCGACATCACCTTTTAAGTCCTCTATTCTCCCCTCACGGGCTTTATTGTCGGCGGCAAGCTTGGCGGCTTTTTCCTCAAGTGCCTTAATCTCCGCATCGAAATCCCTCCCCCCTTGTGCCTGTGTATTAACAAGCGGGGTTATTGAAAAAATCATAGCGGCGGTAATTAAACCGGTTGTTATGCTTCGGATAAATTTATTCATTTTCATAATCAGCTTCCTTTCTGCCTTGAGTATTTCGCAAGAATATCTTCTATATTTTTATTAGTGGGTTTCGGTGTGTATGAATTTACAGGTTCTTCGGGTTTAATCTCGGGGATTGGAGCGGTTTTACGCTCTGCGTTTACGGCGGCGATTGCCTCGGCTAATTTTGCACTGGAGAGAGGTTCGGTTTGTGCGGGCTTGGTTTTGGGTTTGGCGAGCGGGATTTTTTGCGGGTATAACTGCGGTTCTTTCGCTTCAGATAAATAATTATCGCTTTTGGTTTTTTTATACGCACGTAACGCCGCTTCAGAGTTGGGCTTAACGCCGTTTGAAGCAGACACGGGAACGTAAGTCGGCACCTCGTCTTGTTTGTTAACGGGGACAATTTCTTCCTTTTCACGGCGTTTGCGTAAAACCGGTCTGACAATTTCCATAACGAGAACACACGCACACGGAATAAAGGCGATGATAAGAAGCCCCGCAGGTGAGGAGGCAAAAGTAATCATCAAGCCTAATGTTGTGCTTGCTTTCATTGCTTTTGCGACGATAAGGTGTTCGGCGACGATGTGTTCCTCCCCCGTTTCGTCAGCGAGCGTGAAGTATTTGTAAGCGGTTTCGGTTTCGTCAGAGGCGTTAATTCCCCTCACCTCACCGATTGCCTTATGCCCGTTTACAAGGGTGAATATGACTATATCATGCTCCCGAATATCGGCGGGTGCGATTTTCTCGGCGACAATTGCACTGGGGGCTTTGATTAACTCGAAAGCGTCGGTTTTAACTAAATAAACATTACTGCCGAACAGGTTGGGTGAGCCTTTCCCGAAGGTGAAAAAAACCGACATTCCAAGCAGGAAAAGCGTTATCAGCATCATAACGCAGCATAGTATTATTAAGATGATTTCGACAGGTTTTTTCCGTAAAACGATAACAATCAACCCCTATTGACAAACATATGGATATAGTGTATTATTTATATTGCCTTATATTCTAACATATTTATTTATATTTTGCAAGGGGTAAATTTTGCAATATACTAAGCTAATGTGGCTCAATGGCAGAGCGGCTCACTCGTAATGAGCAGGTTGTGGGTTCGATTCCCACCATTAGCTGATTAAAACAGCACGATTATTGCCGTGCTGTTTTGCTTGTTGGGGCGAAGCCCCAAACCCCACAATCGTAGCCCACAGCTGCTCGGCTTTTTCAAGAAAAGGGGTTGACAAAAAAGGGGTTGACAAATAAGAGAATGTGTGATATTATAATGGAAAGAGGCAGACCAAGTGACGGTCGTCCTCAGATTTGCGACTAAAAATAACCGCTTACTTTGGACGGCAGGCGGTTATTTTCGTTTTATTGACTCTATAAAGGACACAAGCAGTTGCACGTTTTCACACGCAACATACAAGATTATCAGAAGAAAATCCAATATTTTCAATAGACATCACCTCCTTTTGCAAGGAGGACGACCGCCACCCGTGTTAAGCCTGCCCCCGGAACCTTAGTTCCGTAAGCACGTATCCGTGCTGTGTCGTTATTATACACAATTTGTATTATTTTGTCAAGTATATTTAGTGAACAAACGGAGCAGCCTAAATGGTTACTCCGTTTAACTTGTTTTACAACACCCGCCATTAAGCCGGCGGTTTTGTTTATTCATTTTTTCTATCTTAATTGATTTCTTCTGAAAGTGCTGTCACAATATATACAGTCATAGTCCCATGTTGAGGCGTTGAACTTCAATTCGGCAGTGCAGTTCGGGCAATTATGCGTGACAGCCGCCGATTTAACGTCCATGAGGCTCGTTTTCGGTTTTTTGTCAACCTCGTCCATAAGCTCTGTCCTTGAGAAAACCCCGAACTTGACCGGCTCACCTATTTTCCTAATGCTTCTGAGATTTCTCATGTAACCATGACCTCCCTCTCCTCGCCCTTTTTCAGGAACACTTTCTCGGACCCTTTTAACCAGCCTCGCTCATCATAATACAATAACACTTCCGCACCGTCATAATCGCCGGTGTTTTTAATTTTGTTTCCTGTAATTTCAAACGTGGTGTAGGACAGTCCGTGACCGAATTTATACAGCGGTTCACCCTTGAAATAGCGGTAGGTTCGGTTGACCATGCTGTAATCCTCGAAAGGCGGCAGGTCGTCGGTGCTTTTGTAGAACGTGACCGGTAATTTCCCTGATGGGGACACGTTCCCGAAAATAACGTCGGCAAGGGCTTGACCACCCTCTGCTCCGGGGTAAAAGCACTGGATTACTGCGTTACAGTGAGCGTCCTGCTCTGTAAGGTTTATACAGCTCCCTGCAACATTAACAAAAACAATCGGGGTGTTTACTTTTTTGATTTCCTCGAATAATTCTCTTTGTGATTTCGGTAAATCAAGGTTGGGTTTATCGCCGCTGACGAATTCGTTATAGGCGTCACCCTCCTCCCCCTCGATTAGCGGGTTCAACCCCATAACCATAATCACAATGTCGGCTTTTCGTGCGGCGAGAACCGCCTCACGCATGGGATGCTCTGACCATTCACCGATTAAGTCCTTGTAGGCGTGGCAACCATAAGCATAGCGGGTTTTCCCGCTGAACCTCCCGACCTCATTTTGTATGCCTTTCAGGAATGTGGTATAATTCGACGGTCTGCCGAAGTAGTTCCCGAGCAGAACTGTCTTATCGTCTGCGTTGGGACCTATTACGGCGACTTTCAAACCGGCTGTTTTCTTCAGCGGGAGTATCCCGTCATTCTTTAAGAGGACTATGCTTTCTTGTGCCATTTTTAGACTTAATTGAATGTGCTTGTCACATTCGACAACGTCATAAGGAATATTATCGTATTCGCAGTCGTCATCGAACATTCCTAATCTGAACCGTGCTTCAAAAAGGCGTTCGCAGGCTTTGGTAATTGTTTCCTCGTTTACTAACCCCTCTGCATACGCCGCTTGAAGTGACTGATATGCCGAGCCGCAGTTCAAGTCACAGCCGTGGTTCACAGCTAAAGCAGCACTGTGGGCTTGTGTTTCGGTGACACGGTGGTTTTTATTAAGGTCGCAGATTGCTCCGCAGTCGGAAACGTGGTAGCCTTTGAACCCCCACTCCCCCCTTAAAATATCGCAGATTAATGTTTTGGAAGCACAGCAGGGTTCACCGTTCGTGCGGTTATACGCACTCATAATCGCACTGGGGTTAGCGTTGTCAATGCAATATTTAAACGCAGGTAAATACGTGTCACGCAGGTCTTCTTCATTTGCGACAGCGTTGAAGCTGTGGCGGAGGTTTTCCGGCCCGCTGTGGACTGCGAAATGCTTAATCGTTGCGTCGATTTTGCGGTATTTGTAACCGGGGTTGTCCAAATCACCTTGCAGTCCCTTAATAAATTCCACTGCCATAACTCCGGTTAAGTAGGGGTCTTCCCCGTAGGTTTCGTGTCCCCGTCCCCAGCGAGGGTCACGGAATATGTTGATATTCGGTGACCAGTATGTCAGTCCCTGATAAATCTGCGTGTCCTTGTTTTCGCCGAATTGTTTATACTCGTTATACTTGGCTCGTGCTTCATCGGAAATTGCGGCTGCCACTTCCCCGATTAATGACTTGTTGAAACTCGCCGCCATTGCGATTGCTTGGGGGAATACCGTCGCTGCCCCTGAGCGTGCCACTCCGTGGAGAGCCTCGTTCCACCAGTTGTAGGAGGGGATGTTGAGGCGTTCGACGGCAGGTGCGTCATAACGAAGCTGTGACATTTTTTCGGCGACGGTCATCTGTGAGACTAATTTTTCGGCACGTTGTTTAAAGGTCATGGTGAAATCCTTTCTGATTTGTATTGACTTTGTGTTAAAAACGTGATACAATATAGATGTAAATAAATTATGAGGTGATAATAATGACTAAAAACCAAATATTGCATATTCGTGTAAACGATGAAGTTAAAGCAAGAGCAGAAAAGACGCTTGAAGCTCTCGGACTGTCTATTTCCGAAGCGGTGAATATGTATTTACACCAAATCAGCATTGTTGGGGGAATACCCTATGAGGTGAGGCTTCCCGCACCGGAGAGTGTCACTTTCAAGAATGAAGAAGAGCTTGTGGAAATGGTTATGGAGGGGTATAGAAGCATGCGAGAAGGCAGAATGATTTCGGGAGAAGAAATGTTTGAGGAAATAAGGAGAAAATATGGATTTTCAATATAAATATTCACCTGAAGCAAAAACGGATTTATTGGGTGCAATTGCATATTATATCGAGGAAATAGAAGAACCTCAAATTTCTGAGCGTTTAATAAAGCTTATGATGAAAAAAGTGAATTTAATTTGCGAAAATCCATATTTGTATCCTAAACATCATAACGAAAAGCTTGCCTCTTTAGAAATTCGCTTTGCGACAGTTTGGGATTATTTGATATTGTATGTCCCTGATGATGACACAAAGACTATAAATATACTTAGAATAGTTCATGGCAAGCGTGATTTAACTTCAATTATTGAATAATCCGAACCCGCCCGGCAAGGGCGGGTTCTTATGTTACCCCTACATTTCTACTACAATATCATTCACATCTTTTAAAACATTTTCGGTGATTAACAAGCCGTCGATTTTCTCGCCGTTCACAGTAACAGATTTTACACCGCTTTGTGAGCCGTTCGGGTTGCTGACCTTTATATTCAATTTTTTCCCTCTGAATGTTTTTGTCATTTCAAAGCCTTTCCATTCGCTCGGGATTGACGGGTTAATCACCAGCCCGTTTAATTCGGGGCGTAAACCTAAAATTCCCTCAACTGTCCCCACCATTACTGTGGAAGCTGTTCCTGTCAGCCAATGCACATGTGCTTTCCCCGGGAACTGCGACTGCTTACCCTCGATGAACTGCCCGTGAACATAAGGTTCAAGCACACGCAAATCAGCGTTGTCGTTATAAGATGAGGGGGCGGCTTCCTTCCAGTATTCATAAGCCCTGTCGCCGCGTCCTAACAGCGATTCCGCTAAGATAACCCAGCCCTGCGGTTGTGAGAAAATTCCTGCATTTTCTTTAACGCCGTTATTGAAACAATGCATTAACGTAACACCGTGCATACCGTGTTCGGCATAAGCGGGGTACATTACCATGACACCGTAAGGCGTGTTTAATTCACGGTAAACACTGTCCATTGAAGCAATCGCTTGTTCTTCGGAGGAGGCACCCGAAATTACACCCCATGACTGCGGGTTTAACCACATGCTCGCTTCGGGGTCGCCTTTTTGACCGATAATCTTACCGTCCTCCATGAACCCTCTAATCCAGCGGTCGCCGTTCCAGCAGTGGTTGTTGAATATACCGTTCAGCTTTGTGAAAAGGCTGTCTAAGTAATTAACGTATTCGGTGTCGTTCCTGTCCTCGGCGTAGATTTTCATAAGCTTCACGGCGTAGTATAACTGGAATGCCACGAATGTGGATTCACCTTTTTTACCGAGACGCAGACAGTCGTTCCAGTCGGCGTGCAGACCTGCGGGGAGCTCATGATTACCTAAGTTGTTCATCGAAAAGTCAATCGCACGCTTGAGATGGTCGTAGACAGTACCCGATTCACCGTCGTTAGCGAAGTGAACCACCTCGTCTAAAAATGCGATGTTTCCTGTTTCAGTGATGTATTTATAAATCGTCGGGAACAGCCACAATGCGTCATCTGCACGGTAGGAGTCGTGTTTGGTTTCGGCATCATAGGAAGGGTCGCCCGGTTTGTCCTCGTTGGGCGGATTGTGTGTGTATTTCACTAAGGGCAGACCTGCACCGTTAGTCACCTGTGCCGATAGCATAAACTTAATCTGCTGAACTGCCATTTCCGGGTCAAGGTGAATAATCCCTTGAATGTCTTGCACTGTGTCACGGTAGCCGAATCCGTTACGAAGCCCGCAGTATTGGAACGAAGCCGCTCGTGACCATATAAATGTGATAAAGCACTGGTAGGCGTTCCAAACATTAACCATGTTATTGAACTTGTCGTCGGGGGTTTTTACTTGCAGGTTACTTAATTTTTCATGCCAATAATTCTTTAATTCGTTTAACTCTTTTTCACAAACGTCGGAATTGTTATACGAATTGATTATAGACATTGCCTCTGCTTCGGGTTTTTCACCTAATAAATAAATCAATTCCTTGGTTTCGCCCGGTTTAAGAATAATATCCGATTGGAGGGCACCGCATGAGTTGCCGCAGTAGTTTAAGTCGCCGTTTAACCCTGCTTCTATTCCTATGGGGTTTTGATACCCTCTCCATTTCCCCACGAACTTGTCACGGTCGCCGCAGAATTTCGACACGTTTTGTCCCGCTAATCCGAAGAAGCGTTCCTTGCGAGGGTCTTTGAAGTTTTCGTTATAGACTTGTTTTATAAAGCTGTCTTTGAAGTATGTTCTGGAAATGAACAGGGTGTATTGTAAATTCACTTGGTCTTGCTCGTAATTGGGTTCATTTGTGAATTCGACATAACCTGTCACAGCTAATTTACGTTCCTTGGTGTCGCTGTTGGTTACTTTTACACGCCATACCTCATATGTTTTCCCTTTCGGGACATAATACAGCGATTCGGTTTTAATATTATCGTATTCGGAGGAGATAACGGTGTATGCCGTTCCGTGGCGGCACTCGGTTTTATAATCGTCTAACGATTTACCGACGGGCATCCATGAGGCTGACCAGAAGTCACCCTTGTCTAAATCCCGCAGATAGACATAACGTCCCGGTTGGTCGGTTGTCACCGAGTTGAAGCGGTAACGGCTGACCCGTCCGTTTGCACCGGATTTCACAAAGCTGTAGCCGCCTGCGTTGTTAGAGATAATCGCACCGTATTCGGGGGAGCCTAAGTAGTTCGCCCATGCGGAAGGGGTGTCGGGCTTGGTGATGACGTATTCCTTGTTTTTCTCGTCGAAGTAACCGTAGTTCATAATATTTCCTCCATATATTATTATTTGGATATTGTTTCCTGTACCTATCGTAACACAAAAAAGAAAACCGCACAAGGGCGGTTTTTTTACCAAAGTTTCAACGTATATTTTGTGCAGATTGACGGTTAAATTATTTATCGGGTTTTATTCCGTTATAAGTGTTCATTGCCTCGGAAATATTCCCGCATGCAATCATCTCTGCCGCTTTAACGGCGTTGCCTAATGCGAATTCTAATGCGTTTTTCTCGCTTTTCAAAAACGGTGAAAGCACCCAGTCAGCTAAGTCATAGTCGGGGTGGGGTTTCTTACCTACACCTATACGTATGCGGGGGAAGTCGTCTTTTCCGCTGAGGTATATAATATTCTGCAAGCCTTTTTGCCCGCCATCGCTGCCTTTCTCCCGAATACGAATAATCCCGACATCTAAGTTAACGTCGTCGCATATAATCAGCACTTTCTCGGGCGGCAGCTTATAGAACCGCATAGCCTCGGTGACGGACTGCCCGCTGTTGTTCATGTATGCAGACGGTTTCATTAACAGGCACTTTACGCCTTTAATGCTGACCTCGCCTGTTAATGACTTGAACCGCAGTTTCTTAACGGCGGTATTATGTGTTTTTGCGAGGTCATCAATTATCATGAACCCGCAGTTGTGGCGGGTATTCTCATAACGTGTTCCGGGGTTACCTAACCCGCATATTATGAAGTTAATCCCGCTCATTTGCGGCTTTTTTCTATTGAAGAACATATATACCTTTTCCTAAGCTTTCCTAATATTTTCCTATATTATATAATAAAAAAAGAAAAAAAGCAAGAAAACCTTGACTAAACTCGCTTATTAATGTAAAATATATAGGAATGTTTTATTTTATAAGGATTAAAAGGGATTAAAAAATGATAAAAGTTTCAGCTTCGGTTTTAAATTCTGACCTATCCGCACTCGGCGAACAGGTTGCAAAGGCGGAACAGGCGGGCACGGACATGCTCCATATTGATGTTATGGACGGTGTGTTTGTTCCCCCCATGACAATCGGCGATATTGTTATCAGGTCGCTGAGGACTAAGAGTATGTTAGTTTTTGATACCCACTTGATGGTGATTGAACCCGAGCGGGTTATTCCGTTTTTTGCCGCTGCAGGGAGTAACATCATCTCCATTCATGCGGAGAGTGACTGCAACATCGAAAAAGCGTTGAAGCGGATAAAAAATCTCGGCGTTAAAGCGGGTTTGGCACTTAACCCCGATACAGATATTGAAGAAGCGTTCCCCTACATAGAAATGGTGGACATGTTTAACCTTATGTCGGTTGACCCCGGATACGGCGGGCAGGCGTTCATTCCTGAAACGATTGACAAGGTTCGGGCGTTGCGGGCTGAGATGGACAGACGAAGCCTCAATGTCGATATTCAGGTGGATGGCGGCATAAACGAAAAAACCGCACCGTCGGTTATTGAAGCGGGTGCGAATGTTCTCGTTGCGGGAACTTATTTATTCAGCTCGCCGGACATGAAAAAAGCTGTGTCTGCATTAAAGAATCTGGGTTAGCTTTTCAACGGCATTAATGGGGATAAGCAGGGTATAATGCTCTGCAGTGTATGCGAATTCGTTTTCGATGATTTCACCGTATTCCGATAAGACGCTGTTAGGGGTTTCCCCGGAAATATATAAACGGTATTCGTTTCCGTTGCCGTAAAGCGTGCTTGTGAATTGGGCGGTTCCCAGATTTAGCTGCCACGAAAGTCCTGCACAGGCACCTTTAAGCGTTTCGAGATTATCGAAACGGCAGAGTATACCTCTTGCGGGAACGTCGATGTCTGACAGTCGAGTTTTGGGGGTTAGTCTGCGGATTTGTGTGATTGGTTTTTTTTCCGGGGCTTTCAGCTTTTCGTCGGTTAGGCAGGAAATATAAAGCATACAGCCGCCGTCGGGTCTTGGGAACGCCTCGACAAATAAGCGTTCGCCCGAGAAGTCAATTCCGGTACTCTTATCTAATTTTACGGTTCTTAGGACATGGGAAAGCAATCGCTTGGTATCCGGGTTTTTCCCTGAAAGGCTTTCATACCGAATATCAAGGTCGAACATATCAAGCCGGCTCAAAGTCAGTTTAAGTGTGTTTTGCGATAAAACGTCTATCTGCATTAAATATTGCCCCCTGTCGGAAATTAGTAATTATTTTTAGTAACTATTCACTATATAATTAATATGATGAGGTAGTCCTTTGTATGGATAAAAATATAATAGATAAATTCGATTATGAAAACGAAATTCCCGATAACAACGGGAATAAGCCCGTAAAAAAGGGAATTAAGCCAATTAAACCGTCACAAATTTATTTCGAGCAGCTTCTGTGTCTTTTTGCGTTGGCGGTTATTGGGTTCTGGAACAGCGGGCCCCGTGTTGCTGTTATGGCGGGTGTGTCGTTATTGGGTGCGGTTTTGATGGACATGTTAGGTTGTGCGTTGTCGAAAAAAATCTATAACCCTCGTGACCTTTCTACACTTACAGCGGCAATGTGCATTGCACTTTTGATGCCTGCGGGAGTTAATTATGCCATGGCGTTTTTCGGCTCTGCACTGACTATCGGGATTAAACATATATTCGGCGGAAAGGACAACTACATATTTAATCCCACGGCAACGGCGTTTGCTTTTCTGATAATATGCTACCCCAATAATATGCTTTCATTCCCGAGACCGCACGAACATCTTCCGGTTTTCGGAGAAATCAGCCCCGCCCTGCTCACGGGAGTTACCTCACCGCATGAAATAGAAACCTTTGATATATTAATGGGGTATTTTGCGGGGGCAATGGGAACGGTACATATTCTTGTGCTTTTGGTATGCGGGGTATGCCTCTTGTTCAGGCGGTCAATGTCACCTGTGGTAACGGGTTCGGTTTTAGCGGCAACCTTGTTATTTTCGGGGGTGTTTTCGGCGGAAGAGGGAGTTGTTCGGGCTTCGCTGAATGTGTTGGTGTCGGGGTATTTTTTGTTCATATTAATCTTTCTTGCGAACGACCCGCAGACACTTCCCAAAACATATCTCGGGAAAATCTATTACGGATTAGGTTATGGTGTATTGGTGGTGCTGTTCCGTGTATACGGCAGGGTGGAGGGTTCGCCTGCGTTTGCGTTGCTTTTGGTGAACACTATGTCGGAGCGTAGTGACATTGCGGCGAAGAAGACAATCGGCTCGATTAAATATGCGGCGGTGTTTGTGCAGAACCGCTTAAACTCGTATGAACGCATTAGGGAGAAAGCCAAGACGGGTGACGAAGCAAAGGTACGTCCCGCTTTATCCGATACGCAGGAAATTGTGATAGTTCAACAAGATTATAATATGCCGCCCATTGATAATAAAATCATAAAAATTAATCGAAAAAAGCAGGGTGTTATATCAAAACTCAGAGAAAAAATGGGAAATGCGGCAGAAAAACGCAGATTAAAGAAAATTGAGCGGGCAGAGAAAAAAGCCAAAGCCCGAATAAATATAAAAGAAAACCTTGTTGACGGGGTTAAGGAATTAGGAAGTGTGTTTAAGCGGAAAGAGGATGTTCCCGTAATTGTTGAAGCTCCCGAACCCGAAACGCTGACCCCGTTAGAGTTATCGTTGATTATTGACGATGATGACGTTGTGGAAATCGGCGTTCCCGAGGAAGATGACGAGGAAGACATTGTAATAATAGATGAGTCTGTAGGGGACGATGCCCACATCGTCCCTCCTGAATCCGAATCGTCTGAATCCGAACCCGTTCCTGAGGAGGTGGCACATGGAAAAGAGTAATCTGCGTCTTTCCGACGGTTTAATCCGCCAGAACATTGTTCTTATGAGCGGAATAGCAATCGCCCCCGTAGCCGCCCGTGCGAATACATTTGAGAATGGTTTGGCTTTGGCGTTTGCGTTTACACTTGTTGCATTTTTCAGCATATTTATATGTCGGTTAATCCCGAAAAAAATAGTATACACAATCAGAGTGATTATTTATGCGTTGATAGCGGGGGTTGTTCTTATCCCTGTGCATTTGCTTGTTACTTTAGTTTTCGGTGAAGCGATGACAGCGGGGTTAGGCTTATACCTGCCTATTCTTGCGGTAAATCCGCTAATCCTCACAAAAACAGAAACACGGTTTTGCCTGCGGCCCATTCATATAATGATGGTGGAGCTGTTAGGGTATATTGCAGGCTTTAACGTGGTGTGCATATTAGTCGGGCTGCTGCGTGACATATTCGTGAACGGCAGAATAGGGTGGATGACGGTTGACTTGGGTTTCCACATTCCCGCAATTGAAACGACGTTCGGCGGGTTAATCGTAGTGGGCGTCATGGCGGGATTGTTCCGTGCTTTATACAACCGTTCTAAGCAAATCAAGGCGAAAAAGTTAGAAAAAGAGAGACGGCGGCAAGAGCTTATACGGGAGGTGGCACAATGATTGCTAACTTCATATCTGCTGCATTGATTTCCATTTTTTTACAAAATGCAGTTTTTGAAAAAGCATTAGGAATAAATATACTGCTTTATGCGGCACGCAAGCGGTCACACGTTATCGGGTTCACCCTTGGGCTGTGTTATATAATGTCGCTGTCCTCAATTGTTATATGGGCGTTGGATTTGGTGTGGGGGGAGTTCATCTATTATCATATTCTCGCACCTGTATTATACATAGCAATCATAGGCATAATATATATAGCGAGCCTGATTATTGTATGGCGGTATTTCCATAAGCTGTTTGTGAAAATCAAGAAATTCGTCCATCTCACAGTGTTTAACTGTGCGGTTTTGGGAGCGTTGTTCATTGGTTCGCAGGCGGGAGCGGATATATGGGGTTATCTCGGTTATGGATTGGGAACCGGTATCGGTTTTTTCGTGGCGGGATTTCTGCTTTATGCGGCTCACTCAAGGCTTAATAATGAGTTAGTTCCGGCGGCGTTCAGGGGAATGCCGATAATGGTTATTTACGTAGGCGTGCTTTCACTTGCGTTATACGCATTTGTGGGGTATCAAACAGGGTGATTAATATAGAATAGGTAACAGAGATATGTCGAAACGGGGTTACGGTAAGAAGGTTAAGCGGTCTAAAAACCTTTATAAAAAGAAGAAAAGCAGTTTCAGAAAAGTTGTTGAAATGGGTTTGACGCTTGTTCTGGTGGGTGCACTTGTTTTTGTGGGGTTCACGGTCGGTAAGACGATATTCGAGTATGAGGGGAGAGAGCCGGTTGAACCGGTTGATATTGACAACCCGCATACCGATGTCTCCGAAACGTCTGAGGCGAGTGAAACTCCCGATGTGACCGGCGAGCCGGAAGAACCCTCAACCATACCCGAGGAAATAGGCAGGTCTGTTTATGCTCCCGCAAATGTGCTGACAAGCACTGTCAACCTTTCGGCATTTCTTGAAAAAGCGAAAAGTGACGGATTTGATGCTGTTGTTATAGAGTTGAAAGACAGTGACGGCAGATTGTTATACAAAAGTGAGATTGAGGTTTTGGCGGACACGAGTATTATAGCGGGAACGCTTACTGCCGAACAAATCTCTTCATTGTGTGTTAATGCGGGGTTAAAGCCAATCGCTCGTATTAACACATTAATGGATAAATTAGCTCCCTCGATTATTCAAAATGTTTCATATACCTTGGGCGAGGGTGGCAGGTGGTTGGACGGTTCTGCAAGCAATCCCGATTCCCGATTGTGGGCGAACCCGTTTTTACAGGGTACTAAGTCGTATATCTCCGAAATAACCTCGGAGTTATATAAAGCGGGGTTCAACGATATTATTTATGCCAACACGGTATTCCCGCGGTTACCGGCTGCCAACAATCAGTATTTCCCGGCAAATGTTACCGGGGAAGACGTTAGGTTTTCGGCGTTGGCAGAGTTAGTGATGTTTGCAGTGGGCAACTCACCGGGGGCGAATATTATGCTTGAAATGTCGCTGAATGATATTATCAGCGGCACAGATACAGTGGGAAGTGCGGAAATTCTGCGTGCCGCTAACACATTAGAGGGTATTAAATTAGTGGTGACATTTACCCGTGCAGAGTCGGAATCGGTGGCTACGGGAGGTGCGGTGATTGTTCCCGATGACCTCGCTGATTTGGTGAAAACCTCCTTTACCAAGGTGGAAAATCAAGCGGGCGAGCTTGAAATTATCCCGTGTATGGACGGGACGTCGCTTTCTGAAAGTGACAGAGAGAAGATTATTTCTGCGTTTGTTCAAATGGGATATGAAAGTCATATGGTTCGCAATTGATTTTTATTAAATAATAATGTATAATAAGCAAAACAAAATATTTAAGGAGACGTAAAAAATGGATTATTTAATTATGCTTCAACAGCCCGCAGGGGAAGAACCGCTCGGTTTAATGGGAATGCTGTTGAATTTCGGATTACCCTTGGCAGTTATGGCGGGGCTGTTTTATTTCTTGCTTATCCGCCCTGAGGGGAAGAGGAAAAAGCAAGCGAAAGCAATGCTCGAAAGCATAGAGATAGCTGATGAGGTAGTAACCTCGGGCGGAATAATTGGGAGAGTGATTGACGCTAAGCCCGGCTCTGACACCATAGTTATTGAAACCGGCGGCGACAAAACAAGGCTGAGAGTTCTGAAATCGTATATTATTGAAAACAGAACCATTCACGAGGATAAGGCATGAGAAAAATAATATCATTATCATTAGTTTTAATGTTTGTTTTAGCGTTTACTGCGTGCAAGCAGGAAAACAGTTCAATTTATAACACAGCTTTAACCGGAGGGAACTTGGGCGAGGTTGTGATTGAATCAGGCGACACCTATGCCGTTATAACCATTGAGAATTTCGGTGATATAACGATTAAGCTGTTCCCTGAATGTGCCCCTGTTGCCGTCGATAATTTTATTAAATTAGCTGAAGAGGGTTATTATGACGGCAAGAACCTTCACCGAATTATCAAAGATTTTATGATACAGGGCGGTTCGCCAAACGGGGACGGGTTATCCGACCTTAATGAACCTACCTTCGGTGTTGAGCTTTCCTATAACGCACGGCACTTTTACGGGGCATTGTGCATGGCGAATGCGGGCGGCAGGAATTCACAGCAGTTTTATATTGTTAATGATAAAAATCCGCAGACACTGAGGAATGTTGCAGATATGAAACGTGATATTGACACGGTAAACAATCTTTTGAAGAATAATATCTATTTTGACGGCAGACCGCTCGACGAAAACGGTCGCAGGGAATATATTCAAATGCGTGAACAGTTCCAGATAAGCTTAGACTACAGGCAGAACATCACCGACGAAATCATCGAAAAGTATAAAGAGGGCGGGGCTTCTCATCTTGACGGCGGGTATACCGTGTTCGGACAAACTGTTGACGGGTTTGACGTGATTGACGCAATTTCAGTTGTTCCTGTTGCCAATAACGGTGCAGGCGAAAGGAGCCTCCCCGTTGAGGAAATAATTATAGAAAGTGTGAGAATTTATGTCAAGGAATAAAAAAGGTAGTAATTTTAAAAAACTGTTAATAGGGGTTTTAGCGATTATGATGATGACAGCATGTTCAAACAGTGCAACGACAACAACTTCGGGGAATAACGACGACGAAACCAAGAGAACCACACAAGAAACTGATACAGACGCACAGGCTTCAACAGAAACCTCCGAAATTGTCCGCAATCCCGATGCCGTTCCGAAAACTGACGACTTTATTTTCAATTCCTCCATGACGGGAGGGAACTTGGGTGAGGTTAAGCTCGAAAGCGGCGATACATATGCGGTAATAACAATTGCAGGTTTCGGGGAAATAACTGTAAAGCTGTTCAAGGAATCTGCACCGATTGCCGTGCAGAACTTTATTGACTTAGCCGAGAGCAACTATTATGACGGGAAGAACTTCCACCGTGTAATGAGCGGTTTTATGATACAGGGCGGTTCACCCTTCGGTAATGGAATGTCTAATCCGGGTGACGATACATTCGGGGTTGAGCGAGCGTATAATATGCGGCATTTTTATGGGGCGTTGTGCATGGCGAATGCGGGCGGCAGGAACTCACAGCAGTTTTATATTGTCAATAACAAAAATGCAAGTGACCCCGTAATGCATAATCCGGACGACATAAAAGAGGTGCTGGAAATCTTAACCGAAATATTAGAAACCAACAGAGATATTGAGGGTGTTGAGCTTAATATTCACGGGCAGGAATATTTCCAAAATATGTATTTAGATTATTTAAGGCTTTTGAAATTCCGTGAGAATATGACTGATGAAATTATCGAGAAATATCAAGACGGCGGAACAGCATTCCTCGATGGCGGGTATACCGTGTTCGGGCAGACTGTTGACGGGTTTGACGTGATTGATGCAGTGTCTGCGGTTCAAGTAACATTAAGCGATTCAGGTGAAATGAGCAAACCTGTTGAGGAAATAATAATTGAAAGTGTGAGAATTTTTACTTATGAATAAGCGAATTTCGGCGGTAATCCTGTCATTGGTTATTACAATTACGTTATGCGGATGCCCTACTCAGCCACCCGAGGATGAAACGGGATTAACCTCCTCTTCGTCAGGTTTTACGAATAATGAACCGGAGGACAGCACCACTCTCGGGGGAATGTATAACCCTCCCCCCGATGATAATTTCGTGCCGTATATCCCTTTAGAACATGATATGCGTGATATTTCCTCTATGGAATTAGTTAAGGAAATTAAAGCCGGCTGGAACTTGGGGAATACCCTTGACGCAACCGGGGGCAGCGGTTTGAGTTCGGAATGGTCATGGGGCAACCCGAGAACGACCTATTCCATGATGATGGTGATTAAGGAAGCGGGGTTCGACTCGGTGAGAGTGCCTGTTTCTTGGGGTAAGCACATGGATGAGAATTATATAATTGACCCCGACTGGTTAGACAGGGTGGAGGAGGTTGTGGGATACGTTCTTGCGAATGACATGTACTGTATTCTCAACACCCACCATGAGCGTTGGCTGTTCCCGAATGAAGAAAACGAAGCACAGAATACCGAGCAGTTAATTGCAATCTGGGAGCAGTTGTCGGAGCGTTTCGCCGATTATAATGAAAAGCTGATTTTCGAGGGAATGAACGAGCCTCGCTGGTTCGGAGCGCCCAACGAGTGGAACGGCGGTACTGCGGAGGCGTGGGGTGTGGTTAATCGCTTGAACGCCGCTTTTGTTGAAACTGTCCGTGCTTCGGGCGGGAACAACGAAATAAGGCATCTCATGATTGTTACTTATGCCGCTTCGAGTGAACGCAGGGCAATGGAGGCGTTGGAAATTCCCGAAAATGACGATAAGATTATCGTGTCAATTCACGCATACACACCATGGGCTTTTGCATTAAACGCAGGCGGCGGCGGTAAGTGGAGTGCGACTGCACAGGGAAGCACCACTCCGATAATCGAATTATTTGAAAATATAAAAGAGTTGTATTTAGATAAAGGTATACCGGTAATCCTCGGGGAAACCGGTGCAAGGGATAAGGACAACCTCGATTTCCGTGTGGAATGGACAAAGTATTATTTCACAATGGCACGTGAATACGGTGTGCCGTGTTATTGGTGGGACAATGGTTCGTTTACGGGGAGCGGCGAGGTTTTCGGAATATTCAACCGCCGTGAATTAATATGGAGGTATCCCGAAATAAAAGACGCAATCATGGGAGTGTGACATGGGGTTCATAACATTATCTGATGTTCGTAAAACATATAAAATGGGTGAAGTGAGCATTAACGCCGCTGACGGGATTAATTTCCAAATAGAAAAGGGTGAGCTTGCCATGATATTGGGACCGTCGGGTTCGGGGAAAACGACGGTTCTTAATTTGTTGGGCGGGATTGATGTCAACGATGGCGGAAGCATAACCGTCGACGGTGCGAATATCAGTGAATTTTCCCGCCGTGAGATGATTACATATCGCAGACATGATGTGGGATTTGTGTTCCAGTTTTATAATTTGGTGCAAAACCTCACCGCTAAGGAAAATGTGGAGCTTGCCGCACAAACCTCCCGTGATTATATTCCGGCAGACGAAATTCTCGAGCAGGTGGGATTGTCTGACAGGGCAGGGAACTTTCCGTCACAGCTTTCCGGCGGAGAACAGCAAAGGGTGGCAATTGCACGGGCGTTGGCGAAAAAACCGAAGCTGTTGTTATGCGACGAGCCGACAGGTGCATTAGACTATGACACGGGGAAGATGATTTTGCAATTATTGTGGGACACCTGTAAAAAGGCACAAACCACCATTATAATTGTGACGCATAACTCTGCGATTGCACCGATGGCAGACAGGGTAATCAAGCTCAAGAACAGCAAGGTCAGCAGGGAACTTATTAACCAAAGACCCACCCCTGTCAGTGAGATAGAGTGGTAGTCGCATGAATAAAACAATCTGGAAGAACACGTTCAGGGAGATAAAATCCTCATTAAGCCGTTATTTGTCGATTTTTGCGATAACGGCTCTCGGTGTGGGTTTTTTCGCAGGGATTACCGCTTCTCCTTATTCTATGAGATATTCTGCGGATAATTATTATGAGCGGCTCAATCTGGCAGACTTCCGCTTGGTTTCGATATTCGGGTTTGACCAAGATGACGTTCAGTCGATAAAGGAGTTAAACTTCGACAAAATAATATACCCTGCGTATTATTGCGACATGTTTTTACATAGAGGCGAGCAAGAAGACACTGTTCGGGTCATGTCGCTCCCGGATGGGAACGATTTTCCTTTAAATAAAATCGAGATTGTTGCAGGGCGGCTTCCCGAAAACCCGAACGAGTGTATAGTAGACATGAGGTGGTATTCCCCCGACAGGGACACGATAATCGGCGAAACAATTACATTATCACACGGCAGTAAAGACGGGGACGTTTACGATGTTCTGGCGAATGATACATATACGATTGTGGGGATTATTCGCACGGTGCTTTTCCCGAGCGATGATACGAGGGGGCATACCAATATTGGTGCGGGTGTGATTAGTTATGCGGTGTTTATCCCCGAGGTTAATTTCACATTGGATAAATATACGGAAATTTTCGTTTTGTTCGATGAACTGCGGGAATATTTAAGCTACACCGACGATTATACTAACGCCGCAGAATTAATAGAGGAACACTTAGACGAATTGGGCAAACAACGTATTGCCGGTCATGTGGACGATATTATTGAAGAAGCTTATGACGAGCTTAACAAAGCCGAGCAAGAATTAGCCGATGCGAAAAAGGAAGTCGAGGAGGAACTCAACGACGCCAAGCGGGAGTTAGACGAGGGCAAGCAAGAATTAGACAAAGCCAAGGAATTACTTGATGAAGCATGGATTGAAATAGAACAGGGCTGGGAGGCGTTATATAAAGCACAAGCTGAATATAGTAGCGAAATAAGAAACGGCGAATGGGAGCTTATATTTAACCGAGAAGAAATGGTACAGGCTGAGCTTGAATATGAAGCGGCGGTTATGATGTTCGGGGAGGAAATGCTGTTTCAAACCCGCATGGAGCTTGATTATGGGTGGGCGATGCTGTTGCAAGGTGAGGAAGCGTTGGAGGCGGCTCGTGTTGAGGGTAGGAGAGAACTCGATAATGCGTCAGCCCTGCTTGATGAACCCATGACCGAATTAAAAGAGGGTATACTCGAATATGAGCAGGGGTTGGCGGATTATGAACAAGGCTTGCTTGATTATGCTGAGGGTGAGCGTGAGGCAAGGGAAAAACTCGCTGAAGCTGATGAAGAAATCGCACAAGCCCATGCCGATTTAGCCAAGTTAATCGACGACTTAAACGACTTACCCGGTTGGTTCATATTTAACCGTGACGGTTTCCCCGGTTACTCGGAATACGGGGAGAACGCCGACAGGGTGGCGAGTATAGCAAGAGCGTTCCCGCTTTTTTTCTTAATCGTGGCGGCGTTGGTATGCTCAACAACGGTATCACGAATGGTGGAGGAAAATCGGGTACAGGTTGGATTGTTTAAGGCGTTGGGTTATTCAAGCAGCACTATTATATTTAAATATATGTTTTATGCGGTGAGTGCGGCGGTCTTAGGGAGTATATTCGGTATATTAGTCGGAATGAAGCTGTTCCCTTATGTAATTCTGTACGCCTATCAAATGATGTATAACATTCCCGATATGCTCATGCCGTATGATTTAAGGCTTGCGATTATTTCATTAACAGCGTCAGGCGGGCTGATTGCAGCAGTGGTATATATTTCAATCCGGAAAGAACTGTCCGAACGCCCCGCACAGTTAATGCGGCCGAAAGCCCCTAAAAAAGGCAAGCGGGTGTTCCTTGAAAAAATCGGGTTTGTTTGGAACAGACTAAGCTTTTCGAGCAAGGTCACAGTGAGGAATATATTCCGTTATAAGAGGCGTATGCTTATGACGGTTATCGGAATAGCGGGCTGTACCGCCTTAATGCTGACGGGGTTTGCTTTGAGGAACAGCGTGGGGGATATTGCAGAATTACAGTTTAAGAAAATTATACTGAACGACGGTTGGACATATATCGACCACGAGATGAACAACGAGGATAAGGCGAGGTTAGAAGCGGTATTTTCCGAATATGGCGGTGAATTGATTTATGCAATGGAAAAAATGATGGTCTGTGAAAAAGATAACCAGCACATTAAATTTATTATGGCGGTTGTGAAAGACGAGCAAGCCGATAAGTTCGGCGAATACTTCACGTTTACAAATCGTTTAACCGGCGAGGAATACAGCTTAAACGAAAATGGTGCGATTATCACCGAAAAGTTAGCCAAGCTGCTTGATATTGATGTAGGCGGTGAAGCGGTAATCAGCCGCTCCGAAACGGAGAAGGTCAGGGTCATAATCGGAGGTATCACCGAGAATTATACAATGCATTACATACGAATGACCGAATCCAAATATTATGAATTATTCGGGGAAATGCCTGAATACGGTGTGGCTTTCTTCAATGGTGTTGCGGTTGAGGATAATGATGAGCTTGCCGCACGGCTTTTAAATGAGGAATTAGTATTCGGGACTGTGTTTATGAGCGATTTCGCAGGCGGCTTTGATGACATGATAAACATGCTTAACCTTGTAATAATTATATTGGTTTCGGCGGCAGGGACATTATCGCTGATTGTTTTATACAATCTTACTAATATAAACATCTGCGAGAGAATTCGGGAAATCGCTACGCTGAAAGTCCTCGGGTTCTACGATGTTGAGGTGGATATGTATATCTTCCGTGAGAACGCCCTGCTCACGCTTATGGGGACGGGGTTCGGGTTGTTCGGAGGAATATACCTGTCACGGTTTATAATTCAGACAGCTGAGGTTAATGACGTTATGTTCGGCAGGGAAATTCACCCGCTCAGTTTTATTTTAGCGGCATTGGTGACAATTGCTTTTTCGACTATGGTGTCGGCGTTCATGCACTTTTACTTAAAAAAGGTCAACATGGCAGAGTCGCTTAAATCAATAGATTAACGGGAGATAATTATGAATAAAGACGAAAGATTAGAGCAGGAGATAAAAAAGAAGCTTGTTCCTTTAAGAATATGGTGTGGGATTGTTAATGGAAGTTTAGGTTTGTTCTGCTTATCGGTTTTATTGCTGATACTGAGCATATTCTTAAAACCGGGCATGGCAATACTTACGGTATTTATTGTTATGTGTGTTGTATCATCTGTGCTGGTGATTACATTGGGTATAAAAGTCGGCTCTAAGGTTCTCGCTTTCCGTGAATATATCAAAAACAATGTGATGAAGCCCATATTTGAGAGTTATTTCGATAATATCACATATTTCCCCAAGCATTATAACACAGGCTGTCAGGGTGAGGGTAATATAATGGTTGAGGGGTGGAGCTTGGCAGAGGGGGAGGATTTGATACAAGGGGTGTATAAAGATGTTCCTTTCACTTTTTCCAACACAGAATTGTTCCATGTGCGTGCCAACGGTAACAAGGTTCCGCTATTTAAAGGGCAGTGGCTGACGTTTGATTTCAAGGTGCCTTTGGAAAGGGCAATAATTCTAAGGGAACGCAATTTCAAACATAGGACGTTCAGAGGAAAAGCACACGCAAAAACACTTCAAAAGCAGAAATCAAGGAAAGAACGCGACAAACACATTTCAATAAACACCGACAGCACCGAGTTTAATAAGAAGTTTTTCATTATTTCTGAAGACCAGCATATGGTTTTTTACGTGCTAACCCCGCATTTTATGGAGTTCCTGTTCCACTTAGACGAAGCGGTTGAAGCGGACACCTCGGTATGCTTTGCGGGAACAAAGGCGAACTTTGCGTTTAATAACAATAAATATATGTTTGATTTTAAGTCAAACAAGATATTCAGCAATAATTTACTGGAGGAGTTCAAGGAACAGTGTCACCGTGAGGCGAAATGTATTACGGCAATAATTGAAGAATTATTAATAAACGAAACATTATTTGAAAAACGAGGAGGAAATTAAAAATGGAATGGTTATCAAGTTATTGGTGGGTTATAGTAATAGGGATAATTATGTTAATGCTGATAATCGGGTTTATTAAAACCTACAACAAATTAAAGGTCATGCAGATTAAAGTGAACGAAACCTTATCCGGGATTGAGGTCGCACTCGCTAAAAGACATGATATGCTCATAAAAATGCTTGACACTGCGAAAGGTTATATGAAGCATGAGCGGGAAACACTGATTGAAACAATTAAGTTCCGCAAGGGCATGAGCATATCCGAGCTTAACGAAGCGAGTGTTAAAATGGACAGTGTTGCCTCGACCATTAATGCAGTGGCAGAGAGTTATCCCGAGCTGCGTTCGGCTGACGTTTTCAAGGAACTGCAGGTTGGTATAAGAGATGTTGAGCAGCACTTGCAAGCGGCGAGAAGGCTGTATAACAGCAGCGTTACTTCTTTGAACAATGTTGTCGCGGTTGTCCCTTCCAATATCGTAGCGGGCTTATGCGGCATTAAAAAGGAAGAGTTCTTCGTGGCTGAGGAATACCAAAAATCCGATGTAAAGATGAGTTTTTAGCATTTAAAGCACATAAAAATAAAAAAACACTTGACTAATTTTGACAATTGCATTATAATGTCATAGTATATATTCAATTTCGTTTAAAAACTAAGGAGTGTAAATTCAATTGAAAAAGATAAAAAAGCCGTATTTTTTTATAATCGTGGCGTTTATAATCACATTTTCGGTATTTACCGTAACCGGTTTCTCCACTTATTACGGGGATAACCACACAACATGGATAAAAGGTGTAGAGGACATTCGCTGGGGGATTGACATTCGGGGCGGAGTGGACGTTACCTTTGTTCCGTCGGCGGATTATGCTGAAAATGTTACCAACGACGACATAGATGCGGCGAGGTCAATAATCGAAACAAGGCTGATTTCAAAGAACATCACCGACTATGAAATCTATCCGGACTATAACAGTAAGCGGATTATTCTGCGTTTCCCGTGGCAATCCGGCGAGGGGAGCTTTGACCCTGAGGAGGCGGTTAAGGAATTAGGTGAAATGGCACTCCTCACATTCAGAGAGGGTGACGCAAGACCCGGAACAAACGAATATCTTGACCTGCCGATAATTATTCAAGGCTCGGATATTGCAAAAGCAACACCGCTGTATGACCCGACTAAGGGATACAATGAGGACGATTATTATGTAGCGTTAGACCTTAATCAATCGGGAAGAGAAGCATTTTCGGAGGCTACCGGAAGGCTTGTCGGAACAGGTGAAGTCATTTCAATCTGGCTTGACGATTATCGTGTTTCCGCACCGGTTGTTTCGGCTCATATAGTTGATGGCAGTGCCCAAATCAGCGGAAAATTTTTACGTGAGGAAGCAAAGGACTTAGCGGACAAGATTAACGGTGGTGCGTTACCGTTTAGGTTAGAAACTGACAGCATGAGCATAATTAACCCGTCCTTGGGTGAAAGTGCGAGAGATGCAATGGCGATTGCCGGTATAATCGCGTTTATCCTCATGGCAATCTTTATGATTATCCGGTATAAGCTTCCCGGAATGGCAGCCGTGTTCGGATTAGCGGGGCAGGCGTTCGGTGCATTAGCGGTAATATCCGGATTTTTCGGATTTGCGGACAGCTTCACGCTTACTATCCCGGGTATAGCGGGTATTATATTATCAATCGGAATGGGTATTGATGCAAACGTAATTACTGCCGAGAGAATAAAAGAAGAGCTAAGGGCGGGTAAATCACTTGACGGTGCGTTACAGTCCGGCTATAAGCGGGCGTTCAGTGCAATTTTTGACAGTAATATCACGCTTATTATAATTGCATTTATTCTGATGGGTGCATTCGGAACACCTGACAGCTTCGCCGCAAAAATTCTTTCCCCGATATTCTTTATGTTCGGGCCGAGTACGGCGGGACCGATTTACTCATTCGGTTTCACATTAGTCATCGGTGCAGTTTTGAACTTCATATTCGGCGTATTCGCATCAAGGGTGATGATTTATTCAATATCACGCTTCAAAAAGTTAAGAAATCCCGCTTTATACGGTGGATATAAGAATGAAGAGCAAAAGGAAAAAGACAAGAACAAGCAGATTTTCGATGCAGTTGCCAATAAGAAAAGGTTCTTCGTTCCGCCGGTCGTTGTGCTTGTGACAGCTGTTGCGGTTATGTTAGTATTCGGTTTGCAGGTTGCAATCGAGTTTAAGGGCGGCACAATAATCAGCTATAACTATGAGGGTGAAATTAACGAAGCCCGTGTAAAAACTGCAGTTGAAGAATTAGGCAAAGGAACGGTTAATGTTAAGTTAGGCTCTTCGATTATATCAGAAACAAAAACCGTAACCATCGAATTCACCTCGGACGAGGGGTTGACTGCAGAAAAACAATATGAGCTTTCGCAAAAGTTAGAGGAAACCTTCCCCGAGAACAATTTGGTTTTGGAAGGCTCGCAGGACGTTAATCCCACAATGGGGCGAACCTTCTTCTTAAAATGTCTGGTAGCGGTAATATTCTCATTCGCTGTATTGGTGCTGTATATTGCACTCAGGTTCAAGAAAATCAGCGGCTGGTCAGCGGGAATGTTTGCAATCGTCGCTTTGTTAAATAACGTAATGATTGTGTTTGCGGCGTTTATATTCTTCCGATTTGCGATTGACGCTAACTTCATGGCGGTAGTATTAACAATATTAGGTTATTCGATTAACGATACCATAGTTATATATGACAGAATCCGTGAAAACCGAGGTTTATTCGGTAAGCGGGTGGGCAGTCGTGAACTTGTCAACCGGAGTATATCTCAATCATTCACAAGGTCGCTTAACACCTCGGGAACTACTGCATTAGCTATGGTTGTCATATGTATCGTCGCTGTAATTATGGGAGTCAACTCGATTATATCGTTTGCATTCCCGCTTGTAATCGGCATTGGCTCGGGCTTCGTATCATCGTTGTATATTGCAGGACCGTTATGGGTGACGTGGCAGGAATTCAAAGAAAAGAAGAAATCAGCATAACAATATAAATATAATGGGTGGTTAATACCACCCGTTATATATAATCGGTGATAATTATGAAAATCGGTGTATCCACAGCTTCTTTATACCCCATGCACACAGAGGATGCTCTGTTAGAAATTGCAAGGCTCGGTGTAAAAAATGCAGAAATATTCTTAAACTGCAACTCCGAATTATCGGGGGCGGTTTTTTCCGATTTGAAGAGCATTATCAAAGAATATGACATGAACATTATATCTGTCCACCCGTTTTCCTCGCCTATGGAAACGGTGCATATCTTCTCGTCATACGACCGCCGTGTCACCGAAATGTTAGACTTATATAAAAGATACTTTTCGCTGATGAACCAATTCGGGGCGAAAATCTTTGTAATTCACGGGGCAATCGCAAGTGCGAAGTGTTCAGATGAGCGGTATGTAGAACGATTTCATCAATTAATCAAGGCGGGGCAGGAATATGGTATTACCGTAGCACAGGAGAACGTCAGCTATTGCAGAAGCGGAAAACTGCCTTTCTTAGAAATGCTGTCGCATGAACTCGGCGATGAAATTAAGTTTGTCCTTGACATTAAACAAGCACGGCGGAGCGATTTACATATACATGACATGATAAAGAGCTTAGGGAACAAAATCGTTCATTTACACTTAAGCGACGCTGATGAAGACAGGGACTGCCTGCCCATAGGTCAGGGAGTGTTCGATTTTGCGGAATTGTTTAATGAGTTGAAGTTGCAAGGATACACGGGTGATGCAGTAGTCGAGTTATACCGTGAAAACTATGGCGATTATTCCGAATTGGCGGATTCTATCATAACATTAGAGAAATTGTTGTAAAAGGCTTGCATAATTATACATATTGTGTTATAATAAAGCAGCAACTACAAGAAAGAAGGTACACTACATGATATGTCCCGAATGTAATCACGATGACAGCAAGGTCATTGATTCACGCCATACCGAGAACCGCATTCGCCGTCGGAGAGAGTGCTTGAACTGTACATCAAGGTTCACGACTTATGAAATCATCGAGGATATGCCGATAATGGTGTTAAAAAAGGACAACACCATCGAACCGTTTGACGTGCAGAAATTAACGGAGCGGGTTCTGCGCGCGACTGTAAAACGCCCTGTCAAGCTTAAAACCGTCGAAAGCATGGTAGAGGGTATTCAAGCCGAGTTCAAGAACAAGCTGCAAAGGGAAGTCAGCTCTGAGAAAATCGGCGAAATGGTTTTAAAGAAGCTCAAGGACATTGACCATGTGGCGTATGTCCGCTTTGCGTCAGTTTATCGTGAATTCGATGATATTGAAAGTTTCTTGAAAATTATCACGGAATTATCATCTGAATCACCGTAAACTGTAATATATTTGTAATAATTTCCATATTGATTTTACCCGTATTATGTGATATAATGTACGGGTAAGTTATTTTTCTATTTTTAAGGAGGACTATTATGAACATCAAAAGAAAACCCATATACATAATCGTAGCAGTTTTTGTTATGCTCGCTATGGTTTTGACAATGGCGGCATGTAAAAACAATGAAAGCAACTATGATGACAGAGACAGGGATAGGGACAGAGATAAGGACGACAATAAAGTCATAGCTAACGTACCTTATGAGGAGGCTGAAAAAAGCTTCGTAAAAGGCACAACCCGTATGTATTCTTCGTTTAACGCAATGGCACAGACCATTCAAGACGGTGAGGGCGGCTCATTAGTATTCTCGTTCACGCCGGAGGATTATATTCTCGACCTTATGAGAGGCAGCGGGATTGACGTTCCTGCACGGATTAACCCTACCGTATTCGAGATTAATTCCGAAATCAAGGGCAACGACATGTACGCAGGTTACGCCTATAAAAACGGGAATAAAGAAATCCTCGCAATGGATATGTGGTTATCCGGTAACACATTAATCATGTATATCCCGAAATTGGCAGACAAATATTTAAGCATGTATATTGATTCCGACGATATGACAATGATGATGCAGTCATTGTATTCACCCTTAGAAATGGATATGCCGAACCTACCCTCCGAAGCGGCGGTTGACAGACTGTTAGACGCTGTTTGGCAGGAATATTTTGAACTCACCAAGGGTGCACCGGTTGAAAAAGATGTAGCAATTACAATCGGGAGCATGAATGTTAATTGTGACGTTGCAACCGTGGAAATGGACAATGTGATGTTCGGCAAGTTAGTTATTGCTTTCCTTGAAGCGGTCGCTGATAATAAAGAAATCAAAGATTTCATCACAGAAATGGTAAAAGAATCCGACCCTTATTATTACTATGATTTTGACATTGACGAAATTCTGCGTGAAGCAATTGATGAAATCAAATATGACCTCGTTGATTATCCGAGCGAAGACGGCGGAACTGTATTAATGAAAGTCTACGTTAATGGCGCAGATATAGTTAAGCGTGAGTTCACCGCAATTGAATATGACGGCGAGAAAATGATGTATGCCTCTTATGCCAATATTGAAAAAGGCGGGAAATACGAATTAGACGTTATGTACGAAACCTATTATGACGGCACATATGTTCGTGTAACCGATTCCGGAAATAAGAGCGGGGGTTCTTCCACCGGTAAAATGTCCATGTCAACCGTCTATGAAGAATATGACTGGTGGCAAGGGGAATATGTTATAAAAACCATGAGCTGTACCTTAGACTACAAGGACGTTACCGTTGACAGGGACGGGGCGTTCACAGGTGGTGAGATTACATTTGCTTCCGATAATATGTACGAGGAGAGCTTCTCACTCGAATTAAAGTTCAGGAAAGACAATTTCGGCGGCAGCCTTATTGTAGGCGGCGTTAAGTTTGCGACAGTGGAAATGACATGGAAGTCCGGCTACAGCGGTAAACCCGCACCATCGCTTAACGCAAACAACAGCGTGGATATGGACGATTACTGGTCTGACGCTTATTATGAGGTTTCTGACCAAATGGAAACCAACCTTATGAACATGGCAGACTCACTTGACGATAACGGGATATATGACATTATAGCGTTCATGTTTAATATGGCAATGAGTTATTAATTCTTAAAAAGTTTACAAGGGGGCTTTTACACAAAGTCCCCTTGCATTTTTTGCAACTTTTTATATATTTATATTGTGTTATATAATAAGAGGTGATAAATTATGAAAAAATTAACAGCAATTCTATTAACACTGATAAGCATATTTAGCCTAACGGCGTGTGCTGCTTCCTTCGACAATATGTCGGGGGGATATGCTTCCCCCGAATCTGCCTCGCCCGGCAAAGGGTATAACAATTCGGATACGCAATGGATATTACAGAACTTTTCCGGCTCGGATTACGAGTATGATTATGAAACAGTGTCCGATGTGTTGTCCGCACAAGAACCGTCACGCAAGGTTATCCGCACCGCCTCACTTGATATGGAGGCACAGGACGCACTTGTATTATACGATAGCTTAGTGGAATACTGTAATTCAAGAGGCGGCTACGAGTTTTCAAGCGATACCACCCACTATGAACACTGGTCGGTGATTAGAGCAACTCTGAAAATCCCGCCCGAACATCTTGATACATTTATGAAATACGCCGGCGACAACGGTAAGGTCATCAATTCCCAAATCAATTCCGAGGACGTTACCGATGAGTTTTATGACCTATCCATACGGCTTGAAACCAAGCGGCGTTCATTGGAAAGCTACTACAAGCTCCTTGAAAATGCCGCAACTGCTGAGGAAATTATACACATTCAAAGAACCATTGACCAAATCACCGAAGAAATCGAAGCAGTCGAAGGGCGGCTGAGGGTTTTAAGCAATCTCATAGATATGTCAACGGTAACGCTTTATATAAGGCAGACCAACGACCCCGAAAAAATCCGCAAGGACATTGACTGGAGTGCACTTACATTTGAAGACATGGGGTATCTTATCAGAAATGGTTTTGTCGGTGTTATCAATGTAATCGTAACATTTGTACAGTGGGTTCTGATTATAATAGCGGTATCTTCACCCATATGGGTTCCGATAACTGTTCTGATAATTGTATTAGTTAAAAAAGCACAAAAAAAGACAGCAAGAATTAAAGCCGCAAGGGAGAAGAATAATGCACAACCAATTCATAAAGACGGCGATTGACGAAGCCATGAACGGAATGGCACAGGGACACGGCGGGCCCTTCGGTGCGGTAATAGTTCAGAATAACGAAATCATTGCCGCAAATCATAATCGGGTTCTGTCAACTAACGACCCTACCATGCACGCAGAAATTGCGGCAATTCGGCAGGCGTGTGCGAAGCTGAACAGGTTCTCCCTGCACGACTGCGAAATCTATTCCACCTGTATGCCCTGTCCGATGTGCTTAGGTGCGATTATGTGGGCGAAAATCCAGAAGCTATATTATGGTGCAAGGGACACTGACGCAGCTAAAGCAGGTTTCGACGATAAGTATATTTACGATTATATTAAAAATAACAATATTGGCGAAAACCTCAAAATCGAAATAATCAGTGAAGAAGAGTGCAAGGGTTTATTCAGAGTTTGGGAAAACATTGAAGGCAAAACCATGTATTAGCTTATCGGTAAATGTTAATAATAATATAACCTTATAAGGAGGGTTATATTATGGATAAAAATTATGCCAACAAAAGTATAGAATGTTCAGTTGATAACTGTGTTAATCACTGTGCGAGTGATAACTATTGTGCATTGCAGAAAATTATCGTAGGGGCACACGGGAAAAATCCGAGCGATTGCCAAAGTACCGACTGTCAGTCGTTTGTAGAGAAGTAAAAGCAACCGAAAATAATCGGCGTAACTGTTATGGTTACGCCGGTTTTGTTTGATAAAACTTGACAGAAATTAACAAATCGTGCTATAATTATAATATGGCACAGATGTGTCTGAGGCAGACTTAACACGGTGGCGGTCGTCCTCCTTGCAAAAGGAGGTGATGTCTATGGAAATATCGGATATTCTTCTGATTTTATTGTATGTTGTGTGTGAAAACGCACATCTGCTTATGTCCATATTAGACTCTCTAAAACGAAAATAACCGCCTCTCGTCCAAAAGGTGCGGTTATTTTATGACTAATCCGGAGGGCGACCGTCACTTGGTCTGCCTCACTTTTCATTATAATAACATATATTGCCCCTCATGTCAACACCTAATTTCATTTTTTGGAATAAGTAAGAACCATACTGCTCAAGTGCATTTCTCTTTTACTGACATCGACCCATAAAAAGATTCCTGCAGACCCATCAAGCGGATTATTTATCGTGTAATTATAACAATTATTCGTTTCGTCATAATCCACCTGTGTGATGCGTATTTCCTTACCCTCATACAAATTGGTGAAGTCCATGTTTTCCATGAAATCTTGTTGTATTTGACCAAATTCATCGCCGAATTCTAACGGTAAGCTATTTTCTCGCATGTGTTCAGCAGTTAATGCAAATGCAGCACCTTTTTCGAGGTTTTTATATTCATGATGTTTAATGTTTTCAAAATGTATAGTATTTTCAGACAGAATAACCGCTGTAACACTACCGTCATCATTTGCATACGTGAATTTCCCATACAAAGGCTTCGTGTTTGGTGCTGTCAGAATAAAAATCGTTATTGAAGATGCAATTAACATAAAAACACAGATTATAATTAAAAATAGTTTTTTCATGGATTTACTACTCCTTCTTCTCTAACAAATGCACCACACCGTGGCTCGCCTCCACTGAAACGTGCAGATTATCCGACAGAATCCTCGTTGCTGCAATCGCTCCGACAATCACCGGTTTACCGAGTGTCAGCCCGACTATGGCGGCGTGGCTGTTCGCACCGGTCTCCTCGGTAATCACAGCGGCACAGTCTCTTATATAATCTAACATATTATTAGTAGTAGCGGGGACAACCAAGATACAGCCCGGCTTGAACTTTTCAAACAACTCTTCCTCGGTGCGGCAAACACAGGTATACCCCACAGCCGAACCTTTCCCGATTCCCGAACCGTTGATGAGCGAATCACCGACAAGGTGAACAGTTATCATATTTGTAGTACCGCTCTCGCCTACGGGAAGTCCTGCCGCAATTACTAACATGTCACCACTTTTGACATAACCGGCTTTGCGTAGTAATTTCTCACTTTTTTTAAGTGCTTCGTCAGTTGTAGACATCAGCGGCATAACAAGCGGGTATACCCCCCATGAAAGCGACAAATGCCTCGCTATATGAGCATCGACTACACAAGCGTATATAGGCTGCTCGGGGCGGTATTTACTGAGCAAGCGTGCAGTTTCACCGCTACGTGACATTGTCATAATTGCGTCAGCCGCAATTTCCGAAGCGGTCATACAGGTGGAATGACACAGAGCGTCAGCAATCCCGAGATGATACATATCGGAACCCCTCCGACGGTACATGCGTTGCCCGTAATTAATCTCATTCTCGGTTTGAACGGCGATTGACGCCATAGTACGCACGGTCTCGACAGGGTATTTCCCGGCGGCGGTTTCACCGCTTAGCATAACCGCACTTGTACCGTCATAAATTGCATTGGCAACGTCGTTTACTTCTGCACGAGTGGGACGGGGGTTGACCATCATGCTTTCGAGCATTTGCGTAGCGGTTATGGCAGGCTTACCCATGTTATAGCAATAATGTATCAGCTTCTTTTGAATACTCGGCAAGCGTGACAATTCGATTTCCACGCCCATGTCACCTCTTGCAATCATAATTCCGTGGCTGACGTTCACGATTTCATTAATGTTGTCCACACCCTCGGAATTTTCGATTTTCGCAATAATTCTGATAGAACCGCACTTGCGTGAGTCCAATATTCTGCGAACGTCCAAAATATCCTGTGCCTTGCTGACGAAGCTGGCGGCAATAAAATCGAAATCGTTCTCAATCCCGAACACTATATCATCAATGTCTTTTTTATTCAAATAAGGCATGCTCAGGTTGACCCCCGGAACATTCACACCCTTGTTACTCTTTATAACCCCGGTGTTCTTGACCTCGCACACAACATCCTCGCCCTTAATTTCGTGGACGTGCAGTTCAATCAATCCGTCATCTAATAAGATTCTCGTGCCGACAATAACGTCTGCCGCCAACGACTTATGCGTAATGGAACAGCCCTTCTCGTCCCCTTCAATGTCGTGCGGGGAAAGAGTGAACAAGCTTCCCTCCTGCAACGTCACCAGAGGTTCTTTAAAAGTCTTGAGCCTTACTTCAGGCCCCTTAGTATCGAGTAAAGCACCCACGTGTACGCCCATTTCCTCCCGAATTCGCTTGAGCCGCTCTAAGGTTGCCTTGTGGCTTTCATGAGTCCCGTGGGAAAAGTTGAACCGTGCGACGTTCATACCCGCCTCAATCATACCTCTGAGGACTTCATCGCTGTCGGTTGACGGGCCGAGCGTACAGATAATCTTGGTTTTTTTCATAGTTTCTTCTCCTGTCTTTTAAATCGCTTTATGCTTAAGGGTTCCATTGTTATGATGAAAATGCAGAATGCCGCTAAAAAAGTGAACACTATATAATTGTCGTTGCTTTGCTCCGGCAACGCTACAACCAAGTCAAGCTCCCCTAATTCGGGAGGTTTTTGTAACACAATTAACACTTCCGGCTCATCAATAATATCTATAACCGGCTCTTCCGTCGGTAACACAATCATTCCCTCGGAGGAAATCACCTGTTCGAGATACAGCATAATCGACTCACCCAAAGCCAACCCCATTTTATCGAGATACTCAATATCGAGTAATCGCTCATAGTCATCGGGGTTGCACAAGAAACCCATTTCAAACAACATAGACGGGGCTCCCGTATACCGTGCCATTGCAAAATTTTGTTTAATCGGCGGGTGATACTCGTTTTCTGTAACCGATGAAATATGTTTAATAAGCATATCAGAGGCATCTAATGACATATCAAGGGTATAAAACATCAAAGGTCCGCTTAATTTAGAAAAATCGTGGCTCAACGGTGCAGAATTGGTATGCACACAGACAGAAATATCAACATCGTTTAAGAATTCTATTCTGTCCATAATATCTATTCTCTCGTCACCCTCCCGAACGAAAACCACCTCAACGCCTTGTTTAAGTAAATAATCACGTGTTATTTCCGACACATAAAGGTTGAAATGTTTTTCCATTGCCCCGAATTCCCCCGGAGGACCCATCGCACCCGGGTCAAACCCGCCGTGACCTGCGTCAATGAGGACTCTTGTTTCGGATAATTGTTTCGGCGGGTGACGAAATTGAATAGTCATTGTATTATTCTTGAATTCAACCTCATACCCAACAATTATATCATCAAGCTCAATTTCATAATCATGCTCACTGATTGTAACAGTTGCAGAATTCCCATGAAATTCTATGTTATATAAAGCGTTGATGTTCATGCGGAAGGTGGCGGTGGAATCACTAACCTCCCACTCATAAACCTCAAGCTCATCAGGGTAATAGTCCAATAAAAACACGCTTCTTTTAAAAACATAACTGCCGTCCTCAATTATGTAGGTTTCGCCACGCTCGCCTAATATCTTAAACACTGTTCCGATAACTAAAGGTGACATCATTTTATTATCATCGTCATAATCGGCAAAGCGGGACACATTAGCATAATCCACCTGAGCATACTGCTCGACTTCCATCCATATAATCGGCTCGGGAAAACTCGGCTCGCTGTGATTGCGAACTATCACAATTTCCTGTGCATTATCGCCATTCACGAATAAAAAGACGTTTTCACCGATTTTTAACTCCGGATAAACCGTAAAGAACCCCCGCACAGTCGGTTCAACCTCAACCCCGTTAATATACAAGGGGAAGTCCGGGTCACACGCACCGAGAATACTCATTCTTGACGAAGTGGTGACACGGCTTGCCTCGTTTGGGTGGGTGATAATTATGGAGCGTGGGTTCTCGTATGTAAAGCGGCTGCTCCAATTCGCTGAAACCGAAATTACGAACACAGCCGCCAACACAAAAGCGAATACTGTTTTTCTCATGCTTACATTATAACAGAAAAAATGATAAAACTCAACCTAAAACTTAATGGGTATAATCTTGATATATTCTTCCAATGGAGCATCGTTCATGCAGCAGTCGATGATTTTTTTGCCAATCGGATTAAGCTCGGGCGTGTCGAATTTAGCTAATTCTTTCTTGAAGAAATCAGATAACATTTTCGCACCCTTGTCATACCCGTCTAACCCTATTTCAGGCTGTGTTTCGGGTTGCAGGAACGCTTTATTAACGAATTGCCCGTCCACTTTTAAACTGCTGAGGTTATACCCCAATAAATCGCAGCGTGCTTTCACAAGGTTCTCCTCTTTAAACTTTGCACTGCCTCTTCTTGCGATATACTCACGGGCAATCCATTGCGGTTTAAACCCGACAGCGTAACAGCCGATATGCTGGTTCGGGATAAGTACATAACGGGTGTTAGGCGTGTTCAGTACCTGCTCTAATAACAGGTTAGCCTGCTTCACAACCGAACCGGTCAAGAAATACCCATACGAGCCGATACCCTCACTGGTCATTCCCTCAGTCTCAACGATACTCGGGTTAGCATGACCTCTCGGAGCGACCAATCGCCACAACCACCCTAACGCAGGCGGCAGAATATGGAACAACCCGATAATCCCGTAGGAGGGACGGTCTTTACAACAGGGGGGAGTTCTCACGCCGAAGCTTCTGATGTCAACCTCAACAGTAGTGTCAATAATATTATTGATTAATCGGCGGGGCAGAATTACACGGGGGTTGGGGCAAGGTTTGTTGGTGTCTTCATCAATGGTATGCTCCCAGATTAACACGGTGGAATTCGGCTGAGCCTGCATACTCATGAACACAAGAGGTTCATTCGGCTGAATGCAGGATTTTTCCAAATGCGGGTCAGTTCCGTATTCTTTTATGTGGTCAACACGGACGAACCAGCCCGCCTCAACGTCTTTGATTACTAATTTTTTACTGTCGTTTTGCATTTTCGGATGGCACATTGCCATATCATCGGCAATGGGGTATAAATCGCAGGGAGCTTCAATCCTGAGATAAAACTTCTCGTTTGTGATGAGGTTTTCACCCACTAACAGTCTACCGTCGGTTTCACGGTGAATATGCTCACTCATCTCGGATTTACCGCCGCCCGAAGCACCCTCGTGCATCATAACAATTTCATTTTCATAAGGGGTCACAATCTTCACAGCAGAGGTATGAACCGTTACCCACCCCTCACGCTCACCAATGTCAAGCAAGAACCCGTAAATCCCTTTTTTCGCACTCGGCCCCGGATAAAGGTTATAGGAAAGCAGCTCATACACTTCGCCGTGGCGGTTATGCACAACAATCTGCTTGCCGTCGAAATGTGTGTGTCTGAAAGGCGGTGCAAGATATATAACAACCTTAGGTTCAAAAACTCCGTCAAACTCGGCTATATTTGTGAAATACTGCAAGTCTGCCAATCCGCACGCAAAGAACCCCGCATTTTTAGGAGCAATTAACGCCGCCGGATAACCGTATTCGTCGCCGCCCACCATAACAGGGACAACGATTAATTCCTGTTGCTTAAGCCAGTCAAAGGTAGCTTTGCGAACCGGTTCAAAATCAGTGCCAAATCTGTCTTTATATCTCGGCTTATCCGTCGGATTATTGTCGCCTATGATTAAGCAATCGGGGTCACGCCTACGCATATACACATCGGTATAATTGATTACCGCACCGTTTTTACAGCGGGTTATAATTGCTTCTTGTCTTGGCTGACCATCAACCTCATATTCCACCGTGAAAACATCCTTACCGCCTAATGCCAGCTCAACTAATTGCTCTCTCGTTTCGGGGAATGTGACGCCCTTGCAGTTTTCGAGAATGTCCGTTGTGTCACTTGGGAACTTGAATTTCTTCAGCATAATTTGTCTCCGTTTCTATATTTTTATTAAAATTAAACATTATAATCACGTTATATACTTTTCAAAGGTTTCACGCACCGACAGCGAACTCATTTCTTCAAACATATCGAGGATTTTTTCTGCTAACCCAAACTCGTATAAATCAATCCCGAATATCTCGGTTTTTAAGAGGATTTCCTCCGGTTCAAGTGCGGTTAATTCATTTAACATGGGGTCTGGGCTCAGCTTGAAAGGTTCATTCTTGTCATTTAAACCGGTGAGGTATTTCAACCACCCTGCAAACACCAACGGAATAAGCGTCAATTCTGAAAGAGCCTTAGCGTCATTCTCGGCATAAGCTTTCAGGGTTTCTCCGAACCGAACGGGGATTTTCTGTGAGGTGTCGCACAGAATACGTTCCGGCATATCAGGGATACACGGGTTGGGGAAACGCTCGGTGATTACCTCGTTCATGAACTTCAGCGGTTCAATAACACCCGGATTAACCACCATAGGCATTAACTCGCCATACCCCAGCCGAATAATAAACCGTTTAATGCTGTCGTCTTGCATAGCCTCGTAAATATACTCATACCCGAACAACCTCGCAAACACAGACATAGCCGTGTGCAGCGGGTTTAACGCAGTGCGGACTTTCATGGCTTCTATTCGGTCAACGGTTTCCCTGTCACAGAATATCACACTTTCTCTTTCAAGCGGGGGTCTGCCGTTGGGGAACTTGTCTTCTATTGCGAGATACTGCACTGCCTCGGCATTAACGAACGGTGCAACATATGTATTCTTCGATGTTACGAATATCTCGGTATTAGGGAATCCCTCCTCCGCTAACGATTTTGCCACATCTTCAGAGGGGCGGGGGGTAATTTTATCAATCATGCTCAGTGGAAAACTGACTTTATACGAATTGTTGAGGTATTTAATAAACTCCTCGTCGGTTGTTTTAGACAGCAGTGCTGCTTTAAGAACATCACCGTTTTTACTGCAATTGTCAAGGCTCAATAAAGCTATGGGCAATTCACCTGCTTTAAAGCGTTCACGGCACAGCATAGCAACCAACTCGATAATGCTGCTTTGATAGCCTTTTTCGGTAATGGTGAAGCTGATGATTTGCAAGCTTTCCTTAGCACAAATTTCTTTAAGTCTTATGTAGCTTTCAGAAGCGGCAAGAGCCTCGGTTATGCTTGCAATCATTCGTTTTTGTTTAGTACCGTCCGCATTTAAAGTAACCGACAAATGCGTATTATCATAAGGTGTATAGACCTTTTCGATAATCTCCTCATCGAAAGCCTCACAAACGATAATGCCTTTGTCGGACAATCCCCGTTCAATCAATCCCTGCTGTAACACAGCGGGAAAAGCACGGAACAAATTCCCCGCACCGAAATGCAGCCATATGGGTTGGTCATATGTCGCTTTTTTAACTTTTTCAACATCGAATTTCGGATTAATTATCTGCATTTTTATTACCTTTCGTAATAAATAATTAATAGTTAATAATGAATAATGAATAATTGTTGTGTCGCTTTGCGACGGATTTGAATATACGCATTATTAATTATTACTTATTCATTATTAATTGTTTATCGCTTCCCATATACCGTTTAAGTATTCCGCACCGATAGCCCTGTCATATAATCCGTAACCCGGTCTGCCGTTTTCGTCCCAAATCATTCTGCCGTGGTCGGGCCGCATATACCCGTCAAACCCCACGTCATACAACGCCTTCATAATCGCATACATGTCATAACTGCCCATTTTAGATAAATGTGCCGATTCGTGAAACAGCCCCGGTTTGAGGATTTTCACATTACGGGCATGAACAAAGTGGATTCTGTCAGCTAATCCTACTTCTCCGAAATAACGGATAATACCGGGAACATCATTATTCTCATCAGAACCCAGCGACCCCGTGCAAAGTGTCAGTCCGTTATAGGGGCTGTCCACAGCCCTTAATATTCTCTCGATATTCTTTTGATTATTGACTATTCTCGGTAACCCGAAAATATTCCACGGCGGGTCATCGGGGTGAACTGCCATTTTAATATCACATTCCTCGGCAACGGGAATAATTTTTTCCAAGAAATATTTATAATTGACGAACAACCTCTCCCCGTCAATATTTTTATATAATTCAAACAATTCGATAAGTCGGTCGAGCTTTTCAGCGTCCCACCCCGGCATATACGCACCGTCAGAGTCACGTTTCATATCCTCTGCCATTTTCTGCGGGTCAGTAACTTTATCAATTTCGCTCTGGTCATAATACAGCACAGTCGAGCCGTCGGGTAACTCATACGCCAAGTCCGAGCGAGTCCAGTCGAACACCGGCATAAAGTTATAACAAACGCACTTGACCCCGAACTTTTTCAAAAGTCGGAGTGTTGCGGCATAATTTTCTATGTATTCGTCACGTTTTCCCGAGCCGAGTTTAATATCCTCGTGGATTTCCACACTTTCGACGACTTCCATTGTCAAGCCGCTGTCTTCAACAGTTTTCTTTAAATCGGCAATTCTGTTCTCGTCCCAAACTGCCCCCACGGGTGAACCCGGCAGAGTTACCACAACCCCCTCAACACTGGGAATTTGGCGAATATGTTTCAGAGGGATACTGTCATTTTCTGTGCCGAACCAACGGAATACTGTTTTCATTCTTCTCTCCCTATTACAATAATAGATAAATTATACCATAATAAGTCGAACCTGTCAAATATGTATTGACAAATCTGTTTTTTCTGTTATAATGGGTTGTACGGAAGCGTAGCTCAGCTGGTTAGAGTACCCGCTTGACATGCGGGGGGTCACTGGTTCAAGTCCAGCCGTTTCCACGAAAAATAAAATACCGCTTAAACAGTGTGTTTAGGCGGTGTTTTGTAAAGGAATGTAAAAAAATGAGTGCATTAAACGCAAAGGAATACCAATCTTTTGAGGAAATCAAAAAAACAGATGAAAAAGGTAACGAATACTGGTCAGCACGAGACTTGCAAGAAACTTTGGAATATACACAATGGCGAAATTTTTCAAAGGTCATTGATAAGGCAATGCTTTCGTGTAAAAACAGTGGTAATGTGGTTTCAGACCATTTTGCTGACGTTGGCAAAATGGTTGAAATCGGTAGTGGAGCAGTCAAAGACATTTCTGACTACCAACTCACCCGCTATGCCTGTTATTTAGTTGTACAAAACGGCGACCCTCGCAAGGATATTATCGCATTGGGTCAGACCTATTTTGCCATTCAAACACGTCGGCAGGAAGTTGCAGACCACTTTAATCAACTTGATGAGAACAGCAAAAGACTTGTAATTCGTGGTGATGTCAAGCAGTGGAACAAAATGCTTGCTGAATCCGCTCGAAACGCAGGGTTGATTAACGATGAAGAATATGCTGTTTTCCAAAATGCAGGTTATATGGGGCTATACGGCGGTTTGTCTGTTAAAGAAATACATAAACGCAAAAACCTCGACGAAAAAGACAAAATTCTCGATTTTATGGGAAGTGAAGAATTGGCAGCGAATCTGTTCCGAATTACGCAGACTGAGAGCAAAATGCGGCGAGAGAATGTTCAAGGTTTGGATGCGGCAAACGCAACGCATTACACAGTCGGGAAAGAAGTACGGTCGGCGATTGAGCGGGTTAGCGGGACAATGCCGGAAAATTTACCTACTCCGGTTAAGGGTATTTCTGAGATTGAAAAAGAACAAATTAAGGTTTTGAAAGAAAAAGGAGAACAATTGATGTTAGATGAGTAGATTTTTTAACAAGGAGAGAAACTTTGAATTCCTCTAATCTCCTAACTCTTCCAACGCCTCCAACGCCGTCTCCTTTGCCGAAGTTTCTCCTCCCTCGTCCTCGCCGTGCCTCACGAAGAACAGCCCCGCTATTGCTATGGCGAAAGCGATACACGAATACACAAACAGCGTCTTATAACTGCCGGTAACGTCACGTATAAACCCGTACAAAATCGGCGAAACAATCTGCGAACTAAACGAAAAGAAATAATAATACCCGATAAACGTACCGATTTTCTCTTTCCCGGAAAGCCGTACTACCATTGGCAGGGAGTTAATATTTATCATTGCCCAGCATAATCCTGCCAAAAGCAGGCATATCCGAACTAACCATACGTTAGCCAAGAACATCATAGGCGAGAACAAAACTATAATGCCGATTAACCCGATTAAAATTGCTTTTTTCCGCCCGATTTTCGCTCCGATGAAACCTGCCGGAACAGCAAAAATCAGAAAAGTCAACGAGAACAACGCAAGGGTAATCGAAGCGTCACCTGCCCCCATTTCAAGCGTATTCGTGGCATACAGGGTAAAAAACGTCTCAACGGCGTTATAACCGGTGAACCAGAAGAACACCCCGAAAAGGATTAATAGCAGGCTTTTTTTCTCATCTTTAGTCAGCTTAACCTTTTCGGCTTTTTTATCCTCGTCTGTTTTAGGAGGTAGGGGCGGTTCTTTAACGAACAACGCCATAACCAAAACAGCTAACATCATAACAATCGCACTCATTAAGAAGGGCAGGGGGAAGCCGCCTACATTAAACAAAACCCCACCCACTGCAAAAGCAACAAGTCCGCCCACCCCGCCTAATAGATTAACAATCCCGTTGGCTTGGCTACGAAGCGGTCCCGGTGTAATATCCGGCATAAGGGCAACAGTAGGTGCACGCCACACCGACATAACAAAGGTGAAGAGTATTAAAACTGCCATAAGCGACCAAAGGCTGGTCATTCTCGGAATAAATGCAAATGCAATTGCACAAACGGGGATTCCGATTAATATGTAGGGCATTCTCCTGCCGAAGCGGGTGCGGGTTTTGTCGCTCAATCCTCCGAAAAGCGGTTGAAAAATCACCCCGAACACATTATCAATCGTCATAATAAGCCCGATAAGGGTGGTACTGGCGATGAACCCCTCTAAAATCTGCGGAACAAATGCGTTATAAATGCTCCACGCAAGCGTCGATGCGAAGAACCCCACGGACAGAAACATCGTTTTCTTAATGTCTAACTTCTCTTTTGTCATGTTTTTATGTTTCCTTTATATTTAGTTTTGTCCTGATTTTAAATATTAAAATCCTAAAACCTCAGCCGACACCTTCATCATATTCTCGAAAACATCGTCGCCGAGTCTGTTTCTTATGACCGCCTCCGCCTCCCGAAAGCGAGGAGGGCGGTATTTCAAGCTGTGTGCATCGCTTCCGAGGAACAAGGCATACCCTTGTTCTATTAACTCAAGTGTATACTCACGAGGCTCATCTAACAAAAGGGAATCGCAGTTGACCTGTGCAAGGCAGCCGATTTTGAGTATTTCGTAAATCGTTTCTCTATCGCTGTATTTGAAATATCTTTCTACATGCGAAAAAATCACTTTATACGGAACAGCATTAATATAATACTTCAATTCATCAATAAAGTCCTTGTCTAATCTACGGAAATACGGAAATTCCAATAATATATAATCGGTGTCGCCCAGTCGAAGCCCCGAAAGGTCAGTGCTTGGTTTAATCCCGCTGAAATATATCTCCGAGCCTTTAATTATTTTAGGGTAATTCTCGGGGCAAACATCCATAAGCATATCGAACGATTTATCCCGCTTTTTTTGTAAAGTCGCAGGGGAATCACGGTCTAAATACAGGTGCGGGGTTGCCACGACAATATCGACCCCGTCCTCTTTTAAGGTTTTGAGCAACACTAAGGCTTCGATGATATTTTGTGCACCATCGTCCACATAAGGCAGAATATGCGAGTGGAAGTCTACTTTCATGTTAATCCTCGTTTTTTGCTTTTGCAATTCTCGGAACTCTTGCACTGACCGCACATGTCACCTCATATGGAATTGTCCCGAGCGTATCTGCGATATATTCAATCCCGGTTTCCTTGTGAGCGTCGGAATACACACACACCTCATCACCGACCCTAACCCCCTCAATCCCGGTAATATCAATCACCGACTGGTCCATACAAACCCGCCCGCATATCGGTGCTAATTCCCCGCCCACTAAGACTTTTCCTTTATTGGAATGTGAGCGTGAATACCCATCAGCATACCCCACCGGGATAACCGCAAGAACCTGCTTTTGCGGTGTAGTATACGTCCTGCCGTAGCTTACGGGAATTCCCGTCTCAACTTCTCTGATTTGGCTGACAGCGGTTTTAAAGCTCATAACCGGCGACAGTGTTATCGGTGATTTTATGGAAGTGTTGGGTCTAAGCCCATACATGGCAATCCCAACCCGAACCATATCGGTTTTAAAATCATCGTGATACAGCACCCCGCCGGAATTCTGCGAATGTGTTTTAAGGTTATAATGCTCTGCAAAGCTTAATAATTTTTCCTGCTGTTTCTTTGTGAACTGCACATCACCCTCCTCAAGACTGTCCGCACTCGCAAAATGGGTGAACAGTGCTTCGGGTTTTAATGCGGGAAGCGACATAATTTCGTGTAATTCATCAAGTGTATCAATCCCCGAACGGGTCATTCCGCTGTTAATTTTCACATGACAGCGAATAGTTTTATTGCTTCTTACAGCGAACCCGGAAAGCCGCCTCGCATATTCGAGGCTGACTATGGTTTGAATATACTTTTCGGATTCATAAAGCATTTCCTCGGGGGTTGCCCCGAATATAAGTATATCGCAGTCGGGAACAATATCACTAATTCTCCCCGCCTCAAGAACGCTTGAAACAGCGAACTTAGTAATCCCCAGCCGAAGCAACTCTGCACAGATGAGTTTGTCGCCGTGTCCGTAGGCGTTCGCCTTAACCACCGCAATAATTTCTTTGTCGGGGCATAACGCTCTAATCCCGCTTATATTACGGCTTAAAGCGTCTAAATCTATTTCTGCCCGTGTCATGTGAGAAAAATCCATAAGTCACCTGTTGTATTTTCTTAGATTTTGTGTTATTATATTAAGGGACAATAATTTTTATGTGGAAAAAGAGGAGATATGGCTAAAGCAGTATCGAATAAAAATAAAAAAAATGTCAGACGCAGGAGCAACTGGTATATCTATTTTATCAGCTTTGTGGCGGCGTTTGCCATTCTCGGAATGTTCATTCTCGGGATATGGGATTATTTTTTCCCTGACAGAACCCAACCGATGATGAACAATCAGGGCATTGTCAATTATGTACCCGGTGAGGAGCTTGACGTTACTATACTGATGATGATGAGTCGCTCACAGGGGGCAACGCCGGAACAGTTCATGCTGCTCAACTATCGTCCGAAATCCGAGCAAATCGTAATCGTGCCTTTACGCCCGCAAACAAAAATAATTGACGGCGGCACAACAACCGGCGGAACAATGGTTGACGCATATAACAGAGGCGGGGCAGAAGCCGTCATGAACGGCATAAAGAACACTTTCGGGGTAGAATGTAAGTTTTATGTAAAATTCGACCGTCTTTCTTTTATAAACTTCACATCACTGTTAGGCGACACGGTTTTGAACATTCCGTTTAACATAGATGACGGGGCAGCCTCATTCAAATCGGGAACACAAGCACTCACTGCTACAGAGCTGTACAGCTATATTACAATAACGGATTTCAGCTCAGTTCCCGGAGCAAACGAGGATTACCGTTTTGTAGTAATGGGTTCATCGCTGTGTACGCTGATTAACAACCACTGTAAAGGGCTTGCAAGGGCGAGCATACAGGAGCTTTTCAATAAAATTCTCAACAACGCCGACACCAACCTGACTTTTAAAGACTACACCATTTATCAACAGGCACTGCTGTACAATTCTGAGAACAGCGTGAACCCTGCGACTTATTTCATACCGACGGGGGAACTAAACGAACAGGGTGCTTTTGTGGTATCGGAGAATTCAATCTCAACAATTCTGAACAGATTTGCATTAGACTAATTATAGCTGTAAAATAATAAAATGTCAACATATAGGCTTGCATTTTTATATTGCACATGATATAATACTAATAATTATTCATTCATTATTAATTATTAATTATTCATTATTAATTATAAAAGGGGGGTACATATTGCGAACCAATAAAACCTCACAAGTTATGCGGCTTGTGACAGCCCCGGGGAACCCTGTATTCCTCCCCCCCTCAAATCCGGATATGGCTGAAGAAAGCCAAAACAACGAACTGTCGAACATTCAGCAATACAGCAGTGCAGAACAATTCGCAAAAAACTCCGACGCAGATGTGCTGAAGGACGCTTCAAAAATCAAGAAAAACCGCCGCCGCAGAGCGATTACCAAGAACATGAAGCTCAAGACCGACGGTGTCACCCCTCCCGGACTGAAGCTGCCGGAGGGTCAGGTTCAGCAAGGGTATACAAAACCCGCAGGCGAAAAGCAGGTGGTAAATGTTGTTTCACTGCTGATAAACGAACAATTAGGTGCCGCCCTTGAACGGTTCAACATATGTGCCTGCCCCAAGTGCTGTCACATAATCACACAAAGGGTCATGGCGGAGGTTGAGCCGGTATTCGTCCACGTCAGCACGGTTGATGATGCACACGAGGTAAATATAAAACTATCCGAAATCCGCCCCGACGTGACAAGGGTTATCACCAAGACAGTCATGGCAGGCAGAATTAAACCCTATCACAAGCAATAAAGGAACGGTTCAGCATGAGGCATACTGTTAAGCGAATATACGCATTATTGCTTTCAAGCACCATAATATTTAATACAGTCGGCTGTTCCGTGCAATCAAACAAGCCTACTTCCTTTGACATAACATCTATAGAAAACTTTCGTGAAATCCCCGAAATAACAGGTGAAGAAATTGCCGAAATTGAGCGGCTCATATCTCAAAACAACAGCTTTACATATGCCACAATGCTTGACATGGAGGCGTTCGTTCTTGCGGACGGGACTCATGCAGGATTTGCGGCATTATTTTGTGAGCTGTTGTCTTCTTTGTTTGAGGTTGAATTTATTCAGGAATTCCACGAATTTGACGAGCTGCAGTCAGGGTTAGACAGTTACATTTATGATTTCACCGGCGAGCTTTCTCCCGCCCTTGAACGAGGCGAAAACTATTATATGACCACCCCAATTGCAGAGCGTACACTGGTTACACTTACAAAGAAAGGTTTAACCCGAATAGAACAACCCTCCGACCTTAACTCAAAACGTGTCGGTTTTATGAACTCAGCGGCTACAGATGATTTAATTAAAAACATGTATCCCGATTTAGAGTATGAACCGGTTGACATATACAATACGGATGATGTTGCCCAAATGCTGTATAATGAAGAAATTGACGCTTTTGTCATAGATTCGGTCAACACATATTTGTTTAAAAGCTATGATTATATATCCTATGCGGATATATTCCAATTAGTATATACTCCGGTATCACTCACAACAGCCAACCCCGAGCTTAAACCGTTTATTGACGTGTTTAATAAATACCTTGAGGCGGGAGGGGTTGAGGTGCTTCACGCTATGTATAAAAAGGGTGAACGTGAGTATGCACGGCATGAACTGTATCAAACCCTAACCCCGCAGGAAAAGGAATACATAACAAGCATAACCACAGAAAATGAAAAAATCTCAATCAGTTTATCACACGACCGTTACCCGATATGCTTCTATGACGAACGGCTTGACGAGTTCCAAGGAATAGCACCGGACATTTTAAATGAAATCAGTTTTTTAACCGGCTTACAGTTTGAGGCAGTGACCGATGAAACCACGACATGGTCAAGAACATTAGATATGCTCAGAACAGGGGAAATATCACTTTCATCTCAGCTTCAGCGAACCGATGAACGTGAACAGCATTTCATATGGGCAGCCGAGCCATACTTTTCGTCTTATTTCGCACTTTTATCAAAAATGGAGCTGCCCGATTTAGACATGTACCAAGTCCCCTATTCCACCGTAGGAATAGTAAATGATTCCATTGCCGAGGACATGTATCGTTTCCTATTCCCCGAAGATAATGATTACATTCGCTTTAACACACACAATGAAGCATTAATTGCATTAGAAACAGGGAAAATCGACCTTTTTATGACCTTCGACTATATTCTGCTTTACGAAACCAACTACCGTGAAAACGTGGACTATAAAGCCAATATAACCTTCTATTCCCCGATTGAGGAGGTTTGCTTCGGGTTCAACAAAAACGAGGAAATCCTTTGTTCAATTGTGAGCAAGGCACAAGAAAGAGTAGACACCGAAAAAATCGCACGTGACTGGGTTGCCCGTTCATACGATTATTCAAGACAGTTAGCAGAATTCAGAAACATCTATATGTCTTTTATTTCCAGCGGATTTTTCATAATGATGATAGTCACATTCGTGTTTCTTATCCGTAATATAAGAACCCGTATACGCCTAAAAAGGGAAATGGTTACTATTTCCGCTATATTTGACGCAATCCCCGATTTAATCATGTGCAAGGATTTGAACAGGACGTACACCGACTGTAACCGCCCCTTTGAGGAATTTGCGGGATACAGTAAATCCGAGCTAATCGGCAAAACTATTCATATGGTTGAGGGGTTTTCCGACCGTATCCCCGACGATGTTGACGATATTGAAAAAAGGATAGAGGACGAGAAAGTAACAATTAAAACTAAGGACTGGTTGACCTATCCCGACGGAACCCGGAAATTCTGTGAAACCATACGAACCCCGCTGATGAAAAGCGAAAAAGTAATCGGCATATTGGGCGTCGTGAGGGATTTAACCGAGTTAAATAATGCAATGGTATTAATGCAAAACGCATACGAACGCACAAAGGTCATGCTTGACACGTCGCCGATATGTTGTTTTGTCTGCGATAAGGATTCTGCTTTTATCGACTGTAACGACGAGGCGGTCAGGCTGTTCGGGGTTAACGGTAAGCAGAATTTCGCAGGTTTCTTAGTTCGCGACCTTTCCCCTCACCGCCAGCCCGACGGGCGATTGTCCTCCGAAGCGGCATCAGAACATATTAAAACTGCATACGATAAAAAACGTCACACATTTGAGTGGGTTCACCAAACGTCTGACGGAATACCCATACCGTCGGTGGTAACGCTTGTCCGTGTAAGTTATGGAGAAACCGAAGAAACCGACGTTATGCTGATATACATACAAGACATGCGTGAGCATAACGAGATGATGTGGAAAATTGACAATCAAAATCGGCTTCTCGCTGCATTAAACAGAGTATCCACAGTTTTGTTGGAATCGGATATAATCGGCTTTGAAGAAAACCTGTTAAAGGCGATGGAGGTAATGGCAGAAGCCATAAACATCGACCGTGTCTGCATATGGAAAAACGAAACAAGGGAAGACAGGTTGTATTGCGTATTAGCCAGCGAATGGACACGGGGAATATACCCGAAGACATCAGACGGGTTTATCACAGAATTCTTTTATGACGAGTTCATGCCCGAATGGGAGACGGAGCTTATGGAGGGCTTCTGCATAAACAGCTTAGTGAGTGACATGTCCTCCAGTGAGCGGGAAATCCTGTATCAAGACATGAACACCCTTTCGGTATTTGCGATTCCTGTATTCGCAAACGATGAATTCTGGGGATTTTTCACCTATGATGATTGTCATGAGGAACGGCTGTTCACCGAAAACGAGGAGAAGATTCTCCGTGCGGCGGGCAGAATGATATTCAACGCTTTTGTCAGGAACGACATGACCCGAAATATTCTTGAAGCCACCACACAATTAGAGGAGGCAGACAAGGTCAAGAACAACGCCCTCAGCACCCTGCAGAACATTCTCAACAGTATAGATGCGTATATTTACGTAACTGTCCCGAACACGGGTGAGGTATTGTTCGTCAACAACCGAATGAAGGACGCATACGGTATAGAGGGTGATGAAGCAATCGGGCAATACTGCTACAGGGTATTCCGAGGCGACCGTTACGAGATGTGCGAGTTCTGCCCCTGCCGCAAGCTTAATCGAAACCCCGACCAAATCATCGTGTGGGACGAGTATATCAACCATTTAGAAAGCCATATCCGCCACGCCGACTGTTATATCGACTGGCCTGACGGCTCAAAGGTTCACCTGCAGCACTCGGTAGACATAACCGAATTAATGACTGCGAGGAAACAAGCAGAGCAGAGCAATATTGCCAAGAGCAGCTTTTTAGCGAGGATGAGCCACGAGCTTCGCACCCCGATGAACGCAATTATCGGAATGACCGAGTTAGCGTTAAGAGAGCAGGATTCTTCAGCCGCCCGCGAGCATATTTTAACAGTTAAGCAAGCCGGTGCAAACCTGTTGTCTATTATAAATGACATTCTCGATTTTTCAAAAATCGAAGCGGGAAAAGTGGCAATCGTCAGTAAAGACTATGCTTTGGCGTCTTTGTTGAATGACGTAATCAGCATTATCCGAATGAGAATAATTGATTCGCCCGTAGGGTTTACGGTTAATGTAGACAGTAATATCCCAAGCGAACTGTTCGGTGACGAGGTAAGAATTCGGCAAATCTTAGTTAATCTCTTAGGCAACGCAGTGAAATACACCGAGAAAGGTTTCGTATCGTTTACCATGTCGGGTCAAGCATCGCAGAACGATGAGGACGTGTTTGTTCTCACAATGGAAATAAGGGACAGCGGCAGGGGAATAAGAAAAGCAGATTTAGACAGTTTGTTCGGCGATTTCATGCAGTTTGATTTAATTAACAACAGCAACGTCGAGGGAACAGGCTTAGGCTTGGCGATAACCCGCAGTCTTGTTAATGTAATGAACGGCGATATTCAAGTCGAATCAGAATACGGTAAGGGGAGCATATTCACAGTAACGCTTCCGCAGAAAGTGAAAAACCGTAAAGCGTTTGCAACTGTTGACAACCCCGGTGAAAAGAAAGTCTTGGTTTATGAACTCAGGGGGATTTATTCAGACTCGTTGGTGAATGCCGTTGAAAATCTCGGAGTGGAGTGTACGGCAGTTTCCGCAGATGCCGAGTTATACGAAAGCCTGTCCAAAACCGAATATGCATTTGTGTTCACCTCACACGAACTGTTTGAAAAAAACCGCACCACATTCACCCAGCTTAACGAGGACGTTAAGGTTATCATATTAACAGAGTTCGGCGAGGTCATCACCGAAAAAGGGTTGAACACGCTTTCCATGCCGGTATATTCCGTCTCAATTGCGAATGTTCTCAACGGTGTGGCGAACAGCTACCGCTTCAACGAGAGCAGTGAAGCGATTGTGAGATTTTCTGCCCCCGATGCAAAAATTCTAATAGTAGATGACATAAACACCAACCTAAAGGTTGCGAAAGGTTTAATGCTCCCCTATAAAATGAAAGTGGAATTATGTTCAAGCGGGCCTGAGGCGATTGAAGCGATTGAATCAAAAGACTATGACATTATTTTCATGGACCACAGAATGCCGGGTATGGACGGGATTGAAACCACCATGCTTATCAGGTCACTTCTGTCGGATGAAGACCCGTATTACGGGACAGTGCCGATTATCGCACTCACAGCGAACGCAGTTTCCGGAATGAGGGAGATGTTCTTAGAACACGGGTTCAGCGATTACCTTTCAAAACCGATTGACACGGTTCAATTAAACTCGGTTCTCGAAACGTGGCTGCCCAAGGAAAAACAACAAAGCCCATCTGTTGAAAAAAAGGCGGCAGAAACCGTTAAAAAAGACCGCAATATCGAAATCAAGGGTATAGACACGGAAAAAGGGATAATCCATTCGGGCGGAACACTCGAGTATTACATAGAAACGCTTGCCACATTTTATGATGACGGAACACAGCGAATAACCGCATTAAACGATTATTTAGAAGCTAAAGACTTCTCGTTATACGCTACATACGTTCACGCTCTAAAGAGTGCGACTGCGAGCATAGGGGCAGTTCAAATTTCAAGTTCCGCACGCGATTTAGAGGAGGCAGCCAAACTTGAGAACATCGAATTTCTTAACAGCAACCACAAGGCATTTATAAACGAGTTAAAATCACTGTTAGAGAGGGTCAACGAGGCAGTTTCACAGCACAGTCAACCGATTAAAGAGGGTAATGGCGATATAAACCTTGAGGAATATAAGTCTGAGTTAATAAAACTAAAAACCGCCCTTATAGAAATGGACGCAGGCGAAATTTATCAAAGCGTCGATAATCTGATGAAAATTGCACATTCTGCGAATGTTGCGGCGATTATCAAAAGCATATCGGGAAAAATCATGATGGCAGAATACGACGAAGCTGAAGTTTTAGTCGAAACCCTCATTAGGGAAATGCCGTAGGGGCGGACGACTCTGTCCGCCCGTTAACCAAATAAAAAGGGCAGCTCACACGAACTGCCATTTATGTATTTTCTACAATATTTTTTCACCCATAGTCGTCGACTTCACTTTAACACTGCCGTCATTCGGGTCAAAGAAAACCGTTCGCCCATAGTTCAGCCCGGTATCATGTGCCATAATGGGGATTTTCAACGTCTGGAGTGCAGCTTTCACGGCGGCGACGTTTCTGTCACCGATGTTAAAACGGTCAGAGGTAATGTTAAACATCAAAGCCCCGCCTGCGATTTTTGCGGTAATGCTGTTCTGGGTTGAACCCATAGAGAGCATTTTCTTATACATATCGGGAATAGCGGTATCCGCAAACTTCATTCGGTTAATGACCTGCCCTGCTCCGCTGGTTGTGCTGTCAGGGAGCATAATATGTGAGAGTCCTCCAATTTTCCGCACCTTATCATAAAGGCAAATCCCGACGCACGACCCAAGGGCATACGTTACTAAAATATCGGGCGGTTTACTTATTTTCCAATCGGAAATACCAACACTAACATTCATTTAACTAACACCCAACTTTCCAAAGAGGTTTGTGAGAGAATCGACGGTGGGAATTAAAAGCATATGCGATTTCATTTTAACTCCGTCAATCTCAATAATTTTATCAATACAAAGCAGCTTATCGCCGACCTCGCCGAACTCGATAACCGGAACGCTCATGATTGCACCGAACATATCAACGGTGAACATGGGCGTTTCGACACCGATGTTCAAGCCTGCTAATGTAGAAATGGCGTTGATATACGCATGGCTCATGATATTGCCGATTTCGGTAAGGGCAGAAATATCACCCTCGTTTAACTGTAGCAAATCGACGTTGCTTGACCCGAAAAACACGTTTAAGATATTCTCGGCGAACTCGGTTTCGATTAACAGCAAAATCATGCCGGAAATATCATCTTTCAGCCGAACAAGAACAGATGCAACGATTTCCTCGGGAGAGCCGCTTTTTTCAATTGCCTCTTGGAACCCCATGGTTTTAACCTCGGGCATACTAATGATAATATCCTTGCCGGTCATGGAGGATAAGGCGGTGGATGCGTTTCCCGAACCGATGTTTCCGATTTCTTTCAACACGTCTAAGTGCATTTCGTTTAAGTCTTCGTATTTTGCAAGTGCCATAATTAATTCTCCTTTATACTATCTTAAATTATTAACAATTCTCATAAGCTCGTCGGAGGTCTGCACAACCTTCGCATTTAACTGATAAGAACGCTGGGTTTCAATAATCCTAACCATATCGCCTGCCAAATCGGTTGCAGACATTTCGAGAGCCCCCTGAACCTTATCGGCGTCGGGGTTAGGCACAGGTGCCCCGGAACGCTCGGTGATGACGAAGTGGTTATTGCTCGCTTGGTCAAGCCCCCAGTTGTTCGCAACGCTGAACACACCAATCATGGGGATTAATGCGGCATAATCTATTTCATTAGTCTGGATTCCCGCATCATTTATCTCGAAAGGCACAGGAATTCTGTTCCCCTCATAATCCAGCACAAACTCACCGAACCCGTTCACCAATTCCCACTGCGGCTCTAATTCCGTACCCATATTCGTAATCGTAAACGACCCGTCACGTGTCAGGAACGTATTGCCGTAACGGTCAAGCACCATAAAAAAGTCAGAGTTAGGTAAAGCGAAATCAAGGGGTTGGTCAGAGAATATAAAGCTACCCTCGCTCCACATTAAATCGGTTTTCATGACATACTGTCCGTGACCGGTTTCCCACTCGGTTCTCGGCGGGTGCTGGAGGGTGTAGATACATTCCGCAAAGCTGGGGCGAAGCGGCTTATACCCGACGGTGTTTAAGTTTGCGATGTTGTTAGCGTAGATATTAAGCCCTGCTTGCTGGGCAATCATACCGGTTCTCGCCGTATAAAACGATATATTCATATGATGCTCTCCTTAAATAATTTCATTATTAATTATTAATTGTTAATTATTACTTGTTATATCTTGCCATGTCGGCGTTGCGTGAGTTAATGGAATCGAGGATTTTTAAAATCGCACTGTTGGCTTCAAACATCCTTTGAATTTCAATCAGCTTGGTCATTTCCTTATTCCCGTCCACGTTCGACTTCTCGAAAGCCCCTTGAATTACGTGGAACACCTCACCCTCGGGGAAATCCTCGTCCCCGTCATAGCGGAATAAGTTGTCGCTTATTTTGCGAACATCGGCATTCGGCGGGATATAGGTCATCAATAATGTATCAATAACCACTTCCTCGGTGGTCATAATAACTCCCTCGGCGTTGACAACAAAATCGTCATGCCCCACATAAATATCGCCGTTGACTCCTTGAACCCGTCCCGCTTTCCCGAGGCAGAGGTATCCCTCATTATCAAGCTCAAACTGCCCGTTACGTGTATTGAACGTATTACCGTAGCGGTCGGTTATGTTGAAATAGGCGTTCCCCCACACAGCCAAATCGAAGCGGCTGTCAGAAAAATCGAAATTACTCTGTTCTAAGTGTGTCCGAGCGAACTCAACATAGGTCTGCTGGAACGTACCCTCGTGGGTGGCTCTTCGTTTTTGCACCCAGATTAACTCCTCCATAAACGTATTAAGCAGAACCTCGTCCTTACGATAGCCGGAGGTGTTCATGTTAGAGATGTTGTTGGACACTGCGTCCAATTCCCGTTGTTTAACCAACATTGCCTGCGTGGCGTTATAATATCCCCTCATGTACATAGTGTTTACCTCATAAATAATGTTTATAAATTTTTAATATAATTCTCTAATTTTCTGCGTAACAACAGCATTGACTTTGAATGTATCTGGCATATCCGTGATTCGGTGACACTGAGAACCTTTGCAATCTCGGCGAACTTCAGCTTTTCGTAATAATACAGTGTGACCACCTGCCGCTCCTTCGGGTTTAACCCGGCAATCGCATCTGCAATAACCTGCTTCTGCTCCTTTTCATAAACCCTGCGGTCAGCGAACTCCGCCCCGTTGAACCCGTCATAATTGCTGAAATTATCCTCGTATAACAGCTCCTCAAAGGACAATGTATTCGCTCCCGCCGTATCAGCTAACTTCTTGGCTAACTGTTCCTTGGTTATCCCCATATACTCGGCTAATTCCTGATTCCTCGGGTGTCTGCCTAACTCGTTATATAATGCCCCGTAAGCCTCATCGAGTTCCTTCCCGAACTTGCGTACCTGTCTTGGAACCCAGTCCTGCTTACGCACATAATCGATAATTGCCCCTTTTATTTTAAGTGTCGCATAAGTCTCGAATTTCACACCACGGTTTAAGTCAAAGGTTTCAGTCGCTGCGATAAGTGCGATAACTCCCTCGTTAACGAGGTCATCAGTATCGCCGTATTTGGCATAGACATTACGAAGTGAAAGCGTAACATATTTAACCGTGTCCATATAACAAAGAACGATTTCGTTACGGATACCGACATCGCCGGTTTCCTTGTATTTCTTGAACAGCTCAAGCTTATCGGTCAACGAAATCACCTCCGTTCTAACCGTTTATGCAATCATACAACTTTTTCTATTCGTTCAATCAATCTTGTTTCAGCAGCAGAAAAATAAGAATAATCTAACTCAAATCCTATAAAACTACGACCGAGATTTTTTGCGGCAACCCCTGTAGAACCAACACCCATAAATGGGTCAAGAACAACATCGCCGGTGTTTGAAGCAATTTTTATAATATGTTCTAAAACTTTTACCGGTTTTTGTGTTGGATGCTTAGGGTCTTTTAATCGTTCGTTACCACCACATATTGAAGTTTGTATAAAATTGTGCATTTTATCTTGGGTAGTGAAGTTCCATGTATGACCTTTATTCCAAAAGCAAATAATTAATTCTACGGAGTTTAAAAACGAAGTTTTCATGAAATTGGGAACGGGATTTGTCTTATGCCACGCCATAAATTGGAATGTGTCAAATTCACTGTCAAATGCTTTATGCCAATCACCCACCATGTTATAGCTTGTAAATACAAATGCATTTCCCGTTGGCTTTAAAACACGTTTAAATTCTTCCACGAAATCATGCGGGTTAAGAGGAGTTTCGTCCCATTTTGCTATATCATTATTTATATCGGAACGCCAACTGAATTTTATATTGCCTGTAGAATACTGTGCAATATTGTATGGCGGGTCTGTTAGAATTAAATCAACTGAATTATTTGGTAACGATTTTAACAATTGTTTACAATCGCCCATTCTTAAATCTAAATTCATTTAGAATACGCCTCCTTAATCTCTTCTAAGGCTTGCGAAATGATATGTATGTTGTTGCTGTATGCGTTTACGACAACATCAAATCCGGATTCGTCTTTGCACACAAAACTCCAAAAATCTTTTCCTATGAGTAATTCTTCAGGAGCAAAAAACGCTTTGATGAAGTTTTGTTTCCATTCATTTCCTTCGCCGTCTTTGTTGTAAGCGGTTGCAAAGTACAATTTAACATCGTGTTCCGTGATGTTTTTCAAGATGAAATACTGTTGAAGCAAGGCTCTCTTTTGTGCTTCAGATTTTGTTTTGTCTAAATTACCACCAGATTTTAATTCAATTATATAGTACGTATTTGTATCTTCGTCAAAAAGAATATAATCAGAAACATGATTTATTTCTTTCGATTCAAAAAGAGTGGTGTTATAATCTCTGTAATGAGCAATATCAGGAGTTCCGCCATTTTTATAGCTGTTAAGTATATCGTTTATATAATCCTGTTGTCGTATACTGATTTTTCCTTCGGTTTTCTTAGATACTTTGTACTTCATGCCTGCAACTTCAAACCCAATACCCTCAAGCAGAGTTCCCAAAGCCGAATCGTAAGAGCGTACGAGAGCCGAATAGAATTTTAATTCGCTTGGCAAAGCTTTAATAAAGACATTCTTATCCTTTGAATTAATTACCCCACTAAGTTTCTTTACATCTTTAATATGTCTTTTCTTGAACCTATCGGCAAACTTTACCATTTGCTCGCAAACAATGGATTCTATTAATATTTTCTCATCTTGTGTCAACATAACTCTTTTCTCCCCTACTACTGCTGCAGCGTTATATTCCCTATACTCTGTATCTGTGCCGTATTATCTATCTCATTATAAGAAAGCACCGTCACATTAGGAATAAACTGGTCAACTAACTTTTTGAAATACACACGCACAATGGGGGAGGTCAGCACAATTATATCCGGAATAACATCACGCACTTTATCGAAAGCGTCGGTGGCATTCGCCATAATCTGCTGAACCATATCCGGGTCAAGGGAGAGATAGCTCCCTCTCTCAGACTTTTTCACATTAGCGATAATGGTATCCTCAATCCTCGGGTCAAGGGTAATCACCCTCAGCGAATTTGCGTCCGAGAAACGGCGGGTAATGGTACGCCGCAACGCCTGCCTCACGTATTCCACAGCAATATCAATGTCTTTAAGCGAGCCGGTATTCTCCGCTAATGCCTCTAAAATCGTCTCCATATCCCGAATAGGCACACTTTCTTTTAACAACATGCAAAGAACTTTTTGCAAATACCCCACCGAAACAATACCCGGGATTAAATCCTCAACAACCGCAGGATTGTTCTGCTTCATATTGTCAACCATTGTCTTAACGTCCTGCCGTGACAGGATTTCGTGGCAATATGAGCGGATAATCTCCGACAAGTGCGTAATCATAACCGACACAGGGTCAATCAAGGTATAACCTGCCACGTCCGCCATAACCTTTTTGTCTTCGCTAATCCAGCGTGCAGGAATTCCGAACGCCGGTTCAATGGTGTCAATCCCGTCTACGGGAGTAGTAACGTCCCCGTTGTCGATTGCGAGATAGTGGTCAGTGAGGATTTCTCCCCTTGCCACCTCTTCACCTTTTATTTTAATAAGATACTGGTTTGGGTTAATTTCGGGATTGTTCCGCATCCGCACGGAGGGGAACACCATTCCCATTTCGGTAGCGAACTGCTTCCTGAACAATACCACACGTTCTATTGTATTTCCGCCGCTCTTCTCGTCGACTAAGTGCAAAAGGCTGTACCCGAATTCCATTTCAATCTGCTCGACAGATAATAGCTTAAACACGTTATCAATATTTCTGTAATAGTCCTCGTCGCCGCCTGCTCCACCCGGTAAAGACGCCATCTCTGCCATTTCCGTCTGCTGGGCTATGAGTAGCTCTTCCTCCACCCGTACCTTTATCAATCTTCTGATTTGGAAACCGAACAGAATAAGCGAAACACCGATAATAAACAGGATAGGCTTCGGGAACCCCGGAATAAACATAAGCACCAAAAGTGTACCGCCCGTGATGAACATAATGGTAGGGTTCTGGGTGAACTGCTTTTTAATATCAGCGTTGAACGAGTCATCGCTTGCCGCTCTTGTAACCATCATACCCGTTGCAACCGAGATTAACAATGCGGGGATTTGCGAACTCAGACCATCACCGACTGTCAAAAGGAAATACTTGTCTAACACCTGCTCGAAAGACATCTCAAGCATTACCATGCCTAAGATTCCGCCGGCAATCAGGTTGACTAATGCGGTAATAATCGACATAATGGCGTCGCCCTTTACGAACTTGGCAGCACCGTCCATCGACCCGAAGAAATCGGCTTCCCGCTGGATTTTTATACGGCGGATTTTCGCCTCCTCGTCGGTAATCGCACCGGTGTTTAAGTCAGCGTCAATCGCCATCTGCTTACCCGGCATAGCGTCTAAGGTAAACCGTGCGGCAACCTCGGAAACACGCTCCGCACCTTTAGTAATAACCAAAAAGTTAGTGATAACGATAATTATAAATATGATGAACCCGACTACAGCGTTACCACCCATTACGAAGTTACCATAGGTTTCGATAACTCTCCCGGCGAAAGCGTCCTGCAATATTCCCCGAGTTGTGGAAATGCTCAAGGCCAATCGAAAAACCGTAGTAATCAAGAGAATAGACGGGAAAATCGAAAATTCCAATGACTCTTTAATATACATGGTCATCAGCAGAATAACAATAGCCACCGACACATTTATGAGCAGCAGAAAATCGATTAACGCACCGCCCCATATTCTGTTAAGAGGGATAACGATACCAAGCACGATTACGATTACGAACACAGCAAATATGTTGTCAATCATTTTTTTAATCATGCCTAATTTCTCCCTCCTTATTGTAATTAATAATTAACAATTAATATTTAATAATTATGGTATTTGCGTCCGCAAAGTTTTTTATTTTAAATCCGTTATTCATTATTACTTATTAATTGTTTATAATCCGTCGCCGCAGGCGACACAACCATTATTCATTATTCATTATTACTTATTAATTGTTTATCGTCATTCCTTTCGCCGTATACATATCCGATAATATGATAGCGATTGCGTTATACAGTGACGGCGGAATTTCCATTCCCACCTCAACGGTATCGTATAATTCTCTTGCCAATGGGCGGTTCTCGGTTACATACACCTCATGCTCCTCGGCAATGTCGATAATTCTCAAAGCCAATGCGTCCTTACCTTTTGCGACAACCGTAGGTGCGGAGGAGATTTTCTCAGTATCATATGCCAATGCAACAGCAAAGTGTGTCGGGTTACGCACAACCACGTCAGAGGTGGGGACTTGCTCCATCATTCTTTGCTGAGCGACCTCACGCTGTTTTTGCTTAATCTTACTTTTGATAAGCGGGTCACCCTCGAGGTTTTTATACTCGTCCTTAACCTCTTGCTTAGACATCTTGAGCTTTCTCTCATAGTTCCACCACTGGAATATATAATCACCCACCGCCACAAAAGCGAACACAATAACAATGGACATAACCATGCCGAATCCGTTTTCGGCGATGAACACCAACCCTTGAATAACCTCCATATCGTTTAACCGTTGAATATCCGGTATAAGGTTCATCATCCTTGTATACACGACTACCCCGATTAAAACTAACTCTAACATTCCTTTTAAGACATTAACCCACGACTGGATAGAAACCAATTTTTTTGCCCCGTTGATGGGGTTCATTTTAGAGAACTTCGGCTTCAGCGGCTGAAAAGTAATCAATCCTTTTGTTTGAACAATCACAGTCAGCATAGGAACTGCTCCTGCGATTACCACTAAAGGCAGAATTACCATAGCAATACTTGAAACAATATGTACTGCTGTCTCAGTTAAAAACTCGCTGTTTACGGTAATATCGTCACCCATTCTTTCAAGCCATTTTGAGATTGATTCCATCCATGTCCTAAGCATATAAGGTGCCAACAAAGAAAGAGCGAAGAACAAGAAGAACAAGGTAGACAAAACTGTGATTTCCTTACTTTGAATGACGTTGCCTTCTTTCATGCGTGAATCCTTACGCTTTTTCGACGTCGCTTTTTCGGTTTTTTCTCCCAAGAGTAATCACTCCCCCATTAACCAATCAATCTGAGTGCCCCGAACAAATTCTCCCACATTATCGAGAGCAGTGAGTCCAAATAATCCGACATAGGCCCCGCAATCGCCATAAGTATAAACAACCCCATCAAAATTTTCAACTGGATATTCATTGCGAAAATATGGATAGTGGGAACAGCCTTCATAATAACGCCCACGCACAATTCTAAAATCAACAACGCCGCAAGAACAGGCATAGCCATTTTTACTGCAAGGGTCATAATCTCGCTGAAATACATTACGATATTGTATGAAAGCCCCAGCCACGCAATAGTAAACTCAAAATCAATGGGAACCATATCATACGAAAGTGCGAACAATCTTATATAACTCAAATGTCCGCCGGTGATGAAGAAATACAATGCGAACATATAAAAGTTCATATTTGCCATAACCGGCATATTAATTCCGGTTAAGGGGTCCATTTGTTTAGCCATCATGAACCCGATTTTATGGTCAATCATCTCACCCGCAAAAATAATAACTGTCACGATGAGGTTTACCATAAACCCGAACACCAAACCGAGGGCGGCTTCTTTAACAATCACGAACGCAAAACCGAAAACATCGTCAGGTATATACCCAATCACCCCACCCATGCTCATCAGCATAGTAATGGTCAGCACAAACGCCATAGAAACACGGATTCTCACCGGAATATTCGCACGCCCCAATATGGGGTTAAAGGTGAAGATTCCCGAAACACGGGCAAAAACTATTAAGCAGGCAATAAAATTATATACTACTAAATCCCATATTTCCTGCATTGGTTAAAACCCGATTGTCGCCATTCTCTCGAACATGGCACTCATAAAGTCAATAACATTATTAATCATCCAAGGACCTAATGCGAGCATAGCAAGAGCGACAGCGACAGCTTTAGGGGCGAACGTCAGTGTCTGCTCGTGGACTTGTGTAGCCGCTTGAAAAATCGCAATAATCAACCCCACCAGCATAGCCGTCAACAGCAAAGGCAGGCACAGCTTAAACGCCAGCACAATCGCCTCGACGAATACTTCCATTACCATTTCCTGAGTCATAACACTTCTCCCTAACTAATTAAACGAGCGAACAATTCCGCCTATAAGCATCTGCCAGCCGTCAACCAATACAAAAAGCATAATTTTGAAAGGCAGTGAAATCATTGCCGGCGGGAGCATCATCATACCCATCGACATCAGCGTAGAAGCCACAACAATATCAATTACCAAGAAAGGTATAAACAGCATAAACCCCATTTGAAACGCACGGCTCAGCTCACTTATCATAAATGCGGGGATAACCACATACAGGCTTAACTGTTCCTTCTGGTCATATGTCAAATCAGAAAAATCGTTTAACGGCACACCCTCTTCATCGGTAATCATAACATCGGACAATTCGATGAAGAAAACCATATTTTTGTCAGCGGTGTTTCTAATCATAAACGTCTTGAGTGGACCCCCCGCAGTTTCGACTGCCTCCCAAGCGGTCAACTCTCCCTCGGTATAAGGGACATATGCGACCCGATTAATTTCGAGAAACACGGGTGCCATTATGTAAATCGTCAGGAACAGTGCCAGTCCGACCAAAACTTGGTTAGGCGGTGTAGACTGTGTGTTCATGGCGTTTCTCATAAACCCGAAAACGATAATAATCCTCGCAAACGAGGTCATCATCAAAAGAATAGAGGGAGCAACTGATAATATTGTAATCAGCAGAGCAATCTCAAGAGGCTGAGAACCGTCCACCCCGATTAAGTCATAAAGTGCAGAGTTGGTGTCAGTTGGTGTAATAGGATTAGTTGCCTCACCCACATCACCCGCAATAACCTCGGTTTCATTTTCACCCGGAGCCGCCGCCGCAGAAATCACAAAAGCGGCAGTAACCAAAAAACAAGTAACGGCGAATGAAGCGAAAAACCGTATAAATAGTTTTTTATTTTTTTTATACAAGGCTTTGAGTGTAACGGTTTTACGAGTCTTCTTCATTTTTTTCAGTGTCCTCTGGTATTTCTAATTCAACAGATTTTTTCTTACCGATAATATTGCCGAGTATATCGGAAAAAGTCGGCGTATTTCCGGAAACGCCCGGGGCTAAAGCGGCGACATATTCTTCCTCGGTCATGTCCAAATCAGAAATCTTTTCCACTCTTTGCGAGGAGACGCCGACAACCATTAATTTACCGCCGACACTCACCACTAAAATCATGGAATCTCTGCCGAGGTTTGCCCTGTCTAAAATTCTTAACCGACTGCCCCCGATAACGGAAACACGCTTGTTAAGCATTCTCAGCCCGACAAACAAGAGCATAATCAGCCCTAAAACGCCCGCTAACGACACGGCAACTCTGATAATTTCCCACATAATTCAAATACCAAAACAAGAGGATAAACCGCAGGTTTTTTCAGCGTGTCCCTCCTCTTATTCTCTTTTATTTACATAATAGTATACCCAAACTACCCTAAAATTTTCGTGACAGTTTGAAGTATTCTGTCGGGCTTGAACGGTTTCACGATAAAGTCGAGAGCTCCGAGTTTAATCGCTTCAACAACCATTGCTTCCTGCCCCATAGCAGAACACATAATAACCTTTGCGGCGGGGTTCTTCGCTTTAATTTCAGCAAGAGCCTCAATCCCTGTTTTGTTGGGCATGGTAATGTCCATAACCACCAAATCGGGGTTTTCCGCTTCATACATCTGGCAAGCGATTTCGCCGTCAGCGGCTTCAAGAATATTTGTGAAGCCGTTCTTGGTTAATGTGTCCCTTATGAGCATCCTCATAAACGCTGCGTCGTCCACCAACAAGATTTTTTTGTCCATAGTGTGTTTTACTCCTTACCTAAAGAATCCATAAATTTAGATTTTATTATTTCTGTTATTCTCACAGCGAAGTTATCGTCAATAACCACAACGTCGCCGCGTGCAATTAAGTTACCGTTGACCACAACGTCCACAGGAGCTCCTGCCTGTCTTTCGAGTTCAATAATCGTGCCTTGAGTAAACTCTAATATTTCTTTAACTCTGCGTCTTGCCGTACCGATTTCCACCGATATTTGCAGAGGAACTCCCAATAATAACTGCAGGTTATCCTTTTGCTCACCCGACAAATTCACATCGAAGTTTTCAAACTGGTGAAGCTGTGCGGTCTGGATATTAATTCCCGGTTGCGGATAACCGTATGGAGAGGGGGGATAACCGTATGGCATTTGAGGGGGCATACCCATCGGCGGATAACCGTATGGTTGTTGCTGAGCCATCATATTCGGGTCAAACCCCATAGGCATCTGCGGCATCATAGGCTGTTGAGGCATCATGCCCACCGGCTGTTGCATTTGCGGGGGAGGTGCTGCCTGCTGAGCGGGTGCGGGAGGCGGTGCGGGAGCGGGTTCAGGCTCAGGCTCAGGCTCGTTCATATTAAGCAGCTTATCCGCTAATTCCGAAGCTAATTCCAAGGTCATGACCGAAACAAACTCGGATTGAATAACATCTTCTATTGTCAAGTTAAAGTTAATAGCGACAACGGTATCGTCCATTTTATAATCTTGAATTTCCGAAAGGTCGATTTGTGCCATTATATGCGGAGTAGGGGTTGAAATGTCAATACTCATATCAAGAAACTTTGACAAAGCGGTTGAACACGAACCCATCATCTGGTTCATAACCTCGGAAACCGCACTGATATTCAGCTCATCGAACTCGAAATCCGGTTGAATTTCGAGAGGCTGACCCATCAACTGATTCAAAATCATTTGAACGTCGTCCTGTTTAAGTAACATCAGATTAGAACCGGTGATACCTTTAACATAGACGATTTTGACACAAATAGCGGGTTCAAGCTCTTCCCTGCGTAAATCCGACGCTTTTTGAACACTCACCGTAGGGGTGGTAATCCACACCTTAGCGTTCAAAAGCTCGGAGGCAGCAGTCGCCGCACTACCCATGCCTATGTTCATTATCTCGCCAATCGCATCTTTTTGAATATCCGAAATCTCAATTACAGCCATCTGATATGTCCATTCCCTTTCATTATGCAATTCTCGTGTCCGCAGGCTCTGCGGTTAAAATTCGGTTCTTAATACATTCTCGATTTTAACTGCCTTCTTGCTGTTGAAAACGCCCAATTTCCCGTCGAACCATGTATTACCGCCGATATTGAGTGTTATATTATCACCGATACTTTTTCCCAGCGGAATAATATCACCCTGTTGCAAATTCATCACATCAAACATGTCCAAGTTAGTCTCACCCAAAATAGCCGTAACGCTTAACTGCGACTGCGAGAGGGTGGTCATAATATTTTCCTTCCGCTCATGTTCTTTAACTGCGTCGCCTTTTTTACCGCTTCTCACATTAATGGTGGTATACTTCGCCATAACTGCGTCAAGCTCCAAAGCGGGGATACAAACTGAAATAATGGACTTCATCTCATTAACCATGACCTCAAGCATTGCGATAATCATGGTATCGTCATAACCGACGTTGGAAATAACACGGGAGTTGGTTTCGATTTTGTTCAATTTTGGTGTAAGCTCGACATAACTTTCCCACGGTTCTTGGAACATTCTCGCCATGGACTTAACCACGCCGTCCATAATGCTTACTTCAATTTCGGTAAAATCCCGGTCACTATCTTGATACTCGCCCTTGCCGCCGAGCAGGCGGTCAATCATAACATAAGTCAGCGAGTTAGAAATCTGCACAATTGTGGTAATGTCTTCCACATCCTCGTCATCGAGAATGAGGTCAATAATCCCCATCATAACATAATCCGGTAAGGCGTTGTTGAACTCGAAATACTTCTGCTCCTCGATGGTGGTCAGCGTGACCTTACAATAAAGCCGGAGCAATCCCGTAAGATAGGAGGACATAAGCCTTGCATAATTGTCAAATATACTGTCAAGGATTTTAATACGTTCCTTGGTGATTTTCTTGGGGGCACGGAAGTCATACTCTTTTATCTCGGGCTCTTTCTCAGAAACCTCAATGGTTTCCAAGCCGCCCCGAAGCATTTCGTCTATCTGTGCCTGTGTTAGAGCATCGCCGGCCAATTCCTCACCACCTTTGACAATTAATAATTAACAATTAATAATGAATAATGATTAGTATTATAATCCGTCTGCGAAGCAGACACAATAATTATTAATTATAAATTATTCATCATTAATTAACATATCGGGCGTTATTGTGGTTACTCCTCCCGGTGCAATACCGAACTCATTTCCGCCCGGACTCGATTCCAAAATATCGTCCACGTTATATTTATCTCTGATATTCGATTCAATCTGGGCAATCCTGTCATAGATTCCCGGAGGAGCTTCTCTTCCGTCGTCCATGCTTCCCGGAAGCGGACCCAGGTCATAGTCATACTTTAATATATCAGTAATAATCTCGGTATCATTAAGGTCAAAGTCGTTTCTGATAATAACAAGCTCAACACGCCTGTTTTTTGCACGACCTTCCTCGGTATCGTTAGGGTAATAAGGGTCATACTGTGCCTTACCGATTGGCTCATACTTTTCAGAATCCACCATTCTGCCGATATGGGGAGGAAGCCCCCAATCCAAATAACTCGTTACAGAAACCGCACGCATACTCGACAAAGTCCAATCGTTTACCATTGACACAGAACCCGGAGCGTCCGCAGTATGCCCCACAACCTCGACTAATTTTATATAATCGCCGATTGCCTTAATACCCGGTGCGATTACGTTTAACGCTCGTATGCCTCCCGGAAGCAGCTCATAACTGTCGGGAGCGAACATAATTTCCGAGTCGAAGCGTATGTACAATCTTCCCGCCGCCATCTGCGTGGAAACAGAAGCCTCCATACCGCTGTCAGCAATAGCGTCAGACACCCAGTTGAACAGGTCATCGAAGGTCATCGGCAAATGCCCCGGAATGCCCGGAGCCCCCTCGGGGTCAGACGGTAAATCGGGTGCTGCGAAATCGTTTACATCGTTGTCGCTGTCCGCAACAGGGTCATCGACCTTAACAACATTGACATACGTGCCGGAAATCTGCGTCATCGACTGTAAAATCCACTGCATTTTCGCTTCATCAGGGGTAGAAGCGGCATACATCAAAACGAAGAAGCACAGTAACAGTGAGATTAAGTCCGCATAAGTGGTCAACCAACCCTCGGTATTTTCGCCGGCGGCAGCCTGTTTTTTTCTTGCCATGCAAACCACTCCTCTCTGCACATTTTATCATTATAACATGTTTTTTTATAAAATGCAATAAATTTATTTAATATTCATAAATTTACCGTAAATTTAATTGTAATGCTACTTAGCGGCTTTTTCGTTATTCTTAACGTCAGATTTAGCTAACATAAATTCTAATTTTTCTTTAATCAAGCGGGGGTTCGAGCCTGCCGCAATGGACATAACGCCCTCTACCACTAACTGCATACACAGAATTTCCTTATCGTGGGCATTTTTCAAAGCACTTCTGAGCGGGCCGAACAGGATATTCGCAAAAAGCGAACCATAAAGGGTGGTAATCATCGCAATTGCCATAAGCGGACCTAACTGAGAGGTATCCTCACCTAATGAATTAAGCATGATAACGAGGGAGATAACCGTACCCATCATACCGAATGCGGGAGCGAGGGACATCATCTTTTCACAGAACGTCCACGCAATGGAGTGTCGCTCGGTTGTAAAATCAATAGCATCCTCGAGCATAGAGCGGACTTTATCGGGGTCATTAGCGTCAACAATCAGCATAATCGCTTGTTTAAGGAACGGGTCTTCACACTTGCTTGCACCGTCCTCCAAAGCTAACAAACCCTTACTGCGGGCGGTGGTAGCGAAATCCTCTACTTGTTTTATGTAATCAACAGGGTTATTCTTAGGCGGAAGAAACGCAATTTTCAGATACTTAGGGAAGTCCTTAAGTACCTTAACGGGATATGAAGCGACAACCGTTGCAATAGTACCAACCATAACGATAAGGAAACTACCAAAGCTGAAGAACATCGGAATTGCAACCGCACCACCAACATCGATTATAGCATACAGCAAAGCGGCGAAAGCCAATACAACACCAATAATTAACGTAATATTCATATATTTTATTCCTCTCGGATTTTTATTATCGAATTAGTTTTATTCACGTGCTTTTCTCTTAGAAAGCCGGCTGAATTCCAACACCTTGTCCATAATCTCCTCAACCGATTCGGTCACGATATAGGTATGACCGTTCATCATGGTAATAACGGTATCCGGTGTTTCCTGTGCGGTTTCGATTTGGTTCTCGTTAATCAGAATTTCCTTACCGCCCAATTTTGTCAATCGTATCATAATTTCTGCCCCTTTTTAATTTATCTGCGGGGGCGGCTTAGGAGTTTGCTTTGGGCAAACTCCATTAAGCCCCCTACAGACGTTGTAAATTATCTCTTAAGGTTAATCAATTCCTCGAGCATAGTATCAGACACCGTGATAATCCTCGAGTTAGCTTGGAATCCCCTTTGTGTAATAATCATATCGGAGAATTCCTGTGACAAGTCCACGTTAGACATTTCTAATGCACCTGCAATAACAAAGGTATTTGTCTCATCAGAGGGGATTTTCACTCTCGGTTCACCGGAGTTGCGTGACTGGGTGAAATAAGAGGTTCCCACTTGGTTCAGACCGTTCGGGTTGACGAAGTCCACAATGTCAATCCGTCCGAGAAGTAACATCTCGTGCTGTGGGTGCATAGCGTAAATAACGCCGTCACGTCCGATTTCGATGATACAGTCATCGGGAGTCTGCGGTGTGAAGAAGAACCCGCCCTCCATACGAACAGTTGTAAGGCTTTCAAAAGCCGAGCTGAAGAAGCTGTTAGCACCGTTCGCCATAGCAACTAAAAGGGTTCTGCCGTTCATATAATTTTCAAAGTCACGGAAGCCTGCGGGCGGCGTAGCGGGAGCGGTGTTCACCATAGCGGTCATCAGCATATCTGCTCCGGCGTTAGTACCGGTAACTCTGATTGAGCGGTCGGGGATAGTAGCGTCGGTAACTTCACCTGCGGCGTTACGGGTAACACCTGTCACAAGGTCAATCTGCTCTTGAATTTGAGCAAGTGTTACGTTCCCGTCAGCCGGTAATGAAATGGTCAGAACATTCTCGGTCCATCTCGCAGTAACAGCACCGTTGGAGTTCTTGTTATCCACGTTAATTTCATATCTGTTACCTGCCGCACCTGCTTTATCCATTAAGAAATTGAGTTCAACAGAGTCAGAAACTCTCAAGGTGTTTTTCGCCTGCTGTGCCGCTGTAGGATTGGGAACAAGCGGAGTAGCCGAGGGAATCGAGTTAAAGGTAATCGAAATACCCGCATTGGGGTCTTCGGGGTTATAGATAACGGGGTCAACATTAACGCCGCCGAGACGAATAGCGTCCTTGAGGTCGTCGGAGAACATCTGCGAAATCCTGTCAGTCAGCATTCTTTCCCAAGAAGCCGCCTGTGCGGGAGTAACAGTTGCGGGAGCTGCCGCAATACCTAATGCGGGAGGGTATACCGCCCCTGCGGGAGGAACCTGCCCTGCAATGGGGCGAGGACCGATACCGCCGGCTACAGGAGGGCCGGGAATATAGTTAACTGCTAAAATTCCCTCATAGTCCTTGTTTAAGTCCATGAACACGTTAAGGGTAGAGCCGCTCATATTAGCGAAAGGCACGTCGGAGGGGATAATGCTGATGTTGATGTTTCCGCCCGGTCCGAAGCCGCCTGCTTCAAATATAATCTCATGTCCGAGGTATTCTTTAATTGAATAAGAAGCCGAATCCTCAATCGGAGGAATAAACAGATTAATCCGCTGAGAGCTTGCGGGAATACCGGTGGGGTCTCCCGAAACACCGAGGACGATGTTACCGTTGGGGTCAACTAAGTTGCCGAAGCTGTCCACGTCAAAACGTCCGAGTCTTGTATAATAGATGTTACCCATCGAGTCCATAACCTGGAAGAAACCTGCACCCTCAAGTGCACAGTCGAACACGCTGTCGGAATAGGTCAACCCCGACTGGGTCATAACCTTGCTGATTGTGCCTAACTGAACGCCGTAACCGACTTGTTTGGGGTTAACACCGCCGGCAGTGAAGTTACCGCCCGAGGCACTTTGTTTTGTCTGATAGTATACGTCCTTAAAGGTTACAGTTCCCGCTTTATAGGCGGTGGTGTTTACGTTAGCGATGTTGTTACCGATAACGTCCATGCGTTGGTTATGGGTTTTAAGCCCGGTCACACCGGAATACAAAGATTTAATCATAATAATTCCTTTCATTGGTGCTGAAAGGATTTGCTCATCAATCGGTCAGAGCAAATTATGTTTCTTTCAAACAATTGTCAATTGTCAACTGTCAATTGTTCGTCAGACCAACATTTTTTTCTTTCAGCAAATATTTAATTTTCAAATAATTATTGTCGAGTCGATATTCGTGAACACCGTACCCGTTAAGTCGTCGCCCGACAAAGCTGTAATGACCTTACTGTTTTTGACACTTACTAAGAATGCGGTAGAATCAACCAGAACAAGTGCGTCCGTGCTACCCTTCTGTGCCGCCATTTCAACACCCTTGTTGAGCCTGTCTAACTTATTATTTTCGGAAATATCGATGCTTCTGCTCTCGATACGCCTCATTGCGTGACCCGAAAATTCCACTCCGCCTTTCTTGGTCAGCTCCCGATTAAGAACGTCGGTGAAACTCTCGCCGTTTTCGTTGGTTTTCGGAAGACCGGCGGGCTGGCTTGGTGAACCCGTAACAGAGCCTGTTGAAACATTGACCTGCCTGTTATTAAGCTTCAGGTAATCGCTGAGCAGCATACTATCCCCTCCTTTCTAATTAATAATGAATAATTAATAGTTAATAATGGATTGTTACTCGGTTGTTCTATGGAGTTTCCTTCGGAACCTCCTTCGTTTCCTCCTTAGCCTCTTCCTTAGGAGCGTCCTCGACCTTAGCCACGCTGAACAGCGGATAAGCAATGTCCTTAATAATAATGGAAATACTGCCGTCCTTAATTTCCACTCGCTGAACAACACCTTCCTCCACTACGCCGACGCCGACGTTGTTGACTAACCCGACTGTGACATACTTCCCGATAAGACTTGTTGCAAATGCACCGTCACTTCCGTTGGCTTTACCGAACCCGCCGTCCAACACCTCCATGACGTTTTTAAGCGGATAAGACTTACCGTCCACAGTAACAGAGAACTGCCCGCCCGAGAAATCCACCTTAGTGACATAACCGGTCTTAACGTCCATTCCCGTACCGGTGCTGGAAGCCACGATAACGGCTTTCCCGACCATTGATTGTGCATAGTTAGCGTTGTTGAAATATAAAGCCTCTTGTTGAACCTGCAACGCAGTGAACGAAGCCATCTGCGAAATAAACTCGGTATTCGACATAGGGTCAAGGGGGTCTTGGTTTGACATTTCCGCAACCAACAACTTATAGAAAGTCTCGATGGTTGCCATATCTTTCCCTTTATCCTCGAACAAATGTGCATACTTCTTGTGGTTTTCTTGAATACTGTTTACACTGTTAATAGCCATTTATAAAAGTCCCCCTTTCCTATACTAACGCTTGAATTACTTCAGCGAAGCTTACCTCGACGTCTTCCTCTTCCTCCGAATTGTCGTCGTCGTCCTTAGAACCCTGCTGTTGATTTTGCCGTTCATCCTCGGTTAAATCGCTGTAGCTTTTTTGAACCGCCGAAGTCAGAACCTCATACTTTTCAACAACAACCCCGCTTAATTCAATTGCGGCGATTACATGCTGTGCCCTCATTGCGAGCAGCTCACGTGTCTGCGGATTATCGGCTAAGATTTGAACAGCAACCCCCGTTGCATTAGCCGCTAACTTGATTGTGATTTTCCCGAGCATCTGCGGATTAAGTGTAATCTCAAAAGCAGTAGAGCTTTCTTTCCCGCCGAACGCCGTCAGCTTTTCGAGAACCGCCTGACTTACCTGAACCGTCACCCGCTGTTCAATCGGCAGTGGCTTAGCCGATAACTGCTCCGGCTTTGCTAACTCTGCCTGCTCGGTTAAGAGAACGTCCTCTTTCTTGACCTCGGTATTCGCTTCAGATTTTTCGGACTTACCGCCCAATAACTCTTTCAACTCACCGCTTTCCTTAATTTCCGGCTTACCGAGAGAGTTTAACATGGCTTTAAGCTCGTCAGAGTCTTGCGGATTTCCGGAGTTCTGTGTCGTCGCAGGAGCATCTTCCTTAACAACCTTCACATCACTCGGATTAAGAGCCGCCATTTCCTTTTCGCCAAGCCCGAAAGTGTTTACTGCCGTTTCGGATTTGCCTGCGGTTTCAGCAGAATTCTCGGTCAAAACAACCGTTTCATTTCCGCCGGACACAGCAAAGCCCTTCGCAGCCGCTCCCTGTGCGGACAGTTCCGTTGTGGCTTCCGCATGTGGAATATCGAGCGTGTCAAGCGAAGTTTCAAAGCTTTCCGGATACTGCAATGTCACGTCAACCCAATCTAACGTATTAAGTGGATTAAGTAATGCGTCCAACACTAAAACCTGTTCTTCATTTGAAGAAACTGCGGTATCCGCCTTTTGTTTAAGTTTAATAACATCGCCGTCATTTGATGTTATCACCTGCATACCGCCCTTGGTTGCCGCAATTGCGACTTCCTCGGTCCCGGTAACGCTGTCGCCCTGAATTAATTCCGCCTCGCTCAAAACCTCTTGACCAATGCCCTGTGCGTGGATTGGGACATCTGCGATTTTGGGATGAATGATTATGATTTCGCTTTTTTCATCGCCGACTACTTGTGAAACGACCGTCTCGTCGTTAATGCAGTGTTTCCCGATTTCACCCTGTAAGCAGGACGCAAACGACTTTTCAGACTCGTCATAGCTTTTGTTCCCTGCATAAACGCCCGACATAGGCTCACATACAATCGGCACAGAAACTGTACCTATTCCATTCATACCCTCATCACCTCCTTCAAAATAAATTTTCACATTTTTATTATATATAATAAATAATAAAAAGTCAATCATAAAAACGCAAAATTCGTCAAATATCACTAAAAATTCTATGCATTTGCTTCTTTTCTTTGTTCGCAATTACCCACAAATTCCTCGATGAACAGTTCTTGTTCTTTCATTTCCTTATGCCGATATTCCTCAAGCTGGCGTTCCTCCAATTTTTCGAGGGTATTGACCTCCTTGGTGGCTTCTATAACAACATTAAGCTGTCGCTCTATTTCCCGTTCTTTTAAGGTGATTAACCGCCTCATTTCGTGGGCTTCCTGCTGCTTAACGGTGATAAACCGCTTTCGTGAGGCTAAGTCAGAGGGCGTAATCCCCTTAATCATGATATACTCAAGCTCATCACTTTTCAAATCGATTAGTTTAATTAAAGCGTTCAGTTCGTCGTTTAATTCGTTTAATTCCTTGCGTAAAATCCCGAGAGAGTTCTTCTCTGCCTCAAGAATTTGTTCCTTATATTTTTTCAGCTTATCTAACGAAAACTTAAACTTTTTCATAAATCATCAACCCTACATATGCCCGACTACTTTTTTAAGCATATCGACGGTATCCTCCAAATCGAACGCCTCGTTTACCTTCTGTTTCAGAAATCCGTTAATCTCGTCAATTTTATCAATCGCTTCATCGAGCCGTCTGTTCGTGCCTTTTTTATACGCACCAATGGTAATCAAGTCATAGTTAGAGTCGTACAACGCCAATAAATCCCTTAACCTGTTCGCCGCCTCGTTATGGTCTTCCGGGCAAATAATCGCCATAAGACGGGATATGCTCCCCAGAATATCAATTGCCGGATAATGGTTTCTCGCCGCTATTTTCCGTGAAAGAATGATATGCCCGTCAATGATACCTCTCACGGTATCGGAAATCGGTTCATTAGTGTCGTCGCCTTCGACTAAAACCGCATAAATCCCGGTAATACTGCCCTTCTCGAAACAGCCCGCACGCTCCAGCAATTTCGGTAACGCCGAATAAATCGACGGAGTATACCCCCTCGCAATAGGCGGCTCACCTATAGACAAGCCAACCTCTCTTTGAGCCATTGCAAAACGGGTTAGGTTATCCATCATCAAAAGAACGTCTTTACCCTGCCGCATGAAATACTCTGCAATCGCCGTAGCCGTCAGCGGACACTTATTCCTCATCATAGCGGGCTGGTCTCCCGTAGCAACTACCACCACAGAACGAGCCATACCCTCCTCGCCCAAGTCATTCTCGATGAATTCCCTAACCTCACGTCCACGCTCTCCCACGAGTGCAATGACGTTTAAGTCAGCTTTCACTTTTCGTGCAATCATACCCATAAGGGTGGATTTACCCACACCCGAGCCGGCGAATATACCGATACGCTGACCTTTCCCGAGGGTGAGAATTCCGTCGATTGCTTTAACGCCCATTTCGAGCGGCTCCGCAATTTTCGGACGGGTCAACGGGTTAACAGGAATTCCCGAAATGGGCATAGTCCCCGTATAATCGACTTCCTCTTTCCCGTCAAGCGGACGACCGATGGCGTCGATAATCCTCCCGATTAAAGCGGGCGAGGTTTTCACCATCAGCTTATCGCCGGTATTATCGACGATACTTCCCGGGCCAATCCCCTCAATATCAGTATAAGGCATGAGCAATACTTTATCGGAGTTGAACCCGACAACCTCTGCATAAACATGCCCTTTCATATCTTTATTGAATATTCTGCAAACGTCCCCGATATTACAAGACGGGCCGCTGGCTTCTATGGTCATACCGATAATCTTCTCGATTTTCCCCATATTGCGATACGAGTCGAATATCTCTAATTCTTTCTTAAACCCTTTTAAATCCATTACTGCAACCCGCCCGTTTCCGAAATATCCGAAAAATCGTCACCATCATCTTCATCGTCAGGTTTATTCTTGAACTTCCCTTTACCCAAATTCTCAATCATCTTAAGCTGCGTCAAAATTCCCGCATCAGCAATCTCACTGCCGTTGTCAAGAATCATTGTCCCCTTGGGTGCATCCTTGAGAATTTCAAATTCCACATGTTGATTTATCCCGAATATGCGGTTTAAATCGTCCAAATCCACATTAACCGATTCCTCAATATCCAACTTAGAAAGCGACACTTTAATATACGACGACCCGCGGAACGCCTTAGCTGCTTCCTTGAGCATTTTTGAAATAACCGCCTTGTCCTTCTGTTTAAGGCTGCCCACAGTAATTTTATTAGAAATGGTGAAAATTAAATCAAAAAGCTGATTTTCATAATCACGGAATATCTGTTCTTTCTCCTCGGGAAACCGCCCCAACGCCGAATTTAACTCAATCAGCGTTTCCTTACACTTGCGTAATCCCTCGTTATACCCCTCCTCAAAGCCCGGCTCTCTGCCTGCCGCAAACCCGTCGGAATACCCTTTTTCCTCCACCGCTTTTTTAATGCCGACACATTCCTTTTCCGCACTTTCTTTTAATATCTGTGCAGTAATTCCTGCGTCCTCGAGGATTTCCGCCGCCTTAATTCTCGCCTCGTTTAATAATCTCTCACTCTCGTCGATATACTGTTGCTTGAGCTGTTCAAACTCGGCTAATTTTTCTTCCCTGATTCGTTGCTGTTCTAACTCTTCCTCCGAGATAACAGGAGCTTCCTCGATTTCCTCAACAATCTCCTCGACTGCCTCAGCCGGCTTGTTTAACTTTCTTTCACCGTTATCGATAGAGCGTGTTTCGGCATATAACGGGGTTCTCATTACCTCGGTTTTAACCGACCCCGTAACACTTATAAATTCACTTTTCTTAATAACCGAACCCATTAAATCACCCCAATTACGCGATTATTTCGTCACCGCCGCCCTTAGAAATAACCAGAACACCCTCGTCCTCGAGCCGCCGAATAATCGCAACAATACGCTGTTGTGACTCTTCCACGTCTTTCATTCTCACATTAGACAGGTATTCCACGTCGGTCTGCGTAGACTCACGCATACGGGTTGACATATTCGCATAAATAATTTCCGCAACCTCCGAGCTTGACCCCTTGATAGCCACAGCCAAGTCTTTCGGGTCAACCTCCTTGAGGAACGCCTGAATAGACACAGAATCCAGAATAGAAATATCCTCAAACACGAACATCTTCTGCCGAATTTCGTCTGCCAATCTCGGGTCACGCTGAATAAGCTCGTCGAATATAAACTTCTCGGTTGCTCTGTCTACGTTGTTGAGGACGTCAGCGACATAGTTGACACCACCGACCTCCATGCTGTCCATGGTAACAAGGTTGGCGAACTTCCGCTCAAGGGTTTCCTCAATCGACTTAACCACATCAGGCGAAGCAGCGTCCATTCTCGCAATACGCTCAACCACGTCAATACGAATATCCTTAGGAAGCTCCGACAAAATGGCGGAGGCTTGGTCACTTCTCGAATAAGACAGGATTAACGCAATAGTCTGCGGGTGTTCATTTTGAACAATCGCCAAAAGGTTTTTATAGTCAGCTTTTCTCACAAAACCGAATGCCTTGGTCTTGAGCTGTTTGGTAATCTTATCGAACAGCATATTCGCCTGTTGAGGGCCGAACGCTTTTTCAAGAACATCACGGGCATACTCAACACCGCCCTCAGAAATAACCTTCTGGGTCAAACAAAGCTCATAGAAATCGTTAAGAACGTCCTCAACCACTTCAGACGGCCAATAGTCCATCTTAGCGACTTCTAAGGTCAACCGTTCTATTTCATCGTCGGAGAAATGCTTAAAGACCTTCGATGCATTCTCTGCACCGATGGACGATAAGACCAAAGCAGCACGCTGCAAAGGAGCCATTTCAACGGTAGCTTTTTCATCAGCCATAATTCCAGCCTCTTTCTAAACTAATACAGATAATCATCAATTTTCCTCGCCTCTGAGCCATGTTCTGATTAACTGTGCAATAATCTCGGGATTCGACTTAGAGAACTCTTTAATCTCACGCCGAAGAACAACGTCCTTGGTCTCGGTTTCATTATCAAGCAGACTGGGCAGGTCAAACCCTTCAGCGGCTTCGGGAGCGGGAACATAAATATCATCACGAATATACTGTCCCATTTCCGTAACGGGAGGTGCCCCCCTGTATCTGACCTGACGTTTTTTCCGTGAGCCGGAGGTTGCCATAGCCAATGCGAACAGGATTATGAGGAGTGCGCCCAAGCAAATAATAATATAGATTAACAAATTACGAGTAGAGGTATTGTTGCCCACACCCTCGCCGGTAGGTCTGTCCTGCGGCGAAATCGGGAAAGGCTGTGCATGGAACGAAACATTTTCAATATCCGCACTGATAGCGTCGGCGATAATCTTCCGCCATATTTCAATATCATTAGGAGCCATAACTGTAGAATCCACAACAACAGAAGCCGAAATCCCCGAAACACGGAACCCCTTCTCGGTGAACTCTCTGCGTAGCTCATTTATTTCATAGTTAATTTCTCTTAAATACTCTTGATAAAACTCACTTCCCGCCTCAATATCGGGAATAGTGGGATAATCGGGAGAAATATTTGAGTTGACGAACGTCCCGACAGGGCCGCCCTCTGCGAGGATGCCGCCTGCGGCATACTGCTCACGAATATTTCTGATAATACCGCCGTCTAATCCCTCAATCGGCGTATAAATGACTTCCTGTGTATGCATATCGCTGAAGTCTAAGGTGACGTTAGCGGTAGCGGTATATCTCCCGAAAACGCCGGTTAAAATGGCATTAATCTGCCCGTTAAGCGTCTCGGTCATCAATCTCTTATAATCTCTTTCCAAAGCATAGCGTTGCTGGTCAAGGGAGAGGCTTTCCCCACCCCACCCGCTCATATCATCGGGGAACAGCTCAATCCCGAAGGTGTCGGTCACGGTAATGTTATGTGCTTCAAGCCCCGGAACGGCGGTACGTGCCATATTCCGCACACCCTCTATTTGCGAAGAATCCAAGGTTCTGCCGGTTCTGAGGTTGAGCTTAATCGTAGCACTGGCTTCCTCACGATTTTCAATAAAAGAATACCCTGACGTATTGGGAATATTCAAAATAACAATGGCATAATCGACATCGGGCAGAGTATTATATGTAGCGGTGAGCCATGATTGCAACTGCATTTTTTCCGCCTGCCGCCTGTCATAGTTGGTGGAGAACATAGTAATAGTTCCCCAAACATCGTTGTTGAACCCCGGACGGGGGTACCCCTGCGAGCTTAATCGCATACGCAGGTCATTCTCGGTGTTGGAGGGAACCATAATTTTATAGTCGGCGGTGGTTCTCACGTCGGTATGCCCCATGCTGATGAGTACGTTGATAACCTCGTTCATTTCGTCAGCAGTACCCGCTTTATACAACAAGGTATACCCGGTATTATTCAGCATAATTGTGAGAATAATCGCAGAAGCAACAATAACGCCGGCGATGGCGAGAATAATAATTCTCGTCCTCGGAGCGATACCAACCCATCTGTCTCTTGTAGTTCCGTATACTTTAGTAAAGGTTTGTTTGGCTTTATCCATTTTTGAACACCTTCATTTATATATTAAATACTCATTCTGATAACTTCGTTATATGCATCAACAACCGAGTTCTTCACATTTATGAACAGCTCGGTGGCTAATTCCGCTTTTTTAAGATTCAATTGAATCTCCTCAATATTATCAACATCACCGAGCATAATTTTAATCATGTCTTCACTTTTCTGCTCATTGGTAACAATCGCCTCATTAAAAATGTTCGAGAAAACATCAAGAAACGTCGGCTGTTTAACATCAACCTCGCCCTCGTCGGTCACGATTTTGAACTCCCTCTGCGGCATTTCCAACGGATTTACATAAGGCGTCATCGGCGTAATATACATGTATGTACTCCTCCTAATTAATTAACTGTCATCATCGGCTTCCGAGGCTTAACGCTCTTTGTGCCATAGAAACCAATGTATCATATACAGCCGCACTGGCGTTGAATGAGTGGCTGGCAGCAAGTGCGTCCATCTGTTCCTCGGCGACATCGACATTCGGTAAGTAGTAGTACCCCTCCTCATCGGCATGGGGGTGTGTCGGGTCATATACGGGCTTAAGCGGGCGGTTAGTATCTTTAACAACAGCAGTCACAAGAACCCCGTTATACTTTACTTCACGCCGCTCTGCCAAGGTCATGTTGAGGATTTCCCCGAACGACCTTCTCCTGCTGTGAACATCAATATTCTTATATGATTTCGCTTCATTAAAAAGCGTAACCTGCCTTACATAAGCACCACCTGACTCGGTCATGGTGGAGGTTGCATTGTTAATGTTCTGCGTAATAACGTCCAATCTCAGCCGTTGAGCCGACATTCCCGAAACGGGAGCATTAAGATGTTCCAACCAAGCCATTTACGTTCCCTCCCTAACTCTTCCTCATCGCACTTTGCATCATTCTGAACTCAGACTCTATCTGGTTAATAATTGCCTCCTGCCGCAGTGCATTGCTTTTGAGCATAGCCGCCTGCACCTCATAATCGACATTGTTACCGTCCGGCTGACCCTTGGTAATCTCGTCGATATGCAGCTCATGCTTCAGATGAAGCTCTTTTTTATATTTATGATTGGTCTGCATTTTATCTTTAAGTACACCGGAAAAGGTCAAATACTTAGATTTATACCCCGGCGTGTCAATATTAGTAATATTGTGTGAGATAACTTTCTTATTCTCGGCGGTATAAATCAACCCCTGTTCCATCATTCTGAACTGGGTGGTATCAAACAAACGTGCCATATATCGCACTCCTCTCGCATTTTACATACTATTCTTTGTATTATACTACAAATAAAAATAAAATTCAACACTTTTTTTACATTTTTCAAAAATTTCGTAATTTGTTAATATTTTCCCGAATTCTCTTTTCCCTGACATCGGGCATTTCCCTGAACACATAAGGCTTATCCGGCGGAAGCTCGGCAAGGCGTTTCTTAGCGTCATCGATTGACTTAACAAGCCGGCTCACATTCCCGAAGCGGGATGGTATGACAACCCTGTCACATTTCACCCCTCCGCCTAACTCATAATACGGCTCGGTGAACTTCAAAACCCCGTCAACGAATATATATCCCAATCTTTGAGAATTCCCGTTATACCCCCGAAAAGCGTCGCTCTTCCCAACGAATTGGATTTTTTTTCTACCCCTCACAGAAACCTCTCCGACCTCTTCGAGCATATCCAACGGAATTATGAACAAATCCCGGAACACGACTCGCTCCCCGAAATGCACATACTGCCCCGCATAGGAGCTTACAATAACATCTCTCAACCCGATTTCTATGTAGGTATACCGGGAGTGGACGGCGGTTAACCGTGCGGCGGCACCGAGCAGAACCCACGCAACCAAAGCGAAGACGAAAATCAAGGCACAAACGGTAATGGCGGCGGGGACGAGCATCTCCCTGTGAATGAGGTTGCGAAAGCTCAAAAGCAGGCAAATCATGAGTATAACCGAGGAAATGCCGACAGGAAGCATAACGGTTTCAAAGAACCCCCGCACTCTTCTTTCATACATATTCGTGTCACAATGAAAATAGCATTTCATACACTCACCCCTGTCGAATAGATTATACATCTTTTTTGACGATTTGTACAGCCCCAAATCAAGGAAAAACAGGAAACTTTTATTTTTATGAAAAATTATTTACATAATGCTTGATTTATTTTTCCGTATGATGTATAATGTTTTTAATCGTATTCAAATTTATCTCATTAACGGAGGAACAAGTGCGTGCAGGGTCAAGATAAAATCAAAAAAATCGAGATTTACGAGCAGAACAAACTTTTCCTCGAATGCACCAAGAACTATTCTTTTCCGGTTAAATACATAGACGATAAACCGGTTGACAATATTCTGATGATAAAAGGGAAAAAAATGCCCATGCTCTCGAAGGGTACCCCCGTGAACGTAATAATCAACACAAAAGGCGGGGACAGGATTAGGTATGCCTGCAAAATCGACATGTCGAGTCCCGACCAGCTGAACGTGACACTTAACTCGGCTAACAGGCAGGAGCTTGAGGACAAGCGGCGGTACTATAAAATCAAAACCGAGATTAACTGCCGTGTGGCAGATGTAACAAAAAACGGCGAGGTTCGTGCCTACAACCCTAATTTATACGGGAAAATCCAAGACATAAACATAGGCGGCGTGTTCATTGTGGTGCTTGACGGGGAGGAATACGTAAAAGGCGACATTCTCTCATTCACAACAATTCTCGGTGATGCCCGCCTTGAAGCGTCTGCGAAGGTATTGCGGGTTCAACGCACGCCCGAGGGTGAGATAAACGGTTACGGCTGTGCGTTCATAAGTGTTTCCTCCGCACAAGAGGAAATGATTTCCAGCTACGTCAACTACCTGCAAATGGAGGAGCGTAAGTTAGAACGTGAGAAAGAACTCCTCGAAAAAGAAATGCACGGATAACACCTGTAGGGGCGATGGAGTTCGGAACGAACTCTTAACCCTGTCCGCCTGTAATTCGCAACCCTGTTCGCCCGTTATACACCATCTACAACAACAATTTACAATTCATAATTTTTAATACTAAGGGGTAAAATCAATGAAATCTAAGAAAAACTTGAAATTTCTTTTAAGGGGTGCAATGGTAATATTCATTGTAATCCCGGTTCTGCTAATATCGATAGTTGGGTTTGCATCGATAACATCATATTCCAACACCTTCGGGGCAGAAACGGCGGGCAGTATTTCAGTTTCACAAACCTCGGGGATTGTTGCGGTTGTCGACGAATATAAATCGTTCCTGACAGCGGCGGCAGAGTTTGAATCGGTGAAGCAGGCAGTGGCAACCGGGAAAGACGATACGGGGGAAATCCTGTCGTCGTATATTAATAACGGCTTCCACGTTCTTGATGTAATCGTAACCGATGCAGGCGGCTCAATCCTCACCGGCGAGAGGAAGACACAATTTTTCTATGACATAGAGGGGATGAAAACCATCGCCGAAACCAAGACCCCCATATCCAACATTTCAATGAACAACAGTGTATACGGCAGTAACGTGTTTTACTGTGTGCGACCTGTTGATGAGGGTGCGGGATACGTTATTTTAGTGGCAGACGTAAAAGGCATAGCCGATTACTTGTTGAGGACGGGTTCGTTAGTGGTGTTTGACGATGCGGGAACTGCCGTAAACGTAGGCGGCAGGGAGGTTGTTTCATTCAGCGACATCTCCAATACTATAATCAGAGAAAACGTGACAAAATACAAGGGCAGAGCGATTAGGGACTATGAAAGCTTTGAAGAACGCAGCAACTTCGTAAACGTCGGCACAATCACCGGAACCAAATGGAACTGGATAAGTGCAGAGCCGAAATCCACTGCTTTCTCATCAGGTGTATCTATTTTCGGATTAGCTATGGTTCCGCTGTTGATTGCCACCCTGATTAATGTATTAATAATGGTTCTTTCGACAAGGCGTATAACCAACCCGCTTGTTGAAATGATAGATAAAATGGGTATAATAAAAGGCGGTAAAATTGACGAGCGTTTTGAAGTCCGAGGAAGCAACGAATTTGCGAGAATGGCAGAGGCGTTCAACGTAATGCTTGACGAGGTATCGTTCAGCGAGGGCTTGCACAGAACAATATCCGACATATCCGACAACATGCTGTTCGAGTGGGACTTCATAAAAGAAAAGATGTATCTGTCCGACAACTTCAAAGCTACCTTTGAAATCAGCTCCTCGGGTGCAAAGCTGTCCAACGGAAAATTCCTTGATTCAAAGATGGACGAGGAAAACTCCGAAAAATACAAGCGTGACATTAACCGTCTTCTCAAGAATATGGACACAATCGGCAGTGAATATGAGGTTATGACAAAGAGCGGCAAGCCCATGTGGATTTCCCTGCGTGCCCACTGTGTTATCAACAGAATGGGCGAATTAGTCCGTGTACTCGGAGTTTTGACAAATATCGACAACGAGAAACAACTGAGTCAACAGCTTGAAGAAAAAGCAAGCTACGACTTCCTTTCCGGACTATACAACCGCAACACCTTTGAAAAAGAGCTTGATGCAGAATTAGGCAGCTCAGCGAGTAAGAGACTGGCAATCCTGTTTGTAGACATCGACGACTTTAAGTTTATCAATGACCGCTTTAACCACACAATCGGTGACGAAGCCATCAAGTTCGTTGCAGACAAGCTGAATAAAATCGTAGAAAAGGGCGGCTTTGCGGGGCGTTTCGGAGGTGACGAATTCGTTCTGTGCCTAACCCAGAAGAGCCATATTGAAGATGTGGAGCAGCTTTCCGTTGATATAATCGACGATTTATATGAGGGGTATTTCTGCGAAATGGCGAATACCCAGATGAACATTCGTGTCAGTATAGGAATCTCACTCTGTCCCGAACACAGCTCCAACGGTAAAACCCTTGTGGCACAGGCAGACGAAGCTATGTACTTTGTTAAAAAGAACGGTAAGTCCAACTACCACTTCTTTGACCCGGAAGACTCGAATATAATTGACATGATGCACCACACATGATAATTAATAATTAACAATGAATAATGAATAATGCGTAGGGGACGCACACTGGGCGTCCCGCATTAATTAAAAGGATGGCTGGAATGGCGAGAGTAATTGCTTTTACAAATCAAAAAGGCGGTGTCGGGAAGACGACTACCTGTGCATCTCTGTGCGGGTGTCTATCCGCAATGGGCAAATCGGTTCTTGCAATCGACCTTGACCCGCAGGGCAACCTCACATTCAGCCTCGGAGCGGACGCACCTTCGAGCGGCTATACCATGTATAACGCATTAAAGCACGAGGTTTCGTTATATGATATAATCCAGCATACCGACGTTTGTGACATTGCTCCGGCTGCCATAACTCTTTCCGCCTGCGAATTGGAATTACCCTCGGTAGGGCGTGAGCATATATTAAAAGAACAGATTGAAACCGTGTTGTCCGAGTATGACTATGTTTTGATTGACACACCGCCAGCACTGTCGATTCTCACGATAAATGCATACGTTGCGTCAGACTGGCTGATTATCCCGATGATTCCCGAAATCCTGTCCCTGCAAGGGTTCGCCCAATTGAAAGAAACAATTTTCGCAATCAAGAAATACTATAACAGAACTCTCGAGGTTCGGGGAATCCTGTTAAATCAATACAATCCCCGTCTTATACTTACTAAAGAAGTGGAAGAGCTTGCCAACATGATTGCAGAACAGCTTGACACTGACGTATTCGAGCAGAAAATCACCCCCAGCGTAGTAATTGCGGAAGCACCCGCCCACGGGAAAACAATCGTGGAATATGCCCCACGCTCAAAATCAGCAAGGGAATATTCCGACTTAGCGTATGAGGTGTTGGGCTTAGAAAAGCCCAAGCGTGTCGAGAAGAAATTGGGCAGAGGCAGACCGAGGAAATACCCAAGGGACGAAGTGCAGTATTATTGATAGGGTGAGAATTTGAAAAGTATCAATTTTGATAAAAACGCACAAAAACAGCTTAATAGAATTGATTTAACTACACGGTGCCGCATTATCAGCGGAATTGCAGGATTGACAGAGGAACCACCGCAGGGTGACATTAAACAATTGAAAGGTTCACTTAACGGATTAAGTCGTTTGAGAGTCGGCAGTTGGCGTATAATATATGAAGCAACGGATGAAACTATTAACATACTTGTAATTTCTTCTCGTGGCGGAGTATATAAGAAAGGGGTGTAATTAAATGGCAGTTCAAGCTAATATTATTGATGTTGTCGAAAAGCTGTCTGATGACCGAAAAGGTATAATTTACAAACTTGCCCTTGACATGCTTTCCGCCCAACAATCAGAAGATTTTGATTCTTTCTCGTCAGAAGATATAAAGAAAATCCAAGAAGCACGAAAACGGGTAGGGGCAGGGGATTGCATTTCTTTTTCGTCTGCGGGTGAAATGGTGACACATTTTGGAGTGCAGTGATGTTTTATACCGTAGGTACTTTAACTATAAAACGCACCCGCCTGCGTACACGTTATTATAATATTATATAAAGAAGAAGCGGACGAACCGCTTCTTTTTTTAACATATTTGCACTTTTTTGCACTTTTAATTTAAACCACCTCAAAATCCACCAATCCCATAGGAACATTAACCCCCGAACACTTGACCCTCACTTTATCGCCGAGCATATACCGAACGCCGGTGACACTGTTCGCTAAAGCGACGTTGTTGTCTAATTTGAATTCGCTCTCATAAGATACCGGTACTCGTCCCTCGACGGTGTTGTCTAACATAACGAAGAACCCACGTTCTGTTACACCCGATATAACCCCGTCGAATTCTTCACCAACATGTGAGGACATGTATTCCGCCGCATAGAAGCCGTTGCAATCACGCTCTGCGTTGACGGCACGAAGCTCCGCATTGCTGGACTTCAACGAGCTTTCCCCCGCATACCCGGTGAACTTTTTACTTACACTTCCGGTAGTGATATAGGCGGACAAAATCCGGTGAATTGCCAAGTCGGGGTAACGCCTAATCGGGGAGGTAAAATGTGCATATTCTTTCATGACCAATCCGAAATGCCCGAGCGGTTCGGGGTGATATTTCGCCTTCATCATTGACCTTAGAACCGCCATGTTAATTATCTCGAATTTATCGGCGTTTTTCGCCGCAGTAAGAATTTTCGATAACGATTCCGCTGTCGGTTTAATAGTCGCTGTCTCTATTCCCAAAGCCGTCAAGGTCTCGGATAATCGGGTGAGCTTTTCGGCGGCGGGAGGTTCGTGGACACGGTAAACAAACGGCAGCTTTTTCTCCATAGCAAGGCGTGCGGCGGCGTTATTCGCCATGAGCATGAACTCTTCTATAATCCCCTCGGAGACCCCGCCGACCCGCTTTTGAATGTCCAAGCACTCCCCGTCTTCCCCGCAGATAATCTTGCTTTCTGCCGCATAAAGGGCGGGTGCTCCCCTCCCCTCGCGGGCACGTTTAAGAACCCCTGCCAATTCAACCATAACGGGAATTTGTTCAATTACCTCGGCGTATTTTTCGGAATGAATTCCATCGTCGTTTATAATGGCGTTAATCTCGCTGTAGACACCCTGCAACCTCGAACGGATTACAGATTTTTTAAACTCGAAAGACTTTAATTCGCCGCTTTTGGCAACCTCCATAATACAGGAGAATGCCAGTCTGTCCTCTTTAGGATTAAGCGAGCATATGCCGTTGGACAGCTCTTTCGGAAGCATAGGCACTACCAAATCCGCAATGTATACGCTGGTTCCCCTTTTGAACGCTTCCTCATCTAATGCCGATTTCTCGGTAACATAATGGGACACGTCGGCTATGTGGACACCAAGAGTGTAACCGCCCTCGGTTCTTTCGATATGAACCGCATCGTCAATGTCCTTTGTGTCTGCCCCGTCAATTGTAAATATAGGTAGATTCCGCAAGTCGGTTCTGTCATTGGGAATATCAATGTCACACCCGATAATTTCCGCCTCTTCTAAAACAGCCTCGGGGAATTCGACGGGAATATTCTTCTCCTCAAGATAGGCATGTACGCAGACCCGTGCATTTATGGAAACCCCGTAAACATGTGTAATATCGACTACATGTGTATGGTGTCTTTCTCCCCGTGAACGCAGAACAAACCGCACTTTGTCGCCCGCTTTAAGTTTGAACCCGCCATAGCTGTTTATTTCTAAGGGGGAGCGTGTTCCGAAGCCGTCGGGGATTAATCCTAAGCGGGTGGGTGGTCGTGAATTCTCACTCTCCACTTCAACTATTGTCCCGGTGAGTGCGTTCTCACTTTTGCTGACTATTCGGGTAATTTTAGCCTCATCAAGCGGTGCAGTGTCTACCTTCCTGTTAGAGGGAGGGGCTTGTTCAAACAGAACAATATCGCCGGGGATTGAACCTAACAGGTCACGCCCCGACACGAAGAATTCCTTATCGGAGTTAACGTCCCTCACGAACCCGTGAGTTCGCATAACCCGCAGAATTTCCCCTTTAAAAGTAACGGCGGCTTTAGCGTTTTTACCGCGTTTGCCGCCTTTTTTATTATTGTTGTTTTTGCGATGTTTACTTTTCGGCATAGTCATAACCTCATTGTACTGAATTATCCTGAGAATACTCCCGAGAAATGGACAGCGACAATATTAACAGCGAGAGCCACCACAAAGAACACCACTGCCGCCGCTGTAGTCATGCGTTTGAGCTTGGTTTCCTTTGTACGCCCCATGTTTTTTTGATAATAGTTGTCGGAGCTTTGCCCCGTAATCGTCTGCGACATACCTTTTTTCGAGTTTTGGAAAAACACGATAACGATGATGAAAATGCAGGACAGGATTAATAAAATCGCACTGATTATTTCTACGATGTTCATGGTCATTTTAAAGATTTCTCCTATTAAATTAAAGTGATACAAAGAGCAGTATAACATATAATGTCAGCATTGTCAACTATTCTCAGAAAAAGTTTTTTTAAGGCATTGACATTTATATTGCGTTATGATATACTTATGACATCAATTAATGAATGGGGGTGGCGTTATGACCCAAACAACAATAAGACTTGACCCTTCTTTAAAAAAAGAATTTGCAAAGACCTGTGATGATATGGGCTTATCTATTTCATCGGCAATAACCATTTTCGCAAAAGCGGTTGTGCGTGAACAGCGTATTCCGTTTGAGGTTGCCGTTGCTTCAAGGTTAAACGCTGTGACTGTTGCTGCAATTAAGGACAGTGAAACAGGTGTCGGCGTGAAAAGCTTCAAAACCCCTGAGGAATTGTTCGCAGAATTAAATTCGGAGGACGATTAAATGCTTTCCGAAATTAGACGGCAGAAATTGAAGCTGGTGCGGACAGGTACACACAGCGAATTATTTGAATGAAAAATAACAAGTCTCAAAAATTTTGATAATTTTGATAATTGTGAAACTTTAAATAAACCTATTGACAAACGAGAAAAAAAGTGGTATAATACAAATAGAAAAAGGGTACACCGATAGGCGGTCACCCTCATTGCACTTTATAAATAGCCGCGTGCTTTTGGGAAGAGGCGGCTATTTCCTTTTTTTATTGCTGTTCTGCATTATGTTAATCACGTTACAGATAACGAGAGATAAAGTAAGAAACTCTAACCACGTCATATAGCTCACCCCCTTTCGAGGGAGGGTTGACCGCACTACCGCTTGAGTATACCCTTAGACATATCCATGTCCTCTGTCATTATATCACGCAATATTTAATATTGTCAACCGGCTCAAAAAAAATTTTGAAAATGTGAAACTTTCCGAAAACATCACATGACTACCTTATCGTAAGCGGCACAAAATCACCTCGGGAAATGTCGAAATCAGCGAATACGTCAAGAAGCGTGTACAACCGTTGGAAATTTATGGTAAAATTGCCTATTGAAAAATGAAGCTGAATTTGGTATAATGTCACGAGGGAATGGTATTATGTGCTGTTACCACAAATTAAAAAATTATTTTTTGGAGGAAAAACAATGAAACTTAGAAAAGTTTTAGCTACAATTGTAGCAGGCGCTATGGCTGCATCTTTCATTACAGCAGCAAGCGCTAACAAACAACTCATAGGCGCAGGCGACGATAAATTCGTAAACGTTACTCTTACCGTTGCAGGTTCTTTACCCGATGCTCTTTACTCAGGTTTAACACCGAACTTTGACCAGTACAAAATTGACTTCGATGCTGACGCTCTTAAATTCGAAGGCAACAACGTAACTGTTGCCGGAAGAGCTCAAGCTGTTACCGGTTCTGAAGTTAGCATTTTGGCAAAAACTATCAACTGGAAAACAGGCGATACAGCTCTTAAAGGTGCAGACACATTCACAAAAGCTCAAATCGACGAAAAAGCAGTAGTTAAAGAAAACAGTGCAACCATTACTTTCTACAATGGTGCTACTGAACTCGGTACGATTAAAATTACTCCTACACTCGCAACTTCTGACACAGGTAAAGTTGCAGGCGCTACCAAAATCGACAAAACTTCAGTCCAAGATGTTGCTTTCGGTTTAGCTGATGCACCGGCATCTGCAAAAGCGGCATACGATAACGGCGGTGCAACTTTAACAATTAAATTTGAATCCGCTCCTTCTGCTTCCGGTATTGCACACATCAAATACCAAATCTTTGGCGGTGCTGTTGCTAAAGACACAACAAAAGCTACAACTTTAATCGTAGATGGTAAAGCTGAAGTTACAATCCCTGTTGCTGCTTCTTTCTTTGCTGCAGTTGACCCGTTCAACGGTTCATTAAGCCAAGTAAACTCCAGCATCTATATTGATAACACAACAGACAAAGACATCACTTCTGTAGTTCTTTCTTGGGGCGAAGCAGTAACAGTTCCCGGTGGCGATGAAGAAGAATGTGAAGAATGTGGCGAAGAAGACTGTGACGGCGATTGTGAAGAAGACCTCGACGGCGGCGACACTTCTAACCCCGGTGGCGACACTAACACAGGCGACGGCAATAACGGTGGCGACACAAACACAGGTGCTGAAAAACCCGAAAAGTATACACTTCTTGAAAATGGCGTATACTACCTCAAAGGCGACCATGGTCAATGGTTCGCATGGGTTAACGGTGAGTGGGTTGAATCTAACCCTCCGACCGGCGTAGCAGTTGCTATCATCCCGACCTTAGTTGCAGCAGCAGCAGCAGTTGTAGCAAGGAAAAGGAAATAATAAGTCTTAACAAAGACTTACATGACTGAATAATTACCTTATTCAATTAAGGCGATTACCAACGGTACCAACCCCCCGATGTTATGTCGGGGGGTTGTTGTATGCGGGGGTTGACAAATCTAAACAAAACATGTATAATTAACCTACATGAATAGGAGGTGAATTTAATGCCGTCGACAACCGAAATAAGAGTATGGCAAAAAACATCATTGTTTAAACTGCTTAAACTCGAAAAAGAATTAGGAAAATCCGATGCACTCGGTAATCTGATATTAGCGGAAAAAGCGGGCATGGAAGCCGAGGATGTTGCATACGTAGAGAAAATGATAACACAACTTAAATAATTATGGTTTTGTCAGGGGGCGGTTATTAACCGTTCCCTATCGTATTTATGTTATATTTATATAAAAGGCATGGAAAATTTGTCTATTATGTCAATTGAAAAATCTGCTTGTTTATTATATAATATAAGGGCGAATAGTGTGGAGATAATCCACTTCTATCAGAAAAATTACAAACGAAATATTTTGGAGGATTTCACATGAAATTAAGGAAAATTATGGCAGTTGTTATCGCAGTTGCAATGTGCTTCGGCGTAATGACAGTAGCAGCAAGTGCGGCAGACGTATCCACTATTGATGGTGGCGGCGACCAAAAATGGGTTGACTTCGGTACCGGTTTTGTAGACGGTAAAGAATACACTTTAGCGTTCACAGTTGTATCGGCAGGCGAAGGTAATATCCGTGTTCGTACTTGTGAAGAAACTGCATGGGACGCTTGGACTGACCTCGGTGCGGCTAACTCTCATGAAGTAGCGGCAGGCGGAACAGCAACACATCTTCCCGCACTTTTCACCGGCTTTACAGCAGGTCAAACTGTTGAAAACACCGTAAAGTTCACATGGGGCAAAGACACAGGTGCAGGTAAAGTTGAATGGGAATACACTGAAGTTCTTGCTATCGTTGGTGCGGCAGGTTGGAAAGATTTTGAAGTTACTCAAGTTAAACTTGATGGCGTTGTTATCTACTCAGCAGGCGGTGCGGCTACTACAACCACCGACACAACTACCACAACATCTGACGCAACCACAACCACAACCACAACTACAACTACAACCACCACAACAGCAGCGGCTGACGGCGACAAGATTAACGAAGACACAGGCGTTACCGGCGTTGTTGCTCTGTTCGGCGTAGCAGTTGTTGCTTCCGGAGCAGTTGCGTTAAGCAGAAAAAGAAAATAATACTTAGAAACATAGAAAACGCCTTGTTGTATTGACAGGGCGTTTTTGTTTGTGGTATAATGGTAAGGGATAAGAGGGGTGCGTTGAAACTTAAATCGTTGATTAATAAAAAAAGGGGGGTAAGATTATGGCATTTGAAACAAAAGCACTTTTATCAACAATTGCGGATAACATCGCAAAATCTGAAACGCTTAAAGAAGCATATTCTGTAGTAATGAAAGCAGCGAATGTAGAGGGTGTGTCTCTTCCGAGTTATGAAGAAGCTGTGGAAGAAGTCAAAGCAATGAGGAAATAAATCAAAGGGGCTGTTCACACTTATGAACCGCCCCCCTTTTTTGCAAAACCTTGTCAAAATCCCTCGGTTAAGCCAATAACTGGCACTTTTGCATTATATTGTCGCTTTTGTCCGCTAAATTTTGTCTATTCTGTCAATTGAATTTTCCGCATTAATGCTGTATAATATAACCACCAACGGTATGAACACATACTAAATATTTTGGAGGATTTATCAAATGAAAAAAGTAATGGCGATTATTATAGCATGTGCTATGTGTGCATGTTTAGTAGTTACAGTAAGTGCAAACCCGAAAGACGCTGACCCCACAAACGCTCCTATCGGTGCAAGCGGACATACACACGCATTATTCGCAGACGGCGGCGGAGATACTTATTCTTCTCCTTACACCAACAAATGGTCTGAAGTTGCTTCCTTTACTGTAAAGTTCAACATCACCAACTGGGATGAAATGGTAGAAGCACAAGATGGCGACCCCGTTGACGTACAGGTTGTTCTCAACTCTGCTGCACACGGCTGGGGCAACATCGGTGATGATTTAAACCAGTGGGGCAATATTGCTCTTGCAAATGCAACTGATTCTATGACTCACGTTTTAGACGGTGCACTTGATGATGACCAGTATTTCCAGGTTTGCGTAGGTGCATGGAATGGTTTAGAGGGTACTTTCTCTATTACATTATTTAATGCAGCAGGTGCAGAAATCGCATTAGTTAAAGCAGGTGCTGTTACCACAACAAGCGATACTATTACTACAACCACAACCACAACTACAACCACAGCAGCTGCTGACGGTGACAAAATCAACGAAGACACCGGTATCGTAGGCGTTGCTGCATTAGCAGGCGTTGCAGTTGTTGCTGCAGGTGCTGTTATGGTAAGCAGAAGAAGAAAATAATTCTTAAAGCAAACATAGAAACCGCCTTGCATAGAGTAGGGCGGTTTTGTTGTTGACAGGTATTTTTGTTTGTGGTATAATGGTAAAAGACGGGAAAAGTAATTACATAAAAGGAGCATGATTATGGAAAATCAAGTGTTAAACAAGATATTAGAAAAGTTAGACGGATTGCAAGAAATTGTTGCTAAGCAGGGCAAGAAAATTGATGAATTGTCCGGTATGGTTGAGGATATTCATTATAGCGTTGCTAAAATCGAAGACGAACACGGTCGAAAGATAGGTTCTATATATGATATGCTTTCTTTAAACCAAGATAATTTAATCAACCACGATACCCGTATTTCCACAGCTGAACATAAAATTGAAGCAATTCAAATAGATGTTGGTGCTTTGAAACTTAAATCGTAGGTTAATATATTCTGTTAAACCTTGTCAAAATCCCTCGGTGGGCAGGGGAAGAACTTGGGCATCCCCCTTGAAACATGGTGTTTTTGCATTATATCGTGACTTCTGACCGGTAAAATTTGGTAATAATGCCTATTGTTTTTTTGGCGTTTTTATTATATAATATACGTACCAACGGTATGGACACATACTAAAAACAAACATAACATTTTGGAGGATTTATCAAATGAAAAAAGTAATGGCAATTATTATAGCATGTGCATTATGTGCAGGCTTGGTTATCACAGCAAGTGCGGCAACTTTCGATTTACCGACCACTCCGCCGAAAGAAAATAACGGCAACCAATGGATTTACGGAAGTATCGGAATGGACGGCGAAGACGTTCCCGGACTTACATGGGAAATCTTACAATCCGCTAAAAAACTGATTATCGTTCTTAACAATGCTATTCCTGAAGCTGACCTTGAAGAAACAGGTTTCGGTTTAGTATGGCAAGCTCCCGTTGATGGTTGGGGTTGGAACCAAGTAATATTTGATGCTGAAGATGTATACAATGCAGCAACAAAGACAATCACTTTTGATTTAACACTGATGAAGAACTATGACGACTGGCTCGAAGAAGATGAAAGAGGCAAATTAGTTCCGAGCATTTATGTTGGTGAAGATGATGGTGGTTGGGCGTCTGTAGGTATTTCTAAGATTTACCTTGATGGCGTTGTAGCTGCTACAACTACAACAACAACCACTACTACAACTACTACAACCACAGCTGCTGCTGACGGTGACAAAATCAACGAAGACACCGGTATCGTAGGCGTTGTTGCATTAGCAGGCGTTGCAGTTGTTGCTGCAGGTGCTGTTATGGTAAGCAGAAGAAGAAAATAAGAATTTCTTAAAGCAAACATAGAAAACGCCTGTCGTATTGACGGGCGTTTTTGTTTGCGAAAGGTATTGACAAATTAAAAAACATGAGTTATAATAACAATAGGAAAAGGCAGACCAAGTGACGGTCGCTCCCTCAAAGTTGAATGGTTATCAACAAAATTGCCAACAACCGCCTTGTTAGAGCAGGGCGGTTATTTCCGTTTATAGTCATGTATTAATCGCAGTGCGTTACATACAACCAATGCGAGCGTCAGAAATTCCAACCACTCCATAACATCACCTCCTTTCGCAAGGAGGAAAAACGACCGCCACCGTGTAGGTCTGCCTTAGACATGTCCATGTCCTAAGTAATTATATCATATTATGGCAAATTTTGTCAAACATAATACTTGCAATTTTTTCTAATTGTAAATTCATACATATTCCATATACTATAACGGTAAGCGGTTGAGAAATTCTCATTCGCAAACCAAATCAGAAAATATTGTGAGGATTTATAAAATGAAAAAACTGTTATCAATTATTATTGCGTGTGCGTTATGCATGAGCTTAGTAGTTACAGCAAGTGCGGCGACGTTCGATTTGCCGACAACCCCTCCGAAAGAAAACAACAAGAACCAGTGGATTTATGGTAGTGAGGGTATGGAGGGAGAGAATGTTCCCGGTCTTACTTGGGCAATATTAAAATCTGCCAAGAAAATGATTGTTGTTCTTAAAGAAGCAATCCCCGACGAAGAATTAGAGGAAACAGGTATTGGTATGGTGTGGCAAGCTCCCGTTGACGGTTGGGGCTGGAACCAGCAGTTATTTGAAGTTGAAGATGTATATAATGCAGCAACAAAAACCATTACTTTTGACTTAACCAAAATGAAAAACTATGATGATTGGCTTGAAGAAGAAGAGAGAGGTAAGTTAGTTCCCAGCATTTATATCGGCGAAGATGACGGCGGCTGGGCAGAGGTAGGTATTGAGAAAATATACCTCGACGGTGTCACTCTTCCTACTACAACAACGACCACCCCTCCTCCTGAGGGCGACAAGGTTAACGAGCCTACCGGCGTTACGGGTGTTGCAGTATTAACAGGTGTAGCGGTCATCGCTGTGGGTGCAATTGCATTAAGCAGAAAAAGAAAGCAGTAAAATCATAAACCATATAAAAAATACCGATTTTTGAATAAATTGGTATTTTTTTTTAATACTATTATTACTCACAATAAATATACACAAATTTCGGAGGTAAATATGAGCAGAAGCTTAAAAAGAACAGTGGCGTTTTTCATAATGCTGTCAATGGCGTTTTCCTTTGTCGTAACAGCGGCAGAGGCGGTTGAGTTCAGTGAAACAAACCGTGATGTTGAAATAATCGTGGGCGGACATGTAGGTTATCAATTCGTGGGGAGCGAGTCGAACCCTGCGTTTGTGGTAGACATTACGAAAATTGCATCAGTCAAGTATTTCATCAAAGTCCCCGAAGACCTTGAGCATTGGGGCGTAACCGAGGTTCACCTGATTTATAATTCTGAAACCACCGGTTGGGTTGCCGATACGCATGACCTGAATGACGGGTTAATTATCGAGATAGAAATATGTGACCCTCTACCCGCGGGGGACTATTTTGAAGCGATATTCGGGACGTGGGATGACAATGTCACCGGGACAGTCAGCTTCGAGGTGTATGACTCGAGCGGGGAAGTCCTCGGGACATGGTCACAGGTTGAGGGTGCGGAAGACCTTACACCGGTTGAACAATCGCCTCCCACAGGCAGTCAGGACTTAGCGGCACTCGGACTGGCGACTGCGTTGTCCTTAGGGATAATTATCGCCGCACGCAGGAAGAAAAAGTCGGAATAGCGGTTCATTTTTTAGGTGGATTGTTTTTGGCGGTGGCGACTAATTCATCGTCATAGTATAGCTCGAATGTAAAGTCGCCGCCTTTCAAAGCCTTGCCTTTTGTTTTCTTTTTCGCATTAAGCTCAACACATACCCCACCCTCGGTTTTGCATAACGGCGGGTCGGGGTAGTTTTCGTCGGTTAAGCCGTCGGGGATTAGTTTCCATATATTTGCTCCCTCGGTGTCGCTTACGAAAACCTCGCCTGCCCAGTTAAGGGTTATCCCTCTCGGTGCTTTTACTAAAACCTCATAACCGTTTCCGTAAATTGTTTTGATTTCACTCAAGTCGGCGAGGACTTTTCTGATACGGTTTTGTGACTGGTCGGCAACGTAAATATTCGAGTTTTCGTCAACAGCGACGTCGCTTAAGTATTTAAATAAGGCAATTTGATTAAGCGGTTTGCCGTGTTCTTGAACCGTTCCGTCGTTTACGTTGGTGTATTGATTAGGCGGGATTTGCCCGTTCCCTGCGACGGTTGTGATTATCCCTGTGACGAGGTCAATTCTACGGACACGGTGGTTGTTCATGTCGGCGATGTAGAGGTTTTTGTCATCCTCGTCGAGTGCAATTCCCACCGGCTTATTCATAAGGGCAGAGCTTGCCGGACCGCCGTCACCGCCGTACCCCGCTGCGGCACTTGTGCTTCCCGCAAGGTGATAGATTTTCCACCCGTCGGCTTTGGTATATTCTAATTTGCGGATTACATTATTATTGGTGTCGGCAACGTAAATTATGTCGGCGTTTTTATTTATAGCCACCCCTTGTGGAGTGTTGAAGCGTGCTTCCATTGGGTTATGGTCGGGCGGGTCATAATATCCTCCCGCTGAGCCCGAAATGTATTTCCCTGCAATTTTCGTCAACCATGGGTCGGCAGGGTAGGGTGTTCCTTTTGCATAAAGCAATGCCCCCTTATAATAAACATCGTTTTCGTATATTCCGGCGGGGTGGTTCATTTCGAGAAGCATAACAAGATGGCTGTCGGTGTTTAAGAATACAACACGGTCGCAATGCTCCGACACGTCAACCGCCATAGGCTCATACATTTCTATACCCTGTGCGATAACGCCGTTAGGGGGGTCTGCAGAGCCTGCCTCCACCCCTGTGCCGACGATTGTGCGGATTACCCATTGCCCCGTGTCGTCCATTGTCACCATGCGGACGCAGCCGTTGTATTCGTCGGCGAAATAGAGATTCCCGAGGTAGTCGGCGGACAACCCCCTCGGGTGGTTAATCTGTGCAATGTTAATCGGCACGTCCGGTATCGGGTTTTTGCCGATGTTCCCGTTGAAGCCGCCCTGTCCCGTGCCTGCGTATTTTACCGGGGTGTATGTAAATGTGTCGAGATAGTCGTGCATAAGTAGTTCCTCCATGTTTTCTTGCAGTATATGTTTAAGAGGTTGTTTCGGTTTCTGTAAATTCCCCCTTGACAAGAGTAGATTATCTATGTATAATATATGTAGATAATCTATTTATATTTTGGAGGGTGTACTTATGACATACGAAAAGAACGTGGTTTCGGGGAATACGACAATGCTTATATTAAAGCTTCTTGAGGGGCAGGATATGTATGGTTATCAAATCATCGACGAAATTCTGAAAAAATCGGGGAACACCTTTAACCTTAAAACAGGGACATTATACCCGATTATGCACGGGCTTGAAAAAGACGGAATGGTGACTTCCTATGACGAAACTGCCGAAAGTGGGCGAGCGAGGAAGTATTACCGCCTTACGAATAAGGGTAAAGCTCTGCTTTTGAAGAAAGAATCGGAGTGGAAATTGTATGTAAATGCCGTTAACCGCCTAATGAGCGGAGGTGAAGTTAATGCGTTCGGATAATCATAAAATCGACGAATACATAAGCATGGTTATTAAGCAAATCCGCTGTAGGGAGGCACATGTGAGCATTTCCGAGGAGCTGAGGGAGCATATTATGGACACACGGGATTGGTATCTTGAAAACGGCTACGACGAGGCGGAAGCTATTGAGAAAGCACTCGCCAAAACCGGCGAGCCAATTCCATTAGGCGAACAGTATGACAAGGTTCACTTACCTGAGCCTAAGTGGGGTATGCGGCCGTCACTGTCGGTTTCTACATTATTCCGCACACCGCTCAAAACCGTGATGATGTTTCTGTTAATCGCCATCGCCTCATTCGCATTGTTTTCACGAATTGCCGACTATTCCGTGACAGTGCGGGAAATGAAGAAAGTCGAAAACAGTTACAATGGTGTGATTTCATTCAATAACGGGGTTCCTGTGACATATGACAAATATTTTATTTACAGTAATTTACCTAAAACCGCAAGCTTTCGTAACCGCTCAAATATGCCATGGCTTGATGAATATTTAGATGGATATTATTACTTTGTTCCGTGGAAAAAACCGATAACTTTATCTCCTGAGCTGATAAGCGAGTTATCGGCGTTGCCGGGTGTAACCGCCGATACACGGTATATGACAGGTGGGGTGATTTATGACATTGAACGATTAAATTCAAAGATTTCTGAGGGGTATGACTGGGGATATGATTATACCGACAGGTTTATCATAGAGGGGACGTTTGAGGGTTATTTAGAGTCGTCGGTAGAGCCCATCTTTTTTTCGTTGGAGTTCTCGAATATTAAACAGTTAGCGGGGAAAGAATTTTTTGATGAGGGAGAATCAATACCGCTCCTTATCCAATGGTTTATGGCAGATTGGGGGGTAATGCACTTCGGCCAAGCACAAATTTGGAGCGTTACAGAGTTTGAGGACGGAACAATACTACGACAATCAATGCTTGCCCCTGAGTCTAACAGTCGCTATTTTTTCAAAAGCACTCCGTATAGGGACGCAGAATTTGCGGACAGCCTTGTACCCGGAACACGTTATATTTTTATTGGGCGATATGTCCCAAACACTTTTAATTTTGAGAATTATGAATACGAGGTTAAAAAAAATCTCATTCGTCTTGCTGAGGATAAACCGAAAGATTGGGGTGTGTACGCTGATGGTGATTATGTGGTTTGGCCTATCGATAAGGTTTTAGAATATAATGCAGGGCGTATTGCCGAAAGGGATTGGGATTTATTGAGCATGACCTCGTATATGGCGGGGAAGCCGTTAATGCTTCTCGGTGACCCTGATTCATATGATTTTTGCCAGTCGATTATGGAATTAACCGATTATGAAAATATTGCAAAAATGAATGAGCTGGTCGAGATTACTAAACAGGATTCGCACACTTTTGACATAGTGTATACGTCGAATATGGCGGCAATTCCGAGGTTTAATGAGCGGAAAATGGTTATTACAAGCGGCAGAATGGTAGTACCGAGTGATAATGATGTCTGCGTAATGAGCCAATATATTGCTGACGAATATGGGTATCAATTAGGCGATATTGTTACAATCGGGTTAGGTGATAGGTTATTCGAGCAATACGCCCAGATGGGGGCGATTGCGTATATTCCCGAACGTATGTGGAATGTCGTTTCAACAGTTGAGCTTGAAATAGTGGGGTTCTACAAGGACATCGATTCCGAAGCGGCGAGAAATTCTGACTTGTTCATGGGGTATTCCCCGAATACGATTTTTGTTCCGCTGTCGTTGTTACCGATTGAAGTACCCCATGACCATGAGATTAAACCGGGGGAGTTCAGCCTGTTAGTCGAGAACCCTGTTAATATTGAAGAAGTGCTGGGGGCGGTAAGTGTATCAGCCGAGAATTTGGATATTAAACTGCGTGTTAGTGACGGTGGTTATGCAGGTGTTAAGGACAGCATAAACGAGAGCATGAAAGCCTCCATTATAACAACGAGCCTGTATGTCTTAGCGGCGTTGGTTGCGATTGTTTTGTCGGTGTATCTGTATATCGGGAGGAACAAGAAGGTTTATGCGATTATGCGGGCGTTGGGGACACCTGTAAGTAAGTCACGCAGTTCGCTGACTTTACCGCTTATGGTGATTGTTGCCGTTGCAATTCCGCTCGGCGGAACAATCGGGTTGATGTATACATTCAGTGAAATGGCGGCGACATTACAAGGCTTCGAGATTGAGGGAGGCAGTTATATTGCTGATACGAGCGTGCCGATTATGGCGGTTGTCGGTGCTCTGATTGCGGAAATTGCGTTTATTGCATTGTTTACGGGGTTATTTTTGCACAGACTTTCAAAAACCCCGCCGTTATCACTGCTTCAAGAGAATACTGCCCGGATGGCAGTTGACAATGGACAATTGACAGTGGACAGTTTCAAATCCAAAAATCCGTCGCAAGGCAAAACCACAACTGTAAACTATCAACTATCAACTGTTAATTATAAAGGGTATTCTAAGTTAAATCAAGTAACACATTACATCTTCAAACACATGTGCAGAACGGGGTGGAGGAGTGTGATTGCGGTTTCTCTTGCGTTTGTTCTGTCGGGGGCAGTCGGTGTGATTATATTAACCAAGACCAATTATGAGGAGATGTTCAGACAGATTGACGTGAAAAGCAGTATAAATAATATTTCCTACAGCAATGTATTAGCATTGTCAGAGTCGGATTTAATTAATGAAATGTATCTTTACGGCAGGTATACGGTTGCCGCAAACGATATAGATATTTCTGTTAATTTAACAATGACCAACGACATAAACCGTTATTTAACGGGTGAGTATTCCATTGAATATGCCGATGGTTATTCGGATAGTGTTTTCGCTGATGATATTCAAGGGGATAACGCCGTTTGTGTAATAGGTAGCAGCATTGCCGAGGCGTATGACGTAAATATCGGTGATGAAATTATGTTAATAGATTACATGGCGTATCGGGGTTGTATTGAATCACTTTATAACGAGGATTTTCGGAGTTTAATTGCGTCGATTTATGAGGGTCAGTTTGACACCGAGGAAGAATTGCAGTTGTTAATCGAGCGAATTCTTGATGAGGATAAGGAAAACTTTACTGTTGCTTATAAAGTCGTCGGTGTTGTGTATTCAAATAATTCTGATAGTTCTGATATTATAATCACCCCTCCCGGGAAAGCGGCGGAAAAACTGCATACCGTCGACGGTGCAGAGCGGTCTTTATCTAAACTGCCTGTTTCGTATACCGAAACGATATTAAGTGACAATGAAAGCGTCGATGAAATTAACGAGTACTTAGCAGAATTAGTCAGCATCAGCACAAACGAATTAGGAAACGCCGCCTCGTATTTCACCGATGTTCAGGAGCTTGATAATATTCGGCGGGTTCGGGATTTGCTTGGTACATTATTCCCGATTGCAGTAGCCGCGGCAGTGTTAATCGGGGCAGTTGCACCTGTGTTAATTATTATTCAATCGGCGAAGGAAGCGGCAATTCTGCGGGTTCTCGGTACTACGAAAAAGCGGGTTCGCTGTATGCTTGCTGCCGAGCAGGTTATTCTGTGTGTGTTCGGGCTGATTGTCGCAGGGGTGGGGTTGGTATTATATAATTCGGGATTGTTTATACAAAGCACAGGTGTACTCGTATTATATGTTGGGTTGTATCTGTTCGGGAGTGTTTGTGCCTCGTTCGGGGCGGCGATTTCGGTGACTAAAAATAAGGTGTTGGAATTATTACAAATTAAAGAATAATGTAGGGGCGGATTCCATATCCGTCCGTGAAAGGAATAATTATGTTATCACTTACAAACATATCGTATACCTATAAAGGTACAAAAAATCCCGCTGTCTCAAACATAAACTGCGAGTTTGAGCAGGGGAAATTATACGCGATAGTAGGCCCGTCGGGTTCGGGGAAGTCCACGCTGTTGTCTATGTTAGCGGGGCTTGACCTGCCGAGCGAGGGGGAGATTACATTCGATGACAGGAGCTTGGCTAAAATTGACCTTGACCGTTATCGCCGTGAAAACGTGGCAATGGTATTTCAAGCGTTTCACCTGTTACCGCTGTTGACGGTTACCGAAAATGTCTGCTATCCGTTGGAGTTATGCGGGGTTAAGCCGGACGAAGCGAAGCCGAGAGCCGATGAGCTTCTTGAACGGGTCGGGATTACCAAAGAGCAGATGAAACGGTTTCCCTCGAAGTTATCGGGTGGTGAACAGCAACGGGTGGCAATCGCACGCAGTCTTGCGGCGGGGGCGAAGACACTCCTCGCTGATGAGCCGACGGGGAACTTGGACGTTACTAATACGCAGAACATTATGGAGATATTAAGCGGGCTTGCACATAATGACGGGTATTGTGTGATTGTTGTTACGCATGATTTAGAAGTGGCTCAAACGGCTGATGTTGTGTTTAAGATGAAGGACGGGGTGTTGGTGTAGTGAGGGTTGTATAGGGTGGAATAGAGAGGGAAAAGGGCTTCAGAAGAAGTCCTTTTTAATTTACCATAAATCATATTCATCGCAAATAGCGTTTATCCTGTTTCTTATATCAAGATAGTCTTCCCTTGATTTCATAAGTACCCAGTCAGATTTTAACATATCTATTTCATGTGCTTCAACATATGGGGTTATCTTGATTATCTCTCTCTCGAAATAACTTTTTTGAGATGAAGGTATCAAAGTAAATATAAATGTATAGACAATAAAAAAAATAGAAAAACATAAATGTGTTATATCAGAAATTCTTTTTCGTTTTAATGATTTAACACTTTCAAAAGACACAGTATTATCAGTTGCAACTTGCTTTGCTTCTTTTAATACTTGAATTCTTTTCTCTATGATTTCTCTTTTTTCTTCTGGCGTGGCGTCGTGAGGCAATTCTGTTTTTTCATAATCGTTCATTTTTTGTGAAACTTTTATTTTTTTTGAATTATTTTTTATACTTATAGAGTCTATTATTAATACCATCCCCGCAAAAATGGTAAGCATTATAGCGAAAGAAATAATTGACAATTCATTATCAACCACACTCCCGGCACGATAATAATAGTGATTAATTATGGAATCAATTATACTTCCCGAATAATTTGAAACTATTCCCCAAACTAATTGAAGAATTGCAAATATAGCAGCACCCATTACACTATAAATAATGGCTTTTTTACCATTTTTATCAAAAAACTCTCTCATTTTAAGTAGCTCCTTTGTATTGTACTTTTAATGCGACTGTTGGTAATAAACATTATTTTACTATCAGTCATTTTCACCTAAATCAATGAACTCCCTCAAAAATAACGGTCTTGCACAAACGCAACCGACCTTGCATATAAAACCCCGCCTCGACTTCGGCAGTTGAGGCGGGTTCAATGAATTTCGTTACTTTAAGCACAGCAATGCATTGCTGCTTGTGTAGTTTGGGTATAAACAACG
>WQXO01000004.1 GCA_009784825.1 Oscillospiraceae bacterium
ATATGTTTTTACAAGAGCACTGGGGCAAAGGTTTTGCGAATGAAGCAGTTACAGCAATGATTGAATATGCTCAAAATGTATTAAACCTAAAGCGGTTGTATGCCAGTATTGAAAATAAAAATGTGAGGTCAATAAAACTGATTGAAAAACTGGGCTTTGAATTGATAGCAGTTTTGCCTGAATCGAATTTTTACGGCAGAATTGCAGACGTGGCATACTATTCACGCATTATCGGAGGTTAGAAAATAAAATGGATAGGTGAATGATATGAGCGGAATTAAAAGGCATAGTCTTAACCAAGAACTCGCCGATGAGTGTGCATATTCCGAGATTGTAGAAGCAGGCGACTTTGTTTACTTGACATTTTGTGTCGGAAATGTCGGGCAATCGGTTGAAGCACAAGTTCACGGTTCACTCGACAATATGGAAGCACGGCTTGAAGTCGTGGGACTTACCCTTGAAGCGGTAGTTAAAGTCGATATTATGATGAAAGACCCTTGGAATATTCCGATTATGGAAAAGGTGTTCAAAGAGCGGTTTAAGGGCGTATATCCGGCAAGAAAGACAATTGCAACGGAATTTGCACACAAAGGTGGTACAGACGGATTGCAAGTTCAAATTGATGCGATTGCTTATAGGAAATAGAGTGTTATGAGTAAGACGACCGATAAAACCTACGAATACAACGCAATAATTCAAGCTGATAATGACAGCGGCGGAGCATTTGTCCCGTTCCCTTATGACATTCGAGCGGAATTTGGCAAAGGCAGAGTAAAAGTCCACGCTACCTTCGACGGCGAGCCTTATGACGGCAGTATTGTCAATATGGGGGTGAAGAACCCCGACGGCTCGGTGTGTTATATTATCGGAATTCGCAAGGAGATTCGGGCGAAAATCGGCAAGCAAGCAGGCGACAGCGTTTGCGTTACTATAATTGAAGGAGAAAAATAATATGCAATGGTATGAAATGTTCGACAAAGAACACGAACCGTCCGAGGTTCAAGTCAGCGATTACATCAACTCGCCGTTGTTCGGCGAGTTAGGCGAGTATTTACTACAAACTCACAAGGTCAAGCCGAAATTAGCTTACAGCAGTTGTGCTATGGACAAGGGTATGTGGAAGGGTTGGAACATCAAGTACAAGAAAAGCGGTAAGTCGCTGTGTACAGTTTACCCGAAACAAGGGTATATTCTCGCATTGTTACCAATCGGAGCGAAAGAAATGACCGAAGCAGAGCTGCTCATGCCGATGTGTTCGCAGTATACACAGGAGCTTTTCGGGAAGTGCGAAACCTTTCAAGGCGGTAAGTATCTCGGATTTGAGGTGCGTGACAAGAGCGTATTGCAAGATATGAAAAATCTGATAGATATTCGGGTAAGAACAAAATGATAACTTACAAAAAAGTTGACAGAACATATTTCCCGCAATATAATAGCATACCTATGTGTATCAATGTTGAAAGCTATTACAAAATCGAAAAAATTAACCGTGGGTTGGGCGGTTTTAATTTTATTGAAATATCCGTTGAGCCATATATAAAAGATTTCTGTTCCGATAATAAAACGGTTACACAATGGGAGCGTTTTGACCTTACAAATTGGGCATTTTTTATGGCGTTTGACGGCAAGCGACCTGTTGGGGCTGTCGCTGTTGCTTCTCGTACCAAAGGGTTGAATATGCTTTCGGGACGAAACGACCTTGCCGTTTTATGGGATATTAGAGTTGATGAAATATATAAAAATCAAGGTATAGGTCAAACATTATTTGATATGGTTGTAAAATGGTCACGTGAGCAAGGTCTTACACAAATGAAAATAGAATGTCAAAACAATAATGTTCCGGCAATAAAATTTTATCATAAGCAGGGTGCTACTCTATCTGCTATAGATGAATACGCTTATAACAATGAACCGAAATGTAAGCATGAAACAATGTTAATATGGGTTTTAGATTTATAAACATTATAATTACGATATTCACATTATAAGTATAATCGGAGGTTAGAAAATGAAATGGATAGGAAATAGAGTGTTATGAGTAATACGACCGATAAGACCTACGAATACAGCACTATAATTCAAGCTGACGAATGGAGTGAACCCAATGAAAATTAACCATATAGCTGTTTACGTTAAGGATTTAGAGCAGTCAAGGGCGTTTTACGAGAAATACTTCGGAGCGACTGCGAACAATCAATACCACAACCCCAAAACCGGACTGCGAACCTACTTCTTGACATTCGAGTGCGGCGGCAGACTTGAAATTATGTCGAAGCCGGAATTACCCGAGGTTGGGATTATCAGCGAATATCTTGGATACACCCACCTTGCGTTCAGTGCAGGGAGCAACGAAGCCGTTGACAATTTAACTGAGCTTATGCGTAGTGACGGTTATACCGTATTCAGTGAACCTCGGACAACTGGCGACGGATATTACGAGAGCTGCGTTTCTGACCCCGATGGTAATCGGATTGAGATTGTAGCATAAAAATGAAAGGAACTAAAAAATGGCAACAGCATGGAAAGATAAACTGAACCGTGATACTGTCAGCGAGTTCGCACAGTCAATTAAATCCGTCTACGGAGTTTTCGATGTTGACGGGTTTATGAAGTCAACTATGGAGGATTGGGAAACTTTAGAGCTCATGGCTCGCGGTCGGCGAATTACTGAGAATATGCGAAAATTCCTCCCCGCCGATTATAAAGAAGCCATTAGCATTATGAATCAAGTCATCGTAATCAGCGACGACTTTTTCAAGATGTGTTTCCCGACATTCGTGGAGCTTTACGGGACAGACGAGCAAAATTGGGATATTTCAATGGAGGCGATGGAGCTGTACACACAGTATTCGTCGTCGGAATTTGCTGTGCGACCGTTCATAATCAATCACGAAGAACGCATGATGGCACAGATGTACGTTTGGTCAAAGCACGATAACGAACACGTTCGGCGGCTGTCGAGCGAGGGTTGCCGACCTGCGTTACCGTGGGGAGTGGCACTTGCGAAATATAAAAAAGACCCGTCGCCCATTCTACCCATTCTCGAGGAATTGAAGGCTGACACGTCTGAGTATGTAAGGAAAAGCGTTGCAAATAATCTCAATGACATATCCAAAACTCACCCTGATTTAATTGCAGAACTCGCTAAGAAGTGGCACGGCAAGCACAAGCACACCGATTGGATTATAAAGCATGGCTGTCGGACTTTACTCAAAAAAGGTAATCATGATGTACTTATGATTTTCGGTTTAGGTAATGCCGATGCTGTGAATGTGAGCGGTTTTGCTCTAAGTGATACTGCTATTCCGTTTGGCGGTGATATAACTTTTTCATTTGAGATTGAAGCGAAAGAGGACACGAAAGTCCGTCTTGAATACGGCATGGATTTCATGAAAGCTAACGGAAAGCAGAACCGCAAAATCTTTCAAATATCGGAAATTTCTATGAAAGCGGGGCAGAAGAAATCGTATTCCAAGAACCATTCACTTGCCGATGTAAGCGTTCGTAAGCATTACCCCGGTGTTCATGCGGTTACGCTGATTGTAAACGGTACAGAGCGTGGGACGTTGGAATTTGAGGTGAAGTCATAATAATATATATCACTGCTTATCGTAAAATTCCTCACGCAGTATGTCCATGCAGATTACGTCATGGTATTCACCGTTAGAATAATTTGCTTTTCTTCTTCTGCCGTATTCCTTGAAGCCTGCCTTAATGTAGGATTTCACGGCACGTTCATTAAAACTAAACACGTTAAGATTGATATTATTGAGGTTAAGCACATCAAAACCGTATTTGATTACAAGCGACATTGCTTCAGTACCGTAACCTTTACCTCTACACTCCTCGTCACCGATGAAAATACCGACGGTAGCCGTGCGGTGAACAGGGTTAATATCCTCGATACCTACATTACCGATAAGCTCATTAGTATCATTTTTCACAATTCCAAAATAATACGCCCTGTCGTTTTTCAGATTTTCCTCAATCCAGTTCTTCTCACAAATATGCGACATTACCTGCCACGATGTACCGAGATTGTCTGTCACCGAGGGGTCATTTAACCAATTGACATATTTATCAACGTCCTCTACATTAATCGGGGAAAGATAAACCTGTTCCCCAACTATTTTCTTATAATACTTCATTTTTTTATATTCCTCCTGTAGCCTATATAATCCTCTAAAATTAATGCTGCGGCGACTGCGTCTATGGTTTCTTTTCGCTTGTTTCCTCGGCGGTTGTTCTCGTTCATTATACCAACAGCACTTACAGTAGTCAGGCGTTCGTCCCGCATAACCACAGAAACCCCTACCCTGCCCCGCAATTTTTCTGCGAACAGCTCACACTTCTCACTTTTCTCACCTTTTGTACCGTTCATGTTAATGGGATTACCGACGACTACTTCCTCAATGGAGTGTTCCTCAATGAGTGATACCGTCTTGTCAATCAGCTTATCGAAGTTCCTCTCATGGATTACACAAAGCGGTGAGGCGATGATTTCGTCCTTGTCGCAGGTGGCGAAGCCTGTCCGTGCTTCCCCATAGTCTATAGCGAGAATTTTCATAAGTTTCTCCTGTAAAACGATAGCGGGACGATGTGGGCATCGTCCCCTACAGTATATCTACGGCTAAGAGGACTTGAACCTCCACGGTTTCCCACCGGAACCTAAATCCGGCGCGTCTGCCAATTCCGCCATAGCCGCCTATTAATTAACAATGAATAGTTAATAATGAATAATGATTTTAATAAAAATCTTTGCGGACGCAAATACCAAAACTATTAATTTTTAATTATTAATTCTTCCAACGCTTAAGGGTTGGGAGGGTTTCGATAAGCGTTTTACGTGCTAATTTTTCGGAAATTTCATCATCTACCATGAACCCAACGCAGATTTCAAGCATTTCGTTCATAGTTAAATCTTTAGTGAACGTACCGTTTTTAAAGCAATAATGACAGTATTCCTCACTTTTGCTGTTATCCTTATTAGTACCGTAATGCTCATCGGTAATTCCCATGGGCATTGCACAGCTTTGACAAAATCTATCTTCCATTATACAATTTCCCTTTTTAAAGAATTACAGAATTATTTTACCTGTCATACCGGGTACGGCTGAAACAGCGTTGGATTCGTCCGTATCGATATGCACTGCATCCGCAAAGTCTTCCCTTACTCTAACCACTACATCACCGAGAAGTGCACTGCGAGCCTCGGAATCGACTTCGAGATTGATAATTTGACCGTTCTCTACTCCCCATTCCTTTGCGGTTGCGGGAACTAAGTGAATGTGCCTTTTCGCAACTATAACACCCTCAGATATAGTAACCTCACCTTTAGGGCCGGTAAGTACACATCCGGGAGTTCCGCTTAAATCGCCGGATTCTCTAATCACAGCTTGAACTCCAATAGAACGTGCGTCGGTAGCAGACAATTCCACTTGGTCGGCGGGACGTGTAGGCCCGAGAATTGATACTCCCTCAAACTTATTCTTTGGTCCGGTAACTGTTATGCGTTCTTCACACGCAAACTGACCGGGTTGTGATAAGTCTTTCTTTTTAGTAAGCTCGTACCCTGCTCCGAATAGGATTTCAAGGGTTTCCTTTGTAATGTGGGCGTGTCTTGCCGAGGTTTCGATTAATACTTTCATTTTCGTTTCTCCCGTCATGATTTATTATGTTTTATTTATACTACTTATAATTATATATTATTAATCCAAAAAATTCAATAGTTATTTTATTTTTTTATTAAAAACAGGTTTTATCCAGTGATTATAGGCATACATAATGTATTTCAGCGAGAAATCGTATAAGAAAAATGCGATATTCCCCATTAACAATAATACATATACTGCATATTCACCCACGCCCTCCAACCCGTCAAGCATACCCTGCACCCCGAAAATGAACACTACCGCAAAATATGAGCATACTGCCGCTATATTAAATATCGCAAATTTAACTAAAAAACGGGTGATTTTCAGTTTTAGCTTATCAATTATATCCCTTAATACCGGATAATATCCGAATAACAGGATAAAAAATGTCTTGGCTTCGATTTCCGGGACGAGAATAAGCGACAGTACCGATGCCGCCGCAAAGGTCATCATAGCCCACTTCCGATTAATCTGACTGCCGACTGTCCATATCATAATCCCCGATATTGCGGGCATGACATAGGTAAGCGACGGGATTACCGCTGTGAACATGATTATCGAGGACAAAGCACAGATAATTCCGCAGTAGGCTATGTTAAAGCTGGTTTCATGTTTACGTTTCATTGTGTGTACACCGGTTGCAGGATATTTGCGTTAATACCGTAGATTAAATCATCGAATATGGTGGTGACACCAAAATTATTCAAGCTTTTTGTGATTATTGCCGTGCCGTCCTCGTCAACCGTAAATATATAAGCGAGTGCAATTTCACTTTCGATTTCAATAAAAAAGTTGACATAACCCTGCGTCAGAATTACATAATCGGTCAATCCGGACATTTCCTCAAAGAAAATTAACCCCTCTTCACCGTTTTCAAAAAAGTCAATAAACTCTTCCTTGCTGATTTCTTCAATAGCTAATTCCTTGACCCTTTGTGCTTGGTCGTCCCACAGTAAAATCGAGTTCCAGTCAGAGAATTTATAGTAATAATACCAACTGATAAACCCTCGTTCATATTTATAGCCTATACCGCCAAGCATATTAATTATGGGTTCGGGTTCGCCATTGAGAAATGTGTAGATTTTATTGCCCGAACCGGAACCGACTGCCCATGCTCTGAATAGTTTCACACAGACAGTTTCGCCAAACCGCCATAGTTCAAAGTCGTTATACCCGTCTCTGTTCTCAACCTCTAATGAATCAATAAGCCAATATACACCACTTTCATTGATATAAACATAATAATAGCCGGACATATAAAAACCGTCAAACGGGATTCTCACAAGGATTACACTTTGTTTTTGTCCGTTTCTTTCAAAATCCTCATAAGCACCGCTGACAAACTCTACATTCTCTAATGCGTCTGCGGGGAAATCATCATATCTTTGTACGAGAGAAGCTATTGCATCTATAATTGATTGAGCGTTTTTTATTTCATCCTTGGCAAGTGCGATATGCTCTTGATTAGGGAATGCGGCTTCATCATGTATGATTGAAGCAGTATCAACAACGCAGCCGATTATGGGGTGTGTATCATCGGTAACTCTTATGCGTAGTGTAAAGCTGTCTTTAGGGAGCGGTTCTTGCGGTTCGGCGGTAGTTTGCGGTGGTTGTTCGGTGGCTGTGGTTTGATGTGCTAAGGTGGTTTCAATAGCTTCAGTGGTTTCGATAGCTTCGGTGTCTTGTGTGTCATCAGAAACGGCGGTATTACAGGCGAAAAGACCGATAAGCATAACAAAAACTATTACATATGTTATAATTCTTTTCATAATACCTCTCCATTTCAAAATAATAACCCGCCTATAAAGCGGGTTATTCCTGTTTCAGCGGGCGGCGGGAATCGAACCCGCAACCGCAGCTTGGGAAGCTGCTGTTTTGCCACTAAACTACGCCCGCAGATTATGGGGTGAACCCCCATACATATTATCAGAATTATTATGGTTTGTCAAGCATTTGAACAATTTCTGTTTCATTAAGAACAGTTACACCGAGCTGCTCTGCTTTAGTCAGCTTGCTCCCCGCTTCCTCCCCTGCGATTACATAATGCGTTTTAGCCGAGACAGAACCCGACACCTTACCGCCATTAGCCTCGATTAACGCCTTCATCTCGTCACGCTTCATCGAAAGCGTTCCGGTGATTACGAAGATTTTGCCCGATAATGTGTCTGACACCGCTTTTTTGGAATAAGCCATTGACAGTCCGCAGTTTTGCAGTTCTTGAATTAAACCAATCATATCCGGGTCACGCATTGCCGTGAATAGGTTATCTGACAATATATCGCCGAACTTGTCTATCTCACGAATTTCATCAAGCTGTGCAGACATTATTGTATGAATGTCGCCGAAGCGTTCACACAGTAGCTTTGCAGAACTCCTACCAATGCCTTTTATGCCGAGTGCGAACAATACTCGGTCAAGCTGGTTATTTTTTGTTATATCGATTGCATTTAATAGATTATCTATTGATTTTTCCTTGAACCCGGGCAGCTGTGATAAATCCTCACGGGTTAGTTTATATAAGTCTGCAACAGTGTTAATCAGCTTAAACTCGACTAATAACTGCACAATTGCTTCACCCAAGCCGTCGATGTTCATGGCATCACGGGAGGCGAAGTGTTCGATATTCCGCAAAAGCTGTGACTGTGCGATAATTTCGGGGCAGATTTCGGGAATTACAAAGGGGTGAATACTGTTATGTTTGACAACCCTCACCACCTCCGGAATAATATCACCCGCTTTACGGACGATTACCCTGTCCCCGATATTGACACCGAGATTGTTAATTATATCTTGGTTATGCAATGACGCACGACTGACCGTTGTTCCGGCAAGTGTAACAGGCTCTAAAATCGCAACAGGGGTTAATGCACCTGTTCTGCCTACGTTTACCTCAATGTCTATCAGAGTTGTTTCTTTTTCTTCGGGTGGGTATTTATATGCCGCCGCCCATTTCGGGACTTTTGAGGTATAGCCGATTTGTTCTCGCATTAAAAAATCGTCGATTTTAATGACCGCTCCGTCAATATCAAATGCGAATTCATGCCGTTTTTCACCGATTTGTTGAATATATGCTATGGCTTGTTCAATATCTGTGAATGTTTTATAACCCTGTATTACTTTTAGTCCTAAACTGTCCATATATTCTAAGGACTGTTTGTGTGAGGTTATACTTGGTAGAGTGTTCTGGATGTTAAACACATATATATCTAATCCTCGTTCTAATGTTATGCGTGAGTCTTTCTGCCTAAGTGAGCCTGCCGCCGCATTACGCGGGTTTTTGAACCCGTCTAATTTCTCGAAACTCTCCCTTGACATAAAAACCTCGCCTCGGACAACGATACTTACCGCTTCGGACAGCTTATGCGGGACGGTTGAGATAGTTTTAATATTAGCAGTAACATCTTCACCTGTGAACCCGTCACCTCTGGTTGCACCACGAACGAGAACTCCGTTAACGTATTCTAAAGACACCGACAGCCCGTCCACCTTGGGTTCAACCACATAGCACGGGTTGGGTATTGTTTTACGAATCCTGTTATCGAAATTACGCAGCTCGTCGATATTAAACACGTCCTGCAAACTCCCCATTTGAACAGCGTGCTGTACTTTCTCAAAAGTATTCAAAACTCCCCCGCCCACTTTTTGCGTGGGGGAATTAGAAGTAACTAATTCCGGGTGAGCGGCTTCTATTTCCTTAAGCTTGTTCATCAGTTTATCATAATCATAGTCACTGATTGTCGGGTTGTCCATAACATAGTAATTATGATTATGTCGCTCAATTTCTTCACATAAATCTGCGTGCTGTTTTTTATAGTCCATATTGTCCCTACCCTATAATAATATGTGTGTATGATTCGGGGATATATCCCACTATTATTGTTTCCGCTACTATAAACTCGGTGTCGACTGTTACCGAGGTAGTATACCCCGGGATAATCGCACTTATATCAACCGAAACAGTCATGATAATCTGATGGTGTGTCTGGTTTATCCCGGCAGAGGAGAACTTGCTGACAAGGTTAATCCCCGCATAACCCCTTGGGGTTAGTTGAACCGGAACAGCCGGCCCTCGCCCGTAAAGCAGGTTTATTCCCGAAATCGTACCAACCGGGATTTTTAAATCCCTGCTGTCAATTTTAGCCATGTCCTCGTTAATGTATTCCGAAACCCGTGTTTTTAAGCGATTGATATTCACCATGTTGCTTTGAATGGAGGTAATGTTCCCTGTTTCATCAAAGGTAAGCAAAACCAATGACATATAGTCATATCTGCCGTTTTCTAATTCATTATGTACAGCTTGGTTGATAATCCTTGTGGCGATGACCTGGCATTGATACCCTCCCGCTTTTTTAATAATCGGGCGGACTCTTATGTCAGTGAGAACAACTACGGTGATTAAAATCAGTCCGAGTGCGATTAATCTCATACCTGTTGCTTTATTACGTGGTCTGCTTGTACGCATTATCTCACCCCCCTAAAAACATAGTATATGTCTATGCTTATAAAAGGGTGAATAGGACAGGTTTGACAAATCATTCTTAATCTGCTATATTAGTATTATGAAAACAAAAGCAGTAATTTTTGACATGGACGGGACATTGCTCGATTCCATGCACATTTGGCAGGACAGCTTTAATTATCAGTCACTGTCAAAGGGGTATAACGGTGCGTTGAAGCTGAAACCGGGAGTACTCGATTTCCTGAACACCTTAAGAGAAAATAAAATCAGAATGATATTAGCTACAGCCACCGACCGACACTATGTTGAACCTGCAATCAGGAACAGCAGAATCGCCGATTATTTTGAACGTATATTCACCTGTGGTGAGGTGGGTTCCGAAAAGCATACGCCATTGATTTATAACACGGCGTTAGAGTATCTCGGATTGGACAAAGACGAGGTGTGGATTTTCGAGGACGCTCACTATGCGGTTAAAACCGCCAAGCAGGCAGGTTATAAGGTTGTCGGGGTGTATGACAAGTGGGCATATTCTCAGGACAAAATCGCACTGCTATCGGATATATACATAAAGTCCTATGATGAATTACGGTTCTGTCCCGAACACCAAAGTATCACCCTCGTATAACGCTATTGAGTTAGCGCGTTGTAAATTTCCGGAGCTTCCGACCCCTTGAAACGAGGGGTCGTTGTTGTTGTCCCATGCACCTGAGCTTGATATTCTGAATTGCACCTCGCACTTGTGCTGACTTTGACCGCCGGGGTAGATTTTATAACCCGAGAAGTCAATCTCCACATAATAAATACTGCCACTGTAATGCTGAATTACGGGGTTGGCTGTTCCGCCCTGCATATAGTTGGTGTTTATTGTAATCAAACCTGTATTGGAGTTAATTTCGGATAAGTCGAAGAAATAACGCAGTTTTAAGTTATCTGTAACTCTTGCGGGCCAGCCGGAAGTGTTATAGACCACTGCTTTAATTTCGATGTAATTACTGCCGGAGGAATTAATGCACGCCTCGACATATAACTCGTCGCCGACTTGCTCAATTGCGTTGAGATTAGGTATAAGCGTTCCGCCGTAAACACCGTATAGCTTGGCTAAAGCGGCGACTAACCCTGCGTTATAGTCACAGGCAACTTCATTCGCTACATAGTCGCTGACCCTGTCGGTATATTCGTCATTTCTGCCGGGTCCCCCCACAAGTGCACCAACAAGGACGTGCCTGCCCGGACTGGGGTTGTTCATGTTATCCGTCCATGAGCCTTGTGCGGTTCGGTGGTGCGGATTAACGGGCGGGTTGACCCCGAAGCCGATGACGTAGCTCCTCCCTGCACTGCCCAAAGCATAATTAATCTGCTCAACTGCGAAGTTCCAGTAAGTATCTTTCTTTGAAGAGGGACAACCGCTGTATTGCGAATACACTCCCGCAATGTACGCCATTGTGGTACTATGGCGAAGTGAACCCCACTCGGTAAGCCATGCCAAGCCTTTCGGAGTATAGTGGATTCCGCCGCCCCTCATCCAAAAGTCGAGGTTTTTCTCAACCATGTCTTTGTATTTCTGCTCGTCTGTTTCCATTGCAATCAGTAATGCCGCACCTACGGTCTGGTTATCCCAGCAGTGTCCCCACTGGTGATAGTCTCCGTTTGCCGCAAGCTCGATATATGTCTTTGCCTTAGTCAAGTATGTGCTTTCACCTGTCGCCTTATATAGCCATATTGCCGCCATTGCAAGCTCGTCATTCCACCCGCTCCATGACCTGTAGAAATCATTAGCCGCTGTATAACCCGAATCGCTCTTGGTTCTTTCCGCAAAATCGAAAAGTTCCTTAGCGTGTTTGATACATTCATCGGCATAAGCCTTGTCATATTCCTTGAACACCATAGCACAAGAAGCCAATGCCGCCGCAGTCCCCGCCGCAACGGTTGAACCGGGGTTGCTGTTGTCGATTTTATAAGCCGGGCGGTTCATCTGCATTGCTTCGGCGGGACCCCACCAAGCATGGTCAGCGTGTCCGTTCCCGACTTGATAATAATAGACGTTCGGCTCGGGGTGACACTTAATAAAATAGTCATTAGCCCATTTGATGTTTTCTAAAATATGGGTCAGCTCACCGCTTGCGAGATAGCTCTGCTTATCCTCGTAAACACTCCAAGCTAACATAGTCGCAGTGTATGCCATTGGCAGATTAAACTTGACGTGGTCGCCTGCGTCATACCAGCCGCCTGTTAAGTCTAACCCTACGTCCTTGCCGTCGTCCATTCCCGAATCGCCACGCCAGTTGGTTCGCATGTTATTCGGTAGTTTTCCCGAACGCTGGAATTCATAAAACAGGATTGACTTTTGCAATGCTTCCCCATAGTTATAACTCCCTGTTGCGGGAATGGGGTTATGATTACCCGATGGTATATTAATTGTGCCGGCGGTAGTTGTTACGATAACCGGTTCATCAGCGGTATCTGTATTGTCGGTAACATCGGGTTCATCGGGTTGTGAATCAAGAGAACCGGGTTGGGTGGTTTTAGGGGGTTTTTCGGTTTCCAATAACTCGTAGTTCCTTTCCACAGGCGGGTTGAGAATTAATGCAAATGTAACAATATTCGCAGTTAATACAACTGCGAATATTGATGTGAGGATTATGATTAGTTTTTTCATAAAAAATTACTTCCCTGTGAACTCTTTTGTCACCTTAACGATATTCTCCGCACACAGTCCGAATTCCTTCAATAAATCTACTGCGGGACCCGAATGTCCGAATACGTCGTTTACACCGATTTTCTTAACGGGGACGGGGCAGCTTTCACTTAACACGTCACATACTGCCGAACCAAGACCACCGATTACGGAATGTTCTTCGACGACTATAATTTTTCCGGTTTCCTTAGCCGCTTTTATGATTATATCCTTGTCGATGGGCTTAATCGTGTGAATATTGATAATTCTTGCATTAATTCCCTGCTTTGCCAGTTCATCATAAGCCGCTAATGCTTCCGACACCATTAATCCGGTTGCGATAATAGTAACGTCGCCGCCGTCACGCAGTTGTACGCCTTTACCGAGTTCAAACTTATAGGTTGCGGAATCATTATAAACGGGAACAGCAAGTCTCCCAAAACGAAGATATGCAGGCCCTTTGTGAGTCGCCATTGCCAAAACAGCCGCCTTAGCCTCAACATCGTCAGCGGGGGATATAACTGTCATGTTCGGGATAACCCGCATTAACGCTATATCCTCGTTACATTGGTGAGATGCACCATCCTCGCCTACAGAAATTCCTGCGTGAGTGGCACCGATTTTCACATTAAGATTAGGATAGCCAATACTGTTACGAACGATTTCAAACGCCCTGCCTGCCGCAAACATTGCGAAGCTCGAGGCGAATACCAATTTCCCTGCGGACGCTAACCCTGCGGCTACGCCCATCATGTTTTGCTCTTGAATACCGCAGTCGAAATGGCGGTCGGGATATGCTTTTCTGAAGGTGATTGTTTTGGTTGCTTCGGCGACGTCTGCGTCAAGAACTACTAATTCGGGGCAAATTTTGTATAATTCAACTAACGCCTCACCATAGCTTTCACGGGTTGCTTTTTTAATAATGTCTGCCATAATTATTCGCCCCCTTTCTGTAATTCGTCAAGTATAACCTGAAGCTCTGACATTGCGATATTGTATTGCTCTTCATTGGGGGCAGCTCCGTGCCAAGCCGCCTTGTCCTCCATGAACGAAACATTTTTGCCTTTTATGGTTTTCTGGATTATCGCAACCGGCTTACCGCTGACGGTTTCGGCTTCGTTGAAGGCTGCTTCTATTTCATCGAAATTATGCCCGTCTATGCAGATTACGTGCCATCCGAACGCCTTGAACTTTTCGTCAATGGGATAGGGTGACATAACCTCGGTAATTTTGCCATCGATTTGTAAATTATTATTATCTATTACAGCTACTAAATTATCAAGCCCGTAGTGTGCGGCGAACATTGCCGCCTCCCAGACCTGACCCTCTTGAATTTCGCCATCACCTAATGCGGTGTAAACTCTGTATGAAGCGTTGTCCAACTTACCCGCTAATGCCATTCCGCAAGCGGCGGAAATCCCCTGCCCCAACGAACCGGTGCTGAAATCCACCCCCGGGACTTTCCCCATTACCGGGTGTCCTTGTAAGCGTGAATCAATTCTGCGGAGGGTTTTAAGCTCGTCAACCGGGAAGAAACCCCTATGTGCCAGAACCGAGTATAACACGGGTGCGTTATGTCCTTTTGATAATACAAAACGGTCACGAGAGGGTTCGTTCGGGTTGTCCGGCGACACGTTCATCCTCGCCATGTAAAGATAAGTTAGGGTATCGGTTAAGCCGAGTGAACCGCCGGGGTGTCCGCATTTAGCGTTGTATACCCCCTCGATTATGCCCATTCTGACATTTACTGCATCGATTTGCAGCTTGCGTTTTAATTGATTGTCCATAATTTTCTCCTTTTATGCGTATATTAAGCGGCTTACCGCAAGTATTCCTCTGCATTGTATAACGGTGCGAAAAGTAAGAAACAGTCACTTGAAATATACATGTAAGTAATTTCCCGAATGTACTGTGTTTTTAGGAGTAACGGCTCGTTATTCGGGTCGATGAACCGTGTATACATTTCATCGGGTTTTGACGCTAAGTATTCAAAAATTGTGGAAATGTCCTCGTAATATTCCGACATTCCGTAATCGTATGCAAAGGTAGTAGCGTGAATTGCTTCGTCCCAGTCAAAATCATAGGTGTCACCTACATATGAAAAGCTCCCGTTAAACGCAGTTATTTCTATTTCGCTTTGCTCCTCACCTATGAATTCCTCGATTATGAAATGGACGGCGTGACCTAACTCATGTGCTAAGGTAGCTACGTCAATCCCGCAGTCCTCGGGGTCACGTTCATAGTAGAGTGAAATTATTAAACCGTTATCGTCCCATTCAATCAGACCTGTTTCTTCTCCTGTTTCGGAAACATCAAGAATTAAATAAATATCATCACCGAATTCTGCCACCTCGGTTACTAATTTTTTAATAAAGGCAGGTGAGAACAATGACAGTGCATGTTCAATTTCGTTCATGTAATGCCGCCCTCTGCTGCTTGACAGGTAATTCCCGTTGTCTTGCAGGATTATAGAATAATCAGACTTGATTTTGTTGATAAACGACTCGGCGGAATCGGCATTTCCCTCATCATAAGAATAATCGTCATCGCCGTTATCGCCATAGTCATCATAATCATCATCATCCCAATCGTCAAAGCACGCTGTAAACGATAACAGCATTGCTATTCCCAAAAGTAAAGCCAAGAGTTTTTTCATATAATTATCCTTTCTTATTCGGGCGACCGCAGGTCGCCCCTACGCAAATAATTAACTATTTCATTAACAACACCGCTGTTGTTATCACAAACAATTAATTGTGCCGACTGTTTTACAATATCCTCGGCATTAGCCACTGCAACACCTAAATCCGCCATTTGGAGCATTTCCAAATCGTTCATAAAATCGCCTGCCGCAATTATGTAACGGTCGGTTATGTTCATTAATTCTAACAGTTTTTTGAACCCTGTCCCCTTGTTAATACCATGAGGCAACACCTCATAAAACACGGGTGCAGAACGTACCATATGGACTTCAGAAAAATCTTGTTTCTTTGAAAACTCGATAACCTTGTCTATTACTTCCGGCTCATCTACAAAAAGCACCTTTATCCAGTCATCATCCGGAACCTCATCAAAGGAACAGCAGACGGGTTTTATGTTACCGAGCGAAAGATGGTCTTCCTCAAGGCGGTTGGAATTAATAACATACACATCCTGTTCACGCAGAATTTCTACTCCGAGTGAGGGAAAACGCTCTATAATCTGTCTTATGTAATTCTTCGAGTTATCGGAAAGGCAGCACCTCCACAGGAACTCCTCCGTGTTATAATCATACACCGCCGCACCGTTAAAAATTACTGCCGGCCCGCAAAGCCTGCGGTCGCTTGCCGATTTTGTCGGTAGCTCTCCCAATTCATTAATCACTGTTCGAGCTAATGAAACTCCCCGCCCTGTTGCGATTGTGAACATTCCGCCGGCGTTGAGAATTTCTGCAATTGCGGCTCTGTCTGTATCAAGAATTCGCTTGTCGTCGGTGAGAAGCGTTCCGTCAGCATCGGTGATTAGAAAGATGTTGTTAAGTGTCATAGTTGTTTAATCAATCCCAGTTTACTTTATTGATAGCAATAAATTCGGTTTCATTCATAGTTTCGGCAATAGCCGCAAGTTCATCAGGAAGCGGCTTATCAGATGGAATAAATTTTAATATAAGATTATAAAGCAGTTCAAGGTCTGACGGTTCAACATTATTATTAACTAAGCTACATATCATTTCTCTTGTTGACATAAAATCACCCCTATAAATTTTTATATGCTTCTCCACGAGGGAGAACACAACGAATAATAATATTTTCTATTGTCATTTCAAATATTATTCTAAAATCGCCTACTCTAAGTCTGAACAACGTGATATTTGTTCCTTGAAGCTGTTTAATATCCCCCAATGGAATCTTACTAATTGCATTTTTTATCCGTTGTTTAGTGGGTTTATCTAATTTCTCTATTTGTTTAACTGCCTGTTTTGTAAATATTATATCCATTTCAACACCCTATCTCTGTTAAAAACTCCGTGAAGTATTCCGGTAACTCGCTGTCGATTTCGATGTATTCTCCGCTTTTCGGGTGGGTGAACCCCAGCTTCTTCGCATGGAGGCACTGCCCGTTAAGTGAGGCGGGCTTGCTGTTCCCGTAGGTGCAGTCACCTGCTACAGGGTGTCCCCTATACGCCATATGGACACGGATTTGATGAGTTCTACCTGTTTGCAGTTTAATCCGTAAATGTGAATAGTTGCCGTAGGTTTCGACAACCTCATAATGAGTGATTGCTTCACGGGAATTTCTATTTTTATCAAGAACAACACACATCTTCTTGCGGTCGGAGGTGCTTCTGCCGATTGGTGCGTTAATTACACCACCTTGTTTTACGTTTCCGTGAACTACTGCTTCATATTCCCGAAGAATAGCGTGTTCCGCCAACTGTTCTGATAAGGCGGTATGCGACTTATCGGTTTTTGCAATTATCAGCAGTCCGCTGGTGTCCTTGTCAATTCGGTGAACAATTCCGGCACGGTATAATTGACTGTCATAATGCCACATTAAGGCATTAACAAGTGTTCCCGAACAATGCCCGGGTGCAGGGTGAACCACCATTCCCCTTGGTTTGCAGACGATTAATAATTCCTCATCCTCATAGCGAATATCGAGCGGAATGTTTTCGGCAAGTATATTAATCGGTTCGGGTTCGGGGATTGTCAGAATCACATCATCATTTTCTTGAACAATGTATTTCTTAGAAGTAATGACAATCCCGTTGACAGTACAATTGCCGGATTCTATTAAAGCTACTGCCGCATTTCGTGAAATATTCTCATTTTCCGAAAGCCATTTATCAAGTCTAATCATTTTCGATTATTTCCGGGGTGACAGGGTCGTCACCCTCTACATCGTCAACACTGCACGCTTTACGAGCTTTATATTCCCTTATTTCATCTCGCAAAACTGCAAAAAACAGCATACATGCACCCGTAACGGCACATATATCCGCAAAGTTGAATATTGCAAAACCGATGAACTTCAAGTCAATAAAATCCACAACATAACCATCAGCAATTCGGTCAATAAGATTTCCCACGCCTCCTGCGATAATTAAAGAAATTGACCATATAATGAGTTTAGATTTAACTTTTCCGCTGAATAATACAACAAGTGCACCAACTAAGAATATTGATGAAATTGCAATCAAAATCCCCCGCTGACCTTCCAGAATACTGAATGCCGCTCCTGTGTTTTCACAATAAGTCAGATTAATTATTTCATTTTCGCCGATTTTGATAACGGGGATAGAATTATTCTCGCCGATATAAACAATCGCAAGCCACTTTGTCAATCTGTCAATCCCCACCAAAATAACGGCAACGCCGAGAGCAAGTAATATCATAATTATCTTCCCACTTAAAAATTCTACTGTTCGTTACAGGTAATGCTGCACCTCGCACATAATCCGTCGCTCATGTCACTTGTGAAAGTCCAGCAGCGTTCACATTTTTCTCCCTCAGCACGTGTTATAACAATATCGGCTTCACCCGAAACAACCTCAACCTGCGATACAATAAACGCCGACGCTAATTCAGGCAATATATCACTTAAATCGTCGTTGGTGACTAATGTTACCTTTGCCTCCAATGATTTACCGATAACTTTTTCGTTTCGTTTAATTTCTAAAGCACTGAGAACATCTTCACGGATTGAACGGATTTTTTCCCACTTAGTATTAAACTCTTCACTGACAGCTATATTAGTTTTTTCGGGCATATTATTAAAAACTACACTTTGAGTATTATCCGAGCTTAAACGAGGAAGCTCTGCCCATACTTCATCAGCAGTGAAGCATAATATAGGGGCAATCAGCCGTGTTAAGCCGCTCAATACGATATACATAGCAGTCTGTGCCGAACGCCTTAATTGACTTTTTTCACCCTCACAGTATAACCTATCTTTGATAATATCGAGGTAGAAGTTCGACATATCAAGCACGCAAAAGCTGTTAAGTGCATGATAAGCGAGGTAAAAGTCTAACGCTTCATAGGCGTTTAAGACCTTGTCGACAAGCTCGTCAAAACGGAGCAACGCCCACTTATCCAAATCTTGCAGTTGTTCTAAATCAACCATGTCGGTATCGGGATTGAAGCCATCACCATTGCATAAGTTACCGAGGATAAACCGTGCAGTGTTGCGGATTTTTCGGTAAACCTCCGACAACTGTCCGAACAATTCATGCGACACTTTAACATCAGCATGATAATCCAATGACGCTACCCATAATCTGAGAACATCCGCACCGTATTTCTCGATGATTTCTTCCGGATAGATAACATTCCCCAAGGATTTTGACATTTTGCACCCTTTACCGTCGACTATCCACCCGTGAGAACATACTGTTTTATACGGGGCACGCCCGTTCACTGCAACCGAGGTCAACAGCGATGATTGAAACCACCCTCTAAACTGGTCAGAACCCTCTAAATATAAATCGCAGGGTGAGGAAAGCTCCTCACGTTGTTCCAACACGGCTGCATGAGTACACCCCGAATCAAACCAAACATCGAATATATCAAGCTCTTTCATGAAATTTGCACTGCCGCAGGTACATTTAACCGAAGCGGGTATAAACTCTTTCGGTGATTTTGCATACCAAGCGTCTGAGCTTTCCGCCCTGAACATATCGGAAATCGCTTTAACCGTTTCTTCGTTTATTACCTCTGCCCCACAATCCTCACAGTATAACATCGGAATAGGCACACCCCATCTCCTTTGACGGGAGATACACCAGTCGCTCCTGTCCTTGACCATGTTTAACATTCTGTCCTTGCCCCATGCGGGTATCCAGTTTGTTTCTTCAACCGCTTTAAGTGTTTGAGCGGAAAACTTATTAACAGCACAGAACCATTGGTCGGTTGCACGATAAATAATCGGTTCACGGCAACGCCAGCAATGCGGGTAGGAGTGATTGATTTTTTCCATCGCAAGTAATACACCGGAAGCTTCCATGTCCTTTGCGATTTCTTTATTGGCTTGTTCTGTGGTCATTCCCGAAAACCGCCCTGCCTCCTCGGTCATTTTACCGTGAGCGTCAACAGGGACAATTATTTCAAACATGGGACTGCCGTCAGAATTTTTATATGAATTGCAAACCTCATAGTCCTCCACACCGAAACCGGGTGCAGTGTGGACACAGCCTGTTCCGCTCTCAAGAGTTACGTGATTGCCGACAATTACTGTGGATTTTCTGTCAAAGAAAGGGTGGGCACACTCAATAAATTCTAAATCCTTACCCTTGTATAACCCAACTAATTCATAGTCGGTGATTTTACAGGCATCGGCTACTTTTTCAGCAAGCTCCTTAGCAACTAAGATAAACTCTCCGTTTGCTTTAATGAACGTGTATTCATGTTCCGGATTGAGCGAAACCGCTAAGTTACCCGGCAGTGTCCAAATAGTCGTCGTCCATATAGCAACCGAGGCATTATTAATTCCCGATAATTTACCCTTATCGTCGGTTATCGGAAACTTCACGAAAGCGGAATAACAGTCATCATCTTGATATTCTATCTCGGCTTCAGCAAGGGCGGTTTTACAGTCTGCACACCAATAAACAGGCTTCAATCCCTTGTAGATGTAACCTTTTTTGTATATTTCCCAGAAAATCTCGATTTGCCGTGCCTCAAAATCATGTGCAATGGTGACATATGGGTTATCAAAATCCCCCCAAACGCCGAGACGCTTGAATTGTGCTTTCTGCTCACCAAGGCAAGATAACGCAAATTCACGACACTCTTTCCTCAATTGAACCGTATCAATCACAGCATTATCCGAGTTCACCATCTGCTTCATCGCTTTAAGCTCAATGGGTAAGCCGTGGCAATCCCATCCCGGAACATACGGAGCGTTAAACCCTTGCATAACCTTATATTTGATAATTATGTCTTTCAGAACCTTATTTAACGCAGTTCCCATGTGAATATTTCCGTTGGCATACGGAGGTCCGTCATGAAGAATATAGGTATCCTTCCCTTTTGTTGCGTCCTGCAGTTTATAGTAGATTCTGTCGCTTTCCCATTGAGAAAGTTGAACCGGTTCCCTTTGGGGCAGATTTGCCCGCATAGGGAAGCCGGTTTTTGGTAAGTTTAATGTTTCGTTAAAGTCCCTTGCCATAATTTACGTCCTTAATTTTAGTTTATAATTACTCGCCGTCTTCATCGGAATTGTTACCGAAACGAAGCTGTTTTGAGCGTGTTGAGCCGGGCTTTGATTTATTGAAAAAGATTTCGCTTGTTTTTTTATTGTCCTTCTTATCCTTAAATAACGGCAGCTCTTCTATATCGTCAAAGCTTTCCTCATTGCTTTTTTTGAAAATCTCACTCAGGTTCATTTCAACAGTTTCGTCATTAGAAAAGTCATCGTTCACATTAATCTCAAATCTGACCGTATCCTCCGTGATTTTAATATCCCCTGCGGACAGCTCCGGAATTTCAGTGGTGTAATCATTGTTCACGACTTCCGTATCTTCATTCGCTTCAACTTCATCAGAATCATCAATTTCATCAGATGTATCCGAGCCGGAAGAATCTGCGTTCTTTAAGTATTGGCTGTTTTCAACGCCTTTATAATTACGATTGGTTTCCCTGATAAATTCATTTTCACACTTAACAGAAATCCCCTCAATTTCTTCCATCTGCCTTTTATATGAATTCAGCACACGTTGTTTGAACTCCTCAATCTCGGTCGTGGTGCGGTGAAGCACTTCTTTTTGAACATCTGTTTTAAGGTTCATCTCGTCTTCAATTTCTTTGGCTTTTTTATTAGCTTTTTCAATGATTTTCTTAGCTTTTTCTTCTGCCTGTTTCTTCTCGTTTTCGCCTTTTTCGTTTAATGCTTTTCTGTCATCTTCCGCTTTTTTAATAATCTCGGCAGATTTGCTTTGAGCTTCCTCAATTATAATAGCTGCTTTTCTTTTCGAGTCGGCGATGAGTGCATTACCCTGCCTTTGAGCACCAAGCAGTGCATCTTTTAAGGCGTCCTCATCCTCACGATATTCTCTGATTTTGTCAGCGAGAACCTCTAACTTTTTCTCTAAATCCTCGTTTTCTTTTTGAAGCCGTGAAAAGTCGAGAGAAATCTCACGCAAAAATTCCTCAACCTCTTCCGTTTTGTATCCTCTCAGAACCATTTCAAATTTCTTTGACATAATTTCTTTGGCAACCATAGTTAAACCTCGATTTCTTTAATTATTATAGCATCGGCGTCCTCGCCGTATAAAACACAAATACCGCTTGCCGGGTTATGAAATTTTTGCGAAAGACGCACAACTCCACAACCCGTAAGCGTTCAGCCTAAAGAAGAAACACAAGTGCTTCTCCTAATGTTCATGCAGGAATTTTAGCTGAACATATCGTCAATTTTATAATTATTTAAATCCTCGTAAATATCTCCGGAAATGTCATAATTACAAGGAGCAAATAAGTAACAGTATTCGCCGAGGTTTTCGGTTTTTCCGTCAACCGCATACGCAACTCCGCCCAAGAAATCGAGCAGTCTTGTTGTTGCGTCTTTGTTGGCTTTTGCTGTGTTCACGAACACGGCACAACCGTTGATTAAGTCACCCGCTGCTTTTTTAGCGGTTTCCTGCCATTGATTTTCCTTAACTCTGTGCAATTTAATGTTGTTTGCATTTCTGTCGGGGAGAGGCATGATTTTAGCGGAACTCGAGCTGCTTTTTTTAGTAACCGGTTCAAAATCATAATCATCATCGTAGCTCGCTTGTAATACAGCGGAACCATCCTCGCCACCGTAAAGACCATCATCATCTCTGACTGTGAATTTCTTGAAGAAATCGCCAATTGCTGCTATTGCCATATTAAACCTCCATGTTTTAATTTTCTTTTAATTTAATTTCTATATCCAAATAGTGCTGAACCTAACCTCACTATATTAGAGCCGTATTTAATCGCTTCAATATAATCGCCAGACATTCCCATCGAAAGTGTATCAAAATTATAACTCGTTTTCATGCTTTCATATAATCGTTGCATTTTCTCGAAGTAAGACTCGCTGTTTTCATTAAACGGCGGGATTGTCATTAACCCCCTGACCCGTATATTTTTGAATTCGCTTATCTCGATGAGCAGTTCCTCTGCCCTTTCCGGTGAAACACCGTGTTTTGTGTCTTCATCCGCTATATTGATTTCAACAAGAACATCCATAACTTTCCCGAATGAAACTGCCCGCTTATTAATTTCCTCTGCTAATTTCACGCTGTCTACCGAATGAATCATGCTGACTTTATCTATTATATACTTAACTTTGTTGCTTTGCAAGCCCCCGATGAAGTGAATTTCACAATTATTATGATAATTCTCGTGCTTTTGCAAAAATTCCTGTACTCGGTTCTCTCCTAACAGACTAATTCCGCATGAAATCGCCGAATTAATCCTATCGGTATCAACAGTTTTCGTAACTGCCATAACGGCGATTATGTCATTTCTTGAGCTTTTTTGTTTTGCGTTCTCTATATTCTCGATTATTTTGTTATAATTATATTCAATATCAAGAAATGATTTTTCCGTCATATAAATCCTTCCCGCTGACAATAACTTTGTCGTAAGGTTTTAAGTAACCGGGTTCTTTCTTAAGCTCAACAATTATATAATCCTCAGTTGAGCGAATTTGATTAATTTTCTTGAACTCCACCAACGAACCGTTCAGAATAAATACGCCGCTTTCGCCCGCTTCGTTAAACCTCACAGCGTCATGCGATATTCTTATACCGGAATAGTCATCTAATAAAAGGCGGACACTCACCGTTCTTTTTTTACCAAACTCGTCTGTGCGAATGTCACTTTCAAATATGCACAGCATGGTTCCGTCACCAAGATTTACAGTTGATACAACAGTGGCTTTTATGCTTGAGGTTGATGTTCCAATCCGCAGATTAACGGTTGAACCATTTGTAATTCTGAAAGCTTCATCAGCATCGAGGATTGCCACCATCCTCCATTTATAGTCATCTATTATCTTTCCCACAACACCATCGGGAACATCAAGCGATGGATTTTTTAATATTTCTTCAATCTGCTCTTTAGTAGTATTTAGTGCGTTGTCAAATCGCAAAATATCTTCATACCCGTCTGCCGAGCTTACGAAATATCCCGATTCGGCAATAATGAGGTCTCTCGGCTCTGAGGAAATAGAATTTTTTAACTGCTCAATCTCTGTCCTTATAGCATTGATTTTTTCGGAATATCCTGTCGCAGTTCCCTTAATTATGTTTAACTTGCTTTGCAAATTCAAGTATTCGTTTTTTAATACAGCGGCTTTCTCATAGTCGCCGTCATCTATACAAGACAGCATTTGCAAGTGTTTATCGGATATTTGAACAAGAAACGCTTCTAATTGTGAATTATCAGTCCCCGCAAACGTCTCCGCATCCAATAATTCTTTAATCTGTGCTTCTAACTGATGAATTCTCTGCTGAATAAAAATCTCTTCATGAGTATTATATATCTTCGCAACGGTAGAATTAATTGCGATTTTTTCACCGTCTTTATATGTATAAGCTACGATACCGTTGACAGGATATGAAATTTGCGTTTCGTTTCTGATATAAACACCTTTAAACAAAACATATTCCGTGGTTTCATAATAAAGTGCAATCTCTGTCTTAAGCGGTCTGTAAAAATATAAAACGATTTGGCTGATTAGAGTTATTATAAAAAACAGAATAACTAAGAACCAAATAATTCTCACAGTAATCGCAGATTTCGATTTCGGTAATTTTTCTGTCATAATACTATTCCGAAATGTCTTGTTTTGGGTTTTCAAAAGCGTCTAATATTGAAATTGACTTCAATGGAGTAATCGTTGAAATTGCATGTTTATATATAAGATTTTGCTTTCCGTCGGTATCTAAAATAACTGTATAATTATCAAATCCTTTGACCACACCCTTGAATTGAAAACCATTAGTAATGTAGATGGTGACTGGGATATGCTCCTTTCGAGCTTGGTTCAAAAACACGTCCTGCAGATTAATATCCTTTGCCATTTTTATCACCTTTCTCAATAAAAGCACAAACAAAAATTGCCCCAAAACCGCTTGTAATGAGGATATTATAACATATAAAAATAAAAAAATCAATAGTTTTTTATAAATTTATTAAAAAATTTTGAAATATTTGTAATTTATTAAAAATTTTCGATGAAATTTATGATTTTTTTCAAATTTTCACAATAGTTTTCTTCGCCTTTCATAGTGAACCATGTCAAACCTTTAACCTTGCGAAACCACGTCAGTTGTCGCTTTGCGTAGTTTCGTGTCCGCATTTTCAGGATTTCGACACATTCATTTAATTCTGCTTCATTTTTTAAATGCGGTAACAATTCCTTATGCCCGATTGCTTGTGAAGCAGTTGCAGTTTTTCGGGAATTGAACATAATTGCCTCATTTAATAAGCCGTTTTCAAGCATAATATCGACACGCCGATTAATCCTGTCATACAGTGTTTGCCTGCTTTCAAAATTAATTCCGATTACGCAAGCATTATATGGTGAGGGTGTTTTTCTGCTTAATTCAAGTCTGGACTCCATATTTAAGCCGCCGGATTTATGGGTTTCCAACGCACGAATAACACGCTTCACATTATTTTCATGCAGATTTGAAGCAGCTTCAGGGTCGATACTCCGCAGCATTTCCAGTAAAAATGAATTGCCCTTTTCCTCGGCAAGCTTATACATTTTTTCACGAAATTCTGTGTCATTTCCAATATCGTCGAATGTGATATTATCAATCAGCGAGTTTATATAAAGCCCTGTCCCGCCTGCAATTACAGGAAGCTTACCCCTGCTTGTTATTTCTGCAATTTTCTCCCGTGCAAGGATTAACCAGTCTGCCACGGAAAATGTTTCATCGGGTTCGATAATTGCAAAAAGATGATGTGGAATTCCTTGTTTTTCACCATGAGTCGGCATGGCTGTGGCAATGTCCATCCCTCGATAAACCTGCATGGAATCAGCGTTCACTACCTCTCCATTGAAATGCCCCGCTACGTCTGCGGCAAGGTGAGTTTTCCCCGAAGCGGTAGGCCCGCAGATTACTATTATTTTTACTTTATCTGTCATAGTATTCTCTTAAATAGTTTTTCAATCTCACGTTTACTCATAGTAACGGTAATCGGTCTCCCGTGGGGGCAGTAGCGTAGTTCGGAGGAATTCAACACCTCTTCGGCAAGCTGCACTATATCATAATCAGCCGACTTGTCTCCTGCTTTAATCGCAGCTCTGCATGCAATTCTGTGCAGGGCTTCATCGAATATGTTATCGCTGACATTTGCACCATTCGTAAGTTGTTCTGCAATTTGACATATTAGTTTGCAGGGCTTAACCTTGTCTAATAATGTTGGCATTGACAGAATTTTTATTAAAAAATCCGAACCGCTTTCAATATCAATCCCGATATTCGCTAAATCATCTGCGGCATCATTAATTGCATTATAACCGTCTGAATCTAAAACAACCTCTGCATTTTCTAAAAGCAACTGTGAATGTGACTTTAACTCGTGTTTCAATTTGTTGAATCGAATTCGCTCGTCGGCGGCATGCTTATCGACTAATACCATGTTTTCCCCATGCTCGCATAAAATATACGTGTTGAATAATTCGCCGATGACTTTGAATTGCTGAGTCGGTTTTTCCTCAAAAGTTTCTTGAACTATAGGGACTGCTTCACGCTTTACGAACGACTGCTCGTTAATATGCTTGAACTGCGGCTCAGTGTTGTATTCTGTTTTTAATGTGTTTAATACATGTGAATGAAACTGCGGTGTCACCTCCGGTTTAGGAGGAATGTATACAGGGGCAGGTGTTTCTTGAATAATCGGCTCCGGTGTGGGTTCATGCATATTCGGGGCATTAAGTAATGCGTTTTTCACAGCGAAGTATACCGCATCGAAAACCGCCCTGTCGTTTACAAATCGAACCTCGATTTTCGCAGGGTGAACATTAACGTCAACATCTGCGGGATTGATTTCGATATTTAAAACACAAGCAGGGAATTTCCCTGTCATTATGCTGTTTTTGAACCCCTCTTCAACTGCTGCCATCAGTGCTGGTGAACGAATGTACCGTTGATTAACGTAATAATACTGGAATGCACGATTACTTTTCGAGAACAAAGGCATGGAAATATATCCGGTAACACTAATATTATTCTGCGAATATTCAACGGGGATTAAACTTGTCGCAAATTCTTTCCCGAATATTGCATAAATCGAGGAATGGAGCTGCCCGTCCCCCGGGGTGATTTTAATTGTTTTGTTATCCCTAATCAGTTTAAACGAAATCTGCGGATTAATTAATGCGGTTCTGTCGAAAACCGCTTGAACGCTGTTACCCTCCGAAAAGTCTTTCTTTAGGAATTTCAGCCTTGCCGGAGTGTTAAAAAACAAGTCACGGATTATTAACGTCGTTCCGTCGGGGCAACCGGCAGAAGTGTGTTCAAGTTCCTCCCCGCCCTCTATTTTATAAGAAGTTCCCATTTTTGAATCAATTGTTTTAGTGAGGAGATGTACTCTTGAAACCATCGCCGCAGAGGCTAACGCTTCCCCTCTGAACCCTAACGTCGATATTGCCGTTAAGTCATCGCTTACTCTTACTTTACTGGTGGCATGACGCAAAAAAGCGACAGGTGCTTCATCATGAGGAATACCTGTTCCGTCATCGGTGACACGCAGAAATGTTCTTCCGCCGTTTTGGATTTCTACAGTTATGCACTCTGCACCTGCGTCTATCGAATTTTCTATAAGCTCTTTTACAATAGAAGCGGGACGTTCAATAACCTCACCCGCCGCAATTAACTCGGAGACGTTTTTGTCTAAGACTTTAATAGGCATAAATAAACTCCTGATTAATTCACTTTACCGCAATTCGCAATCTGTATAAAAAAATTATCTCAAATTCACTGTTCATCCTTGATTTAACTAATTCGTAAAATTCATCGACATCGTTTTGGAATGTCTTATCAATTTTCAAAGCATCTTGTATACCGCCTTGGCTTAATGCAATGCCGAATATTCCTTCGGGATTGCATTTCTTTGTTTCGTGGCAGACAACTTCTTTAGTAAATCGAAACTTCCCGAAATTATTAATCCTGTTAATATACGAGTTTTTGTCATTTCGGACAGCATGTTTTTCCTGTGATTCGCAGATTTGGTCAGCTTTCTTTCTGATTTTATCATATGCTTGCTCAACCACCCAATCAACTGCGGGAAGCCAGTCACAGTCAAATATTGCAAGAACACCGTCATTTTTCAATATTCTATATATTTCTTCCAACGTACTGTCAATGTCAAACCAATGGAATGCCTGCGAAATTGAAACAATATCTGCATATTCCGATGATAAACCCGTGTTGTTTGACAAACCTTTACGAAATGATATATTACTTTCTTTTATATTTCTCTCGGCTTCGTTCAGCATGTCATCATTCGGTTCAATTCCGATTATTGTTTCGGCGATGTCTTTCCAGATAAGCGTTGACAGCCCTGTTCCGCTACCTATATCAATAATTGTTTTGGTAGTGTTCTTTGAATAAAGCAGAACTGCTTTTGTTATGATTTCAGGCGGTGTTGGGCGTACAGTGTTATATAAATCTGCGTATCCACTGAACCGTTCAATATTTTTCTCATTTACCATAAATCTATCCCTCCTACTTCGCACCGTTCCTGTATTTTTCCAAATACCCTGTTCCCATTCCGCCTATTAAATTCCCCGCCGCAACAATCAGCAAAATCGGAACCATCTCAATTTCAAACCCAACTGTAAACGAATAAAAAGCGAAGAAGAATATGTCAGCCACGATATGCTCGGGAACGCACACCACGAATGTGGCGATGAAGATTATAGTCAAAGCTAATGAGGCAATTCTGTTATCGGGGAACGCTTTCGGGGTAAGACAAGCACAGGCTACCAAAAAACCGCAGAATATCGAAAGTATAAAAAGGCTCAAAAAATTATCGTCTAATCTGAAGCCGGCAATTGCTTTTATTCTCTCGATATGTATATCATTGGCAAACCGTGTACAGCTCAGCAAAAATGCATATATAACACAGCCTACCGTGTTCCCGAGGAGTGCGATAATTATGTCAATAACCTTGTATTCCTTAAATGGAAATAAAGCGAATACACGGGTCACAAGCATTCCGAAAAACGCAGTTACCAACATTATTCCCGCTGTGAAAAAGAACGCTCCCGCCGGATTATTCCCAACTGCAAGAAACGCAGTTGCACCGATTGATATGTACATTCCGCACATGACCGAGCTTATAATTTTTTTAGTCATTTTGTCCCCCGATAATATTATAATTTATTGTGTTATTTTTAATGATTTCCTGTGAAATTAGTTCAATTGATTTTCGCCTTAATTGATTAATTTCGGCAACGCTTACCGCTAAACCACTACTTATTTCACAAGTTATCTCACCTAATGAAAATATAGTCCCGCCTAATTTTGATAGCTGTTCGCTAACGGTGTTAGCAATTATTTCTTTAGTTTTTGCTTTCTCAGGAATACCACCCTCAACCGAAACGGATAAATCATTCAAAAAAACAGAACATTTAATCGGAATATCATGTTTTATTAAAACGTAAAAGTTTATAGAATGTCGCTTGTATATTTCGTGTTTCACTTTCTTAACCGCACTTGTACCGGCGATAACATTTTCCTTAGTGCGAACACCGTTCATGTCGGAATAATCACCGATGAAATACCCGTCTGTGAACCCGCTCCTTGAATATACATCATGCAGTAATTGCAAATCCGGGATTTCACCGTTAATAGCCTTGCGGCAGGCGGTTACTGCGGCAGTAACATATTCCGGACGTTTCATTCTACCCTCAATTTTAATTGAAGTTACACCCGCTTTTTTCAGCTTGTCCATGTGTTCAATAAGTGATAAATCCTTCAACGATAATGCATATTCACCATCGTCTGAAATAAAATTAAGTCTGCACGGTTGGGCACACGAACCACGATTACCGCTTCGTTCACCCGAACCCCAGAACGCACTCATATAACACTGACCGCTCACCGAAACGCAGTGTGACCCATGAACGAATACTTCAATCTCAATACCGGAATTCTCACATATATCGGTTATTTCAACGAGTGACAATTCTCGTGCTAATACCACCCGTGAAAACCCCATTTGTTTCAATAGTTTCGCACCGTAAGATGATGTCACGGTCATTTGTGTTGAAGCGTGCAAAGGCATATCGGGGACAGTGTCTTTAATTATTTTGGCAACTGCAAGGTCTTGAACGATTATTGCGTGAACACCTGCTCTTGCGGCGACTAAAACACATTCACACACGTCACCTAACTCATCGTCGAACACGAGTGTGTTAAGGGCGAGGTATACTTTCACCCCGTATAACCTGCACTTTTCAACGGCTTCGCACAAGGCTTCATAATCGAAATTACCGGCATTATTGCGTGCAGAAAACCTCTTTAACCCTAAATAAACTGCGTCCGCACCGGAATCCAGTGCGGCATTCAGCATATCCATATTCCCGCAGGGTGCCAATATTTCTAACATATTGACAGCTGTCCGTCGTCTGCTAAAGCAGCAAGGCGTTGCTTTAACTCCTCGTTTTCACTGCATAATTCCTCGTTTTCCCTTTGCAAGCGAATAATCTCCTTTTCCTTTGTTTGAACATAATCGTCAAAGGATTTTTCAAAATTCGCTAATGTCTCCCGAAGAATTTCATTTTCCTCAGTTTTGGCATCAGCATACTCCTCAACCTCCGAGGCGGCACTTTTATAAGTGCCGTGGGCGTGTTCGTCCCACACTTTCTCATATTCGAGAAGCTTAGAGCGTAGGTCATAGTTCTCCTGCTCCTTAACATTGGCAATCTGAACCAATTCACTTTCTGCACTGGACATATTTTCATAAAGGAGCTGTTTATTCTTTGCTTCCATTTCCTCAATTTGTGATTTCAAGTCACCGAGCCGCTTGACATAATTCATTTTCTCGGTGTCGATACATTCCAGCAAATCAAAGGCAGTAAGCGTTAAAACCTCGATTTCCGGTCTGTTCCTCATTTGATTGCGGAATTCACTAATTTTCACCTCTAATGAAGCGGCTAATTGTTCAATCCGCTCCGGTGCTTCATCAGTTATCAGTGAATAGTCACGATTATTAATCTTGATTTGTATTTTTTCCATATACAATGCCCCATTTCTGTTAGTCGATTTTGATTATTTCAATATTAATTCTATACTCTTCAACAACCCACGCCTCAACATTTGAACCCGGAATACGGAAATTCACCCCGATAGTTCGTGTTCCCTCTGAAATTTCAATCCCTGCCATATTAATCGTCATAGTTATATCAGCAGATGACATTTCATAAATAACACTTGAAGGCCCAACCACCTTGACCGAAATCTGTTTTGTTATGTAGTTTACACTATATCCTGCCGGAACATTAATTGTGGTGAAATTATCGCTTGAAACCTCAAACACCCTTTGCCCATAATCGTCAACATCTTCAAAGGTTAGAACCGCCGTGTTTATCCCCGTCATATTAGTGTATTCCTCGGGAAGCTCAATAATTATTGAATACCCTCCCTGTAAATCCCTAAGCGTAAGCTCATTAAGTGAAACTGTACCAATGCTCATAACATCGTGATTATCAATGGAAAAATCGGGAGAAGAAAGAGTGAGTTCTTCCGGATAAATCCTCATACGTTCCCATAAAGATGCCCTGTCAAAGTTATTCGGGGCGTTTATCAGCGATACATCAAGAGGAAGCGTTTTCTGCTTAAACACGGGTACAGTCACATCATATCCCCTATTTTCATAAAGGATATTATTGTTTATTATTCTCTCACCGTACTTATCATAAAAAATAAGCTCCCCACGCAGTTCCGACGTATATATTAACACATCTGAGCTTGTCACCACCACCTCGGCACGGTCAACCTCATCAATCAAGGATTTCTCACCACGGATAACAACCGTTGACGGATTAACCACAACATTGTCATAATCAATCTGCATTCCCTCAATCGCCGAAACACCCGATATATTCGGAATAATCGTAAGCGTTTTTCGGTCTTGCTGGATTATATTAACGGTCTTGGTTTCGAGCGGATTTAAAATTTCGCAGATTATCCCGTCACGCTTATTAAATATAATATCAGCGACATATTCACCCGGCCCGCTCACTTTTGAAAAATCGAGGTAAGCATCGAAATCCTCTGCTCTTATTCCGCCAATTTCATAACGTTTCCCTTGAATTCTCAATTCGACAGTGCTGTTAAAATCCTCAGAAAGAGTCAAATTATCGTCAAGCATAAAAGCAGTCGGATTAGCGGTCACAGGTAAAACAAAACTTTTCGTGACATTCGGGAACAGCTGAAAGGATATAGCAAACCACGCAATTACCGCTAAAATAACAGCGAAAATAATTGACCTCAAATTCGTTATAAACGATTTCAAAAAATTAATTACGATATTGTTCATTCTTCCTCCTTGAGAGGTTTTCTTTTTTCACGTTTAGGTTTATCCTGTTTATTCTGTTTGTTCTGTGATGTCGGCATAAGTGATTGTGTCAGATAATCGTTCAGCTTCTGATAATTGAAGCCTCTATGAAGTACACCGTTTTCTGCTATAGAGATTATGCCCGTTTCTTCCGAAACTATAATGACAACCGCATCGGAAATTTCGCTCATTCCGATAGCCGCACGGTGACGAGAACCCAAATCCTTAGAAATAAGCTCTTCCTTTTGCGGCTTAGGGAGGAAACATCCCGCCGCATAAACCAAACCGTCACGAACGATTACCGCACCATCATGCAACGGTGTGTTCGGGTGGAATATATTCCCGAACAATTCCTCAGAGGGAATGGCGTTTAATATAGTCCCCGTGCTGATTTGCTCGCCGAGCTTGGTATCACGCTCAATAACTATTAACGCTCCGGTAGCCTTGCGTGACAGCTTTTCACAAGCGTTGGTAATCTGTTCGATTGCCCCGCTCATCTTATACGAATAATTCCCCGGCTCAAAAGGCTGCGTAATTGTTTTAACCAACTTAACCCGCCCCATTTTTTCAAGAATTCTCCTCAATTCGGGCTGGAACATTACAATAATCGCAATAATACCCATGTTTATAATCGTTTCACTCAAAACACCGAGAACCTTGAATTCAAGCTGATTTAACAGCATGGTAATAACAAAAATAAAGAAAATCCCTTTTAAGAGCTGCTCCGCACGAGTTTCTTTAACAAATCTGATAAGGATATAAATAAACCATGTCAAAATGAGAATTTCGACATAGTCCACAAACGACATTGTTTTAATAACGCTTATGGTATTATCGAGTATGTCTGATAAATAAAATCTCAAATTCGTAAACAAAGCATTAGCTCCTCATAGCATTAAATTCTGTCGTTAAGAGTGAAATCACCGAGATAATCCGTGCAGTGGGTCTTTCAAAAAAGGTGTTGTCGATAATTATAACTCTTTCATCAATCACCGCATCAAGCTGAGAATAATACTCGTCCTCAAGTAAATCCTCAATTGTGTAATTGCTGTTTAAAATTATAACATCGGGTTGGGTGACAAGCAGCTTGGACTTGTCATATATATAACCTGCCCCGCTTACTGCCAAGTTATTGCCGAAACAGGATATTACCGAGCTTTCCAAGGTATCTCCGGTTGCCAACGCAAGATTTTCCGTTATATATACGAAGTTACCTAATTTTACAACATTCGGGTTGTCACAGACACGGGAAATTACAGAAAAAGTCCTTTCCCCCTCCTCCTCACCGACAAATCCACCGTGAAGAATTACTCCGATTATTCGATAAACATTTTTGAACTCATCTAAGTTTTTAGGGTTCGGAATAACCACAACCGCAATCCCCTCTAATTCCAATGTCTTCCTGTCCATAGCTGACACGGGGGAGGAGGTGATTAATAAATCGGGAGCAGCTTTTATAATCCTGTCAACCTCTAAATTAATTCCGCTTCCAAAGCTTTGAATACCCCTTATTTGAGCGGGATAATCGCAATAGTCGCTTCTCCCGATTATTCTGTGTTCCTCGCCGAATTCGTGTAAAATCTCACACAAAACAGGTGAAAGGCAGGTAATTCTCTCAGGGGGTTCGCTAATTATAACGCCATCGATTATCACCGGATAGGGTGACGGTTCATCGGAAATTTCCGGCATTGTTTGTAAGGTTTCCGTTGCGACCGGTCTATTATTGAATAAATCACACCCGCATAATAAAACTGCAGTAATTATAAGTAAAACTAATATTTTTTTCAATTAACAATCACCTTATCTATCAATTCGTATAAATCATCAAGAGTGTTCATGCCCATGCACTGATTTCTGAATTCTGCCGCACCCCTAATCCCTTTAATGTACCATGCGGCGTGCTTTCGAGCCTCTCTCATCCCTATATACTCACCCTTGTTTTTTACGATTAATTCGATATGCTCACGCATTATTTCCATTTTTTCAGAAAGCGACATATCGATTATTGTATTGTCAGCGATTTCTTGGAAAATCCACGGTCTCCCGAAAGCCGCTCTGCCAATCATCACCAAATCACAACCGGTCTGCTTGTACATTTCGTTGCAGGAAACGGCACAAGTCACGTCGCCGTTCCCGATTACGGGGATTTTCACAGCGTTCTTAACGTCGGCAATTGCTTTCCAATCAGCTTTACCGGAATACATTTGAACCCGTGTCCTACCGTGAACAGTTACCGCATCAGCACCGTTTGCTTCAGCAATTTTCGCAATTTCAACAGCGTTAATGCTACTTTCGTCCCAGCCTGTGCGAATTTTCACGGTGACGGGAATGCTTACAGATTTTGTAACAGCTTCAACAATTTCACCGAAAAGCCTCGGATTTTTCATAAGAGCAGAACCGCTACCCGTGCTTATAACCTTATTGACAGGGCAACCTGCGTTAATGTCGATGATGTCGGGGCGGTATTCCAAAGCCATAACCGCCGCTTTCGCCATAAATTCAGGCTCACTCCCGAATAGCTGAACAGACATAGGACGCTCATAATCGGTAACCTTTAAAAGCTCGGCAGTCCGCTTATCGCCGTAGACTAAACCCTTAGCACTCGTCATTTCTCCGACAACATAAGCCACCCCAAACCTCTTCGCCATGCACCTGAAAGCATGGTCGGCTACATCTGCCATTGGGGCAAGTGCCGCAGTTTTATTAATTCTGACATTTTTGATATATATGTGTTCCATAATAATTATCAATAAGTATAGCATTTTTTTATATATAATGCAATAGCTTTTATAAAAATAATAAGGGTTTCCTTAAATTTCATAGGAAACCCTTGTTTTCTAAATCATTATTTCACCGGATAAGTATAACACGGCTTTTCCCCCGATTATAACTCTTTCCCCGTGCAGCATACAGTCAATGTCACCCGCCCGAGCGGACACCTGCCTTGCCCACATTTTGGATTTGCCTAATTTTTCCGCCCAGTAAGGTATTAATGTGCAGTGTGCCCTACCGGTTACAGGGTCTTCATCAACCCCTGCATTAGGGGCGAAAAATCTTGAAACGAAATCACACAGATTACCCGGTGCAGTGATTATAACACCGAAGTTATCGTTCAACATTCCCGCTTCTTCTTTAATTCTCTTTAATTTTTCAAAATCAGGCTTGATATTTTTAACTTGAAGCTCGTTTTCTAAAATTACCATAAAATCATTCGCCAAATACACGCCTTTATTAGTACAGGAGAACGCTTCATCAAAGGCTTTGTAGCTTTCGACCGCCCTCGCCCTCCTCACCGGAAAATCAAGGAAAAGCATTTCACCCTTCCGCTCCACCCGAACTGCACCGCTCATGGTTTTGAAGCTGATGTCCTTAGCGTTCTTTTCAAAAAACTTAAACAAGACAAAAGCACTCGCAATGGTGGCATGACCGCATAAATCCACCTCCATTTTCGGAGTAAACCACCTAAGAACATAATAATCCTCACGTTTTAATACAAAAGCAGTCTCCGATAAATTATTCTCAGCGGCGATGTTTTGTAACACTATATCATCGGGGAAAGCGTCCATTATGCAGACCCCTGCCGGATTTCCTTTGAATAATTCCTCGGTGAACACATCAACTACGTAATACTTCATTCTTCCCTCCCTAATTCCCAAGCACGTGCAGTACACGCCTCACACGCTGACTTAACCGCCTCAAGCAACCCTTTTTCATGTAACTGACTTAACCCTGCCTCGGTAGTCCCGCCTTTTGAGGCAACCTGTGAAATTAAATCATCTACCGACATTCCGGAATCCATGAGCATTTTTCCCGAACCGATTAATGTCTGCGAAAACAGGTTTAACGCCGCTTTTTCACTAATCCCCTGTTGAACCGCATAATCTGTGAACCCTTTTGCAAACAGATATATAAACGCAGGCGAAGATGCGTTTATGCAGATAATCTCGTTCATTTTATCCGGAGGAATGACTTCGTTTATCCCTAAACCTCCAAACACCGATAATGCGAACTGCAGTTCATCACGAGAAGTCAGTTCATCAGTTGAAACCGCACTCGCCCCCAAGCCTAACATCATAGGTGTGTTCGGCATAATGCGAATTACTTTCGTGCTTGGCAACGTTCGTGAACGAATGAACTCGGCAGTTATTCCCGCACAGATTGATATTATGACTTTATCGGCTGTTACGGCAGGGGCAATTTTACGAAGGAGTTCATCAACGGACTGCGGTTTCACAGCAAGCAGAATGTATTTGCATTTTTCAACAACCTCAAGCTCACTATTAAGCCAAATCCCTCCATATTCCTCAATAAATGCCCGCTTATCTGAAAAAGCGTCATATCCGTATAACCTTGCAAAACTCTTATTATCGACGCCCCTTATGATAACCTCGCCCATATTACCGATACCGATTATTCCGAGAGTTTTCATTTTTTCACCGCCCTTTCTCTGTCATAGCGTGACTTAACTCTTATATGAAGTGTCCCCAATATCGGAAGCAGAACAAGCATTAAAGCTAAGTCAATCGGAAACTGAATAACATTTTTTACAAACCGAGGATACATGAATACTGCAAAGGTATTACTCGAAACCCCCATAATAAAATACAGCAGATATGAGTTTAAAAGTAAATAACACAGCGACATTACCAAAAATCGTGCAAGAACAATTCTAATTACCTGCCACGCCGCCCACCACGGTTGATGAAGCCTGTCACCGCTTGAAAGCCGCTTACCGTATCCGTACAAGAGCATTCCGTAGATTAACGCTTCTAAAATCTTAGGAAGCGTGTATACAAGATTAACCCCCAAGCTCCCCACTACTAAAGCAGTAATAATATCACACGGAACTGCCGCAATCATCGCAACGACAGGCCCATACAGCATAGCGATTGCCGCAAGTGCAAGATACCCGAATGTAATTTTCAGCACCTCTGTGTTCAAAGATAAAAGCGGAGAATTCATCACCACATATGCCGCTATTAAAATACCCGTTGTCGCCAAACAACGGATATTCTTCAATTCTTTCGCCGAATCCTTGAACAAATTCAAAAATACCATAATCAATTCCTAAAAACTAATATCCGAAGCTACCTCGAACAGCTTTTTATCAAAGTCTTTTTTCATTGAAAGTGCTTCCTTAATATCATAGTGAACAACCTTATTATCCCAGAAGCCGACTACTCTATTCTCTATCCCGTTCATCAGAAGCTCAACTGCGAAATGACCGAGCTGACTTGCGGCAACCCTGTCACGAACTGTGGGTGAGCCACCTCTTTGTACATGCCCTAATATTGTTGCTCTTGTAACAACACCGGTTTCCCGCTCGATTTGCTTGGCAATTTCTGCCGAGCCGCCTATTCCCTCGGAAACAACCACGATAAAATGATGTTTATTGTTGGTCTGTGTATTCTCAATAATCTCGATAATTTCCTTAACACTGTAGGGCATTTCCTTTGTGATAATATATGTCGCACCACAGGCAATCCCGGTATTAAGTGCTATGTAACCCGCACGATGCCCCATTACCTCAACCACCGAGCAACGGTCAAGTGATTGCATTGTATCACGCAGCTTATCCACTAATTCCATAGCAGTGTTCATTGCTGTATCATAACCGATTGTATATTCCGTCATACCAATGTCATTGTCAATCGTTCCGGGAATACCCATGCAAGGAATCCCGTACAACGACAAGTCTGCCGCTCCTCTGAACGAACCGTCTCCCCCGATTACGACAATTGCGTCAATACCATACTCACGGCATTTATCCGCACCTTTTTTGACGCCCTCCTGATAGCGGAACTCGTCACAGCGTGCAGAATAAAGCATAGTGCCGCCCCTGTGCATAATATCGGAAACGCTCCTTATGTTTAATTCTGCAACGTCACCGTTTAATAAACCTTGAAAACCCCTGTAAATTCCCATAACCGACAAACCTTTTTTAATTGCGGTACGGGTTACAGCACGAACAGCCGCATTCATTCCGGGAGCGTCTCCCCCGCTGGTTAACACACCAATCTTTTTCATATCTGTTTCATTCCTTTTTTATGTAAATCAAACAATACTATTTTACACCCTTTATGCTAATTCGTCAAGGGTTTTTATAAATTTTATAATATTCTTTCATACTTCCCTCACTGTACACTATACACTGTCAATTGTTAACTGTCGTCACCAGCCTACTATGTTATCCCAATCTCCTGTGCCTATTGTGCTGTCTCTACCCGAAGCACTTCCAGATGTCCAAGGCACCCATTCCTGTCCGCTCCAGTAATCACCATTTGCTCTTGTTTCACCCATTCTCGGGTTGGGGTTCTCTGTTGTGTTTGCCTGTGCCGGTGTAGCTTGTGTGGGTGGTGGTGTCGGGGGCGGACCGTCCAAAATAATATCGCTGATGTCGTTTACAACAAACTCCTCCGGTTCGGTGGAATAGTCGGTGGTGTCAATCGTCGCAGCCTCGGTAGTTGTTGCCTCGGTTGTAGGGGCAGACGACTCTGTCTGCCCGTTTGTCGCCGCTGTTGTAGGGGCAGACGACTCTGTCTGCCCGTTTGTCGCCGCTGTTGTAGGGGCAGACGACTCTGTCTGCCCGTTTGTCGCCTCGGTGGTAGTCGCTTCTGTTGTGCTTTCCACCGGTGCAGGTTCAACCGGGTCGGGACGGGTTGCGAGGAAGATTATCGCACCTATCGCAAATACGCCGAGTACCGACGCTCCCACGATTGGGAATAATATGTTCTTTTTGTTTTCCACTATGTTTCTCCTTATTATCTTATATATTTCCTGTGCTTCGCAATTCATCTGCAATTTCAGTAATCCGTCTGAGCCTGTGATACACACCGCTTTTACTGATTTGCGGGTCAAGTCGTTCACCGATTTCCTTAAGCGGCAAATCTATATTATCACGCCGGATTATCGCAACCTCCCGCAGCTCCTTAGGGAGGAACTCCATGCCCTTCACTCGAAAAATATACTCTATGTCATCTAACTGTCTTCCTGCGGCACGGGCGGTTTTCCCGATATTGGCAGCCTCACAATTAACCGCACGGTTGACATTGTTGCGAACCTCTTTATATATTTTCACGTTCATTATCTTCATAGAATGGCGAATTGCCCCGATATAAGTCAAAAAATCTTCGATTTGTTCACTATCCTTGCTGTATAAGAACATCTGCCCCTTCCGGCTTGACTTTTTCATGGAAATGCCACGCTCCGACATGAATTCGAGCAGCTCGGTGCATTTTCCGGAGTTAGGCGGAGCCAACTCAAGATGATACTCTTTTTTCGGGTCAGTGACAGAGCCGCACGAAATAAACACCCCTCTGAAAAACAATCCCGCAATTTCATCATCACCGGATAATATTAACTCATCAATTAAACCGTCAGCCGAATCGGTATTCTTCAAACCATAGGAAATGCCGTAGGAAAGTGCAAATTTATAAGCCTTTCCCGTTTCTTTAATTCGCTGAAGCTCCGATTTAACATCTTGTGAGAACGACATTATACATTCACCCTCCTAAGCATAGAACCCGTTTTATATACATCAGAACATAATATCTTCATTTTTTCCATTGCATGATTTGCGATTTTCACCGCTTCACCGGTTGAATTATACATTTCACTTATCATAAGCTTTTGAGGGGGCAAACCCGGCTGAACTATTTCTATATGGTCATCAACCGTAAAATAATTCCGTACGGTTATTTCAAGCAGATTATCTGAATAACCGTCAACCGTTCCGATAAAATCACAGTTTCGTATATAACCGGAATCCTTGTGATACTGTTCGGCGTCTCCGAAATAAAACCCCGTGGAATACTGTCGGTGACTGACACAATCAACCTCACGCCTAACCCAATCGGGTAATTTCTCGCCATTCCTGAACGCTGTAATAGCGGCTCGGTAGGCATTAGTAATCGTGGCGGTATAATATGCGGTTTTCGCCCTGCCCTCTATTTTAAGTGCTGTGACACCCGATGTACTCAATTCGTTAATGTACCCTATCATGCATAGGTCTTTCGAGTTTAGTATAAATGTGTTTTCATCATCTTCATAAATCTTAAAAAACTCACCCGGGCGTGACTCCTCCATAAGATGATAGCTCCATCTGCATGGGTGAGAACATATCCCTTTATTTGCATCACGGTTAGTCATATACGAGGATAAAAGACACCTCCCCGAGTAACTGACGCACATCGCACCGTGGACAAACACCTCTAATTCTAACTCATGGGGTATGCTTTCTCGAATTTTCTTAATATCCGTGAGTGAGGTTTCCCGTGCTAAAACAATCCGCCTCGCCCCTAATTTATACAGCATATTCGCCGCCGCATAATTCATCACACCTGCTTGTGTGGAAACATGGACAGGCATTTCGGGTAGCTGTGTTCTGAGAATATCGAATATCCCCATATCGGAAACAATCACCGCATCAACAGGCGGTAATTGTTTAATAAATCCGGTAAACCTGTCAATGTCAGAATTATCCGCCACGATATTACAGGTGAGATACACCTTGACACTGCGTTCATGAGCATAGTCGACTGCCTCGGATAATTCAGCTATTGTGAACCCTGCATTAGCACGCAACCCGAACGCCTCACCACCGACATAGACGGCATCAGCACCATAGAGTATCGCCGCTTTCAACGATTCCATATCCCCGCACGGGGAAAGCAGTTCAAGCTTCATCAGTTAACCACCGTAGAAATGTCAATTCCCGCTCTTTCAAGATTAATCTCATGCTCACGAAGGGTTTGTGCGAAGAAGACCTCACCCGTTTCGATATTAGCACAGAAGTAGTAATAACCGCTACTCGGAGCGTTAAGCACCGCTTCCATCGCATTCATTCCCGGACTGCACACAGGACCGGGCGGCAACCCCGACGAAAGATACGTATCATATAATTGTAGAATAGGGGTATAAATCCCTGTATTCCCCGCATTAATGAATGGTCTGATATTTTCGGTGGCATATTTTCTTGTGACGTTTGATTCCATTCTCGGGAAGTTATCGGGGTCATTTAACCGATTAAGAAACACCGATGCGACTAACTTCATGTCATCGGGGTCGGCAGCTTCCCACTGAACCATCGAAGCAAGCGTCATAAATTCATCAAGGGTGAATCCCATTTCCCCCATTTTCTTATACATCTCGTTTGTAACCTTCGAGTTATAGTTGGAATATATGGTTCTTGCGGCAAGCTCGGCATACCTCATTGTATCCATATCGGGATTATCGAGCAAATCATCAATAACATAAAAGTTATAGCTGTCGGGGAACAAATACCCCTCAAGCTGATAAAACTTGTTAGAATTTTGCAAAACCCGCTTTTCAAATGTATATACATTCATTTTGTTCATGTAGAATTTCTCGAAATCCTCTGCCTTGCAAACAAGGTTCTCCTCAAGAAGCAGACCTACCTCCCGTGCGGTCATTCCGTCAACAATTGTAACGTCCACTGTATCAGTAAACCTCGGTCTTGTTTGAAGTGTAGAGATAATCTGCCCATATGACATGGTGGAATTTATCGTAAACAGTCCGTGGAGATATGCACCGTCCTTTTCAGAAATCCTCGAATAGAATATGAAAAATTCAGGCATACTTATCAGCTCATACCTGCTTAGAATTTCTGCAATTTCCTCGGTCAATGCCCCCTCGGGAATATCAACGGTATACTCGAAGTCGTCTGTTGTGATTCCCATAAAATCAAGCGTAGCCCTCACAATAAATTGTGCAAGAAACGCCGACACCGACAAAATAAAAACAATTAATAACACACTGCCGAAAATGTGTGTAAACGTGCGTAAAAGCTCGTTATTTCTACGCTGTCTTCTTTTTGCCGCCGCTTCCTTTTTCTTTTTTAAGGCACGGCTTTTCGCTTTCTTGGCTTCTATTTCAGAAAGCTCACCCGGTTTATACGGTTCACCATCGTCAAAAACAGGTGCTTCTTCTTTAACAATATCCATCAAACGTGTTTCATCTGCAACAGGAATAACTGCCGCTACATCCTCTTCACTTGAAAAAAACGCCTCATAATCTTTTGCAACATCATATTCCTCGTCTTTTTCATCCTCACGTTCATCAATATTATCGGGTAATTCCTTGATTACTTCGTCGGTGTTCTCTTGCTCAAGCTCTTGAGGGCGTTTTATATTATTCCCGTAAACGGTAAAGAGAACATCTTCAATCTCAGAATTATTGTGTACAGCATTTTCGGGAACACTGTCACTTTTATATGAGGGGGGTGGTTTACGCATACTTCCTCCTTTTTTGATTAATCTGTTAAAACAATATCCACAGGGACATCATGCTCCTCAACGGGAATTTCTGTAATAAATTCACGATAACATAACCCGATTGAAATCCCTTTATAGTCTTTCAAAAACCTGTCATAATACCCGCCGCCGAACCCCAACCGATAATTTTCCGTGTTATATGCCAACGCCGGAACAATACACACACTGTTACTTAAGTCAACCTCCGGAACAAACCGCATAGTATTATTTTCAATTTCCGGGGTAGCAACCGGAGTATTATTATTACGGCAGAATTCGATAAGCCTACTTGTGTCAACCTCAATCGGCATGGAAGCATAGGTTAAAACCGACTCGGCATTTACGAATTGCGGTAAAGCAATCAGCTTTTCAAAAATGATAATATCTTTCTCGGTTTTATTAAACCCTCGACGCTTTTCTTTAAGCTCTTGCCTTAGTGCGTTTTTTACTTTCCGCATAACATTGTTTTATAAACCTCGGCTGATTTTGCTTTACCCGCTAATATCTCAGCAATCGCAAAGGCGAACTTCTCAGACGTGCCTGCCGCCTGTGAGGTAATAATCTTCCCGTCGATTACGACCGGTTTATTGACATATTTTGCACCGCTTAAATCCTTTTCCAATCCCGGATAACAAGTGGCTGACTTACCTCGAAGCAACCCCAATTTACCGAGAATTGTCGGTGCCCCGCAAATCGCCGCAATATATACATTAAACTTGTCGCAATATTCAATTATATCAAGCATAGCTTTGCTGTTGCTTAAGTTGGTGTAACCCGGATTCCCTCCAGGCAGAATAATCATTGACAATTTATTGTCTTTTTTCACCTCAGAAATATCAACGTCCGCTTTAACCGTGACCCCTCTCGTGCTTGTAGCATATTCACCGAAAACGCCGACAGTTGCTACCTCCACACCACAACGCCTAAGAACATCAAGCGGATAAAACACCTCAATCTCTTCAAACCCGTCTGCCAAAAACATATAAACCATAACTATACCTCCTTAAATCTGACTCTATACTTCTCCACTACAAATGCGGGACAATATGACAGCTTCGCCTTTCTGAGGTTTTCTAACCCCATATCCTCCTCACGATTGATATAGGTATACCCCTTGCAAGCATAATTCACAAATTCATGATTAATGGCGGTATACGCTCCTTGAACTGTTGTGAACGCTTTCTCGGCATGAACCACAAATGTATCACTGTTCAGCCTCTCCCCGAATGTATAAGCGTGAATGTCCCCGTCAACTCTGATAATTCCACCAACAAACCCAAGCTCAAAGAAACTTTCCAACCCTCGAATGACCGCCTGTGCCTCCCTTAATTTTTCACTATCATCATAACAGTTATGCTCCATGCACCAGCGATTGTGCATATCTGCCACTTCCTCAATATTATCGGGAGTAATCGGCTCAAATTCCCAGTTATTCTCATAGAAACGGTTAAGGTGATTGCGTTTGGCGTGCAGTTTTTTCCCGGAAAGCTTCGACAAAGTCTCGAAACAATAGACATAATCGTAGAAATCCCGATTTGTGCCGACTTCAATATCCTCGCAATATATTCTGCACAGCTTTTCCATAACCTCCCTGCTCATGCTCGAAAAGCACAAAGGGGTATTATTACACGAGCAGTATTCCCGAAGAACACCGACAATCTCACAAATATCGCCCGCTCCTGCAGGGAACATGAAGCCATACTTGTTTTTCACCAAGTAAAAGTTTTTATAGCGGGCGATTTTCATATCGAAAACCTTGCTCCACATATAATTATTCCCGAATGAATACTCACATCCGTTATAATCCGATAAGCGAAGCAGCTCATCTGCCCAAGCCTTGTCCTTCACTTCAACGTCTTTAAATTCTATCATATGTATTATAATACCATATATAGGAAAATTCGTCAAGAGGGGGACAATGTCCCCCTTGATAATCTATTATTGCTTAATCGTGGGTAAATTCGATAAATTATTATCATCACTTGCATCGGGGAGCGATTTTAAATATTCGCTGCCCTTTCTCGCAGAAATGCCCACACCGACTATACCGCCCTCACGTGCCATGCGAATTCCTTGGTCTTTCGTGAGAATCTGCCCGTCTGATAAACGATAACCCGAAATCTTACCTTTTTCTTTGACTATACCCGTTATACTCTTTGCGTCGGGGCGTGAATCGGGAATTTCCCTGAACGCCCTTAACGGGAGATTTGACATTGTCAAGTCGAATTGTCCTCCGCTCATAAAAAACGTACCTCCATATATACTTTGTTTTATTTTTGGCAATTGAGATATTAATATTACTTGATTTTTTATGAATATTGTGGTAAAATTACAAAAAAGTGTACATCGAAAGGAAATATCTTCAAAATGAAACTTGGCATTGTCGGACTTCCGAACACAGGGAAAACCACCCTTTTTAACGCACTAACCTCCTCAAAGGCAGAATCTGTGAACTACCTGTTCAGCACGGTTGAACCGAATGTAGGGATTGTCCCTGTCCCCGATGAACGATTGGACAAGTTAGCCGAAATGTACAATCCCAAAAAAATCACCCCTGCCACTCTTGAATTTGTTGACATAGCGGGATTAGTCAAGGGTGCCTCAAAAGGAGAGGGATTGGGAAATAAATTCCTTGCCGACATTCGTGAGGTTGACGCAATTATTCATGTGGTGCGGTGTTTTGAGGACGATAACGTCATTCACGTAGACGGTACGGTTAATGCCGAGCGTGACATAGAAACAGTTAATCTTGAATTAATCTTCTCAGATTTAGAAATCCTTTCCCGCCGATTAGAAAGGGCGAGAAAGGCACTAAAAGGCGATAAATCACTCCAAAAGGAAATCGACCTGCTCGAAAACCTGATTACCTATATGGAGGACGGTAAAACCGCCCGAAGCTACGGGTTCGACGAGGACGAGGCAGAAATGCTGAAAAACTCTCCTTTATTATCGAATAAGCCGGTTATATACGCAGCTAACCTTTCAGAGGCGGATTATATCTCGGGAGAAAACGCCTTCTACAAATCCTTAATCGACATAGCAACCGCCGAAAAAAGCGGTTACGTCCCCGTGTGTGCCCAAACCGAGGCAGAAATCGCAATTATGGACGAGGAGGACAGGGAGTTATTCCTCACAGAATTGGGCTTCGCCGAATCCGGGTTAATCCGCATGATTAAAGAGGGGTATGCCCTATTGGGACTAATCTCGTTTTTGACAGCAGGAGAGAAGGAAGTCCGTGCATGGACAATCCGCAACGGGTTCAAAGCCCCTAAAGCCGCCGGAAAAATCCACAAGGATATTGAGCGAGGATTTATTAAAGCAGAGGTGGTTTCGTTCGATGACCTCGTTTCCTGCGGGAGCATTAACGCCGCTAAGGAGAAAGGGCTATTCCGCTTAGAGGGGAAGGAATATATCATAAAAGACGGCGATGTGGTATTGTTCCGGTTTAATGTGTAGAATGGGAGGTACTGAGGTTGATATGGACAATAAAACAGAGCTTGACGAATTACAACCGGATAGAATTCCTCGAAAACTTTCATTTGTTATTGATTTTTCAGCGGCAGGCTTATCACTTATTATCTGTGCTGTCATGTTAATCACATCAGCCGTTTTGGAAGCCAACTCTCCAAAAATAACCATAACAGACAGCCCGGCGAGTTCGTTCTCCTTTAGAACACAAACCTCTCGAAACGATGACGGGACATATACAATCAAAAAAAACTACGACGGTATGTTAGAAACAGCAACCTTTGTTAGTATTCCGTTTGTTTTGTATGTGGCGTGGAGTACTTTTGGCGGAATAAAAAATGTTCGTAAATATAGAAAATTCACTCAAGAGTGCAGTGAAAAGGGAGAGGAGCATAAGTAACACACACTGTTTTGATTTCGGTGTGCGTTATTGTTTTTGCCTTTCTATCATAATTAATTATTCTCGGCAGACATAAAACAATTCACATCTATACCGCTGCTTTTCATATAACCCGTTCCCCACTCGAACATGGTGTCTAAAATCGGTTTAATGCTTCTCCCCAAATCCGATAACTGATACTCTACCTTTGGCGGCACAACAGGGTAAACCGTCCGAATAATCAAACCATCTTTTTCAAGCTCACGCAGTTGCTGTGTGAGCATTTTTTGTGTTGCCTGCGGTATGAGCTTTTGCAATTCACCGAATCGCCGAACCTCCTCCATTAAATGCCATAGTATTATAGCTTTATATTTCCCTCCAATCATAGAGAGAGTTGCCACAACAGGGCAATTTGTGCTGTTACATTCTTTAGTCATATTCCGCTCCCTTTCTTAATACTTACTTTTAGGGTACTATACCACATTAAAGTGCGTACTTGTTTTTTTGATTTCATGTGATATAATGGTATCACAGACAGTCAAAAATGTCAAGTAAAAGGAGGAAAAAAATCATGAATTTCTGGGATTTCTGTGCCCCGTTCTACGATTTTGCCGAAAAATCAAATGGTGTTGCGTATAAAGCAATGTTAAAAACCGTCAAAGGAATTGTACCTACCAATTCAACAGTATTAGAAATTGCAGGGGGAACAGGTTCAATCAGCCTTGCAGTTGCCGACAAAGCCGAGTCGGTATTATGCACCGATTTGTCCGAGCGTATGCTAATCACTGCCCGCAAAAAAGCAAGGAAACGAGCTGTTTCAAATGTAGACTTCGATAACCTGAATATTTTCAACATAAGCAAACCGAATAATTCATTTGATGTGGTAATTGCGGCTCAAGTGTTACATTTATTAGACCAACCCGAAAAAGCGGCGGCAGAGCTTAAGCGGGTCGCACGGGGTACGGTAATTCTGCCCATATGTCTTCTTGCGAGTTTAAGCGGTAGAGCAAAGCTTAATTTTAAATTCTATCGCTTATTGGGTTTTGCCCCCAAAATTAGATTTGATTTAAACAGCTATACAGATTTTCTACCTAAAATCGGTTTTGAAAACTGCGAGATTATTCTAATTGACGGGAAAATGCCGATGGCGGTGGCAATTTGGAGGAAAGGAGGTGACACAGCATGAAAAAGAACATAAAACTCAGCATGGTTGAAGACGGAAGCTGTAACAACCCATACTGTAAATGTCCGAATTGTAAATGCGGCGAAAACTGCAAATGTAAGCCGGGCGAACCATGTCCCTGTGGTTGCGATTGTCACAAATAATAAATGAACGCAATCAAAAAAGCCGAAACGGTACTTAACCGCTCGGCTTTTTTTATTGTCAACAAGAAGACACTATGTTTAGTTTACATATAACTCTTCCGCTGTCCTGTCTGTGTTTATTAATTTTCTTGACTTTTGCCATAGATTGTGATAAAATGGGGGTGTAATGGATTTGGGGGTAGCTATAATGATTGAAAAGGTTCAATACTGGCTTGATTTGTGTGATGATAACCTTATAACCGCAAAATGGTTGTTAGAGGGGAAGCGATATTTGGATATGGCTTTTTTCTGTAATCAAATTTCGGAAAAATCGTTAAAAGCAGTAGTTGCATGTGTAACAAACGAAACACCTCCCAAAACACATGATTTGCACAAATTAGCAAAACTCGGTAACATAGGTGAGCGATTAAATGATGAACAGCGATTATTTTTAGACGATATTTCTAAATATCAGATAGAAGCACGTTATCCCGAGACCAAAGAACGCATTGCCAAAGCATTAACCGATGAAAAATGCAAGCAGATTTTAGAAGAAACGGAGGGATTTTTACGTTGGATAAAGAAACTGTTAAAAGAGTAGTGATTGATTACTCTGCGGAAGTACGAAAGATGTTTAATCCCACGAAAATAATACTTTTTGGCTCTCACGTCAACGGAACACCAAACGAATTAAGCGACATTGACGTTGCGGTTTTAGTAAGAGATTTTGAGGGCGATTGGGGTAACACGCTCACCAAACTGTACGGCTTAAAATGGGTCGATAAATTTACCGACATTGAACCTCATTTGCTTGACGAAAATCACGACCCCGGCGGCTTTGTCGAACACGTTGTCAGAACAGGCGAAGTTATTTATCAATCTGCTTAGTAAACGCATAAAGCCGAAACGGTACTTAACCGCTCGGCTTTTTATTTGATTATGTTCAGTGAGAACCGTCATTATTACTACAACCAATCTAATATATAATCAATCGCAAGGCGATGATTACCGATTTGGCAATGCTCCGCCCCACCCTCAGCTTCAGTGAACATTTTCCCTTTAACAGATTTTGCGTTAATTAAGCCGCCCATAAGTATATAAAAGTGTTTGCTTGGAATATAATGGTCCTTTTCCCCGGCAAGAAGTAAAACGTCACACTCTATTCTATCCATAATTCCTTTTAATGTGTGCTTTTTTAAGTGAACATAAAAATCATACGGGGTTTCCTCGCCTGTTATATACTGTCCGTGAGATATAGCCCAATTAACGATTAATTTTTTCTTTTTCGCTTTATTTAGAATAGCATTTATAAGGCTTTTTGCTTTAATTAAAAATAAAATCCGCATAATTATTCTAATCAGTTTCGGGAAAGGACTTGTCATGCAGTCAAAGCCATCATAAAGCACATCATACGCAACAGCTTTGTTAATACGCTTTTCAAAGGCGGCGGCTCGTAACGCCAAATAACCACCCCACGAAATTCCAATCACACAAGCATTATCTAAATTGAAATAATCTAACACAGCTTTCATCGGCTTTTCCCAAAAAGGCTCAAATGTAAGCCCTTTTTTGAGAGTTTCACCCTGCCCCGGTCCTTCAAACAAATATATATTATATCCCGATTCTGCGAGTTCTTTGACAGGCAGATAAAATTCTTCAATGAAAGAATCATAACCGCCAAAAACAACAATATTTCCGATTGCGTTTTCAGAACGAAATACAAAGGTTTTCATTGATGTATTCATATACGGAACATACTCAATTTTTAAGCCGTTGTCAATGAGAATAGTTTTATTAAAGTTCTCAATCGACTTTTCATACATTTCTTGTTTCTCAACGGATTGCGTCAAAAAAAATTCAGCCAATCGGTAATAATAGGCTGCGTGTAATGAACGATTTTCGTTTTCGGCAGTTTCACCTAATTGTTTGAATGTTTTATACCAAGAATTAAAATCCGTAATCTTTATTGATGCGGATTCTAACTCATTTATATCACAAGCTTTATCACCATAGGTCAGTATTCTGTTTATTTGAAAGTCAAACTGTTTGATTGAATGAAAATGTGTGTATGCCATAGCTTACCCTTAATTCACGTATTCTTATCCGTATCACGGAACTCTTTCAAATTCCCGATTTTGTCCCTACGTTCAGTGAGAACCGCCTCAACCTCACTCCACTGCAGTTCCCTGTCCGCACATAAAACAAGAACATGATAAATCAAATCGGCAATTTCGTTTTTTAATTCTGCATTATCGCTGTTCTTAGCGGCGATAATCATCTCGGAACATTCCTCACCGCATTTTTTTAATATCTTGTCCGTCCCTTTGTCGAATAAATAACAGGTATAAGAATTCTCCTCGGGTGAGCTTTTCCTGTCCGACACTATATCGAATAACTCTTGAATTATGTTCATTAATAATTTCCCCTACACTCTCTTAATCAGTGATGTTCCGCAATAATTGCAAAATTCCTCAACAGTAGTATTAGGTGCCCCGCACTGGGAACAATTCGGTGACTGTTCACGCAGAACCTTGCGAACCTCGTTCTTCTCGGTTTGAACAGCGGTTCTCTGTTGCATTTTCTGCTGCTCAAGCTCTGCCAACCTGTCTACACCGCTCCTTGCGGCAGACATTGCCGCCATATTAATAGTACTGCGTACACTGCTTTTTACACTGCGAGCCTTTCTTTTTACGGTTTTGACAATCAGGGATATTATGATTATAGTCATAATAAAACCGACAAAAAGCATTACTGCGACAATTATTACAAATACACTTAAATCCATAATACACTCCTGTATAAAAACAAAGGGCGACCGCATAAGGTCGCCCCTACGTTTTAAAATTATTTCAATTCAGCGAAATATTTAATCGTCCTAACCATGTTAGCGGTGTAGGAATCCTCGTTGTCGTACCACGAAACCACTTGAACCTGGTATAAACCGTCAGCGATTTTCGCAACCATTGTCTGTGTTGCATCAAATAACGAACCATAGTCACAGCCGATTACGTCAGAGGAAACGATTTCATCAGTGTTATAACCGAATGACGGATTAGCCGCTGCTTTCATTGCCGCATTAACGCTGTCTTTCGTAACCTCGCCTTTTACAACTGCAACAAGAATAGTCGATGAACCGGTTATTACAGGAACACGCTGTGCAGAACCGATTAACTTGCCGTTCAGCTCGGGAACTACAAGACCGATTGCCTTAGCCGCACCTGTGGAATTCGGGACTATATTAGCCGCCGCCGCCCTCGCTCTTCTTAAGTCACCCTTAGCGTGAGGACCGTCTAATGTCATCTGGTCGCCTGTGTATGCGTGAATGGTAGACATAATCCCGCTTTGAATGGGTGCAAGGTCGTTTAACGCCTTAGCCATCGGAGCAAGACAGTTAGTGGTGCAGGAAGCGGCAGAAATAATGGTATCGCTCGCTTTGAGAATGTTCTCGTTTACACCGAACACAACAGTCGGGAGGTCATCGCCCGCCGGAGCAGAAATAATGACTTTCTTCGCACCTGCGTCAATATGTGCTTGTGACTTAGCTTTAGTTACATAAAATCCGGTACACTCTAAAACCATGTCAATGTCTAATTTTCCCCAAGGTAAATTAGCCGCATCACGCTCAGCATAAATCTTAATCGTAGTGCCGTCTACAGTGATTGAATCATCACTTGCAGACACTTCATGACCCTTGTAAGCACCCTGAGCCGAATCGTATTTTAACAAATGTGCCAGCATTTTCGGGGAGGTAAGGTCGTTGATTGCAACGATTTCATACCCGGCTACCCCAAACATTCTCCTAAATGCGAGACGTCCGATTCTTCCGAACCCGTTAATTGCTACTTTTACTGCCATGTTGATGTTCCTCCTAAGTTTTGTTATTTTAATTACCATATTATGATAGCATAGATTTGACATTAAGTCAAGATTTTGTTACAATAATTGTGAGGTGATTTTATGACACTTTACATAAGCGATTTAGACGGAACCTTGCTCGATTACAGAGCAAGATTAAAATCCCGAAGCGAACGCATGCTTAACCGATTTATAAACAAAGGCGTGCTGTTCTCATATGCGACTGCGAGGCGATTCCAAACAGCAGGGCAAATTATGCAAAACGTCAACATGAACATACCGGTCATAACTATGAACGGTATAATTCTTGTTGACCCGAAAACAGGCAATCGTCTTTCCACCGAGCATATCCCGAAACACAGCATAGAAGCGGCAAAGCAATTTATAATTGCGAATAACGAAACCCCGATTGTTTATGCACATAATAACGGCAAGGAGCGGGTGAGCTTTCTTGAAAACAGCCATAAAGCAATTTTAAGCTTCAATGACACACGCAAGGACGACCCGTATCGTTATGCATGCAATTGTTATAGAGAGCTGTTTGAGGGAGAGATATGCTATATTACTTTTCTTAATCCGGAAAGTGATATAATGGCTCTTGACAGTGTTTTTTCAAATGCAAATGGTTTTAATGCAGTTACATATAAAGATACCTATGAGCCATTTTACAGGTTTTATGAAACATGGAGTGCGAATTCTTCTAAAGCGACATCGGCTCTTAAATTAAAGGAGCTTGTCGGGGCAGACAGGCTTATCTGTTTCGGTGATAATATTAATGATATGGAAATGTTCCGTGCCGCCGATGAGTGTTATGCCGTTGACAACGCTGTAGACGAGTTAAAGGCGATTGCAACAGGAATTATCCCAAGTAATGAGGCAATGGGGGTTCTGACGTTTATTGAAGACCGAGAAAGTGAGAAATTCTACTATATCCCGCCTGTTTCCGGATTTAGGAACGAAACATTAACAAACATGAAAAATTCCGGCGGAATAGGCACTCTTAATGAAAAATCCATTCATGCGGCGTTAAAAGCCCATTACTCCTCCGAAATTGACAGAGAGGCTAAAATCGGCTCATATTACGCTGACGCTGTTACAGAAAACGGTATATGCGAAATCCAGACCACAAGCTGGGACAAGCTGAACAAGAAATTAGAATGTTTCCTTAACGCCTGCCATGTAACAGTGGTATATCCATTTGAAAAAAAGGTAAGAACCGCAAAGTCAACCCGAAATAACAAGTCGTTGACTAAGTTTATGTTTGAGCTATACCGAATACGAGGGTTCTTAACAGATAAGAACCTTACTGTTTGCATTGCCATGCTTGAAATCAGAAAAATCGGCTCCGTGAAAGAACCGATTGCATTATTAGAAGAAATCTACCTGCACCAACCCGACGATTACCGAATTTTCCTGCCCGATAATCTGCCTGAGGTCTTTACACTAAAAGAGTTTAATCAGCTTTGTAAAAACTGTGACGGTTCGATATTATTGGAAATACTCACATATATGGGAATAGTCCGTAAATGCGGTAAACGCAGTAATGCATTTTTATACGAGGTTACGTAAACGCTCAATTATCATATGTGCCACCTTGTTCACGTCACCGCACCCCATCGTGATTATTAAGTCACCATCCCGTGCGTTTTCACTAACGTATTCAGAAACCTCGAAAAATGTCGAAAACCAATCGCAATCGGGGATTTTCTCGGCTAAGTCCTTAGCAAAAACATTATAATTGTTGACTTCCCTGCCCCCCATAATTTCAGTAAGCGTTACCTTGTCGGCGATTTTCAACGCCTCGGCGAATTCATCAAGCATAGTATAAGTCCGTGAAAATGTAAAAGGCTGGTGAACCGCCCACACTCTTTTATAATTCAGCGTTTTCGCAGTTTTAAGAACAGCGGTTACTTCGGCGGGGTGATGTGCATAATCGTCAACCACGGTTATACCGTTTATAACTGCTAACTCCTCGAACCGCCTCCCTGCCCCGGTAAACGAGGACAAACCCTTAGATAACGATTCCGCAGAACACCCTACAAATAATGCGGTGGCACAGGCGGCAACTGCGTTTAATATATTATGCTCACCATATACAGCAAGAGTAATCCTTGTAACAAGCTCACCCTTATGGAATAAGTCAAATTCGTTATTCTCAATATTCATCGGGTAATAGTCGTTGTCCGGCGACATACCGAACGTAATAACCGTCCCCATAAACTCACTTTCATTAACCGCAGACATGGTGTTCTTGTCATAAGAATTGACAACAAGGACATCTTTTGTTATGTTGCAGAACTTCGTAAAAGAATTAATTAAGTTTTTCATTGTCCCAAAGCAGTCCAAGTGGTCTTTATCAATGTTCAAAATCACCGAAACACTCGGGTGCAGCTTCAGAAATGTATTAGAAAACTCACAAGCCTCACACACCATAATATCACTTGTGCCGGTTCTCCCCGAACCGTCGATTAGTTTTAGCTTCCCGCCGATAACTGCGGAAATATCAAGATTATCGGCTAATAAAATATGTGTCAGCATTGACGAAGCCGTAGTCTTTCCGTGTGTCCCCGAAATGCAGATTGCCTTATTATACCAGCTTGTTACCAACCCGAGCAGCTCACTTCGCTCAATAACAGGAATATCCTGCTCTTTAGCGGCTTTTAACTCGGCATTATCGCTTGAAATCGCCGCCGAATGGATAATTAAATCAGCTCCCGTAATATTATCAGGGGAATGCCCCATGAATACTTTTATCCCCATTTTCCGAACAGCGTCAAGCGTGTCTGTCTGGTTATTGTCCGAGCCGGTAAGGTTATACCCCTTAGAGTGGAGAATTTGTGCCAACGGATACATTCCGCTGCCACCCACCCCGATTAAGTGAATTTGCTTTTTACCGTCAAGAAAATTAAGAAAATTTTTCATATGAATATTTTTCCCTTCTCTACAAAAAATAAGAATATATTACAAGGAAAGGTAACAGACAAATGGAAATCAATGATATTCGGATTAGGAAGATATTACAAGAGGGGAGATTGCGTGCAGTCGTATCCCTCACAATAGATAATGCAGTAGCCGTCCACGATATTAAGCTGGTTCAAGGTGATGAACGTATGTTCGTTGCCATGCCCAGCCGCCGTGACGAGGCGGGAATGTTCCGTGATATAATCCACCCGATTAATCCCGAGGCACGGGGGCAAATCGAGAATATGATACTGCAGGCATATGACGATTATGTTGCAGCGGAACAATGACAATTAACAGTTGACAATTGACAATTATGGTGTCGCCATGCGACACCTTAATTATTGAGTAAAACCTTTGCTTTTAAAACTGCTAACTGTGTCTTACCGTCTAAAATTTCATCGTGATATATCATATCCACCACTTTATCGAATGGGATTTTCATAACCTCAATAAACTCATCGTCATCTAAGTTACGTTCCCCCAAGGTGAGTCCTCTCGCCAAATACATATGAATGACCTCACTGCAATATGCGGGGACAGGCAGCATCCTCCCGAGATACTCGAAACTCTGTGCGGTGTACCCCGTTTCCTCAAGAAGCTCCCGCTTCCCGCACTCGAGCGGGTCTTCCCCATACTCTAATTTCCCTGCCGGAATCTCTAAAAGAACCCTCCCGTGGGCATACCGGAACTGACTCACCATAATCACATCGTCCTCGTTGGTGACTGCTAAAACACAGACACCACCGGGGTGTTTGACTAATTCCCGACCGGCTTGCTTACCGTCGGGTAACTGAACAACGTCCTCATAACAGTCAATTATTCTGCCCTTGTAGACGCTTTTGGAGGATATGGTTTTTTCCATATTATCAACCTCGTACATATTCTTCAACAGGAATATCGTTAATATACATTCCCTCAATTGCGTATTTGCCGTTTTTCACTTTAATTATTACATAAACAACATCACTGCTTAGGATATTCCTCGGCAACAAACGCTCTTCAACTTTAGGAGCGGCTTTCTCGTTCATGTAATAGCGTTCCATCTTAAAATTCTTTATATAACCGTCTACGTCAGGGTTAGAAGCTCTGATTACATCTGTAACAAAATCGTTATGCCCTTTCACTAATCGCACATTGGAAGCACCCCACCGCAGTTCTTGAATATCGGGGAGGATTGCCACGTATCTCCCCCTAAGCGGGTCGTAAGGGTCATATGCGTTCACACGGATTTTATAAACCTCACCCGTAGACAGAATATAATGATAATCGTAAATCATGTATACAGGAAAAGCAAGGATTACAAGGAAATATACTACTGTTAAGCATAATGTCAGTTTTTTCATGTTTTTCGGTTTATTATTATCTTGGTTCATTTCGCCCTCCATTTCTTATGAAGCAGGAAGTTCGTAAATATAAACCCTGCACCTATCAGAATGAATATAATTCCCCGTGCCAATAAATCAATATCCATATCGAAAAAGCGGGCAACAATTACGCTGATGATTATTAACATTCCGTAATTGAGCTGTTTGAAGCTGTATCGTTTCGAGCCGATTACAATAAGCGTGATTCCTAATGCTGACAGCAGAATATTCGATAGTATCCAGTGCAACGGAATACCGACTAAGGCAAACATTATTATAACATCTGTCGGTGTAACCGAATAAACGGTCAGCTCATTTTTTCGATGCTCCTTATATCTCATAAATGCGTAAGCGGCTGTTATTACAAGTAAGGCGGCTACATAAACAAATGCAAGGTATTCCTTAAACAGGTATTCGTGCAGCTCCACATTGCGGAAGCTTGCTACAATATGCAATATAATAAGCGTTATCGCCGATAAGAAAGACAGTGGTGAAAAAGCATTATCATTTTTGATGTATTTTATAAAGGCTTCAAATACGATTACGGCAACTGCGAATAATGCAATCATAATCGCTTCAAAACAATCAATTATATCGGCAAATGCATAGACACCGAGGATTATTAATATATCGGCTAAAAAAGTCAAATACCATAAAACGCCTTTATTTGCAACTTTGATAAACTGCCATACAAAGAACGGTATCACGACAATAATGCTTATAAGCGGAATCCACATTTCTGTCATTTCATATGAAAAAGTTACCCACATTGCACAGAACACATATAACGCCGCAGGAGCTTTCGCACCTGTTAAATACATTATGGGGAGCATGAGAAACATACAAAGGCATATCAGCTCGGTTGCTTTTGTGGGAATTTGGTAAACCTGTTCAACAAGTGCGATTGTTGCAATTATGGAAATGCTTAAACCGAGTGTGGTGCTTTCACGGAACGCAACCGACTCCCACTTTTTAATAATAGTATAAATTACCGCACCCATTGAAACTAACAAGGGTAAAAACGAAATGAATAACCTGATTTCCCTCGGAATTTCTTGCCAGTTAGAGGCGAATATCAAAATCACGCCTAAGCCAAGCAACAGACTACCGATTATCGCAAAGACGATTAATAAAGAATTTTTGTTTCGCTCGTTTTGATAAAGACTTAATATTTCCTCACGCTGGGTATCGTCAATTATGCCTTTTTCTACCCATTGCTTAGATTCGTCGTTTATTTTGAAAGCCATAGCTGTCCTTTCTACATTTTCTCCGGAGCGGTTATTTTCATCAAAGTAAGTGCGTTTCTAATTACAATTCCTGTTGCTTCCATTAACGCCAACCGTGATTGCAGAATTTCCTCCTCCTCACCTTTAACTCGGCAGGAATCGTAAAACTTATGGAACAGCTGTGCCGTTTCGGTGGTATAACGTGTTATGCGTGACGGGTCATAATTCTTCGCCGCCTCATTGATTTCCTCCGGGAACGCCGCCAATTTCCTGATTAAGTCAAACTCGGCAGGCTCAGTGAACTTCAACGAGGTGTCCTTGCGGATTATCCCCTCATCGGATAACCGCCGAATAACACTGCATATCCTCGCATGAGCGTATTGAACATAATACACGGGATTTTTTGAGGTTTCTTCAATCGCTAAATCCAAATCAAAGTCAAGGTGCGTATTTGCGTCCCGTAAATTAAAGAAAAACCTTGCTGCGTCAACCGGGACTTCATCAAGGAGGGAGTTTAAAGTAATCGCCTTCCCCGAACGCTTACTCAGCTTAACCGCCTCACCGTTTCTGACTAAGCGAACCATCTGCATAATAATCGCTTTAAGACGGGAGGTGTCCACCCCAAGTGCCGCTAACGCCGCATTCATTCTCGGGATATAACCGTGGTGGTCTGCCCCTAAAATATCAATCGCAATATCAAACCCCCGCCCGACTAACTTGTTATAGTGATAGGCAATGTCCGGTACTATATAAGTAGGAATACCGTTACTTCTCACAAGAACAATATCCTTATCGTTGCCGAATTCGGACGCTTTAAACCAAACCGCCCCCTCAGCCTCATAGGTATGCCCCTTACTTTTAAGCAGCTCAATTATTTTTAATGTTTCGCCATTCTCATGAAGAACACTTTCACAAAACCAATTATCATATATAATGTTATACTTTCCTAAATCGTCCTCTAAGCCTTTTATATTAATCGGCAAGGCGTATTCGACTAAAGCGTTACAGCGTTCTGTTTCAGAAACGCTCAAATACTTATCACCGTGAATTTCAATGAACGCCCTTGCATGTTCAATAATATCATCTCCTTTATACGCTTCCTCGGGTAATTCTATGTCGATACCAAGCTCCTGTTGATAACGAATGTCCAAGCTCAGCCCAAACTTTTCTATTTGATTACCGGCATCGTTTACATAAAACTCACGCTCCACATAAAACCCCGCAAACTGCAAAAGCGAAGCAAGGCAGTCACCGATTGCACCACCTCTTGCATTACCTATGTGCATGGGTCCCGTCGGATTAGCCGAAACAAATTCCAAAAGAACACGTTTCCCGTCACCTAAATCGCTTTTCCCGTAATTCTCTCCCGTTTCAAGAACGCTTGTAACAGTTTCATTAAACCACTTACCGCCGACAAAAAAATTAATAAAGCCGGGCCCCGCAATTTCGATTTTGTCGAACCCGCTTGAATCAATGGAATCAACGATTAATTCTGCAACCGCACGAGGAGGTTTCTTCAACGCCTTAGACGAAACAAGTGCAGCATTACATGAAAAATCGCCGTTAGCGGAATTACCGGGTACCTCCACAGAAAAAGCGGGAAGAGGTTCGGGCGGAATTTCACCGTCGGCTACTAATTTTCCGAGAGCAGAAAGAATGATTTCATTAATCAGCGTTTTTGTCTTTTGAGTGATGTTCATTCGCCGTTCATCTCCTTGAAGTCGATATACATTTCATTTTCCGACATAAGACTGGAATTAATATCAATGGTATACTTCAAATATAAATCTCCGCCATCGTCATTAATATTGCATTTAATGTCACCGGCAGTAATCCCCACCACGAAATCCCCGAACGGCGTTCCATAATGGCAGTGGTGCTTTTTCCCTTTTTCGATAATCAGATTAGTCGGGGAAACACCGCTCCTTTGCATAACCACCATATCATCTCCGGTCACGGCAAGGCTAACCTCGCTCCCGTTGAATCCCGTAGCCTCACTTTCTATATAAGAAAGGGTATAATTCCCCCTGCTTCTCCCTCTCCCTAACGACAATCTCCCACGGGTGAACAGCTCGGTGGTATCCCGCTCATTCTCAGCAGTCTGAACCGATTTTATATTTATAGCCACATCTTTTTTCATCTAAAATTATCTCCCTTGTTAAATCGCAGACACCTGCGGCTACGAAGTAGACGCCTAAGCTTCTTTTGCAGAATCGATTAATAAATCTAACATTTCAGAATAAGGATAACCGCCGTCCTCCATAAGCATAGCGAATATTCCCCGCTTGCCAAACCCCGGAACATTACTCACCTTACAGCAGTATAACCCGTTTTCCGTCAATTTAAAGCTCATTTTAGCGAAGCTTGTACAGCCTAACGCCATAAACGCAGTTTTTGCGGTATTCTCTATTTCATTGATAACACTTTCGTCAATTTCCGCAGGAATAATCAACTCGAAATTATCAGCAGTTTCGGCAACAGCACTCACATTAAGCTTATAAACGCTCCCCCACACGATACATTCCAAAACCCTGCCATACAGCGGTTCCTCTATTATAATCTTGTGGTGGTGGGAAAACGCTAATTTAATCGCAGATTTAAGCTCCTCACGATTTTCAGCGATATTAGTCCCTGCCGAACGGCTCTTGACTGCCGCCTTGACGTACATCGGATAGTTAACAGTCTCCTCGATTTCATCGAACCGTGCCACAATTTCATCAATGTCAACCCGTTCAATATAATAATATTTTGCGGTTTTTATGCCCGCTTTATTCAACAATAAATGCGTCAGCATCTTGTCCGCACAAGCGTTCGCCGCAGAGAACCCGCTCCCTACATACGCAATCCCCGACAGCTTACACAACGCTTGAATCTGCCCGCACTCGCCATACTTCCCGTGAAGCACGGGGAACACCACATCAATTCTTTGAAGTGAATGAGATGAGTCATCCTCGAGAAGCTTTATCAATCCTCTATGTAGCGGGTCGGGGCTTAAAATCGCTGAACAGCAATCCGGGTCAGTCTCCCATGTTCCGTCACGAACAGCGTTATAGTCGCCCGGGAAATACAGCCATCTTCCGGCTTTGGTAATCCCGACAGGAATTACATCATATTCGCTCGAAGAAAGCCCGTTAAGCACATAATATGCCGAACGAAGCGAAAGCTCATGGTCTTCGGAAGCCCCCCCGAATAATACTAAAATGCGTTTCTTAGCCATAATTCATGCACCTCACATTTATTGTCGTTTTAGATTATAACACATTAATGGAATTATTGCAACCTTTATTACATATTATTATTGAGATTGAAAATGAAGGGACGGGATAAAATGACAGAATATTTACCTGAGGGAAGTTTATTTAAAAAAGGAGAAAACAGGTCATTCACAGAATCTGTATTAGCACTTGAGGAGTGCATTACCGCTAACCGAACGGTTGAAGCGATATGCACGGTATGCGACAACCAGCATAACCTGATTGTCGATTTCGGATTTATTAAAGGCATTATTCCGAGGAACGAGGGTGCAATCGGCATTGACGACGGCACAACTCGTGACATTGCACTGATTTCCCGCGTAAACAAGCCGATATGCTTTAAGGTGACAGGGTTTTCCGAGGACGGTATCGGCAATAAAGTAGCCGTGCTTTCAAGAAAGAAGGCACAGCTTGAGTGTGTCGAAAACTATATTAATAACATGAAATTAGGCGATATTATTAAAGCAAAGGTATCTCATTTAGAACAGTTCGGGTGTTTCGTGGATATTGGGTGCGGTCTGCCGTCGTTAATCCCGATTGACGCTATCTCAGTTTCACGAATTTCCCACCCCTCCGACAGGTTTTTTGTCGGGCAGGAAATCATCGCTGTAGTCAAATCAAAAGAAAACAATAAGATTACATTAACACATAAAGAATTATTAGGTACATGGGAAGAAAACGCCGACTGCTTCAACGCAGGAGAAACAGTTTCGGGAATAATCCGCTCAGTGGAAAGCTACGGCGTATTCGTGGAATTATCGCCCAATCTTGCCGGCTTAGCGGAATTGCGTGAAAACGTCACTATTAATCAAAGTGTGAGCGTTTATATTAAGGCGATAATCCCCGAAAAAATGAAGATAAAACTAATCATAGTCGATGCGTTCGACAACGGCAGGGTCAATCACAATCATAAATACTATATTAATGAGGGGAATATAGACAGCTGGATATATTCCGCAAAGGAAGCAGATAAGATTATAAGAAGCGATTTTGTTTAATTCATAACAAGCGGCGGCGGTATTCCAACGCCGCTTGTTCTATTTTATTATCGCCGAATTCATAATACTTTCCTATATTATCAAAAGCACAATTTTCTAACGCCTTGTCAATCGCAGTAATGGCGGTGGTTGACTTAGGGGCGGTGCATAACATAATTACCGCCTCGGCAAGCGGGATTCTCGCTTCGGGGAAACCCAGCTGTACAGCACTGTCAACACACGCCTTAGTTATAACAATCGCATTAGGATATGCCAACCCAATATCCTCCGCCGCAATAACCAACAGCCTCCTGCAAATGGAGGGTAGGTCATTCGCCGAGATTAAACGTGCCAAATAATGCAGAGCCGTATTTTCATCAGAGGCACGGATTGCCTTTTGAAACCTCGACAACGCTTCATAATGAATATCCCCGTCACGGTCATACTTCATTGCACTTTTCTGCGACAGCTCAAGCGCGATTTCCTCACTTATAACCCCGTCATCGGCGGTTAATACGCATAATTCGACAGCGTTCAACGCCTTACGAACGTCTCCCCCGCAGTTTCGTGCGATAATACTGACAACCTCATCTGAGGCGTTGATATTCAATAACGAAAATCCCCGTTTTATGGCGGGGATTATTTCATCTTTGGTAATCGCCTTAAACTCGAATACAGTACTCCGTGACAGTATCGCCCCGTATACGTAGAAATACGGGTTTTCGGTGGTAGAGGCAATCAGTGTAATATCACCATTTTCGATAAACTCAAGCAGGCTTTGTTGCTGCTTTTTATTGAGATACTGGATTTCATCTAAGTATAACAACGTGCCGCCGTAGTTCATCAGCGATTTCGACTGAGCGATTATCGCCTTTATGTCGGCGGTGGAAGCAGACGTGCCGTTCAGCTTATGAAAGTTCATGTTTGTCTGCTCGGCGATAATATTGGCGAGGGTGGTCTTCCCCACTCCCGAAGGCCCATAGAACAGCATGTTCGGAAGCTTAGCGGAATTCCCCGTATTTTCAATAATCTTCCTGAGCGGTTTCCCCGGGGCGAGCAAGTGACCTTGTCCGACAATGTCGTCTAAGGATTTCGGGCGGATTTCAGCAGCTAACGGCATTTATAAAGGTTCACTTTCTTCTTGTTTTTGATTTCGTATAATCGGGTGGAGCTTAGGGAAAGCGAAGTAAAATGTTCGCCTCGCCATAAACCAGCACAGCAACGGGAAAAATATCAGCGGTAGAGTTGCCATTGAAATAACTTCCAAATAATAAATACTACCTAAACCGAAATACGATATAAGTCTAACCGGATTAACAAATTCAATCATATGAAATATATTCATAATTGAATAATAATCCATAAAAAAACGGATATAAAAATACCATGCAGAAATGCTGATAACAAACATTACAATCGGAAAAATTCCGATATGCTTTCTTATGTTATACGGAGGAGCAATTTCCTTTTTTCTGAAAAGCAGGGCATACAACCCCAATAACGCAACCTCAAGGATTTTAAATAAAACCATAAACGTAGCATACGTTAATAAGTGTATTTCAAGCTGACTTGTAGCAGGATTAACAATTTTTATTATCAAGAATATAAGTAAGGCAAATGAGATAATTATTTCTTGTCCTTGTGAAAGTGCGGCGATAATTACTCTCGAGCTTAATTTCAGATTAGCAGTGCTTGTGAATAAAAACACATTATACAAAACGAATAACACTATATAGATATAAACCAAAATGAGTATTTCAATAAGAAAATCATAATCAACAGTACTATTAGCAGCTATGCTTCTTGCCAAAAGTGCCATTTCTTCATCAAAAACAATATAATTGGTTAATGTTAATCGCCATGTATTAACTGTGGTTAGAATAATTAAAGGGGTCAAAAAATACCAAATACTTTTAATTGATAAGCGATGTCCCAATAAATTATAAACAACCAACACTGCCCCGACTATCTGCATGAAAAAAAGAGCGTAAAGTATAATCGATAACACACCGTTATATTCAAAAAGCGGTATAACCTTATAACGATGAAAACCATGTGCGAACGATAAAACATTATGCCATAACAAAAACAAAACCGACATAAATCCCCTCTACTTATTATCCTCTTGTCTTATCTGCACTCTTCTGATTTTCCCGCTGATTGTCTTAGGAAGCTCCGACACGAACTCGACAATTCGCGGATATTTATACGGAGCGGTGTTCTTTTTAACATGCTCTTGCAATTCTTTTACTAATTCCGCTTCCTCTTTCGCCGAATAATCCTTTGTAATAACAACAGTCGCCTTAACCACCTGCCCTCTTATCGGGTCAGGGGCACCGGTAACAGCACATTCAAGCACAGCGGGGTGGGTCAAAAGAACACTTTCAATCTCGAAAGGTCCGATACGATAACCCGAAGCCTTGATTAAATCATCATTCCGTCCGACATACCAATAATACCCGTCCTCATCACGATAAGCGGTGTCGCCGGTTCGGTAAATATCGTTGCTCCACGCCTTATCGGTCAATTCATCATTTTTGAAATAACCCTGGAACATTCCGTCGGCGTCTCTCTCGGTGCGGACGACAATTTCACCAACCTCACCCACTTGAACAGTATTGTTATCCTCATCAACAATATCCATATTATATAAAGGTACAGGCTTACCCATAGAACCGGGCTTCGGCTGCATACCAATGAGATTAGCCAGCATAACAACACTCTCGGTCTGCCCGAACCCCTCCATTAATTCTATACCGGTATACTCCAGCCAACGCTCAAAAATTTCAGGATTGAGTGCCTCACCCGCAATCACGCAATATTTCAAGCAAGACAAGTCATAACTGCCCAACCCCTCTTTTATGAAAAATCTAAACATAGTAGGCGGGGCACAAAACGACGTAATTTTATAATCCTGTATCATTTTTAAAACATCGGCAGGGATAAATTTATCAAAGTCATAAACATACAGACAAGCCCCAAGAGCCAACTGCCCGTATAAACAACCCCACGCCGATTTCGCCCAGCCGGTATCAGCAACGGTAAAGTGAATACCGTCGGGTTGGACGTTCTGCCAGTGTGCCGCCGTAAGAATATGTGCAAGGGCATAACGATAGTTATGTGTCACCATTTTCGGATAACCGGTTGTCCCCGATGTAAAATACAATAACATCATCTCACGGCAATCGGTTTGCACCCGTTCAAAGGTATCAGGCTGACTCTCAAGTAGCTTGTCGAAATCCTCAAAACCAACAGGTAACTCACCTTTACTGTTAGCAATCATCTTAAACTTAAGAGTATTTCCGGTTTGTTCATCTGCCTCATTGACATGAACGCATACCTCCGGGTTATACCCTGTCGTAACTATTCCCGTAACCTCCGCCTGCTCAAAGCGGTAAACAAAGTCATGTGCGGTCAGTAAATGCGTTGCGGGAATTGCTACAGCCCCGATTTTATGGAGTGCAATAATCGCATACCAAAACTGATAATTTCGTTTCAGCACAAGCATAACCTTGTCGCCTTTTTTAACGCCTTTCTGGGCGAACAGATTAGCGGCTTTATTTGACAATCTCGACATTTCCCCATAAGAAAGCGTTCTTTCACCGCCGGCAGTATCCGTCCAAAGGAGAGCGGGTCTGTCCGGCTGTAGCTGTGCAAACTTATCTATAATATCATAAGCAAAATTAAAGTTATCGGGACAGTTAATCTCGAAATTGTTTAATATACCATCCTCGCCGAACCCCTCGGTCACGAATTTTTTATAATATCCTTTTATTTGTTCCACTTATTTTAATATCCTTCCTATATTAAGATTGCCAAGAACTTACATTCCTTACCGCCGACAGCTATCATTCCGTGAAGATTTTTAGCGTCGAAATAAACGCAGTCACCCTCTTTTAATATTTCCTCTTTCCCGCTGATAATAAACCTCATCTCACCGGAAATAATATAGTTCATTTCATGCCCGTCATGGGTGGAAAGGTGAATAGGCTTCCCCTGCTCGTCTTCACAATACGGTGCAGTAACAAGAAGCGGCTCGATTTTCTTATTCTTGAACAAATACGCCAAATGGCTATAAGAAAAACCCTCCCTCCTGTCAATCGGAAGACCTTTCTCGCTACGCACAATTGAATACTTCCGCAAAGTCGGAGTAGTCCCGGTCAACAGCTCAATCAACTCCATATGAAAAGCATTCGCACATTCATTAAGAAACGACAGCGACAAATCCTTTTCGCCGTTTTCGAGAGAGGTATACTCCTCGGGCGACATATAGGTTTTCTCCGCCATAATCTCTGTGGTAATATCGAGATATTCACGGGTTGCCTTTAACCTACCCGCAACATCTTTGTTATTGTAGTTCATATTCTTTCCTCCACACTCAATTTATCTTGCCGCATTAATTACTTCATCAAACGAACCCTTAGGCTGGTCAATCCCCGTGAAAATTAGCGGGGTATAAGCTCGCCTCCACGAAACACTGTCATAAAGCCCCCATATAGTAACACTTGTGATATTTGCACCGCCGTTCTTCTTTTGAATGAGCAGTCTGAACAAATCACCATAAAACTTCTCTTGGTCGGCAACAGTTTTTCTCGCACCGCTGTAATATGCTCCGTTTAAAGTCACATCAAGCTCGGTAATTTGAATTTCAAACCCCGCACGCTGGAACGCATCAATCGTAGTACCTAAACGGCTGATTGTGGGATAACCCACATCAAGGTGCATATGCATACCAATCCCGTCACAGTATTTCCCACCTTTATTTATCTCATTAATCAGATTAACAATTGTGGTTGTATGCTCATAGGTGTTGTAATCGTTGTAGAACAGCTTTACACTGCTGCGTTTGCCCATCGCCGTAAGCTGCTCATGGGCATACTTAAATGCATTAATCACATAAGAATTATCGTTTCCGTAAATGGCTTCCCACCGCCCCGTACCTCTGTTGGTGACATATTCATTAACCACGTCCCACGCATAAACAGTGTTACCGTGCGGACTGTCATACACATGCTTTATTATGGTCTTAATATACATTTCCATGCGTTTGTCCAACACTTCTTTTGAAACATCATTAGTAGTACCGGAAGCGTCAAGATAATCAACCTTGAAAAACCATCTCGGTGTTTGACTGTGCCATACAAGAGTATGAAAACGAATTTTCAAGCCGTTATCGTGAGCGATTTTCATATAATCGTCTAATATACTAAAGTTAATAGTGGGAACAAATGCCTCATTATATCCCTCGGGAATAACATAACCTCTGCCCTTTGCGGCTTCCACAGTTATACGAGTGCTGCTTAATAATGCATCGGGTTTCATTTCATTTTCGGCGGTAATGCTGTTATAGTGCTTTTTAATAAACGCCAAAGTCGCAGAATCACGCAACTGACTCCGAGAAACAGCATTCCCCATATACCCGAATATCGGCTGATATGTCCCCACTAATGTAGCATTTCCGGCAGGAGGGGTCGTCGCCGCAGTCGTAGCTGCAGTTGTGGCAACCGTGGCGACAGTAGTCGCTGCAGTCGTTGCCGCAGTTGTAGTCGCCGCAGAAGAAGTAGCCGCTGTATCATCAGTATCGATTTCGTCGGGTTCATCAATTTCATCAGGCTCCGAATCGTCCGTATCAGGCTCGGGAGCGGCAGTAGTCGTCTTTGCGGTTGTCGTGGCAACGGTTTCAGTCGTCGTTTCCTCAACAGCCTCAGTTGCCTCGGTTGCAACAGTTGCAGTTGTCGATGTCGGCTCAGTGGTCATAAGCTCGAACCTTTCCGGCGGCTCAGAACACCCTACTATTCCGACAAACAACACACAAGCAAGTGTAAGTGCAATCAGTTTAATTTTCATAACAATTTCTCCTTTGTATTACGATGTTCCCCGCATAAGTGCATCAACAATTTCCGGGAATAAAAACTTATTATTTCTTCTGTCATATATCGCAAAGGTATCAGGGTCACTCGCCTTGATAGTAGTCCCTATACCGCCGTTATCCCACCAAAAACACGCAATCCCTTTAGACTTGGCATAAGCCGTGTAAAACTCTGCCCATTCTGCCCTTGCCGCAGTGTTATTACGGTTCTGCGTCCCCATTTCCCCCATAATAACAGGAACACCCTTACTCACGAACAGATTATATGCCCTGTCAAGCACGGAGGTAATCGGGTTAGTGTCAGAGGATTTATTCTTATCCCATGTGCTGACACCGTCATTCTTCAAAGCGAATTCCCACGGTGAATAAACGTGGATAGACACAATAATTTTATTGCTCACGGTATCCTTGGGAATAACCAATGCGTTCATCGCCGAAGACTCACCCGAAGCCGCATAAGTGGGAATCATAAGTATGCGTTTGCTGTTGTTCCCGCCGGTCGCCCTTACAGTGTCCACGAAAAGCTGATTAAGAGCATTTACATTATTGCGTTCCTCAGCGGTGCCGCCGCTCCATTCGTTAGAGCTACCCTTGGTTCTCGGCTCGTTTAACCCCTCGAACACTAATTTTTCATTATAACCCTTAAACTCCTCGGCAATCTGCTTCCATATCTTCTCAAAGGCTTTCTTGGTTTCGGGCATACCGCTGTTCATGACCTTGAATATCTCTTCGTCGTGGTGTGTGTTCAGAATAATATACATATCGTTGGCAACCGCATAATCCACCACCTCTTTAACACGAGCCATCCAGTCCGCACGAATGTTATAATCCTTGTCACACGCCTTAGCCCACGAAACGGGTATTCTTATTGCGTTGAATCCCGCTTTCTTAATATCATCAATATTTCTCTTAGTTGTTACCGGATTCCCCCAGCAGGTTTCTAATGAGGAAACCGAACCGCTCCTGTTGAGCCAGCCGTCACCGAAATCAGTAGCGTCAAGCGAGTTTCCCAAGTTCCAGCCGACACGAATGTTTGCAACTAATTGAGCGGCAGTAATATCGAATGACGACGGTGTTGTTGCGGGAGGAGCTGCAGTTGTCACCGCAGTGGTAGCAACAGTAGTAACAGCAGTGGTAACCACAGTTGTTGCAACAGTTGTCGCCGCAGTAGTAGTTGATTCTGTAGGGGCAGACGACTCTGTCTGCCCGTTTGTCGCAGAAGTCTCCTCTGCAACAGTTTCGGGTTCAGTCAATTCTGTAGGGGCAGACGACTCTGTCTGCCCGCGTGTAGCGGTCGTTTCTGTAGGAGCAGACGACTCTGTCTGCCCATGTGTAACAGACGTATCTGCGGTTGTTTCCGGCTCAGACGTGTCCTCGGTTTCAGCAAGCTCAATATTACCGGCACACCCTGCCATTACAATAACTGCGGTTAATACCAATGAAACAAACCTCTTTCTCATAATCGCTCCCCTAATTCATATACTCGCCGGTATATTCAAGAAGCGTAACACTCATAACACCCTCAACGGTATTAAACCTTGTGATATGCTCAGAATTGTTCCGCTTAATCTTAATTTCAATGGTCAGCTCAACATCAGAACCGGAAACAGTCTTGCTTTTCAGTTTATACTTCATGGCATTAAGTAACGCATCAACATTGCTTTGTGCAACATCGGTATGACGAACAATAAGCAGATAGTTCTTGCGTTCCTTTTTCACAAAGGTCATGATAATATACAAAACGGCGATAAACGCAGTAGCCATAAACGCAGGCAGATACAATCCCGCACCGCAGGTTAAGCCCGCCGCAATTGCCCAGAACAGGAACCCTAAATCAAGCGGGTCTTTAATCGCCGCACGGAAACGCACAATCGAAAGGGCACCAACCATTCCCAATGAAATGACAATATTAGCACTGATTGTCATAATTATAAACGATGTAATTACAGTGATAAACACCAACAGAATGTTGAAGTTGTCGCTATAGACAACCCCTCTGTAGAAGAAGCGGTAGATGAAATAAATCACCACTCCGCACGCCGTAGCACATAAAAGTGCGGCGATTATGTAACCTGCTGTCAGGTTTTGCACAATTGAGGAAATCCCGAGTCCCTCCATAATGGCGTCGTGAACATCGTTGACCGAAATCATAGAATGCATTGTTTCTTTACCTCCAATAATTTATCTGTACATATAACAAATTTTGATACAGTTTCCTTACGCAGTGAAAAATCGGCGAATATATCGCAGATATAAGTAGGCATGAAGCTGTTATACTTAATTTCCAATATAACTGCATTTCCCCACACAGGTGAATACCGTGCATTAAATATATCAAGCGAATTATAACTCGTTGAAAGCCCGGAATCAAGTGTCACCCGAATGTTCCCCGCCGGTTCAATAAACGCCTCACGGAAATAATCAACAAGCACAGACGGGCGAGGGCGGGACAGCTTATCGGAAATCAAAAGCTCCTCCATAGCGGTGGACTTGAACTCCTCGCTCACCCCGAATGAATAATCCCCCTTAAGAAGCATTTGATACTGCTCAAGAGTTAAGCGGGCGTGTTTTTTAGAAATGTATTCATCGTCCTTATACTTCACCTCAAGATTAATAACCGACGGGTCAAGGTTATATGCACGCACACGGAACTTACTGCGTTGACCAATCCCCGCCATCTTATCGTTATAGGACGAACGGTATATATTCTCAAGATAAAGCGACGTAACCCGATAACCGCCGCTTTGTGCATCAGCGTATTTATCGCTCTTCATAACGACACTAAGCCGCCTTTTAAGCGTTTGAGCCATGGCGTTCGTGATTATATATTTGTATTCGTGTCGAAGTCGGCGATTGTTATGAGTCATAGTCATACCCTTTATATAATTGTAAATAACATGTAAAGTATAACATATTCGGAAAAATTTTTCAATAGTTTATCAAAAAATATAATTTAAACCCTTAATTTCGGCAAAATCCGCATTAAACGGGTTGTATAATTCTATTCAATGGGTACGATTTATATTGATTTATTGATAATCATTAACATTTACATAACTTTTTTCATGATAAGAAGCTCGGGGGCTTTTCTCCACAGGAAAATCGGGGCGGTGAGGGTTCTCCTCGGCTCAATTGCGGGAGGGGCTTCATCGCTTATAATTTTCCTCCCCCCACTGCCGTTTCTTTTAACTATATCAATCAAAATCGCAATAGGACTGCTGATTACCCTAATCGTTTTCGGGTATAAAAACATTCATGAATACTTGAAAAACGCACTGATATTCACGATAATCACCGTAGTGTTTGCAGGATTTACAATGCTGTTGTGGCTGTTTGCCGCACCGCTCTCAATGGCTTACAGAAACGGTATTGCATATTTCAACATATCCTTCCCCGCATTGGTAATTACAACAGCGTTAGCATACGGGTTAATTAAGCTCCTGCGGTATATTCTCGATATTCGACAAGCGGCACAACGCAGTTATACTGTTCAGATAATTCGCACAGGTTATGCAGTGGAGCTTAACGCATTAGCCGATTCCGGAAACATGCTGACCGACTATTTCTCGGGACTGCCGGTAATCATCTGCCCGAAATCAGCGGTAAAGGAGCTTATTCCGGATGTCGGAGCAAGGCTGTTACCCTACAACACAATTAACTCATCGGGGTTAGTATCGGTTTTCAGAGCCGACAGCATAATTATCAAGACAGACGGTAAACCCGATAAGAGCGTCAAAGCCTTAGTCGGTGTCAACCCCCACCATAACGAAAACGACGAAATAAAAGCAATATTCAATCCGAAATTATTAATATAAATCAAGAGGTAAGAAAATGGGCGAACTGCAAAGAGTCTTAAGGAATCTGTTTGAAAAAATCAGGATAATAAAAAAAGAACAAGGCGTATTCTACATAAACGGGGCAGAGTCACTCCCGCCTCCTCTTTCAAAGGAGGAAGAGGAAACCGCATTCGCAATGCTGATTACTGACTTTAATGCAGCACGTGAAATTCTGATTGTTCATAACCTGCGGTTGGTTGTGTACATTGCGAAAAAGTTCGAGTCCACGGGAATTGGAATAGAGGACTTGATTTCCATTGGCACAATCGGCTTAATTAAAGCGGTTAACACCTTCAGCCCCGACAAGAACATCAAGTTAGCTACCTATGCCTCCCGCTGTATCGAAAATGAGATACTGATGTTCTTACGTAAATCCAACCAGTATAAATACGAGATTTCCATTGACGAACCGCTCAACATAGATTGGGACGGGAACGAGCTTTTACTGTCCGATGTCCTCGGCACCGACAACGACGTGGTGAATATTAACATAGAAAACGAGGTTGAACGCAATCTATTGCTTTCGGCAATAAAGCGGCTCAACCCCCGTGAACGGCAGATTATGGAAATGCGGTTCGGGTTGGACGACGGGAAAGAACGCACTCAAAAGGAAGTCGCCGACCAAATCGGAATTTCTCAAAGTTATATCTCCCGACTTGAAAAAAGGATTATTAAGAGATTGAGGAAAGAATTAGAGCAGTTATGCGGGTGACGAACAATTGACAATTGACAATGTACAATTGACAATTAAAGGTGTCTTTTAAAAGACACCTTTTTAATATATTAACCCGCCAGAGCATTAATCCTCTCAATCGTCCCCTCCGGGTCAGCCAAGAACCCCTCCGGGTCAACCATTGCATAATATGCCGCCTTAGCACTTAAATCCGAGTTAAACAACAGCGGAAACCTGTCGGCACGCCAGCTTGTGGAATCATCAAGCCCCCAAACCGTCACCCTCACAATATGGTCAGAATACTTCTTGTAGATTACCATCAACTCAGCGAATAACCTTGCCTGCCTCATTTCCTGCTCGGGAGTGAGGCTTTCGTTCCCCTTAGCCCCCTCAACGGTAATATCAAGCTCGGTAATGCTGATTTCCACCCCCAACTCGATAAATCTGATAATAGACGCCTCCACATCTTCCGGTTTAGTCCCCATGTTATAGTGTGCCTGCATACCAATCCCCTCAATAAGAAGGCGGTCATTCCCCTCGGCAAGCCAGCGTTCGTTTAATTCCTTAACCATTGCAGCGGTTGCAATCGACTTATTCTGATAATCCAAGTTATAGTCATTGTAATACAGAATTGCGTTAGGGTCAGCCTTGCGGGCTTCGACAAATGCGAGATAGACATAGTCCCAGCCGCCCTCGTCGTTTTCCTTATCTGCACCATTCTCGAATGCGTTATACCAGTCACTTTTCCGCAATGCCCCACGCCAATTCGTAGGATTGCTCGGGCCGTCTGCCATTCCCTCATTTAAAACGTCCCACATGATTACCCGCCCTGCATAATGCCCCGCAACCCCGTGAATATGCCCGATAAGGTTCTGCATTGCCTGTTCCCTCGAAATCGGCTCACCCTCACTGTCCTTGTTCAACCAAGCAGACGACTGCTCATGCCATACCAACGTATGCCCGCATAAGACAATACCGAAGCTCGAAAGTATCTCCTCCATTTCGTCCATTCTGTTAAAGCGGAACATTCCCTCGTTCGGTTGCATTGCGTCGGGTTTCATGGCGTTACCCGCCGTCATTGCATTAAAGTGGTGACGGATTAATGCAAACCTAATCCCCGATAAATCGGCAGGGACAAACGCACTCCCGAACAGGAAATAGTCGGCGTAAACGTCCTTCAACGCAGGTAAATTCAGATTAAGCTTATTCCCCGAATCAATCTCGACAACCGAAACATCGTCTATATAATATTCGCCGCCGTGTTCACCGTTCTCGATAAATAATGAGATATAGTTATCAGCATCACTCCCGTAAAAAAAGTCGCCCTGAAGCTCCACCCATTCCCTCGACCTAACGCCGTTCCTTGAAAAAATCGTATCAATTCGCATATCATCACCCTCACCGATTTGTGTAAGCAGTTTTATATCAGTCGGAACGGGCGTTTTTATATAAATCCACGCAGTTATTAAATACTCCTTGTCCCGTTCAATGAATTGGTCAATGCGGATTTCAGCGGAATGGAACAGCTCGGTTCGTCCGGAAACCATTAGTGAATACTCCCCTGTATGTGCAAACCCCCGAACAACGGTTAACTCTTCTGTTCCCCCACGCGGGAAGAACCCGCTTTTCGTGCCGTTCTCGAAGTCGAAGACCGGCTCTTCGGGTATAATATCGGGAACACTTTGAATAGCTCCCGGACACGCCGACAACGCCATAACAGCGGAAAGGGCGATTGCGGTGAGAAGTCGTTTTTTCATAATAGCTCCTTATGTTATAATTGCTTTATCAATCTTGATTAATCTTATTAAATTACTTTCGTCGCATAGGCGTTCAGGTCACTCCCTGCGACATTCCCGGCCCTATACTCATAAAACCCCTGACAGCCAATCATCGCCGCATTATCCCCGCACAGTGAAATCGGCGGAATATATAAATCGATTCCCACATCTGAACAGCGTTCATTAAGCATATCCCGCAATCCCGAATTTGCCGCCACCCCACCGGACAAGGCGATTTTTTTATGCCCGAATTTCTCTGCCGCTTTAATCGTTTTATCAACGAGAATCTCACAAACAGTATTTTGAAAACAAGCCGCAAGTGAGTTGATGTCTAATTCTTCGTTTTTCTGTGCAGAATTATGAATAAGGTTAATCACAGCTGTTTTAAGCCCCGAAAAGCTGAAATCATATTCGTTTTCGGTTTTAGGATAAGGCAGTTTATACTTTGATGTATCACCGTTTTTAGAAGCCTTATCAATATACAACCCACCCGGATACGGGAAACCCATCGCCCTTGCCGCTTTATCGAACGCCTCCCCTGCCGCATCGTCCAAGGTTGAACCGATTACATTAAACTCGGTGTAGTCCCTAACCTCGATAATCGAGGTATGCCCGCCCGATACTACTAATGCTAAGAAAGGCGGCTCTAATTCGGGGAATTCAATATAATTAGCGGCGATATGCCCCCTAATGTGGTGAACCGGAATAAGCGGCTTACCACACGCTAATGCTACCCCTTTTGCGAAGTTGACCCCGACTAACAACGCCCCGATTAACCCGGGAGCATAGGTCACGGCGACTGCGTCAATGTCGGTTAATTCAATACCCGCCTGCCGTAACGCCTCATCGGTAACGCTTACTATGCTTTCGCAGTGACGGCGGGAGGCAATTTCGGGGACAACACCGCCGTATAGCTTATGCTCCTCTATTTGTGAGGCGGTAACATTAGAAAGCACCCGCCTGCCGTTCTCGGTAACTGCAACGGAGGTTTCATCGCAGGAGGTTTCGATTGACAGGATTTTCATTAATTAACCTCCACACACTCTAATATTAATAAATCGTTATTGCTGATTAAATCATATACTTGGCTCAACGGGACTTTCTGTGTGTATCTGAAGTAGAAACTGGCGGCATAACTAAATGCACAAGTACCTAATTCCAAATAATCACCATTTATTTCCATATAATCGAATTCCGCACCATTAATACCCGAAGCCTTAATAATCATTCTATAATCACCGGTTTTTACATTATAATAATACACATTCCCGCCACGAGTTACCGAGCCTTGGTCAAAACCGACAGTAACCAACATAACGTCATCATTTAACCAAATCGCTCTTTTTGCCGCTATACTTTCTTCATGAACTGTAAGCTCATTTACAACAGTAAACTCCCTTGTTATAACATCATAATAGTATAATGTCCCATATAATCCTATGGCAACTGAAGAAACACAGGAAATCTTCGTCCCGTCGGGAGAAACTCGAACAAGTGAATGATATAATTCATAAGTGAAAATAACCGTTTCATCACTATCCTCGTAATATACAACAATGTCTTTTATCCGTTCATGATTGCCATCTCTTACCACAAGCTTAGCATCACCCGCCAACGGCATTGTCGCAAGGTAGGCATCAATATCTTCATAACCATACCAAAGAGGTTTTTCTGTATTATCAATAATTGTTTCACCGTCTAAGCTGATAAAAGAGCCGTCAAATCCAATATAACCGCAATAATATATAGAACCATGCTGTCCTAATTTATATGAAACAAAAATATCGGGAAGCCATTCACTTTCATTAAATGAATATTCAATATAATAATCCGTTGTGAAACCCCACTCTACACTGAAAATAACCTCATCAATATACGTTACACGTTCGGTAGAACTTTTCTTGCATAATTTAAAATAGAATATTACTTCATCACCGTATATTATAATTTTCTCTCCACCCTCACCGTATCTAATCGGAATTCTGTCTTGATAGTCCTCCGGATTAAGGTTATAATCATAATCAATAAATACAGTTGGTTCGGGTTCGGGAATTACAGGCTCAAATTCTGTCGTCGCCTCGGTTACCGTTTCTGTAACCGTTTCACTTGTTTCCTCAATCTTACCCTGCCAATTCTCCGGGATTGACTGAACGCACCCGCAAATCAAACACACACATAACAACCCCGCAATAACACACTTTTTCATAACCTCTCCCCCCCTAACTCAATAAAACAAGCTCTGCCTTAAATACTCCGACAAATCCTCCCGTGCAGACACAGCCGTATCCTCGTCCATTCCCGGAAGCCACCTCGTTTGAACATCGAAATCAAAATCATCGCCATTAGAGATAATGATATATAGCTCCTCCATAGTCTTTTCCCATTCCTCCCGACTGACCGGTTCGCCGCTTATATAAAAATTATCAGCCTCATCAAGTGTCGTTACATGACTTCCTCCATCGAAATAAAACGAAATCTCTCTTTCTGAATACCCCTCATCAGTCCAATCACAAAAGAAATAATGCACACCCTTGTGTCCCCCGCTGACATAATGGAAAAGCTGCCCCGTCTCCTTGAAGTACCCATACTCGTGATACCAGCCGCCGCTTGCGAGTGAAAAACCAATTACTTGAAGTCTGCCGTCCCCGAATGAAACTATTTCAAAATACTGTGAACCAGACAAATACAATTCGGGAATTCCATCATGATTGATGTCCATTACCCCAATCCCCCACCAACCGACATTGTCCTGTGAAATCCCGTTATTCCAAGAAAGAAACTCGGCATACTGGTTCTGCCATTCCGTGTCAAACGAAATAAGAGAATTCAGATTAGTGAGATTGGTTAAACCAAACAGAACGCTTCTGTCGGAAATCGGATTACCGTATAAGCTGACCTTGGTTAAACTATTAAAATGTTCCAGCACACTTATATCCGATATATTGTTAAAGCTTATATCAAGCACCTCGAGATTAGTAAGCTTTTCGAGCGGGCTTATATCACTGATAGAGTTACGGCTTAAATGCAATTCCCGAAGCTTAGTAAGCCCCGACAAAGCACTTATATCCTCGATTTCATGTTTATTCAATTCCAAATATTCAAGATTGATTAATTCCTTTAAAGGGGTAATATCAACCAAATTCCCGTGATAATGCACAGAGACAGAAACAGATAAGTTTTTCAAATTAACAAGCCCGCTTAAAACGCTTAAATCGGGTGCTTCACTTATGAACACATCCCCCTCGACATAACCGGTTGTATATATAATTTTAAGAGATTCAAGCTCAGTCATCTTATACAGCTCTTGTAACTCTGCATTATTATACCCCCAAGAACTTGTCAGGTTCAATTCCGTTAAATCAGTCGCATACTCGCTTTTACCGATTTTTACATACTCAATCGGTTTTTCTGCGGGTTGAATAACTATTGTGTGTTCCGTGACAGTCGTCTGAGTTAATATACTTGTTTCCTCAGGCAAAGCAGAACGCACACACCCGCACAGCAAAACCGCCGCCAACCCCGCAATAACACACTTTTTCATTTAAACAAAAACCTCGCTATTTTACTGATTTTAGACTCTTCTTTCGGGTTCTGTGCATCCAATAACACCGACAAAGGATAGGGCGGTCGGGGTTCCTCATACTTGCCTTGTGCGTGTGAATACCTCGCATTCTTCGGGTCAGCGTATATTATCAAAGCAAGCACCGACCCTCCGTATAACAAAGCTTCCTCCCCTGCCCCGTGAACCTCTGCTACTTTAATATCCTCCTTATCATAACACACACCAATGTCACCGACTATCTCAACTCTGCCGACTCGAATTTTCTTGGCTTTCGCAGGATTTTTTACCTTCCCCTCAGAATTAACCACGTCACTGCCGACACCCTCTTTATTGTAATAGACAGTTCCGTCGGCAACAGCCTGTGCAACCCTCATTTTAAAGCCGCCCTGCTCTCTTGCGAAAATTACTCCGCCGCCCCCCTCAACTGCTCTCACAGTACCTACATTAAAAGTGGTATTCATAATATGTTGTTTCAAAAGCCTGCCTAATACAAGCCCTTCGGGATTTAAAAAATAAATCATTCTACCAATATCCTTTCATACAGCTTAATGAACTCATTTAAGCCTAATTCCTCCGCACGTGCTGTGGAGTTCATTCCAATATGCTCCAACGCCGCTTTAACCGCCTCTTTCTCAATCCCAAACTCCTTAGAAACCGGATTACATAATTGCTTCCTACGTTCCGAAAAAGCAGCCTTGATTAACTTAAACAGCTTTTTTTCATCATGCATTATTAATTGTTCATTATTAATTATTAATTGTATCACCGCACTATCCACATTCGGGCTGGGCATAAAGCTCCCCCTCGATACCTTAAACAACTGCTTCGGCTCAGCGAAATACCGTGTAATCACGCCGACTATTCCATACTGCTTACTCCCGGGTAATGCCGTGAACCGCTGTGCCACCTCCTCTTGAACCATTGCAGTGATTGAACGAACCGGCAAACCACTTTCTAATAACTGCATTATAATATGTGTCGCCGCATAATAGGGCAAGTTTGCACACACATGCACAGGCTGAGTAATAATTTCATGCAGATTTAGCTTAAGCACATCTCCCCATATAATCTCGACGTTGTCGCAGTCGGCGAGCGTTTCTGCGAGAATGGGCTTCAGCGTTTCATCGATTTCGATAACTATAACTTTGTCGGCGACTTTTGACAGTTCACGAGTGAGAACGCCGATACCCGCCCCAATCTCGACCACAGTGCCTGTGGACGCATGCTTAGGGTTTCCCACCCCGGTAACTGCCGCAGCCATACGAGGGCAAACCGACGGGTTAATAAGAAAATTCTGCCCAAGCGACTTGGTAAAGGTAAATCCATGACGCATGAGCAGGTCTTTTATTGTGTTGATGTTTGTCAGTTTCATTTTAATCTTCTAACGATTTCAGGGCATTAATCTCGTCACGGTTTACTCTGATTTGACCGTCCTTTAAAAGCTTAACATCGTCTTTCTTAACAACAATTGCGGGTGCGTCTTGGTTCTTGTCTAATTTAACCTTCAAAACACCTGTTAAAATATTCGACTCCTCGACGGTTCCTCTACCCTCGGCGGTTTCTACATAAGCACCGACCTTCGGGGTAATTTTAAGCAGCTCCTCATAACAATCCTGCTCATATTTTAAACAGCACATCAGCCGTCCGCAAGTCCCCGAAATCTTAGTCGGGTTCAACGAAAGTGACTGTTCTTTTGCCATCTTTATGGACACAGGCTGGAACTCACCCAAAAAACTCGAACAGCAGAATCTTCTCCCGCATATTCCCAGTCCGCCTAACATCTTCGCCTCATCTCGAACGCCGATTTGCCTAAGCTCAATTCGGGTACGGTAGATTCCCGCTAAATCCTTAACTAATTCACGGAAGTCAACCCTGCTTTCCGCCGTAAAATAAAACAGGATTTTACTGCCGTCGAAAGTGCAGTCAATGTCAATGGGTTTCATGGACAGCTTATGCTCATCGATTTTCTTTGTGAAAACCTCCATAATTTCCTTTTCACGCTCACGGTTTTTTGAATTAACATTCAAATCCTCCCCGGTAGCCACACGGATAATCGGCTTCAGAGGACGTGTAATATCACCCTCCGTGATTTCCTTATTGGCAATCACAACCTCGCCCATTTCGACACCACGAGCCGTCTCCACGATTACATTTGTTCCGATATTAATTTTTTGAGCGTTCGGGGAAAAATAATACACCTTTCCCACGTCCTTAAACCTCACGCCTATTATTTCAATCATTAACTATCTCCTTGAAAAGCTCCAACGCACATGAAGAAGCCATAACTGCTACATTCGGATTAACTTCCATGCGTTTTATATATTTTTGAACCACATCGGTTGCAGCGATTATATTCGCCGTATTTTCTGAATTCACCATAATATTTGAGAGTTCCGCCAATAACAGCCGCAAAACCAATGTAAACGACTGCCTGTCCTTAATTCGGGTGAACGCCGCCGCAGTGCCGTATTCACTTTCTCTTAATAATGCAGAAACTATAGCTGATACTATATCGGTGATTTCAGCAGGCGGGACATCCGGATTTACATCCCCTACATCAATTTTTACCACACGGGATATAATTGTCGGCAGGATTTTCCCGGTTGACGAGGCGGTCAGCACAAACTTATTATACTCCATCGGCTCTTCAATAAACTTCAATAATGCGTTCTGGCATATTTCGCTCATATTATCGAAATCTGTGAACACGAATAATCTTGTGTCCCCGAAATGCGGACGAAGACTGCCGGAGTTGATTATTTTCCTGAGCGGCTCTATTTTATATTTCCCGTCAGGCATAGTATCCTTAACATAAACCGTATCAGCGGGTGCAGAATTGTATAACTCGATTGTTTCTTTTAAGGGTAAATCATTTTCACCCGCAACAAGTAATACCGCATGGGGAAGCCTGCCCGCCTCATACAACGATTGAACAGTCATTATACTTTTTCAAAGCGTTCAATATCGCTCACAAAAATAGTCGCACCACCCACGCTTACCTCGACAGGAAAGCTGGTATAGCTCCCCACCCCATACGAAGCGGCAGACGGTACAAACTGCTTACGTTTATGTGAATGTTCCTTAATAATCTCAATTATCTCGTCCACCCGTGAATCGTCCGCACACAGTAAAAACGTGGTGTTCCCCGACATAAGAAAGCCACCGGTGGAAGCTAACTTAGTCGTCGAGAAGCCGTTCTGCATAAGAGCAGTTGACACCGAATGTGAATCGTCATTGTTAATAATCGCAAATATAAGTTTCATAATCTCTCCTTAATTGTCAATTGTCAATTGTACATTGTCAATTGTTCGTCAATATCCATTACTGGCAGTGGTATCATCGTCCTCTATCCATTTTTCGACAGAAACCGACTTATACTCATTCTCAGTGACACGAATAATCACATTGGAAATCCCGGAATTAATAATCAGCCGCTTACACATCGAGCAGGGTTCGACATTTCCGTCGATTTCCCCCGTAACTGCGTCACAGCAGGCTAAATACAGCGTCGAGCCTAACATGTCACGCCGAGCCGCTGAAATAATACAATTGGCCTCTGCATGAACCGCACGGCAGGTTTCGTATCGCTGTCCCTTAGGAATTTTCATTTCCTCCCTAAGGCAGATATTCCTGTCACAGCAATTGTCCCTCCCTCGAGGTGCTCCGACGAACCCCGTGGAAATAATTTCGTCATTATTCACAATAATTGCACCGAATTTTCGGCGAATACATGTACCACGTTCACTGACCGTCCACGCTATGTCAAGATAATAATTAATTTTATCTCGCCTTTTCATACGTTTTACCCCACTTTGAATTGATTAATTCATACCATTATATATTATTTTTAATAATTAGTCAACCGCTATTGACAAAAAGAGGTAATTTTATTATAATTAGTTGGAAATATAAAATAAACGGAGGTTGCTCAAAATGGGTGAATTTTTCAAAGACATTCCGCAAATCAAGTATGAGGGGAAATCCTCAAAGAACCCGCTGGCGTTTAAGTTCTACAATCCCGATGAAGTCCTACACTGCGGTGGGCTGGGGAAAACCATGCGTGAACAGATGAAGTTCGCACTCTCATGGTGGCATACCATGTGCGGTGACGGTGCAGACATGTTCGGACGGGGTACAGCCGATAAAGGGTGGGGTTCCGCTTCCGACGAGGAAAAGTCAAAGAACAAGGTTCTTGCAGCTTTTGAAATCATGGACAAATTAGGCATTGACTATTTCTGCTTCCATGACAGAGATGTTTCTCCCGACTACGCTACATTAGCCGAATCCAACGCTAAGCTTGATGCGGCTGTCGCTGTTATTGAAGAAATGCAGGCGAAGACCGGTAAAAAACTCCTCTGGGGAACTGCTAACTGTTTCTCACACCCTCGTTACATGCACGGTGCGGGGACTTCTCCGTCGGTAGATGTATACGCATTTGCAGGGGCACAAATTAAAAAAGCACTCGAAATCACCGTAAAATTAGGCGGCAACGGTTACGTGTTCTGGGGCGGCCGTGAGGGTTATGAAACTCTCCTCAACACCGACATGGGCTTAGAGCTTGACAACCTTGCCCGTCTTATGAAAATGGCAGTTGAATACGGGCGTTCAATCGGTTTTAAAGGCGACTTCTACGTTGAACCCAAGCCGAAGGAACCCACCAAGCACCAGTATGACTTTGATTCCGCAACCGTAATCGGCTTCCTTAATAAATACGGTTTGGACAAAGACTTCAAGCTGAACATAGAAGCCAACCACGCTACATTGGCAATGCACACCTTCCAGCATGAATTAAGAGTTGCTCGTGAAAACGGCATGTTCGGTTCAATAGACGCTAACCAAGGCGACACATTATTAGGCTGGGATACTGACCAGTTCCCGACTAACGTGTATGACTGTGCATTATGTATGTATGAAGTTATTAAAGCAGGCGGCTTCACCAACGGCGGACTGAACTTCGACTCAAAAGCACGCAGAGGTTCGTTTAAGCCGGAGGACATTTTCTATTCATACATCGCAGGTATGGACGCATTCGCATTAGGACTGAGAATAGCCGACAAGATGATTACCGACGGCAGAATTGACAGCTTCACAGCTGACAGATATGCAGGCTGGAAACAAGGCTTAGGTAAGGACATTATCTCCGGCAATGCGAAGTTGGCTGATTTAGAGAAATTCGCGCTCGACAAGGGTGAGGTCTTCGATTCGCTGACAAGCGGCAGACAGGAATACTTAGAGAATATCTTAAACGAAATCATGTTCACGTTATAATCCAATAAATAAGGAGATGTTTTTATGGCATATGTAATTGGCGTAGATATAGGAACATCCGGAACCAAGACCGTCCTCTTTTCTGAGGACGGTGCGGTTGTTTCTTCAGCGAAATACGAATATCCGCTTTACACACCGTTAAACGGTTATGCGGAGCAAGACCCCGAGGACTGGCGAACCGCCGTTATCACAACCATTAGGGAAGCTATTGACGAATCGGGCGTAGACGTAAACGACATTAAGGGCGTCGGTTTATCCGGACAAATGCACGGACTTGTCATGCTTGACGGTGATAACAAGGTTTTGCGTAAGTCCATCATATGGTGTGACCAAAGGACTGCGGCAGAGGCGGACGAAATCACAAAACGTGTCGGTCACGATAAGCTTATCGAGATTACCGCTAACCCCGCAATCACAGGGTTCACTGCGGCGAAAATCCTGTGGGTGCGTAACAACGAGCCGGAAATCTATGAAAAATGCAGGCACATTCTTTTACCCAAGGACTATATCCGCTTTATCCTCACAGGGGAATACGCTACCGAGGTAAGTGATGCTTCGGGTATGCAGCTGCTTGACATTCCCGGGCGTGACTGGTCTGACGAGGTTCTGAAGCTACTCGAAATCGACAAGGCACTGTTACCGAAGGTTTACGAATCTCCCGAAATCACGGGACAAATCACAAAATCCGTTGCAGAGTTCACAGGACTCGCCGAGGGTACTCCCGTTGTAGGCGGTGCAGGCGATAATGCGGCGGCGGCAGTAGGCACAGGCGTAGTCGAGGACGGGAAAGCGTTCACCACAATCGGTTCATCCGGAGTGGTATTCGCACACACCGACAAAATCTCGATTGACAAAGGCGGCAGAGTTCATACCTTCTGCTGTGCAGTACCCGGGGCATGGCACGTCATGGGTGTTACCCAAAGTGCCGGCTTGTCGCTTAAGTGGTTCCGTGACAACTTCTGCTGGAGCGAGATGGAAACCGCTATGATGATGGGGGTTGACCCGTATTACTTAACCGACAAATCAGTCGGCTCGGTGAAAATCGGCTCAGAGGGACTGTTGTTCCTGCCTTATCTCAACGGCGAGAGAACCCCTCACCTTGACCCGAACGCACGGGGCGTATTCTTCGGGCTGTCCTCCATGCACAGGAAAAAACATATGTTGCGTGCGATTATGGAGGGTGTGGCATTTTCAATGAGGGATTGTGCCGAGGTTATGCGGGAAATGGGCATTGATGTTTGTGACATGATGGCGTGCGGAGGGGGCGGAACCTCTCCCATATGGCGGCAAATGTTAGCAGACTTATATTCCTGCCCCGTTAAGACCACACTAAATAAAGAGGGACCTGCTTTGGGCGTGGCACTTCTTGCGGCAGTCGGAACAGGGATTTATAAATCCGTTCCCGAGGCATGTAATGCGGTTATTAAGGCGGAACGTGTTCAAGAGCCGATAAAAGAAAACATTCCCGATTATGAAAGGGTTTATAAGCTATACACGTCCCTTTACCCGATTATGAAAGAATCATTCAAGGAATTAACCAAAATATAAGGAGTAAACCAAATGAAATTATTTATTGATACCGCTAATGTAACAGAGATAAAACGTGCCAATGACATGGGGATTATCTGCGGAGTTACCACCAACCCGTCACTGATTGCAAAAGAGGGGCGTGACTTTAAAGAGGTTGTCACCGAGATTACCTCAATCGTAGACGGGCCTATTTCAGCAGAGGTCATTTCCATGAACGCTGATGAAATGGTGAAAGAAGCACTTCCCTTAGCGGCAATCCACAAGAATATCGTTATAAAACTTCCCATGTGCGAGGAGGGGCTGAAAGCCTGTAAGGCACTCACCGAAAAAGGGATTAAAACTAATGTAACGCTGATTTTCTCGGCGGCACAAGCACTTCTCGCGGCAAAAGCGGGTGCAACCTTCGTAAGCCCGTTCTTAGGCAGGTTAGACGATGTGGGAACAAGGGGAATGGAGCTGATTGAAGAAATTGTTGACATTTTCGCAATTCAAGAAATCGACTGCGAGATTATCGCCGCTTCAATCCGTAACCCCATTCACGTAACAAGAGCGGCACGGTGCGGTTGCCATATCGCTACTGTCCCGGGAGGTGTTCTGTGGCAGATGTTAAGCCACCCGCTGACCACCTCGGGAATAGAGAGGTTCTTAAAAGACTGGGAAGGCTTCGAGAACAGATAGCATGAACGATATTGTCTATGTTTCAGAAAATAAAATCTTTACAAGAATAAACGGAAAAACTCAGGAGCTCCCTTCGGAGAGGGTCATAAAGTATAAGAAAAGCATCGAAGCTATACGAAAACGTAATGATTGGAAAACCTCCGGCAAGGGGGCACAGTTTATGGGAGTGAACCGTTCCGGAGGCGATGTTCACGAGGCTACCGCATATATTTCCGGTATATCTAAATATGAGGATGGGTTTGTTTATTCAATTAACCTTGACGGTATAGGTGCAATGTACAAGAAATCCACCGACAAGGAATCAAGCGAGGGTCATATAACTGTAAGCGATAAAATACAAATCCGTGATATTGATATTAAGGAAAACAAGTGTACCGCAAGTATAGGCGGAAGCTCAATAAGAAACCTTGCTTTATTTGAATTGCCGTCGGGGAACTTCACCGAGCTGACTGAGGGTGATACCAAGGAAGATTTCCCGAGTTTTTCCAAAAGTTCAAACACAATTACATTTTCCTCGGCAGGCTTGGCACGTAATCAGAACGGCACAACAATTACAGGCCCGTATGCGGCGATGAAGTTTGACCTTGACCGTGGCGAAATGGAAGAATTGTTCTCGGACGAAAATTTTGATTTTATCCGTATTAAGGAAGATTCCGACGGAAATATCTACTGTATAAAACGCCCTTACGGCGGCGAGAAAAACGAGAATTTTCTGATTGATTTTTTTCTGTTTCCGTGGCGTATGGTAAGGGCGGTTTTCGGTTTTTTCAATTATTTTTCCGTTTTATACGGTGGGGAATCACTACGTTCCAATAAAGACCCGCAATCTGCAAATACAAAAATGAAACAAAAATCCGAGCGTGAGCTTTTCATTGACGGCAATGTTATAAACGCAGAGCAAACCTACAAGATTAATAAGCAAAAGGGTGAGAAATTCCCCGGGCTTATTCCGCTTAGCTGGGAGTTAATCAGAATTGTTGATGACGGGTATGTTTGCTTAAAAAGGGGCGTATTAGATTACACCCTCTGTGAAAACGGAGATATTATATATTCCAACGGGCAGGCAATTGTGAAAATATCAGGCGGCAAGGAAGAGCTTATCGAAAAGTGCAGACTTGCGAATTGTATAGTAGAATTATAACAAGGAGAACAACATGTATAAAGATTTAATAGACTCAATCGGGTTTGTAGAACAGTATGACCCGGAAATCGCCTCCGCAATGGGGGACGAGCTTAAACGCCAGAAACGCAACTTAGAACTAATCGCAAGTGAGAACATTGTTTCCCCCGCTGTTATGGCGGCGATGGGCAGCGTTTTGACCAACAAGTACGCCGAGGGATACCCCGGTAAGCGTTACTATGGCGGGTGCGAGTGTGTTGACGTTGCCGAGGAAATTGCAATAGAACGTGCAAAGAAGCTGTTCGGGTGCAATTTTGCGAATGTTCAGCCCCACTCGGGAGCAAGTGCTAACATGGCAGTGTATTTCGGTTTGCTGGAATACGGTGACACGGTTTTAGGAATGAGCCTTGACCAAGGCGGTCACTTAACTCATGGTATGCCGATTAACATTTCCGGTAAGTATTTCAACTTTGTGCCGTATAAACTTGACGAAACTACTCAAAAGTTAGACTATGACGTAATTCAAAAATTAGCCGACGAGCATAAGCCTAAAATGATTGTGGCAGGTGCAACGGTCTACCCTTATGAAATCGACTTTAAGCGGTTCAGCGAAATTGCCAAAAGCGTCGGTGCATATTTATTTGTGGATATGGCTCACATCGCCGGATTAGTTGCGGCAGGCGAGCATATGTCACCCATTCCTTATGCTGATGTCACCGCTACGACTACCCATAAGACGTTGCGTGGACCGAGAGGCGGTGCGATTTTCACGAACGATGAAGCCATTGCCAAAAAAATCAACAGTGCGGTTTTCCCCGGAACACAGGGAGGGCCTCTCATGCACATCATTGCGGCTAAGGCGGTCTGCTTTGCCGAAGCCATGAAGCCGGAGTTTAAGGCATACGCTGTTCAAGTGAAAAAGAACGCCAAGGCATTAGCAAAAGCGTTACAGGAGCGTGGGTTTAAGCTGATTTCCGGAGGTACTGAGAACCACCTCATGTTAGTGGATTTGCGGGATTTCGGGGTAACGGGTAAGGAATTCCAAATCAGACTTGATGAGGTGTATATCACCGCTAACAAGAACACAATTCCGAATGACCCGCAAAGCCCGTTCGTCACCAGCGGACTGAGAATTGGCACACCCGCAGTTACAACTCGGGGATTAGTCGAGGAAGATATGCCGATTATCGCCGAGTGTATTCTCTTAACCGCTAAGGATTTCGAGGGGAACAAGGAAAAGGTTCGTTCAATGGTAACTGAATTATGTGACAAATACCCACTGTATCAATGAATAATTAATAATGAATAATGAATAATTTTGGTGTTCAAAATCAGTCGCAAAGCGACACAATCATTATTAATTATAAACTGTTAATTATTAATTATTAATTGTTAATTATTAATTGTTTAATAGGGAGGTTGAAAAAAATGTCTGCTAAGGCCGGTGAAATTGTTTTAAATGCGAAAACACAAATCGCCCCTTTGTCAATAGTTGCCATGGAGGGTGCTAAGGAGTTAGGTGAGAATGTCAACCGTTATTTGGTGGAATGGTCGAAGAATAACGGTCACTCTCCGGAAACATTCCTTGTCCGCACCGAATGCCCCCGTTTTTCTTCGGGAGATGCAAAAGGGTTAATCCGGAATACCGTTCGGGGGGACGATTTGTTTATCATTGTTGACGTCGGTAATTACAGCTGCACCTATAAAATGTTCGGGGAGCAGAACAAAATGTCCCCCGATGACCATTATCAGGATTTGAAGCGGATTATTCAAGCGTCAAGCGGGAAAGCACGCAGAATAAACGTAGTCATGCCCATTCTCTATGGAGGGCGACAGCATAGGCGGAACTATCGTGAGTCTCTTGACTGTGCTGTGGCGTTACAGGAATTAGAGAACATGGGTGTTGAGAACATCATTACCTTTGACGCACACGATTCACGGGTTTGTAACGCTGTACCGCTCATGGGATTTGATAATGTTATCCCCTCTTATCAGGTGCTTAAAACAATATTCAAAAACGTAAAGGACATTAGGATTGATAAAGACACATTTATGATTGTCAGTCCCGACGAGGGGGCACTCCACAGGAATATGTATTACGCCTCGGTTTTAAGCGTTGAATTAGGAATGTTCTATAAAAGGCGTGACTATTCTATGTTAGTTAACGGGCGTAACCCGATTGTGGCACATGAATACCTCGGTAATTCCGTTGAGGGGAAGGACATTTTCATTTCCGACGATATTATTTCCTCGGGTGAATCCATGCTTGAGGTTGCTCATGAGCTGAAAAAACGCAAGGCAGGGCGTATCCTTGTATATGCGACTTACCCGATTTTCACAGGCGGACTCAGTGACTTCGATAAAGCGTATAACGAGGGGATTATCGACTGTGTGTTTGGGACAAACCTTACATACAGAACTCCCGAGCTACTCTCACGGGAATGGTTTTATGAGGTTGATGTGTCGAAGTATATCGCATATCTTATAGCGGCACTCAACCACGGCGTATCGACAAGTAAGGTAATCGACCCGCATTATAAGGTTAAGTCGTTGTTAGAAATGTATAACGTGAAACGACCGGCAGGAATGTAGAAATATGAAACGGCGGGAAATCCCCGCCGTTTTTATTGTTATTGTCTTACTTCTCTTCATTAATTATTTTTTCAACATAAGCAAAATCCTCTGCTTCCATAGAGGCTTTCATTTTCTTAATTAAATCGTCAATGCTTCCGTTTTCCATTTTTGCTTTCAGCATATCATAAAGCAAAGCCTTTTGTGTAGTACGAATTTCAATTCCCGTCGCCATAACTCACCCCTCCTTATATAAGAATATATACATATTATACCATGAGGGAAACAAACTTGTCAAGTAATTTCTACAACGCTAATATCAGCACACCCACTGCGATTAATATTCCGCCGATAATCGACTTTGCATCGATTGTTTCTCTTAAAATCACAAATGCCAGAACCATTGTAATAACCACGCTTAGTTTATCAATCGGAACGACCTTCGAGGCTTCACCCGTTTGCAATGCTTTATAGTAAAACAGCCATGATATTCCTGTTGCCGCACCCGACAGAATTAGAAAGACCCAGCTTTTTTGACCGATGGTTTGCAGCTCGGCGTGCCTGCCTGTGGCGAACACAATCCCCCACGCCATTATAAGTACAATAACGGTTCTAATGGCCACCGCTAAATTGGAATTGACATTCTCAATTCCGATTTTAGCGAAGATTGCCGTTAATGAAGCGAACACCGCCGCTAATAATGCGTATACAATCCACATAATGTCACCAAAACGTAGGGGCGTATGCAGGAGTTCGGAACGAACTCCATCGTCCCCTACGGTTTATTCTTCAGACGGGACGACAGGGTCGTCGTCCCCTACAATTTTTTCAATTGCTTCTTCTTTTAATTCCTCGTCGTCGATGGCTTCCAATTCGCCTTTCATCAGCTTATCGAAATCTGCACCGTCGATTTTCTCGTTCTCCATAAGATATTCGGCGACTATATCTAATTTTGTGCGGTTCTCTTCAATAATCGTCTTCGCCTGCTCATAACCCGTTTCGATAATCTGGCGAATTTCTGCATCTATTTCTGCGGCTACGCTTTCGGAATAGTTCCGCCCCTGTGAATAGTCACGCCCTAAGAATACCTCCGGATTTTCATGCCCGTAGACAATCGGCCCTAACTTTTCCGAGAAACCGTAACGTGTCACCATATTTCGAGCAATCGAGGTGGCACGGTTAATATCACTCGATGCACCTGTGGAAATATCGTCAAGCACTAACTTTTCTGCCACACGCCCGCCTAATAAAACAATAATGTCCTCTTCAAACTCACGCTTGCTTATATAATTCTTGTCCTGCTCCGGAAGTGACATGGTGAACCCGCCCGCAGTTCCCCTTGGGATAATCGTAACCATATGAACCTTATCCTGTGTTGAGCAGAAAAACGTACAAATTGCGTGACCGGCTTCGTGGAATGCGGTAAGCTTGCGTTCCTTTTCGGTGACAACACGGGACTTTTTCTCAGGCCCTGCCACAACTTTTATAGTGGCTTCCTCTATATCTTTTTCGGTTATTGCTTTTTTATTATGGCGTGCCGCAAGTAAAGCCGCTTCATTGACTAAGTTTTCTAAGTCTGCACCTGTGAACCCCGCAGTCGATTTTGCGATTGTCGCAAGAACAACATCGGGTGCAAGGTTCTTGTTGCGTGTGTGGACTTTCAGAATTTCCTCCCTACCTTTAATATCGGGATAGTTTACTACAATCTGCCTATCGAATCTTCCCGGACGCAGCAATGCCGGGTCAAGAATATCCCGACGGTTAGTAGCCGCAATTATAATAATCCCCTCATTCTCGGCGAACCCGTCCATTTCTACTAACAACTGGTTCAACGTCTGCTCACGCTCGTCGTGACCGCCGCCTAATCCCGCACCCCTGTGCCGCCCGACTGCGTCAATCTCGTCTATGAATATAATTGAGGGAGTGTGTTTTTTCGCTTGGTCGAACAGGTCACGCACTCTCGACGCACCCACACCCACGAACATTTCCACAAAGTCTGAACCGCTTATGCTGAAGAACGGCACATTCGCTTCACCTGCGACTGCTTTCGCAAGGAGGGTTTTACCTGTACCCGGAGGGCCCACAAGTAACACGCCCTTGGGAATTCTCGCACCTAATTCCTGATACTTCTTCGGGTTTCTCAAAAAGTCAACGATTTCCTCGAGTTCTTCTTTTTCTTCATCTGCTCCTGCCACATCATCGAACATGATTTTCTTCCCGCTGGCGGGCTGGTGTCGTGTATTCGCACGGGAAAAGCCGGACATTTTTCCGCCGCCCGTAGTCTGCCGCATAATAATCAATGTGAACCCAATCATTACTGCGAACAGCAGAATATAGGGAATGAAGTTCATCCAGAATGAGTTATCCGTCGGTGCGAAATAGTCCTGCTCTACATTAGTAGAATGCTTTTCGTTATACAGTCTGCGATAGTCATACGTGTCGTTGAGAAACAGGTTGGCGTTAGGGACAGTGTAGGTTTCTATCCTGTCCTCGGGTGTGTTTCTTAAACGATATTCTAATTTACCGTTGCCGAGGTTGAGTTTATAATAAGCTACCTCTAAATTATCAAAGTGGACGAGAACATCGGAATAGGTTTTTTCCTTGGGTTTCTCGCCGGACGAAATGCCACCCCCACCGAGGCTTGTCACAGTGAAATAAAGCACCCCGATAATGCAGGCGGCTATTAAAATGTAGATGATTATACCTTTTATGCCTCTGTTCATTTAAACCCCCAATACTCCCAAATATGGTAAATTTCTGTATTTTTCTGCGTAGTCAAGACCATAACCCACGACAAATTCATTTTCTATATCAAAACATTTATAATCTGCGGTTACAGGGACTTTCCTTTCGATGTTCTTATCAAGGAAGACGCATATTTTAATCGAAGCAGGATTCCTCGCCTTAAGAACCTCGGTTATACTGAACAGGGTGTTCGCCGTGTCGAGAATGTCCTCGATAATTATAACGTCACGCCCGTTTATATCTGTATTAATGTCTTTCAATATTTCCACAACACCCGACGACTGTGTTCGCTGACCGTAGGACTTCGCCACCATGAACTCCATCTCGCAGGGAATGTCAAGCACCCTGACTAAGTCTGCCATGAATATAAACGAGCCTTTCAGCACCCCGATTAACAGCGGATTTTTATCACGATATTCCTCGGAGATAATCGCCCCGACACGCTTAACCGCTGAAGCAATGGTTGCTTGGTCATATAAAATTCTGCTTATACCGTCCATAACAAACCTCAATAAATTAATACAGAAATGATTATATCATAGATTTTGTTAAAAATCAAATGTTATTTCGATAATTTTGGAAAATTGTCACAATTTTTAGCTTTTCATCCTCGATTAAAGCGAATTTGTTCTTTGAAATATTGACCTTGCCCTGCCCCGCTGTGACAATTCCCGTTATTTGTGAAATCCTTGTAAAAGACGGTGATATATTATTGTGGGATAATAACCGACTAATTATGCGGGTTAGAATAGGTTTTTCCAAATTCACGAGATATGATATACTGTAATCACCGCTGTTCGCCATATTGTCAATCAATTCATCGTCAATCCGCAGAATTTCAGTCATTTTCGATATGCTTGTTACAAACGACGGGTTCATCTCATTTATCAAGGGAATAAGGTTGTGCCTTATTTTGTTCCTCGTAAACTCAAGCGAATTATTGGTTTCGTCGGTGACATACTCTAAATTGTACTCTATGCAGAACTCCTCAATCTGTGAGCGTGTGCATAAAATAAGCGGGCGGATTATATTATCCCGAACGGGGGGAATTCCGCATAAGCCTTTCAGTGCAGTTCCCCGAATGAGGTTTAACAATACAGTTTCTGCGTTATCCGAGGCGGAATGTGCTGTTGCAACAGTTGACAGTTTGTTAAATACATCATAGCGGGCGTTGCGGGCGGTTTCCTCAATGCTTTCGTGCTTTTGCTGAAGTGACCTAACATCAATCGAATGAACCGTAAGCGGTACATTCATGCGTTTGCACAGCTCCCGAACAAACTGCTCGTCGTTATCGGAAGCCTCGCCCCTGAGATTATGGTTGATGTGGCATGCCGAAACGGTAATGTCGTATTCCTCACGCAATAACAGCATTGCTTTTAAAAGTGCGACACTGTCTGCACCTCCGCTTAATGCGACAACTATATCATCACCTGCGGTTATCATGTTATGCTGTGTTATTGCGGTTTTTACAAAATCAAGCATGTTTAAAATCCATCGATGTAAACTTAGTGTACCTCTCGTCCCAATTGAGTGGGATTGTGCAGGTTTCGCCGTGGCGGTTTTTGGCGATGATACATTCACACAAATTCGGTTTTTCAAATTCTTTATTATAATAATGCTCACGGTAAAGCATGAGTACGATGTCGGAGTCCTGCTCGATTGAACCGGATTCACGCAGGTCTGACAGCACCGGTCGTTTATTGGTGGCAGAACGGTTTTCGTTCAACCGTGAAAGCTGGGATACAAGAATAACCGGAACGTCTAAATCCTTAGCCATGAGCTTGATGTTCCTTGTGATTTCGCTGACCTCCTGAACTCTGTTACCGTCCCTTCGTCCGGTGGACATTAAGTTAAGGTGGTCGATGACTACTAAGCCTAAATTGGTTTTCCGCCTAAGCTTAGCTTTCATCTCCCCGATTGAAACATTCGGGCTGTCGTCGATATATAATTCTAATCCGGAAAGCCTTTCGGCGGTGTTGGCTATGTTAATCCAACCGTCCTTATTAATCTGACCGTAACGCATTTGGTCGGCGGTAATCATTGCTTCTGATGAAATAATACGTGATACTAACTGTTCACTCGACATTTCAAAGCTGAATATCACCACTTCTTTTTTGGGTTGTTTCATTGCCGCACCGATTGCAATATTCACCGCTAAGGAGGTTTTACCCATTCCCGGACGCCCTGCAATGATTATTAAATTAGACGGGGCTAACCCGTGGATACACTTGTCTAAATCATTGAATGAGGTTGACATGTTCCGAGATTTGTGGGGGTCGGCTTGAATAGCCTTTAGTTCCTTTATTCTGCTGTCGATGAACGGTTTTATGTGGATTAGTCCGCCGGAATCTCTCTCCGTCCTAAGCTCGAACACCTTCGATTCGGCATAGTCCATGATGTGCTGCGGTTCCTCCGCACCTGTACTTGCCATATCAAAAACCTCTTTACAGGCGTACATCAGATTTCTAATCATGTGCTTTTCTTCGATAATCCGTGCATAGTCTGCAATGCCGGAGGGGTTGACCACCGATTCTGCCATTTTTAAGAGGTATGAGCGTGCCTCGTCTTGATTTTCAAAAACCTTTTGTTGAATTGTGCTTTCGATAATCGTGACAAGGTCAATGGGCATGTTTGTGATAAACATGCGGTATAATACTCCAAACAAGTCCCTGTGTAAGGCAACATGGAAATGCTCGGGTTTTAAAAATACCGTCACCTCTGCCATTGCCGCCGAGTCTAACACGATTGTGCCAAGGACTGTCTGCTCTGCGTCTAAGCTGTAGGGGAGGTTGGAATTGTTGATTTCAATTGCCATAGTTATGTGTCCTTTTATGATATAATCAAATCAAGAAATTCTTCAGGGGATATAACTTTTATTTTACTTTCTGAAAAATCCTTTGGGTTTCTTGTAATAATATACTCAACAGAAACGCTCTTTCCCGCAACGTATTGAACAGAGTCTTCAAAATCACTCCATTTTAAATCTATCGCTTCATATATATCAATTTCTGTAATTGAAGCTATGCGAATGGTGCTTAGCATTTTTTTTATTAATTCAATTGCAACGTCATGACTTTTCAATTCCTTTTTTGCGATATAAAATATATCTGTAACCGCACAAGCTGATATATAACTTTGCGTATATCCCTTTTCAGATAATAATGCAATCCGTGCGGAGTTTTCAAAAAAAGGTTCTCTGTTCAGCAGATAATCCAGTATTACATTTGTATCAATCAACAGTTTCATATTTTTTTAACCTTTCCGCTCGGTATTCGTCAAGTGAAGCACTGCGATTAGGCAAAACACCAATTAATGATTCGGTTACAGAACCTTTCATCATTTCATTAATCTCAGTCATAGTCAAAGACGGTATAACGCTTTTTTCTTCTGCCGGAAAAACTATAACCTCTACTTTTTTACTTTGAAAATACTCCGGCAAAGGAATAACATTATTCAACAAATCTCTGTCTACAATAGTTCTGATAGCTTCCATAATTATCTCCTATTCCGATACATTTATAAAAAAATTCGCAATAACTCCTTGATGTAGCTTTGCCTGTGCTTCGTATGTTCCGAAGGTCTTGATTTCGTCTTTCACAGTCAGCTTCTTTTTGTCAATGTCGAAGCCGTCTTTTTTCATGGCGGCGGAAACATCCTTCGCCGTAACCGAGCCGAACAGTCTGCCGCCCTCCCCTGCCTTTGCGGGGATTTTAAAGGTTTTGCCGTCTATCCGTTTGGCGAGTTTTTCGGCGGTTTCATGCTCTAAGTCTTTCTTTTGTTTAATCGACGCTTTCTTTTCTTCAAGAAGAGTTAAGTTGGTTTTAGTCGCCTCTAACGCAAGCCCCTTCGGGAAAAGCAGATTCCTCGCAAACCCGTCCTTGACCTCTTTAATCTCGCCTTTTTTACCTGTTCCGGCAACGTCCTGTGTTAATATAACTTTCATAGTTAATATCCTTTCTGGAATTATAATTTAGCTTACCTCTTTTAGAATAAATGTGTTGTTTTCATAATCAAGTTCAGGTGTATAATAAATTTCGCTGTTCATATCAAACACATAAAGCCTGCCTTTTACTTCTCTGAACTCAAGATTACGCCCCCCGATTAACACAGTTTCGCCTTCCACCTCAATTTCTCTGGTAAATCGTTCATGCAATTCAAAATAGCATTCATACTTAAAATCATAACCCATTATCAGAAAACTAACAAATCCCGAACCATACGAGGCATTCACATAAATTTCTTTATATCCGTCATTATTCAAATCAGCATAGAAAAAATCACTCACAATATAATGCTCGAATTTATACTCTTTCCCGCATTCAGAAACTACGGTATAATCATACTTTGAAAAATTTTCAGCTGTTTTGCGTTTGGCACGTTCCTCCGCATTTGGAAAGAAAATCGGAAGAACAATAAAAATGCAAAGTAATAAGACACTAACGATAAAAAATAATAGTGAGCCAATAAGGATTTTCAGTCTTAATGTCATTATACCCACCTACGATTTATCCTCATAGTATTTGTCTATGGTTTCTTTCAACAGTTTTTCAACTTCTTTAATCGGTGTGTCCTTAAACTGTGCCCCTGCCATTGTCTGGTGTCCGCCTCCCCCTAACGCTTCGGTGATAATCTGCACGTTCATGTTTCCGAGGGAGCGGGCACTTAAACTGATTTCATTGCTGTTTACTGCAGTCCGATATATTAAAAATGATGCGTCAACTCCCGATATTTCAAGCAGCTCGTCTGCCGCTTGGGGGGCGATTACCCGAATGTCCTCGCCTACGTTTTCTGTAACTGAAATTGCACATTTCCTGTATACGTTAGCCCCGCTGACAAGTGCGATTTTTTGTTTATAATTCCCGATTGAATTTGCGAACAGCGACTTGACATTAACCGTGTCTGCACCTAATTTTCTAAGGAATGCCGCCGCCTCAAACGTCCTCGCTCCTGTTTTTAAAGAGAATTTCTTGGTGTCAAGCATAATCCCCGCTAACAACGCCTCTGCCTGTGAAGCGTTGATAATCCCTGCGTTCCCGAAGAATTGCAACAGCTCTGTCACCATCTCCGATGCGGAAGAGGCACTGACCTCGTGGTGGAAAATTAAGGCGTTGTCAATAAAGTCAACCATTTTTCGATGGTGGTCGATTACTACGACTTTAGTAGCGTTTTCGTAGATTTCAACATCCTCTAACAATTTCTTATTGTGGGTGTCTACGATTATTAAAAGTGAGTTATCCGTCCATGCGTCACGGGCTTTGTCGGGCGGAATAAACAAAGGAACTTTGTTCGGGTCGTCCTTTTCCTTTTCGGTGAGCCGCTCTATCAGGTTCATCCCTAATGTTGTTGTTTTGTCGATTACTACGTATGCCGGTCTGCCTAAGTTCCTTAGTCCGCAGGCTAAGCCTACCGCCGAGCCGATACTGTCTAAATCGCTGAACTTATGCCCCATTATGTAGACAATATCTGAGGCATTAGCCAAGTCAATCAGCGAGTTTGCGATTATGCGGGTGCGTGATTTTGCATGGCGTTCCACTCCTTTTGCGACACCGCCGTAAAACTCGAACCCCGATTTTGTTTTAATTGCCGCCTGGTCGCCTCCACGCCCTAAAGCCATTTCAAGTGCTTGACGTGCGAACGCCTCACTCTCCGCCATGTCTTTTCCGGTTTTGCCTATCCCTATGGACAGGGTCATGCTCATTCTGTCGTTAACGGCAATCTCCCTCGCCCTGTCAAGCAGCTTGACCTTGTTCTCGATTAAATGCTGGACGTGCCTGTCTTCAATCACTGCCCAAAATCTGTCACGCCCTGTTTTCCTTATAACGCCGGTTGTCGTTTTTATATAATCCTCTAACATTCTGTCAATCTTAACTGTGACAGACGCTGTCATGCTTTCTGATTCCTTTTCAAATATATCTGCATAGCTGTCAATCATGATTATCATAACCACGGGTTGTGACAGCTTTTTCTCCATGTCTAACACAACTTCTTTGGTTATGTTCTCGAAGTAAATTATATATATTTCGCTTGCGTCGTTTTCTTTAGGTGTGGTCGCAGTTACTTTGAAATATTTGTTGTTTGACTTAATCCTTGCACCGCCTTGGCTGAACAGCAAGTCCATGCTTGCACCTGTCACCAAGTCTAACGAGTTGCCGAATACTGCCACCTCTGAAAAATCGCTTACAAAACCCTCATTAAACCAAATGAAACGGCGTTCACGGTCGATGATTGCGATTGATACCGGAAAGCTGTATAACGATACGCTGTTGGCTAAGTCAATTTCGCTGTTTATTACTGCGAAGTATTGAAAGGTTTTCCTTGTTACTAAAATAAGCTTACCTATGGTGAATCCCGCTGTCAGCACAATAAAAGGTGCGAACACCCAGAAAATTTGTGAGTCTAATGTGTATACTGTTACGGAAAGTGCGATTGTTACGATTAACAATGCACTTATTGATATGACATGACCACCGTCACGGTAGAAGTTCTTCAAGTGTCCACCTCCTTTTGTTTTGAAAATAAGCTATTAGCCGTATAACCAAGAAATATCTTCTAATACCGCCTCTTTAAATTTAGGATTATCAGATTCAATAACACCCTTATACCATACATAATCCACTTTAGTGGCATGAGAATAATTAATTAAAAGGTCGTTTATTTCCTCGATATATCCTAATAATTCATTTGTGCTCTGCTCATCTGTATGGTCGTAATCATATATCAAATCTATATCGCTATCTTTATCAGTCTCCCCCCTCGCATATGAACCGAAAATGCCGACTCTTTTTATTGTCGGATATTTAGAAGCGAGTACAATCGTATCTACAATACGCTTATCAATTGTTGATTTCATTTTAATTCCTCCTTAATAACACTATCTAATTCGGATAAAATCTTTATATCTGTTAATTGACAACAAATCGAATGAATAACTATGAAATTAACACTGTCATAATCATGGCTTGCAATTTTAGTATATCAAGCTCATTTGATTTTTTCATAATTACTTTTGCTCCTCATCTCACAAATGTATATTATGCAGTTTTGGGATTTCCTCGCGTGCGCGCGTGCGTATTATAATTATAATATTTATAATATATAAAGCAGTTCTGAATTTTCACTGTTTTTCGCTGTGCATAATGATGAATAAATGTTGTATAATGCTGCATACTGTCATTTATGCAATAATTGTGCATTGTGAATTGTTAGTCAATCATCATTAATATCGGCAGTATCATCGGGTTGCGTTTGGTTTGACCGTAGATTAAGTCTGACATTTCGTCTCTCATTGTGTTTTTAACCATGCCCCACTCTCTTGTGTTGGAGGCGACACATTTTTCTAACACGTCACGCATTAGTTCACGGGCTTGAACCATTAGCTCCTCAGACTCCCGAACGTATACAAACCCTCGTGAAACAATGTCGGGACCGGAAAGAATTTCGCCTGTTTCTCTTTCAATCGAGGCGACGATTATTATAAGTCCGTCCTCTGCAAGGCGTTTCCTGTCACGCAGAACTACCGTGCCTACGTCACCCACTCCCAGACCGTCAACAAGAACCGCTCCCGCTGTTACTTGTCCTGTGATTTTCATGTCAATGCTGTCGGTTTCTAAAATATTGCCTAAGCCTAAAATAAATATATTGTCCTCGGTTATGCCCATTCTGCGGGCTAATTGGGCGTGTTTTTGCAGGTGCTTGTATTCCCCGTGGACGGGTATGAAAAACTTCGGCTTGGTGAGTGACAGCATCATCTTCAACTCGTCCTGACAGGCGTGACCGGATACGTGAACCTCGTACATGGCTTCGTAAACCACCTCTGCTCCGGAACGCATTAGCTCGTTGACAACCTTGCCGACTAATTTTTCGTTACCCGGGATAGGTGTGGCTGATAATATTATTAAGTCACGGGGGTTAATTCTGACCTGCTTGTGGTCGTTGGTAGACATTCTCGATAAGGCACTGAGCGGTTCGCCTTGACTGCCTGTTGTTATGATTACGATTTTTTCGGGGGGGTGACTGTTCACTGCGTCAATGTCAATCAGCGTTTTTGCTTTTACACGGATATAACCTAACTCAATCGCCTTGTTCATGACGTTAATCATGCTCCTGCCGGAGACTGCGACAAATCTTCCGGAGATTTCCGCATTATCGATAATTTGCTGAACTCTGTGGATATTACTCGCAAAGGTAGCGACGATTATCCTCCTGTCGTCTGCCGACATGAATATATTACGGAAGCTGTCACCGACTTTTCGCTCTGAAGTAGTATATCCCGGACGTTCGGCATTGGTGCTTTCCGAAAGAAGTGCCAATACACCCTTGTTACCGAGTTCGCCGAAACGTGCGAGGTCGATAATCCCCTCGTTGCCGATTGGGGTATAGTCCACCTTAAAGTCACCTGTGCAGACGATTATTCCTGCGGGGGTGTGGATTGCCAATGCACAGGAATCAGGTATAGAGTGGTTTACCCTTATGAATTCCACGCCCATGCACCCCATGTTAACCGTTTGGCGGGGTTGAACTACGTTAAGTGTGCATTGGTTGAGAATCCCGTGTTCCTTTAACTTACCCTCCACTAAACCCAATGTCAGCCGTGTTCCGTAGACCGGTACGTTGATTTTCTTCAAAAGATACGGTAATGCTCCTACGTGGTCCTCGTGTCCGTGGGTGAGGATTACACCTCTGAATTTTTCCTTGTTCTTCTCTAAATAGGAAAAATCGGGAATGACAATGTCAACCCCGAGCATATCCTCATCCGGGAATGCCAGTCCACAGTCAACTATGAACATGTCGTTAGAACACTCGAAGACGTACAGGTTCTTCCCGATTTCGTTAAGTCCGCCGAGCGGAATTATTTTAACCGGGGCGGAACGACGAGTGTTAGCCCGCTTTCTGACCGGCTTTTTTATCGCTTTTGACGAATCTGTTTTTGGTGTTTTTGTTGCTGTTTTTGCGGTTTTTTCTGTTTTTTGGTTATTATATGTCATACTGCCCTCATTTTAACGTCATAATCAATTAATTGTACTATATTTCTTTATAGATGTCAAGTAAAATTGTTATTATCCTCGGCGATTAGTGTTAATATCTTCGGATATTATCTTTTCTATCATTTTTTCGGTGGTGTCGCATAACTCCTTGGCTGTTTCTGAGGATAGGCTTTGTGCTAATAAAAATAACGAATTGCCTTTCTTGCTTGAGCGTAACAGCACGCTTTCTGTAATTGTACCTGTGCTTTGTAGAATTACTCCCTCTCCCATTCCTGAATTTTCACTGCATAGCTTGGATATTATTCGCTGGGGCGGGCAGGTTATCTCCATTTCTCGGCGTTCTGTGGCGTAGTCGGGAATGGCTTTCATGGCGTCCTCTATTGTGGAATTGTTTCGGGTTAATAGTTCAAGCACAGTTAATGCAAGGATTGCACCGTCACGCAGGAAGGGCTGGTTTATTGCCATGCTGCGGGCTTGTGTGTCACTCGAATCGTTCGGGCACATGAAGTATCTGTGGATTTTTCTGCCGTAGCTTTGTGCAAGGAAGTCGGCACATGCTGCGAAATCATTCGGGAGGGCGGCATCGTAGCCGTGCTGCATTACGCTGACTGCCGCTAATAAAAGTAAATGCTCGTGGTCGATTTTAACGTCCTTCTCTGTGTAGAATTCCGCTTTTGAGCCGCCGTCTGTTAATGTGACTACTAAGATTTCGCTGTCGTTCTCTGAACTGCTGATTTTTTCAAATACTGGTGAAACGCTTTCTAAGAAGTCTGAATTTGTGCAGTTGAGCTTGATTTTGTAATTACTCTTGAAATGTGTGAAGCGGTTAAGCATTGAGGTGTAGATTTCGTCTAAGCCTGTGATATTATTAATTTTACCGAATTTGTTGTATTCTGCTGATTTGTATTCCGAGCGGGAGAGTGCCGCCTCTAACTTACGCTCGTCAAGCCTTGTAAGCGGCAGTCCGAATTTTGATTTTATCTCGATTTCGGTGAATAGTGAGCATTTTATTCTTGCGATTATGCCACAGTCAAGCAGTCCCGATGCGTAGATTAATTGGGGGAAGGAGCTTGTCATAATATCGAATACGTTAGCTCCTGCACCTGTCGCTCCCGCAATTATTGCATGTTTCATTGATGTTGCGGCGTTGTTGTCGTCACATGAAATTGCAATTCTGTCAGATACGCAGGACAGTGCCGCTCCGAGCCTTGTGCAAAGCTCCGGGGTAATGTCGGCGTTAGTTTCGCCGGATATACCCTGCTCTGTTAATTCGATTGAGGATTTTGCACCGTATTTTATATCGCGGCTGACAATTGTGTTATCGGGGACTTCCTTCTCGTTCCAGATTTTTGCACCTGCACTTATGACCGAGCCTTTGCCGATTAAACAGTTTTCGCCGATTACACTGCCCTCGAAAACATTTGCACCGTAAAGCAGTTTTGTGTTATTGCAGATTACTGCGTGGTTAATTGTGACGTTATCGGAAAGGTATACGCCGTCTAAGATAATCGAGTTATTAATTTTTACGTTATTGCCGATTGTTGTGTGATTACCGATAACGCTGTCGCTGATTAAACAGTTTTCGCCGAGTGTGACGTGTTCACCGAATTGTGAGCTATTGCAGGTTATACCGGGTAGTGGTGTACATTTTACCCTGCCGTTTATAATGTCACGCTGGCTTCTCGCATAGGTGGAAAAGTCGCCTATATCGCACCAGTAGCCTTTTTCTTCATATGAATAAAGCGGTAGTTCGCCTTTGAGCATTTTCGGGAAAATGTCCCTCGCAAAGTCGCTGGGTGAGTTATTGGGAATTAAATCAAGGATATTCGGGGACAGAACGTATACCCCTGTATTCGCTGAGTCGGCGATACAGTTAAGGTAGGAGGGTTTTTCGGAAAATCCGGTAATTCGCCCGTCGGGAGCGGAAATGACAAGCCCGTATTCCCTTGGGTCGTCTACTTTTTTTGTAATTATCGTGGCGTGGGCTTTTGTAGTTTTGTGGGCTTGCATTATGGCTGACAGGTTGAAATCGCAGAGTGCGTCTCCGCTTATAACTAAAAAGTCTTCCCCAATTTCGCTACCGCCGTTTACGGCGGCAAAACAACCGATGGTTGCTTTTTTGACACAGCCTGCTGTTCCAAGGGGGGAGTCTTCATTAGAAAAACTGAGCGTGAGGTTCTTGTATTTCCCGCTTTCAAATCGGTCTTCGATTTGGCTGCCTTTGTACCCTAATGTGAAAATTGCTTCGGTAAAGCCGTGTTCGTTGAGCAAATCTAATATATAATCCACCACGGGGCGGCCGCATAATGTCGCTAACGGTTTCGGAATTGAACAGGTAAGCGGACGTAAACGTGTTCCCTCGCCGCCTGCCATAATAATTGCTTTCATATATATTTCCTTTTCATTTTTTATAATATGATACAGTTATTATTGTGTAGAATTGGCGGATTTATTCCGACGGTGTTTTTTTCATAAATGCTTGACATTAAATATTTTATATGATATAATACTTATACTGAATGTTCAGTATTATTAATTTAAAGAGGATTATCAATGCCGAAACAAACTAAAAAAGATTTAATACTGTCAGTTGCGAAGAAGCATTTCTCTGAGAAGGGATATGATGCGACCGGAATGGACGAAATCGCTCTTTCTGCCTGTGTTCCTAAATCCTTGATATACTATCATTTCAAAAATAAAGAGGATTTGCTGAATAGGATTATTACTGACTTTTTAGGCGAGTATGAACGGATTCTGCAGGATGGTTCTCAAAGGGGAATTGATAAAATATCAAGATACGTTCAATTCCTTGAGGAGAATAGTGAAAGTGCCCGTATTATACTGACTGAGTCGTTCAAGCCTGCGGGGAATAATTATACATCAATTTTTAAGGCTGTGGAGATTTTGAGAAATAATGATTCCGAGCCGTCGAAGCATCCGCATTGGGTCGCTGAATTTTTTACGAGTATGTTGCCCGCTTTACTTTTTGTTTGCTATTCAGAGAGCTGGTGCAAGTATTTCAACGTGCAACCCGAAACCCTTGCGAAGGATTTTAGTAACGCTTATAAATTAACTCATGGAGCATATCATGAGCATATAAAGAAAGAAAGCCTGTAACGTCTTACAAAAAGGAGGAAATATGAACGTAAAATTGACCATGCAATTCTTAATTTGGACATTCCTGATTATGTTAGCGACATGGGGAACAACGATTGTTCTCGGGCAATTCGGGATTGTTGAATCAACCCACCCTTGGGTTTTAATTCTGCAGCTTGTCGGCGGCTTGTCGCCTGCAATCGCTTCATACATTGCTATGAAGAAAAATAAAAAAACCACGGGGTTTAAACAGTGGTTCAAGTTAGTTTTTAATGCTAAAATTCGATTTACATACTATTTGCTTGCTCTCGTACCCGTTGCTGTTTTCCATATACTTAACAGGGTGATTTCGGGGGCTGTCGAGCCTCCCCTACATATACTTCCCCTTATTTTTGTTATCTGCTTTTTTATGGGCGGATTGGAAGAAGCGGGGTGGCGCAGCGTGTTACAGCCGGAGTTAGAGAAGAAATTCGGATTTGTTGTAACTTCATTAGTTTTCAGCATTATATGGTTTATTTGGCATTTACCGTTGTACTTCATTCCCGAAATTAGCGAGAGTCGCATTGATATGTGGTTTTTCCTGTTTGTTTGCATTATGACATCATTTTTATTCGGGGCAATCCGCAGAATAACAGGGAGCATATTCTTAGCGATATTAGCCCACACTTTGAGCAATACATTAGCGGTTGACGGTATTTTTCTGAATAATTGGACCGGGATAATAATTTCGACAATTGTTCTTTCTGTGGGTTCAGCTGCGGCGGTTTATTTCTTCGAGAAGAAACATAAAAAGAATAAATCGGGATAATGTGCCTGTATACGACTCGAGGTGACAGGACTCGAACCTGCGGCATCTTGGTCCCAAACCAAGCACTCTACCAAACTGAGCTACACCTCGCTTGCGAGGTGTAGCTCATTAGCTACGACCTCGCTTTTATAATTAATAATTAATAATTAATAGTTAATAATGTATAATTGACAATAGGCAGTAGATTAATGTATAATATATTATCATAGTTATTATTATTTGTCAAATGTTTTGAAAGGATTATTTATGTTTAAGATTGTTTCTTCACGTGAGGCGGTTGACCTTATCCCCGATAACGCCTGCGTTGCCGTTAATTCGTTCCTGGCACTGTCAAATCCTGAACAATTACACAAATCCATTTATGACCGGTTCATTACGACCGGTTCGCCTAATAATTTACGAATGTTCTGCTCTGCCGGGTTTGGTGCGTGGGACGAAGCACGTTTCGCTGACCCGTACATTAAAGCGGGGGCAGTATGTGAGATTGTCGCGGGTCACTTTAACAGTATGCCTTGTGCAATTAAAGCGGCATTAGCGGGGGAAATTGAGGCTTATTGTCTACCGTTAGGCGTTCTTTCTCATGTTGTTCGGGCTGCCGCCTCCGGTAAGGATTATCACCTTAGCGAGGTGGGAATAGGTATATACGCTGACCCTCGTGTGGGAAGTTATGCACTTAATTCTAAATCCAAGAAAGAATTAGTCCGTGTGTGTGAGTTTGAGGGGAAAGAGTATCTGCTTTATGAAACTCCCCAGATTGATATTGCACTGCTTAAAGGGACAACTGTTGACCCGAACGGGAATATTTCGTTCGAGAAGGAATACCTCACCGTTGATGCGTTGGCGTTAGCACAGGCGACTAAGCGGAACGGCGGTAAGGTAATTGTGCAGGTTGAGCGGGTCAGCCACGAGTTCTCCCGTCCAAGAAATGTAATCGTTCCGGGGATATTAGTGGATTATGTGGTGGTTTGTGAGGAGGTGAACGATTCTAAGGTATATAATCCTGCTTTGTCGGGGGACGTTCATGTTCCGGCTTCGCAGATGGATTATTATGTGAATAAGCTGTCTACCACTAAGAACAGGAATCCTGAGGATAAAACTGCTGATATTATCGGGGAGCGTGCCTCGTGCGAATTACAGGCGGGGCATCTCATAAATATCGGAATAGGTATTCCTGAGATGGTGGGTAAATATGCCTCTAAAAAAGGGATTTTGAAAGACATAGTCACCACCGTTGAGGCGGGCGGAATAGGCGGACTCCCTGCACCGGGAGTGGCGTTCGGGGCGACAATCGGTGCGGATATGATATGTGACATGGCAACCCAGTTCGATTTTTATGACGGGGGTGGGCTTGATATATGTTTCTTGGGCGGGCTGGAAGCCGATAAACACGGCAATGTCAACGTCCACGAGATTGAGGGGGGTTATCCCGGGATTGGCGGGTTTGCGAATATCACCCACTCCACTAAGGTGATTGTGTTTTGTTTGAGCTTCAACACAAAAGGATTAATCGCCGTTAAAAACGGCGATAAGGTGGTTATTAAACAAGAGGGGAAGATTCCGAAGTTTATTAAGCAGGTTAGGGCAATCAGCTTTTCCGGGGCTGAAGCGGTTAAACGGGGTCAGCGGGTGCTTTATGTGACCGAGCGGTGTGTGTTCGAGCTGACCTCCTCTGGGTTAAGGCTGAAAGAAGTTTATTCAGGTATAGACGAGGTTAAGCAGATTAGAGAGTTATTGGAGTTTGAGGTGTAGTTATCCTTTGTACTTCAGCATGAGCATGGTTATATCGTCGGCTTGGGGGGCTTCGCCTGCGAATTCATCGATTTTCTCCTTGACGTATACCGAGAATTCCTCAATTGTGTTATATTGACATTCGTTTGCCACCACTAACAAGTACGGGTCGGTGAACAGCTCCTCCTCCATGTTTTGGGCTTCGGTGACACCGTCGGTGTATAGATACAATTCTTCGCCGGGTTGAATTGTTATTTCGTTTTCCACGTAGGGCATTTCCTCCATTCCCGCTAAGACGAACCCGACTTTTCCGTTGAGCCAGTCAAACTTTCCGTCACGCTTCAAAATGGGTGGGTTGTGCCCTGCGTTGACAAAGGTGAATTTGCCCGTGGGAATATCGAGATAACCCATGAACGCTGTCACGAACATTCCCGCATCATTACCCTCGCACAACATGTTATTGGCGGTTTCAAAAACCTCGCCGGGGGACAATCCCCTTAATGCACTGTTTTTAATAAGTGTCTTCGCAATTACCATAAATAATGCGGCGGGGACACCTTTACCGGACACGTCTGCCATTACTATGGCAAGCGTGTTTTTGTCTATGAAAAAGAAATCGTAGAAGTCGCCGCCTACCTCTTTAGCGGGACACATCGAGGCGAACAGCTCAAGCTCCTCTCTCACAGGGAAATTCGTTGGCAGCATGCTCGCTTGAATTTGTGTGGCAACGGTCAGCTCCGCACCTATACGCTCTTTTTCGGCAGTGACTGCCGTGAGGTTCTTGATATAGGTAATCATATCGATTGTCATCTGCTCGATACTTACGGAAAGTGTTTCGATTTCATCATTGGTTTTTATGGTGCTGACAATGGGCTGAAGCTCTTCCTCGGAGTTTTTGTTGACAAAGTTGTCGGTGCTTTCGGAAAGCTTTTGAATTGGGCGGGTGATTTTGCTCCTGAAGTATAATATAGCAATTGCCGTAAACACAAACATAATCATTGCCGCACCGATTATTACCGTGAACAGGTATGTTTGGCGTGTGGAATTAATATCATACATATCAATATCCACTACTAAAATCCCTATTATATCTTCGTTTGTATCTCTCACCGCCATATATGCGCCCATCATATGCCCGTATCGTGATACGTCGGTGATAAACTGAATGTCATACCCCATTTCGTCAATGTTTAAGTTGTTGGGGAGCGGGTCTGTATTAAGCAGTGAAACTAAGAATTGCCCTTCCCTAAGCTGGTTGAGTTCAGCTTCGGTATATGCGTTTATGTAGTATATCATTCTATCGTCCTGCGGGTAGAAATAATACAGGAAGGTTATGTCGGTTTCCTCCACCAACATGTTAAACGCAATTTGTGTGTAATGATACTGAAGTGTTTTCTCTCCCGAGTTAAGGCAATAAAGCATATCATCGGTGTCGATATGACTCCTTGCTACTTTGAGAATTGATGATGCAAATTCCTCATATCTTTTCACAACCGTAGCCATATAGGTTTCATATCCAATGTAACCGATTGCCGAGCTCAATGCTATGGAAAACAAAAACATGATTATTATCAGTTTTCTGCTCAATCCTCGAAACATAATTTACAATCCTTTTTTCAATCTTATACGTCTTACGGTGAATGCTGTTCCTCCACCGACTGCACCTGCACCCGCTACGGAAACCGTAACCACTAACGGGACATTTGCACCCTTTTTATCGTCTGCAACAGACTCGTCGGGTTGACTTGAACCGGGGTCAATTATTTCCTGCACTCGTGAGGGTACTAACGCATCCGGTTCACTCGTGGTGGGATTAAGCGGAGCGGGTGATACGGGAGGAGGAGTTGTTCCGGTTATGGGGGGTGGTGTTGTACCGGTTACGGGAGGTGGTGTTGTTCCGGTAACGACGGGGGGATTTACATTGACCGCAGTTGGTATATTCAACTCAATAACCGGCGGGGGTTCTGCGTCAGCGACATTCTGAACTCTTCCGCCCTCGGCTTTCGGTGCTGCCATAAGGAAATAATTCGAGAATTTCGACAGGGTGACTGTTACGTTACCGTCCCTATCCACCGCTAAGTCTTCGCTGATTAGAATAAACTCGAAGGTTCCGTCCGGGTTTTGGTGAATTCCGAAGAATAACAGCTTCATCCCGTCTTGACGGTATTCCTCGGGTACTGAGAATTTGATACTGACCGTGCCGTCGCCAAGGTCGATTATATTGCTCCCGTTGTAGTCGAGAGTTATGTCAAATCCGACAATCAATGCGTTTTCTACATCGAAATCGTCGCTTTCTAATGCGTCGAACAACGCTTGTAACGCTTCAATTACCTCATTTGAATCTGCACCTCCGCCCATTAGGTTGGTGAGGAATTCTACAAGGTCATCTAAATCATCCTCGGTTTCTACTATGAATAATGTGAGATTTTCAAGGTCGTCTATTGTGTGGGTGTTGCCGTTTTCATCTGTTATTTTATCGCCCTCGCCGAGTGATGTGTCTGCACTCTCTATGCCTACACCACTGTCACCGGGTTCGTCCTCGATGTTCATACTGCCGTCATCGTCGGGTTCGGGTTCGGGTTCGATGGGAGGGGGAGGATTGCCGAATACAACGGAAATGTTAACGTCGCTTTCAAAAATCCAAACAGAAATATGCATATAATCATCACGAAAATCGTGAACATCTATACCAAAACTGACATAATCGTTGGCAGAATTAGGAGGGTTGGCAGTTGTAAACGTAAACCCGTTTATTGCTACGCTGAGAACCCTTTCTCCACTGTTCGGTTCGGCATATAACTCTATACCGTTTCCGGTAAAGAACCAGTCGCCGGATGAAACAGGACCTCCTCCGGCAAATCCCTCAGCCCAGAGAGTTCCGTTACCGGTTTTACTGAATGTGACGGTGTGAACCTTTATCCATTGTGCATAAAGTGTAACAGGTTCATTTAAAGTATACTGCCAGCCTGTAGCCGCACTGTGTGTATTTCCCGAGCCGTTAGCCATTGTGTTCCATCCGTCGAAAATATACCCTGTTCTTGTAGGGAATTCAGAAGTCGGTGAGAAGTTCACGCCGTGCGTTTTTGTTTGAGTTGCGGGGACACTGCCCAACGAACCGCCGTTAGCGTTATATGTGATAGTGTAGGTGTTCAGTGTCCAGTTGGCAGTGTAGGTTTTGTTTCCTGTACTGCCTATGGGAATAGTTACAGTCGTCTGCGGGGTTGCACCATTAGCACCCGTCCACCCTGTAAAAGTATATCCGGTTTTTGTTGGGTTGGTGAGTGTTATGGTGGCTGTTTCTATGCTGTAGGTTGCAGGGTTTGCAGTGGCAACCGTGCCGCCGTCAAGCTCGTAGGTAATATTGTAGGTAGGGATTTCACCGTTAATCGTGCCGCCGGTGTGGTTTACTGTAACAGTTCCGGTGCCTGCACCTCTTCCGACTGCTAAACCACTGCCTCCGCCTGTGGCGATAATCGTACCGCCATATATGTTTACTGTGCCGCCGCTACCGTTTCTGCCGCTACCTATGCCTGCACCGCCGTCACTGCCGCCTGTAGCGTTAATATTGCCGCCGTATATGTTGATTGTGCCACAGCCGTTATTTAAGCCGCCGCCAATCCCCGCACCGTTAGTGTTACCTGCGACGGTAATCGTACCCATGCTTGAACCCGTTGATTGTACGAAAATATTTACCGTTGCGTTGACTGTTCTAATACCGGGATAATCGGCTCCGACACCGGAAAGTTCTACCGTTAAATGTGCATTATCTTCAAGAATTATATTAAGTGTTCCGCCTTCCGTCGCAACTAAAGACCTTGTAATAGTAACGTCGCCCCGTACAACAAGCCAAACACCGTCGAAAAAGCGTACTTCGTTAGTATTGCCAAGAGACACCATATCGGGAACAGAAGCGGTAGGCATTGATGTGAGTATAATTGAATTATTCTGGGGTGAGTTTGCGGAAGTACCGCTTGCGTTGAGATATGTAACGGAAGCCAAAACAACAGGTTGAGCTCCCGTAATTGTTCCGCTACCTCTAATTATACCTTTGTTTATAATCGTGCCTGTGGTATTGCTGATAGTGCCTGTATTGTCAATAATGCCGTTTAAGTCTTCGCTATCGCTATTAAAACCGTTGACAGTAATCGTTCCGGTATTGGTAATTGTGCTTGCATTGGTGACTCTTCCCACACTTTGGACATTAAATGCCCCGCTGTTGGTAATTGTGCCATTATTGGTAAGTGTACAGAAGAGAATTGTAAGTGTACCGTCATTTGTATTTGTAATCGTGCCGCTATTGGTAATTGTACTGTAGTTAGCTGTAAGTGTACCGTTATTTGTAATCGTGCCTGCATTGATAATTCTACTGTAGTTAATTTCTTGAAGCCCACCGTCACTTGCGAGTGTACCGTTATTTGTAAGCGTTACGCCACTCGGAATTGTAAGCGATGTACTCGCCGGGGCGGTAAGCGTTCTGCCGCTTGGTATTGTTAAATTGCTTTGGAGAGTTACACTACCGTATACCGTGCCGGAAACATTAGCACCTTGAACACCTAAAAACAGGATACCTCGGTCTAATTCTTCTTGATAAGGTTCATTGACTTTTATAGAAGAGGTGTATACAATCGCATTGCCGTCTAAAGTAACCCTACCGTCGACACCGCTTACATTAGCACCATTACCTATACCGCCGTTTGCGTTTCCCTCACCCTCGGTTGTTACAACACCGCCGGTTATATTAATTTGACCAAATCCGCCGTTATTGCCGCCACCGATAGCCGCCGCAAGGCTACCGCCGCTTGTAGCATTGACTGTACCACCTGATATTAGAATGCTTCCACCTCTACTGCCGGCACCACCACCACCGCCGCCGCCTATTCCTGCGGCTCTGTAACCTCCCTTGGCGTTAACTGTACCGCCGGTTATGGTAATAGTATTATTGTCACCATTAGTACCGCCGCCAATACCCGCCCCGCCTTCGCCGGTAGTTCCGCCAAGATTGCCGCCGTTAGCGTTAATTGTGCCGCCGTTTATAGTGATTTGTCCGTGGGTTGAACCAACTGAACCGCCAATTCCCGCACCGCCGTCACTGCCGCCTGTAACATTAAGTGTGCCTGTACTGTCGGCGGTTATTATCAGCTCTGCGAGGGGGGAACTGCCGTCACCCACTTCTATTCCTGCATTTACAGAATTCGCAGCTAAGGTGTTTGTTCCGCGGAGTGTGAGGTATAAGGTAGCATCATTCTCTATTTTAATAGGTGCAAGTGATGTAATAGTTGCATTTTCCAGAATTACATTTGTAGTAACGCCGGCATTTACCGTTATGCTAAAAGTGGCGGAAGAACCCGTAATTGTATATTCGCCGCCACTGGTGCTAATGGTCAGGGGAGTAGCATCTGTGCCAAGATTAATGTTTTGAATATACGCCGCTGATTTTATATTAAACACACCGAGGTAGTCCCCGATTACTTCATTCAACGCCTCAAACGGGGTGTTATTCACCGTTAACGCACCGGCTACAAGTAAGCCGAGTGCCGCCTTTCGGATTTTATGAAATTTACGCTTTTGCTGTCTGTTCATGAATATACCCCTCTCTTATGACAACTGCTTCTTAATTGTAAGAATGTTCTTGCTTCCGTCACGCCTGTATTCAACCGAGTCCATTATATTTTTCACCATAAATATGCCTAAGCCGCCGATTTCCCGTTCCTCTGCGGAAAGAGTAATGTCCGGGTCTTCGTTCAGTAACGGGTTGTAGGGAACACCACTGTCCTCAAATTCGATGGTTATATCGTCCTCCGCCTTTATGCGGACAGTGACACTGCCTGCATTAGGATTGTAGGCATAGGCGGCGATATTCGCAAAGATTTCGTCAATGACAATTCCGATTTGGCTTTGAATTTTCATCGGGCAGTGTTCGATATGCTCGTTTACAAAATCCAGCACCTTGTCTAAATTTTCTGTTTTGGCTTCGACAAAAAGTTCATACATATTTTATGCTCCTTTATATTTAACGTGACAAGTCCCGACGTGAAAGTCGGGTACTTATTACTGCTAACGCGGTTTTTGCCCTTTTGCGGCTTTCATTTCGACTTTGTTGGCGTACATACGTTCGTCGGCGATTTTCAACACGTCTTCAACACTGTAATCCTGTGAGCCGTATGCCGTTCCTGCTGAAATTGAACAGTGGATTCCATCGTCTGCCGAGTTAAGCACTGCCAGACCCTCACGCCATTTCACCATTACTGCGTCAATGTCCTGCTCGGTGCAGTTTGTAATTATCGTGACAAACTCGTCGCCTCCGAGGCGGAAGGAGTGAATGTTCCCTCCGGAAATATTCATAAGGCTTTCTGCCGCTTTCTGCAAGAGCAGGTCGCCTGCGTGATGACCCTTGTTGTCGTTGTAATACTTCAGGTCGTTTACGTCATAAAAGATTATTCCGACGGTTGATGCACGGTTCTTCAGCTCCGCAATGAAGCTGTGATACTTATTGCTTCCGGGTAAGCCCGTCAGCGTATCAAGCTCAAAGCGTTCTAATAACCGCTTATAGTATTCGACTAAGCCCGCTGTTTCTTTAAGTAAAAATAACACATCTTCACTGTCTGAGCCGAGTTCAGCCAAGAATTCTTCCGCTACGTTCATTGAGCAACCTCTTCAAATTTAAGTACACTGGCGAACCCCGTCATATTAAACACTTCCATTATATCCTCAGACACGTTTTTCAGCTTCATTGATACGTCCTTGGATTTTGCTGTTTTCTCTCCCATAAGTAAAACCCTCAGCCCTGCCGATGAAACGTATACAAGGTCTTTAAAATCGAGAATTACGTCTTTCCCTAATTCAAGCTGTGCCATAAGTGTTTTTTGCAGGTCTGCGGCTGTCGAGGTATCAAGCCTTCCGAATAAGCCGAGTACGTTTTGGGTGTCGTTTTCTGTTGTTACGATGTTTAACATGTTATTTTTCCTCCAAAGATTTTTTTTATATTTCGCTGAAAATAATTAACCGTTTACCGCTGTGTAAAAGTCCGGGTGCATGTCTGTCATTCCCCAGCTGTTTTTCTCCGAACCGTATCGCACGCTTTTGTATGTAACGCTTGCTATACCGGGAGTACACCCCAAAAACGCATTTGAACCAACGTATGTCACACTGTCGGGGATTTTCACGTTGCCTAACTTACTGCACCCGTTGAACGCCCCTCCGCCTATGCTTGTCACTCCCTCCGGAATGGTTACGCCGGTTAACTCCGCACAGTCCTGAAAAATGCTGCTTTCGACTGCTGTTAAACCCGCCGGTAATGTACACCCCGCAAGTCCCGAGCAGTTTTGGAACGCTCTTTCTCCGATTGAAGTGACTGTGTCGGGAATGTCAACGCTCATTAGTCCTGTGCAGTTCTCGAAAGCTCGTTCGCCTATGCTTGTTACGCTTTCGGGGATTGTGATAATTGTCAGCCTTTCACACCCTACGAACGCCTCTGCACCTATGCTTAACACACCGTCCGGTATGGAAATAACCGTTAACCATGAGCAAAGACTGAATGCACCGTATCCGATTTCTGTCACCCCTGCAGGGATAGTGAAGTTAGTCAGCCGCTTGCACCCGAGGAACGCACTCCTGCCGATATTGGTAATGCTTGTCGGGAGAATGACATTGGTCAATCCCGAGCAGAGGCTGAACGCACCGTCACCTATGTTTGTTATTCCCTCGGGGATTGTTACGTGTGTCAGCTCCTCGCACCCGAGAAATGCCGCATTTCCGATTGATACGATGGCTTCACCCTTTACTGTTGCGGGAATTGTTACCCTTTCGGCGTTCCCCTTGTATTTTTTAATCTCAACCTTTTTTCCTCCGTCGTCCGAAGAAATGAATTTATAATCAAAGTCGGTTAAATTGATTACCGGATTATTTTCCATCATTTATCAATCTCCTGTATGTTTTTCAAAATTTTAACATATATTTTGTATATTGTCAAGCGTGTCTTATATATTATTAGCAAATCTTTAGACTGTTATCGCCCGCTTAACCCGCTTAACAGAGAAGAATAGTATTCATGCGGGTAATGGTCGTCTGCCGAGAAAATCAGCGGAATTTCGGGAAAACCTGTGTGCAGCTTCGCTCCGACATGCCTGTAACCCATTATTGCGGGCGGAACCTTTGTAACAACATCGTTGCCGTTCTCTACACGAATAGTTTTGTCCACACGCTTGTTATAGGATTTTACGAATGCTTTATTGCCCACTCTCGGGCAGCCGAACAAAACTGTTTCTATGTTGCGGTCAGGAAAGTTATACTGAATGTCCACAGCACATAAAACTGCCAATGCCGCTCCCCGTGAGTGTCCCGATACCTTGATGTAATTCATGTCGCCGGTTATTGCGTTAAGAATACGCCCACGCACATTATTGTTCTTGTATGAGTTCAAGAAACCTGTGTGTACCTTGATTTTGGATTCGACATTGTCATACGGAATTGTCTTTTGGCTGAAACGGAAATTCGACAGCCACTGCCTCGGCTCGTCTGTTCCCCGAAAGGTTATGTATAAAACGTCTTCCTCTTTTCTCAGAAAATACTTAACACCCGCTTGCCTTTCATCGGTGAATACCGCAAGAACGTGCGGTGTGTACGGCTGAATGTCCCTGTACGCCGCTGTTGACAGCTCTAAAGATTTGATTATGTCTGAACGGTTCATAAAAAATCACCCCCTTTTCTATAAATTATATGCCGTATGGTTGACTTTTCATTTCAAACATAGTATAATTTATGGAAATTAATGAAAATTCGATTAAAAGGGGAGGCTTATATGAGTAGGATTTTGATTGTGGTTGACATGCAAAATGACTTTGTAGACGGCAGCTTGGGCAGCCCCATGGCACAAGCAATCGTTGAGAAGGTTAAAGCAAAAATTGCCGAATATCAAAAAAAATCGGGGGCTGTTATAATTTTCACCCGTGACACTCACCAAGAAAACTATCTCGATACATTAGAGGGGAAGTTCCTCCCTGTCAAGCACTGTATCGCAGGTACTGCGGGGCATGACATAATCAGTGAGCTTGATACCGGCGGTTATGTTATATTTGATAAGCCGAACTTCGGTTCTATTGGGCTTGCCGATATGCTGAAACAGTATAACCCCACAGAAATAGAATTGTGCGGATTATGCACCGACATATGTGTGGTAAGTAACGCACTTATTCTGAAAGCACGGTTCCCCGAAACAAGAATTATCGTTGACGCTTCCTGCTGTGCGGGGGTGAGTGAGGAAAGCCACAACGCCGCATTATTAACAATGAAAATGTGCCAAGTGGAAATCATAAATTAGAAAGAAATTTAGAAAGAGTAAAGCTATGTTCATAATCAACAACATACCTGTACAAGTCGAGCGTTTCCCTGACGGGACGCCGAGAATCAACATTTCGACAAGCGACGCTCGTGCCGTTATCGAATGGTTTTATGAAAAAGATGAGGAGATGATTCTTTTCATGATAACCAATCATTTGCGGGAGCAGTGCGGCGTTGTGGATATTTCGCTTTATATGCCCTATATCCCCCATGCGAGAATGGACAGGGTTAAGAAGGTTAGCGAGGTCTTCACCTTGAAGCACTTCTGTGCGTTTATTAACTCCATGAGCTTCAGCAAGGTAACAGTGCGTGACGCTCACTCAAGCGTTTCGCTGGCTATGATAAACAACGTCGTTCAAGAGCCGATTACCGAGCCGATTGTAAAGCTTGTTAAAAAACTGCTTAATCCTAAGACAGACATAGTTTTCTACCCCGACGAGGGTAGCTGTAAGCGGTATACCGAGATATTAAAGTTCCCCTATGCGTTTGGTATTAAAAACCGCAACTGGGAGGACGGTTCGATTATGGGGCTGGACATTCACGGTGATGTACCGAAGGGTGCAAATGTTCTGATAATTGACGATATTTCAAGCTATGGCGGGACTTTCCTCAATTCTGCGAAGAAGCTGAAAAAATTAGGGGCGGGCAGCATTTATCTGTATGTCACCCACTGTGAGAACGCAATTCTCGACGGTCAGTTAATCGGCAGGAACCTACTCGAGAAAATCTACACCACTAAGAGTATATTCACCCAGACCCACGAATTAATCGAGGTTATCGGGGAAGCTCCCCCTGCCGAAAAGGAAACGGCAAAGCCGACAAGACGACCCCCGAAGCCCATTAAATCGGAGGAATAAGCCATGCATATGAACCCATGCTTAATGGTGGACGCTTATAAATTGGGACACTATTTCATGCAGCCGCCGGGCGTGACCTTTGTGTGGGACGGGTGGACTGCCCGCAGTAACCGTCATATGCCCGATTGCCCCGAGACTGTTAACTTCGGGTATCAGTTTACCATTAAGCGATATTTCGTGGATTTCTTTAATCGGTGGTTCTTCGGTGAGGACATAAACGCACTTGAAGCCGATTTCATAAAAAAAGTGAATAATGGGTTTAATCCCCGTTATTCGGATTTTGCACGCTTTCGTGAGCTGTATGACCTTGGGTATCTTCCTATATGCATTATGGGGTTGCCTGAGGGAATGACAGTCCCCGTTCGCGTGCCGCTTTATGTAATCTATAACACAGATGAAAGGTTTTCGTGGCTTCCGCAATATTTGGAGGATTTATGGAGCTGTCATAACTGGCACCCGTCAACCTCGGCTACTGTTGCTTATGACCGACGGAAAATCCTCCAGCATTATGTAAACCTCACCTGCGATGATACCACTATTACCAAGAATTTGGCGGGGGATTTCAGTTTCAGAGGATTAACCGGGGTTGAGACTGCGTATATCTCCACCTGCGGGCATTTGCTGTCGTTCGCAAAGACTGCCACGTTCGACTGTTACGGGCTGTTGCAGGAATTCTACTCCGCTACTGACGAGGATTTATCGGGGATAGGCACACCGTCATTAGAACACAGTGTCGTTTGTCAAGGGATTGCCTATTATTTGAATATTCTGAAAAGTAATGGTGAGTATAAAGGGATAACCCTTGATAAATTCAGCGAATGGGACGAGAAGTTAGTCGCCGAGATGTGTTATTTAAAGTGGCTGATTACCGAGCTACAGCCCGACGGTGCATTGTCATATGTGAGTGATACCTTCGATTTTTGGGGGGTCTGCACTAAGGTATTACCCGAGTTACGTGAGGATATTTTAGCACGGGAGGGTGTTTTGTTAATTCGCCCGGACAGTGGTGACCCGATTAAGATATGCTGTGGTGATGCCGGGGCTCAGACCTGGCATGAGCGGCAGGGGGCAATTCGGGTTATCGAGCATTATTTCGGAAGTACGCTGAACAGTAAGGGTTTCAAGGTCATTTCCCCGAAAATTCGTGTGATTTATGGGGACGCGATTGACCGTCAGCGTAATGTAGCAATTCCGCAGGGGTTGTATGAATTAAAGTATTCGGTTGAGAATATAGTGTTCGGGATTGGTTCACTGTCGTATCAGTGGGTTACGAGGGATAACAGGGGTTATGCCTTAAAAGTGACTGATTGCATTATGGACGGGGTGGAAATTCCCCTGTATAAGTCCCCGAAGACTGACGACGGTACTAAGGCTTCACAAAGAGGGTGTTTTGCGGTTCACTATGACGAGGACGGCAGAATTACCTATACCGACGGCTTGACATTCAAGGAGGCGATTGGTTTTAAGGGGAATCTGATGCGTGAGGTTTTTAGGGACGGTGTTATGAAAAACTTAGAGGATTTCGCTACTATTCGTAATCGTTTATGGGGAGGGGAATTCTGATGAACGCTATAAAAAATGATATTGTTATGTGGATAAAAGATTATTTCAAGCATAACGCCTCTCCCGAAACTAAGGCGGTTATCGGCATAAGCGGCGGGAAGGACAGTTCGGTGTGTGCGGCGTTATGCGTGGCGGCACTCGGAAAGTCCCGTGTGCTTGGGGTGCTGATGCCGCAGGGAAGCCAGCATGACATTGATGTTTCTTATGAATTATGCGAGTTCCTCGAAATTGAGCATGTTGAAGTGAATATAGGAAAGTCTGTAAATGATGTTTATTCCGCAATTGAAAATACCGGACTTGTTTTAAATGATACTGCCGTGTTTAATACTCCTGCAAGAATTCGCATGACCACGCTTTATGCGGTTTCGGCGATTGTGGGAGGTAGGGTGGTCAACACCTCTAACTTAAGTGAGGATTATGTCGGGTGGGCGACAAAGTTCGGGGATATGGCAGGCGACTTCAGCCCGCTGTCGAGCTTAACGTATACGCAGGTTATTTCTGTTGGGAAAGCACTTGGGCTTCCGGAGAAGTTTATAAATAAAGTCCCCGAGGACGGTTTAACCGGGAAAACCGACGAGGAAAACTTCGGGTTTTCTTATGAGGTGCTTGACGAGTATATACGTAAAGGGACATGTTCATCTGTCGAAATTAAGGAAAAAATTGATAAACTTCATAAACAAAGCAGGCATAAATTCAAAGAAATGCCCAAATATTGAAGATTTTCGGAAAATTTATAAAAAACCCTTGACAAGCATTGCTTTATATGATATAATGCAATCACCTCATCAAGGGGTCTATTTTTTTGTGCGTTCAAACAACCCCTAATACGAGGGAGGCAATGCGAACATTCTGTTCGCTATAAGGGTGATAAACCTAATAAATCAGGAGGTGCCGACATTATGAGAATTAAAATTACCATGGCTTGTCAGGAATGCAAGCAAAGAAACTACAACACGAAAAAGAACAAGAAGAACAACCCCGACAGAATAGAAATGCAAAAGCATTGTAAATTCTGCCGCAAGCACACTCTTCACAAGGAAACTAAGTAAAGGAGGCGGACAATAGTGGCTGATATTGAAAAAACAAACGAAAACGAAAAAATTGAAAAGACGGAAAAATCAAAGTCAAAACCAAAACAGTCTGTAAAGAAAACTGATGCAGACAAAGCAAAAGAAAAGAAAGCAAACGAAAAAGGTGCGAAAAAAGCCGCCGCCGCCAAGAAATCCAAACGCTCCCCATTAAAATGGTTCAGGGAAGCAAGGTCGGAATTTAAGAAGGTCACATGGCCCACCCCTAAACAGGTCGTTAAAAATACCGGTGTGGTTTTGGTTATGCTGACAATCGCAGGTCTGGCAATTTGGGGAGTAGATTTACTTTTGGAATATATCTTCGGGTTAATTCTGATTGTAGAATAAAAAATGCGGTTTTAAGGGGATTAAAATGTCTGAAGCTAAGTGGTATATACTGCACACCTATTCCGGCTATGAAAAAAAGGTTGCCGATAATATTGTCAAGCTCGTGGAAAACAGAAACTTTCAACATTTGATTGAGGAAGTTATGGTTCCCACCGAAATGGTCACGGAAACTCATGACGGGAAAACAAAACAGGTTGAGGTTAAGCTCTTCCCATGTTACGTCTATGTTAAAATGGTAATGACCGACGAGTCTTGGTATATTTGCAGGAACACCAGAGGAGTTACCGGATTTGTGGGGCCCGGGTCTAAGCCCATTCCGCTGACCGAGCAGGAAATACAGAACCTCGGAATGATTAAACAGCCCGCAAGTGAGCTTTCGTTCAAGGAAGGTGAAATCGTTTCTATCGTTTCCGGCCCTCTCGAAGGATACGAGGGTGTGGTTAAGGAAATTGATGAGGCGGGTGCAAAGGTTCTTGTGGCAGTGTCTATGTTCGGGAGAGAAACTCCCGCTACGCTTGATATTTCGGCGATTACTAAGTTAAAAGTCTAAACTATTCTTAAAATAAGGGGTACGTTAAAAATGGCACAGAAAATTATCGGTTATATTAAATTACAAATTCCTGCGGGGAAAGCAACTCCCGCTCCGCCTGTAGGCCCTGCATTGGGTCAGCACGGCGTTAATATCATGGCGTTTACCAAGGATTTCAACGAGCGTACTAAAAATGATGCAGGGTTAATCATTCCTGTTGTTATCACGGTTTATGCGGACAGAAGCTTTTCGTTTATTACGAAAACACCGCCTGCTGCTGTGTTGATTAAGAAAGCCTGCGGTATTGAAAGCGGTTCGGGTGTTCCGAATAAAACTAAGGTTGCAAAGATTACTAAAAGTCAGCTTGAGGCAATTGCACAGCAGAAAATGCCTGACCTTAACGCAAGCAATCTTGAATCGGCAATGTCTATGATTGCCGGAACAGCACGTTCCATGGGCGTGGAAGTAGCAGACTAATTAATAGGTAATAATTAATAATTAATAATTATTTATTGTAAATACGTGGGAGATTGCTTTAAAGCTGTCGATAGAACCACTAAGGAGGATTTTACAAATGAAACACGGTAAAAAGTTCAGAGAGAGCGAAAAGTTAATTGATTCAACCAAGCTTTATGACACCAATGAGGCACTTGACCTTGTTTGTCAAACAGCAAAGGCGAAGTTCGACGAGACTGTCGAAATCCACATCAGATTGGGTGTTGACTCCCGTCACGCTGACCAACAGGTAAGAGGTGCAGTTGTGTTACCCAATGGTACAGGCAGAACTGTCAGAACCCTTGTCTTCGCAAAGGGCGACAAAATTAAGGAAGCTGAGGAAGCCGGTTCGGATTTCGTGGCAGACGATGATACCGTTGCGAAAATTCAAGGCGGTTGGATGGACTTCGACGTTGTTATTGCTTCTCCGGATATGATGGGAACAGTCGGTAAATTAGGTAAGGTGTTAGGTCCTCGCGGTCTTATGCCTAACCCGAAGGCCGGTACGGTTACTCCCGATGTTGCAAAAGCAGTTAAAGAAGCTAAAGCGGGTAAAATCGAATATCGCTTGGATAAAACAAACATTATCCACTGCCCTATCGGGAAAGCGTCGTTCGGTAAAGAGAAGTTGGAAGAAAACTTCGATACTCTTATGGGGGCTGTTATTAAAGCTAAGCCTGCCGCCGCTAAGGGGCAGTATGTGAAAAGCTGTACAGTTGCCGCAACTATGGGACCGGGCGTAAAGGTTAATACAATTAAGTTTATATAATCAATTCAAGTATGGCACGGTGAATAACCGTGCTTATTTGTAAATTTAAATAAGGAGAGGTTCTTATGTCTTTTGTGAAATTTATGTCGGGGGAGAATATTCCGCTTGAAATGCACAAGGTTCGCATGGTGCAGAAGGTCAACCTGTTACCGGTGGAGCAACGCCTTAAAGCTATCGAGGAAGCGGGGTATAATACGTTTTTGTTGAAAAACCGTGATGTATTCTTAGACCAGCTGACCGACAGCGGTGTAAACGCCATGAGCCAAGAGCAGTATGCCGCTATGATGCGTGCTGATGACAGTTATGCCGGGTCTGAGACTTTTTATCGTCTTGAAGCGGTTTTACAGGATATTTTCGGCATGAAGTATTTCCTGCCCGCCCATCAGGGTCGTGCGTGTGAACACCTTATTTCAAAAATCCTCGTTAAACCGGGTTTAACCACTATTATGAACTATCACTTCACCACCACTAAAGCACACATCACGATATTAGGCGGGATAGTTGAGGAGATTGTCATTGACGAGGGGTTAAAAATCGAGAGTGATTTACCATTTAAGGGTGACTTAAATATCGACAGGCTTAACGAGCTTATTAAAAAGCTCGGCAAGGAAAAAATTGCATTCGTTCGCATTGAGGCAGGAACTAACTTAATCGGGGGACAGCCTGTTTCCATGAACAATATGCGTATGGTGTCCGACATTTGCCGTAATGCCGGTATTCCGCTTGTTTATGACGCAAGTCTGTTGGGGGATAACTTGTATTTCATTAAAAAGCGTGATGAAAAGTATAAAAATGCTGATATTAAGTCCATTTGCCGTGAAATCGCTTCAATGATGGATATTGTGTATTTCTCTGCCCGTAAGCTCGGCTCTGCACGGGGAGGCGGTATATTAGTCAATAATGAGGAGCTGTATCTGAAGTTCCGTGACTTGATTCCTTTATATGAGGGATTTCTCACCTATGGCGGCATGTCTGTTCGGGAAATGGAGGCACTTGCTGTCGGTTTAGAGGAAACCATGGACATGGACGTGGTCAGTCAAACTCCTATAATCGTAGAGGCACTGTGCAATGAATTAATTAAGAATGGCGTGCCTGTTGTAACTCCTCCGGGGGGCTTGGGCTGTCACGTGGACGCTACGCAAATATGTGCCCACCTGCCTCAAACCCAGTATCGTGCGGGGGCGTTGACTGCCGCTATATATATTGCAAGCGGTGTTCGTAATATGGAGCGTGGTACTATGAGTGAGCAACGCAACGAGGATGGTAGTGAGCGGTTCGCTGAAATGGAGCTTGCCCGCCTTGCAGTTCCAAGACGTGTGTTCACTCTTTCGCAGGTTAAATATACTGCTGACCGCATTAGCTGGTTGTACCAAAACCGCAATCTTATAGGCGGGTTGGAATTCACCGAGGAGCCTAAGGTATTGCGTTTCTTCTTCGGGCGGCTTAAGCCAATCGGTAACTGGCCCGAGGAATTAGCAAAGAAATTCAGAGAAGATTTCGGCGATAGTCTGTAAACTTTTGTGCAATTTATCATATTGACAAATTGAATTTCATATGCTAATATAGTTAAAACTGAGCAGGCGATGGATTCGTTTAAGAATTCGTGGTGCCGGGTCGCTAATGCGACTAAAGTCGCTAATGCAACTTTAGTTGCTAATGCAACAGTAGGATATACCTACGGGACAGTAATGTCCCCGTAGGTATTTTTATTTATATTAGGAGATTTTATTATGAACAAGAACAAAAAGATGATTAAGAAAGAGTTAACTAATGAGCAAATCGGCATAAAAGTCGCATTTAACACGGTTATGGTAAACCTTATCCTGACCGCTTTTAAGTTTTTTGCGGGGATTTTCGGGAATTCTACCGCTATGATTGCTGATGCGGTTCACTCGCTTTCTGACGGCTTAACCACGATTTTTGTGATGATTGGGATTAAGTTAGCCAACAAAAAACCCGATAAGGAACACCCTTATGGGCATGAACGCTTTGAATGTGTTGCCGCCATCATTATGTCTGTCGCATTGTTCTTGACCGGGGTGGGAATAGGCTGGGCAGGGATTCAACAAATTTTATCGGATAATTATGAGGAGATGCCTGTCCCGGGGATTATCGCACTTGTTGCTGCTGTTTTGACCATTGTTGTAAAAGAAGCCATGTATTGGTATGAGCGTGCCGCCGCTATTAAAATTAACTCCTCTGCCCTTTTAGCGGACGCATGGCACAGCCGCTCCGACTCGCTTTCCTCAATTGGCAGTTTTTTCGGAATATTGGGGGCACGCCTCGGTTTTCCCATTCTTGACTCGATTGCGGCGATAATTATTTCTGTGTTTATTCTTAAGGTTGCGATTGATATTTTCCGTGTTTCTGTTGGGAAGATGACCGACAAGTCCTGCGATGACGAAACTGAGGGAAAAATGAGAGAGGTCATTCTCGCTCAAGAAGATGTTCAGGGGATTGATTTACTTAAAACAAGAATGTTCGCAGACAAAATATATGTCGATGTTGAAATATGTGCTGATGGGTTGATTACATTACATGAAGCACACAGCATTGCTCATACTGTACATGACGCAATCGAAACCGAGTTCCCTAAGGTTAAGCACTGCTCGGTTCATGTGAACCCGGTTGATTTACCGGATGACTCGGAATAATAATAGAGTAAGACAGGGCTTTCTATTTAAAGATTGCCCTGTTTTTTAACGGATTTTTCAATTATGCATAATATAGTGTATACATTGACAAGGAGAAATTTATTTAATGAATAACGGGAAATCATCAATAATTATACTAAATTCGGTTACTGAAGCCAATAAAGCACGCAGAGAGCTTTCTAATTATAAAATAAAGTGTTCTGTCGAAAAAGTGACCGTGAAACGGGGCGGCTGCGGCTTCGGTATCAGGGTCACTGATGACCCTGATAAAATTTGCAGGTATTTGGAATTAATTGATATTGAATGTTCTGAGGTGATAAGATGATATATTTTGATAATGCTGCCACCACATTCCCTAAGCCGCCGATTGTTGCTAATGCAATGTACAAGGCGATGACACAGTATGGCGGTAATCCGGGGAGAGCCGGTCATAAGCTGTCTATGAACACTGCAGAGGCGATATATAACGCCCGTGAAAAGTGTGCAGAGTTTTTCGGGGCTGAAACCGAGAATGTTGTATTTACGCTCAACTGCACTCATGCCCTTAATATCGCCATTAAGGGATTAGCAACAGCTAATGCACATTTTATCATTTCCGACTTGGAGCATAACGCCTCTGCCCGTCCGGTTCATGCCGCTTCAAAGGAAAACAATATCACCTATTCCGTGGCTAAGACGGGTGAAACAGTAAGTGAAACAATAAGGGCGTTTGAGTCGTTAATCAATACCCGAACTAAAGCGATAGTTTGTACTATGGCGAGCAATGTTACCGGGAAGATTCTGCCGTTTCGGGAAATCGCCGCATTGTGCAAGAAAAAGGGGATTTGTTTTGTTTTAGACGCCGCACAAGGGGCAGGAGTTATTCCGGTGAGTATGGACGATGGGGTGAATATATTGTGCTGTCCGGGGCATAAGGGATTGTACGGCCCTATGGGTACCGGTCTTATGCTGACTGATGCAAAGTATAAGCTTAGGACATTCACCGAGGGGGGAACTGGCAGCAACAGCCGTGACCTTGAGCAACCCGATAACTTGCCCGACAGGTTCGAGTGCGGGACTGTTAATACTGCAGGGATTATTGCACTTGGAGCGGGGATTGACTTTGTTACCGAGAAAAAGATAACCCGTATCCACGATTATGAAATGAATCTGTGTGAAATGTTAATTAACGCCTTAAAGAAAAATCCGAAGATAACACTGTATTTCGATAAAATGGACGATACACGAGTGCCGTTAGTTCCCTTTAATATTATCGGAACAGATTCTGCGACTGCCGCAAACAGCTTATCCGAGGCGGGATTTTGTTTGAGGGGTGGGTTCCATTGTGCTTTCTTAGCCCATAAGAAAATGAACACGCTTAATACAGGGGTGATACGCTTCGCTCCGTCGGTGTTTAATAATAAAAGTGAGGTTCAAGCTTTAATTAAGGCGGTCGGTAAATTAACAGGTTGACATAACTTGGTTTTAATGCTATACTTTTGGCATGATAAAGATTTATAAAAATAAGAACGCCAATTTCAAAAAAATATCTTTTTTGTTCGCTATTCAGGTTATCCTCGGAATGCTGCCTGCTGTGCTTTTTACTGTGTATGCACTCAGCCTTGAGGAAAAAGATATTTCTTTGGGTATAATAATCATCTCCATAATCCTGTTTTCGTTTGCCGGTTATATAGTAGCGGGCAGGCGTTATAACATTCTTGTTTCCGGCTATAAGGGTGAGAAACGCCTTGTAAAAACTGTTAAGCAATTAGACGGTGATTATTCCGTTTTTACTAATCTGCCCATTCGATATAAGAGAAACCGTTCTGAGATTGATTTACTGTTGGTCTCAAGAAACGGTGTTTTGATTGTGGAGGTTAAAAACCATTCCGGGGTTATCTCGGGTTCGTATAATGAAGATGACTGGATTCACCGCAAGTATTACCGGAAAGGTAAGGTTAGTGAAATCGAAATGGAAAACCCGTTTAAACAGATTAAACGGCAACGTGAAATTTTAAAAAGCATTCTCCGCTCTAACGGGCTTGATATTTGGGTTGACAGCATTCTCTATTTTTCGGGGAAGCCCTGCCTCCGTTTAGATTTGAGCGGTGACAGCTGTGTCGCTTCCTCTGAAAATGAGCTGGTGGGTTTCATAAATAGTTACAAATCTAAAAAACCGCTCACAGACGAGGAATATAACGGCATTATTAATACATTGCGAACTCACCACAATTAACCGCAATAGTTTTCACTTGTCAATCTATACAATGAAATACATTTAATTTGTGACATTGTACAAATTTCGTCGCAGATATGCAAAAATTACTATTACATATTGACAAAATATTTTCTGTGTGTTATTATATACTCAGCGTAATAATGTTTTCATTTTTTTTACTCCTTTTTATTTAACTATTTTTCGATAGTTGTCTCCTTTCTTTTGTTCTACACATTTTACTTTATTTGATTTCACCCCTTCTTTGTTTATTAGAGGGGGATTTTTCTCTTTTCTTGACAAATGCTTACATATAGAGTAGAATTAAATAAACAGGGAGGAACTGCATTTATGTTTAACAGAGACGAAGTCCCCGCATATGTCAGGGAATTCCTTGATTATATCGCCACGATAAAAGGCAGGTCGCAGAATACTGTTACCGGGTATTTCCATGACTTAAAGTGTTTTTTAAGGTTTTTGAAAATTAAACATGGTATGGTCGATAAAAAAGCTGTCTTTGAAGAAATCGAGGTTATGGACTTCCCTGCCGAAATTATAGAAAAAATCGAATTGTTCGATATTTTAGAATTCTTGCATTTTTTGTCAACCGAGAGAAAAAACTCCCCTAAGGCGAGAGCAAGACGGGCAGTGAGCGTTCGGCAGTTTTTCAAGTATCTCACCAATAATAAACAGTGGTTTGGGGTTAGTCCTGCACAGAATTTAGAATTGCCGAGTGTTAAACCGCCGCTTCCGAAATACCTCACGTTAGAGCAGGCGAAAACTCTCCTTGATACATGTAAGAGCGAGCTTGAAAAATCCGATTGGATGAATAAGCGTGACTATTGCGTTATTACGCTTTTCTTGAACTGCGGAATGCGGTTAGGCGAGTTAGTCGGGTTGGACTTGCACGACTATAAAAAAGAAAGAGACCCGCTTTACACAGACTCTTTCATATATTACATAAACGTGCTGGGTAAGGGGAGCAAGGAACGCATTATTTATCTCAATTCTGCCTGCATAGCCGCATTAGACGATTATTTCGCTTCGAGGCAGGAGCTGTGCGTCAGCAATGAGCGGCTGCGATATGAAAAGGCGATGTTCATCAGCAAGCGTTTCACAAGGATTACTGCACGGCGAATTGAGCAGATAATTGAAGAAAAACTGAAATTATGCGGATTGGACGGACTCGGTTTCTCGGTGCATAAGCTTAGGCATACCGCCGCTACATTAATGTATCGCAACGGGGTTGACATTCGGGTGCTGAAAGATGTTTTGGGACACGAGAACCTCGGTACAACGCAGATTTATACCCATGTCGCTAACGAGCAGATGAGAAACGCTGTTAATAATAATCCGTTGGCTGATGTTAATTCTAAGGAGGAGGAAGATTAAGCGTTTGACTTCCTCTTTTTAATTAAGACTATCAGCAGTATCGCACCGCCGACAAGCACTATTGCCGCAATAATTATTGCGGGAATTATAGCGTTGTTCGGCTTTTTCTCGTCGTCTTCAATAGGTAGTATATCCTCATACTCTGCGGGTTCAGGTTCTGTTTCGGTAATCGGCGGTGCAGTTGTTGCGGGTGGAGTTGCTGTAGTTTCAGGTAACGGGGAGGGTTCAATAATTTCGATAGTTTCAATAGTTTCGGTGGTTTCCGGTGGGGGTTCGGTGGTTTCGGGAGGAATTGCAATTGTTTCAGGAGGAGTTATAACAAGAGGAGCAGACTGCTTTTCATAGAATTTCTTGAGTTCATCATCTAAAGTATAAGGGGGCTTGTACCCTCCGGCGGGCAGAGTTCCGCCATTATACAATGGCAGATTCTTTTTATCGTTATTGGCGGTGTACCGGTTTTCATGGGTTTTCATGAATTCGTTATACCAATTTGTCCAGACGGGTAATACATAAGGACCCAGAATTTGGAAATCTTTCAGAAATGCAGTAACTTTTGCAGGGTCATCGGTTTCTCTGTACCACGGGAAATTAGATGCCTCTGCTTCTTTTTGCGGTGTTATGACGCCGTTCATTCTAATATCGGTTAGTCCGCCTCCATATACAAACTTGCGAACCTGCCGCCAGCCATGTGTATTGCCGTTCCATGTGCCGTCCTCAATTATTTGAACGTAGTTGTCTATAAATGCATAAACAAATTCGCCGTCGGTTCTCGGCGGGTCGGTTAAGTATACCTTAATCGCATCATGCCGCCTTTCGGTTGCGTTGAATACATTTCCGATTATTGCTACGCGGATTGCTCTGTGTAAAGCGATTTCACCGTTTACAAAATGGTTCCCGATAAATGCGATGTTAGCAGGTCCGAATTGACCGGGTTCGTCGGGGAAGGTGGGACGTCCGTTAAAGTAAATATCTGAATTGTGGAAATAGTTATCTATGAATATGACGTTGCGTAAGTCCGACTTACCCTCCCGTATGGTTTCCGGTGTGGGTGTGAGGTGTCCGTTATACGTTGTTCCGACAGCACTAACGGTAATCCCACCGTTGAATATTTTATTCCTTTCGAGGATTATGTAGCTTCCGCAATTGAAATAAAACCTGCCGTGAATTATGTTATCACGTACATGAATTCCTAATGAACCCCAGTGAAAGTTTATGGCACTCCCAAAATCAAATGGGCTGTCGCTTATTGCATTGAGATAATTGTTATAGATTTCGATGTTGAATATTCCCTCACCCTCGAAGGCTATGCACGCTTGTGCCCCTATTCCATAGGTAATCCCGTTAGCTGTTTGGTATTGGCTTCTGCCGGATTGATTATGCGTAAGCTCGGGAATTACTACATCATTATAAATATCGAAAATAGTATTATTATATATTTTTACTCCGTTTGCGGGGGCGTGCTTCGTCCCTGTCGCACATATGCCGTTTCGTCTTCCTCCCGAAATAGTATTATTGTATATTTCGTGATTTTTTCCGTCAAAGGTAATACAGTCCCCTGTAACGTCCTTGACAACCATGTTATGTATCTTAACTCGCTCAGTGTTGAAGTTTATACTTATTCCCATGCCCCACTCATGACTTGACACAGTACCGCTGTCGCTGACAAGTTTAGTGTAATCATGCATTGCTCTGTCCCCGATTAATGTACCGTTAAAGACTTCCACATCAGTAGTATATTCCGCACCGTTCGGGTTTACTTGTGAGCCTGTTTCCTGTGTCCATGTGTATTCGGTGTGGGGAACTCCAACCATAATAAGACAATAACGGGGTCTGTCGTTCGTAGCTAGGCGAAATGTTGAGCCGTTCATGTCAAAGCTCATACCTGTCCTCATAACAATACCGGTTTCATGATTATTATAAGGATTTCCGCCCCATGAGCTTGCACCCGTCGGGTGTGCCCCCCATATAGTAATATCCATTTTTTCTAATCGGATTTTACGATGACCCTGTGAATACAACGTGTCGATTGCGTTTTGCATTGCTTTAGTATTAGCTCGTGCGGTTGCCTCGTTATTGTGGGCTGAGTTTTGGACTATTCCCCAGTCCGCCGCTGTAATCACAGCGTAGCCATCACTTGAAACTGAAACTGCCGCATTAAGCGGCAGAACGGTCATCGGTGAGGATAAAACCGCTGAAACTATTAAACATGATAGGATTTTCTTCATCATATTACCACTTTTAATGTCTAATTGCTTTTATCACAAAGAATGTTATTATTTCAAAGGACAACGAAAAGATAACATAAACAAAACTTACTACTATTATTAAATCTGCTAATCCTTCACGATTCGTTTTACTAAATACATCAAGGTGTAGTTCTAGTAAAAAAAAGTTTATTGGTATTCCCGTAAACCAGTGATAAAATCTTATGTTAATTCTATCTATTGAATTTAGTATTGCTGATATAACTATTACAGTTGTTAATAAAACGGGTAGAATCCATGAAGCCGAAATATGAATTATAAACATTAGGAAATAATTTACATAAAATATTACTATATGTGCTATTATTACTGTTGTCAACGGCACAACTTGCTTACATAATATATACTTCAATACTTTCATAGGCTCACCTCGGTTGTATTGTTACCTCAACTCAGGGTTTACTAAATAATAATCTCCAATCACGAATTCATTATTGTTTTCATCTCTAATTACTATTTCTGAAATCCCCACTTTTTGCTCATCATAAGTATAGATAATATTAGAAAAATAGATTATATTATATGTTTTATTGGCATCGGTCTCAATGTTTTTTAATGCGGTGATATATGAACATCTGTATATTCGCCATCATATCTTTTGCTTCCGCCACTGCAGTGGTTAATCCCCTTAATAGAGTAAAATGAAGTTATGCTTCCTTCAAAGAAATCAAAAGCATTTTGTATTTGTTCATCAAAATCGTCTAAAGATTGAATTGTTTCACAAAACATACTTTTTAATCCATCAAAATCTCTGTCGTTTAAATAGTTTAAAAGTTTTGTGGAACTTTTCTTGCCTTCGTTATCAACACTAATATAGTTACTACAACCATTAAATCCAATTACCAATACTATTAAAATTAAAATTATTCTTTTCATTATATCACCGCTTTACTCCATCATAAAATTCATATTACCACTTTTTTACAATTGCATAACTGCCGTCTGCGTTTCGCCTAAGCTCCTCATCCTCTTTCATGTCGACGATTGATACATAACTGATGATTCTGCCCTCATTATCCGACAAGTATAACACCTGCCCGCCTTTTATATTAAAGTTAGTTTGTGCTTTCATCAAGGCTTCTGTGTCGTTGTTGTTCTTGCAGACGATTAACAGCGGACTCTCCGGTGAAATATTCATTGCGGGAATGCTCCATTTTTTCAAGTTGTTTATGTCATTTGACAAGAACAGCCCCGCTGTAGAAAATACAGCCTCGTTGGGATTGTATAGCTCAATCCGCCCGTTTTTCCCCGAATGTACCGCACTGATATATATGTCCTGCTCTCCTGTGAATTTCTTCACAACAAGCACGATATTAACCGCCCCGCCGACAACCATTGACGGGGTTATTGTCATTTTTTCGCTGTTGTAGGTAGTACCGTTGATTATCCAGTAATCGAATTCGTAGCCCGAATATGCCTGCATGCCTATATCAAAATATGTCCCCGTGAAATAACTCCCCGAAATTGTACCGGCATTGTTCAGCTTTCTTGAATTGAAATAAGCCATTGCACCGTCCGGAACAGTCAGCGTGATGTTATACATGTTATCGTCAAATCCGAGATTGTCCCTAATTGAGCGGTATACCACTGCAGGGCGGTTTCTTGCAAAGTCGCGAATTTTCGAGCGTGAAGCCTCAACAGTTCCCCAGTCGGGCCACCCGGGGGAATCCGGTCTTATATAATCGTTGTCAATCGCATATTTATGTTCCTTATTGCTTTTTGCAATTAACTCGTTAAGCGTTCTCAGAATATTTTCGGTGGTGAATACATCATCTAACAAGTCACACATGGTATTAGCGAACATAATCCGCATATCCTCACGTTCGAGCAATGCACTTAATAACACCGATTTTCCGCCCATATGGTTGTTACCCGTCAAAATATTCCGCAAAGTGTCGGCACGATGGTCATGCTCGTATAACCCCCATCCGAACTCCACGTCATACATTAAGAAACGCCACTTCCCATCATTAAACGGGTTGTCGATGATTTCGCCGTCATCGGGGTAATACCTCCACAGCCTTACGTTGTTATTAGGCCAGTCTTTATTATCAATAAATACCTGAACTGCATAATACAGCATCAGATTTTCAATATCAATCTTTGAGCAGAAGTCGGCGAATATTGCATCATCAGTTAAACCGTTTTCTGCTAATTGATAAACATACTGATAATCGAGAACGGCGAACTCCTCCCCGCCCCATGCATTTTCGCTTTTACCGACGATTTGATAATTCTCTTTTTTACCGCCGTAGTGACTTTCGAGATAACCGTTACCATATGACTCCTTAAGCCACGAGAAACCGTAGTATTCTCCGTTGAGAAATACCGCCGCAGGGCGAGCCGCCTGTGTATCGGGGAAGCCTGCCTGCCGTGCCAAATCCTGTGACAGTTCATCACGGATTGCGGCGTTTTCACGGTCGTTGGCATTGTTTCTTAATCTGATGGCATCGTATCGGGTAATTAATTGACCGTCACTCGACAAATCCTCACCGAAGAACGGGTATTTGAACTTGCCGCTGTCACCGTATTCCTTTCTTGCGAAAAGTGACCATGACATTTGTTCATTAGCGGTCCATTCCACATTCCATGTTGTGTAGTTCATTCCCCAACGGGCACGTGACCAGCCACCCGCTACTCTCGCTCCTCCCGCTTGATTAATCAGGTAGCTCCCCTCATAATCGAATACCTCCACATAGACGTTGCGTTCGGCCTCCCTGCCCCGCTTGTTATAATTCGCAGGTGCGGGAGGAGTAATCTCGCCGCCTCGGTATTCATCGGAATTGATGTATTGGTCTCGTAAAAAACCGTCATTCGCAATGCCTTCGTAATAATCGTATAAGTCATACGGGTCAATCGAAAGCACGAATATTAATGTAGATGAGTCAAAGCGATTAAACACATTTCTGCCTGTGACATAACTCACGGTTTTTACGCTTGAGCGGGTTGTTGATGTTGTTGTATTACGTTCAGTGGGAGTATATGTATCCCCTTGAACTGCGACTGCGTCGAATATTTCACAATTATTACAGCCTGTGCAGCATTCAAACAATACATCAATCGCTAAATTAAAGTGCAGGTCTGAGCTGCTTCTGCTGTTTTGCCCGACTACTGCGGTGATGATATTTTCACCCGGTTTTAAAGCGTTTTTCAAGTTAGAAAGACTGCCCGCCTCATACAACCAGCCCGATTCTACATTAGTATCAATGAGCGGTCGAGGTGAATAGTCGTTTTCAGTCGATGTGTAAAGCAGTCGGGGATTTAGGTTTATTCCGCAGAATTCGTCCCACTCCACATGACCGCCCACTAATAATAAATCAGACGTACTGTTAGGGTCAACACCTGCAGGCTGTACTATATTAAACCTGTATATTTCTATGCCGTTTATGTAGATAATCAGACAATCATCAATTTCATGCAATGCCGCAAAGCTGATTATACTGTCAAAGTTAAAGCTGTCGGTGACGTTAAAATCAAATGCTTTTTTGAAATAAGTAAAGGTATGATTGGCATAACCGTCATGCTCGGGGTTGCCTGTATCAACGACAACAGGTGTCCCCCTTTCTAAGTGACCTGTGCCAAAAGGAATGGTTGTTCCGTGGGAGGGAAACTCGTTCCCGAAGCCGATTGGCGTGGTTCCCATTCCCCAACCCGATGAATTTGTTATGTCAAAGGCATCATTAAAAAAATCTGACGAGGTTCTCCCGTAATACAGCCAGCCGTCACCTAATGAGGTAATTGAGGTGTATCTTACAGGGGTAATATCGGGGATAATATCGGGGATAGTAACCGCAGTGGTGACTATCTCCGGCGAAGTATTCCCATCGTCGGGAAGAATTGCGATTGCTTTAATAGTAGTGGCTCTTACGTCGTTTCCTGCCCTTATCTGAATAGGGGCGGTGTATAAGCGTGAGTTTTCATCAGGAGGTGAACCGTCCATTGTGTAGTATATGCTTGCGTTTTTGTCTGCACAGGATAATTCAACAGAAATGTCCTTATCATAAAAACCCGCTTTTTGAGAGAACATAACCTCCAACGGGTCATCGGATTTTATAACGTCGTCAGGGTCTTTCGGTTCTTTTGAATCGTTCGGCACAGTTACACCAACCGAAACGTCCCCATCGGGGGGTTCGGAGATTACCGGTTTTGAAAAATCGACATTATCAATTAAAAGTGTCGCAGTTATACCGATAATTAATACAACCGCAAGAACAATCTTTCTGTTCATAAAACCTCCTAAAACTAAATCCGTGCCGCAATTTCCTTAATAAAATCTTGGGTGTTGACTTTCCTTTTATTATCAAGGGTGGATATGCTGAATAAGTCACCGGTCATTACGCCATCCTCTATTGTTGAAAGGGTGGCTTTTTCCAATTTTTCGGCGAACGCACATAATTCTGGGAGATTATCTAATTCGCCACGCTTTCTTAATGCACCTGTCCACGCAAAAATAGTGGCAACTGAGTTAGTTGAGGTTTCTTCACCTTTTCTGTGCCTGTAGTAATGTGCTGTAACCGTTCCGTGAGCGGCTTCAAACTCATATGCACCGTTAGGGGACACAAGAACCGACGTCATCATTCCGAGGCTTCCGAATGCGGAGGCAACCATGTCGGACATTACGTCGCCGTCGTAGTTCTTGCAAGCCCAGATGTACCCGCCTCTCGAACGCATTACCCGTGCCACTGCATCATCGATTAACGTGTAATAGTAGTTTATTTCAGCCTCTGCGAACTTATCTGCGTATTCAGCTTCGTATATTTCTGCGAATATGTCCTTAAATCTGTGGTCGTATGTTTTGGATATGGTATCCTTCATTCCGAACCACAGGTCTTGCTTGGTGTCGATTGCGAAGTTAAAGCATGAGCGTGCGAAGCTGGCTATGCTTTTTTCGGTGTTGTGGACACCTTGGACAATTCCGCCGGAATCTTTAAATTCGTGAATTAATAATTTGGTGCAGCCACCGTCCGGCGAGGTTATATGAAGCTCGGCTTTGCACCCCTCATCTACTCTTATTTCTGCATTTTTGTACATATCACCATAAGCGTGACGGGCAATTGTAATCGGTTTTGTCCACCTCGGGACAAGCGGTTCGATACCTTTGACAATAATCGGGGCACGGAAAACAGTGCCGTCTAAAATGGCTCGTATAGTTCCGTTGGGGGACTTCCACATTTCTTTTAACGTATATTCGGTCATTCGCTGGGCGTTGGGTGTAATAGTTGCACACTTAACCGCAACACCATGCTTTAATGTAGCGTTTGCCGAATCGGTTGTGACTTGGTCATTTGTTTCATTCCTGTATTCCAAGCCTAAGTCATAGTATTCTGTCTTTAGGTCAACGTATGGCGAGATTAACTCGTCTTTAATCATTTTCCAGATTATGCGGGTCATTTCGTCTCCGTCCATCTCGACTATCGGGGTGGTCATTTTGATTTTATCTGCCATTTCTGTGTGTCCTTTCGATTGTTTAAAGTATTAATTAATTATTTGTGTGAGCAGTTCCTCGTTCTCGAACAGCTTATCGGGTTTGTTGTATTTACGGACTACCGGTTTAATGACGGGTTCGGGATTGTTCTTGTTATATACGAAATTCTTTGTAATCGTATTGACGTTTACACCGTTTTTAACGGGTGAAATAAGAACCCCCACTGCCACGCCTATCGTAAACCCGATTGTTAATGCGATTAGTATTCCTTTCATTTTAACTCTCCTCCTCTTGTGAGATTTAATAATCCGCCCGCTTTTAACATGGCAAGCTCCCTTTCGGTGAATTCGCTTTTTACGGGAATGTCGATATTCTTAGTAATATTGTGAATTGTGAATTGTGAATTGTCAATTGTCAGTTCATCGCCTTGTTCTATGTTGTCATAGTCGCTTTCGTTGATAAATGTCAGCGGGATTATGCCGTTGTTTATGAGGTTCTGTCGGTGAATTCTTGCGAATGATTTGCAAAGTACCGCTTTTATTCCTAAGAACAAGGGTGCTAATGCCGCATGCTCTCGTGAGCTTCCCTGCCCGTAATTCGTTCCCCCGACGATTATTCCTTTTTCTGCTTGTTTCGCACGTTTCGGGAAGGTTTCGTCAACAACTGTGAAGCAGTGTTCACTGATTGCGGGAATGTTCGAGCGTAGGGGTAATATCTTCGCTCCGGCAGGCATAATATGGTCTGTGGTAATGTTGTCCTCAACTTTGAGAATTACCGAAGCGGTAATTTTATCGGACAGCGGTGAATTAACCGGTAATTCCTTGATGTTCGGCCCGCGAATGATTTTGACGTTATGTGCGTCTGTTGCATCTGCGGGGAGAGTAATCATGTTGTCGTTTATATGGAAATTCTCGGGCGTGGTAAATTCCGGCATTTCACCAAGACATCGAGGGTCGGTGAAAACTCCTGTTAAAGCAGAAGCCGCCGCCGTCTCCGGGGAAACTAAATATACCTGTGCGTCCTTCGTACCGCTCCTGCCTAAGAAGTTGCGGTTAAATGTTCTGAGTGACACTCCCGCAGAGCAAGGCGACTGCCCCATTCCGATACAGGGACCACAGGTGGCTTCTAATATTCTCGCACCTGCCGAGATTAAATCGCTTAATGCACTGACCCCGTCCGAAACGGGATTGGAGAGCATATTAAAAACCTGCTTTGAGCCGGGTGAAATTGATAAATCGACAGTTTCATGAACTGTTTTGCCTTTGAGAATATGTGCAACTTTTAATAAATCCAACAATGACCCGTTGGTACATGAGCCGATGCAGACTTGATTGACAGCCACGGGTTGATTTGTCGGGTCTGCTCCTGATAATTCTCTCACAGTTTTAATGTTATCCGGGCTGTGCGGACAAGCAGCAAGCGGTTCAAGCTCGGAGAGGTTTATTTCCAATATTTTGTCATAGACTGCGTTTTCGTCAGCGGATAATTCTGTGTAATCCTGTTCTCGCCCTTGTGCTTTGAGGAATTGTTTTGTCAATTTATCAGATGGGAATATTGAGGTGGTTGCACCTAATTCTGCCCCCATATTAGTAATCGTGGCACGTTCGGGAACGCTTAGGGTTTTAACCCCGTCACCGAAGTATTCCATTACCCTGCCGACACCGCCCTTTACGCTTAACTCCTGCAAAACTTTTAGGATTACATCTTTTGCAGAAACCCAGTCATTAAGCTTTCCTGTGAGCTTTATCCCGACTATTTCCGGATAGGTGATATAATACGCTCCCCCGCCCATTGCAACCGCAACGTCAAGACCGCCCGCACCTATGGCAATCATTCCCAGCCCTCCACAGGTCGGGGTGTGACTGTCCGAGCCTATGAGGGTTTTACCCGGTTTCCCGAAACGCTCAAGATGAACCTGATGGCAGATTCCGTTACCCGGGCGTGAGAAATATATTCCGTGTTTTTTTGCGACACTGCCTATGTAACGGTGGTCGTCGGCGTTCTCAAAACCGGATTGAAGTGTGTTATGGTCGATATATGCTACAGAGCGTTCGGTTTTCACTTGCGGGATTCCCATCGCCTCAAACTGGAGATACGCCATAGTTCCCGTTGCGTCCTGAGTTAATGTCTGGTCGATTTTTAAACCGATTTCACTCCCTTTAACGGGGTTTCCGTCAATAATATGTGCGTTTATGATTTTTTCGGTAAGCGTAAGTGACATTTAGTTCTCTCCCTGCGTTTTTATATTAGTGATAATATTATATAATATTACGGGTTAGTTGTCAAGGATTAATCAAACAAGTCTGTTATATCAGGGAATACCGCCGCTTCGGGGCATAATGCGGGGAGGTATAACCCGCCTTGAATGGGTGTACCCTCAGTTCTGTCCCAATCGTAATACCCCTCGGTAAGCTCGGTTATTGTTTTCCCGTCATATTTTGCAGTGATGTGCCTGTTGCTGTCCAACAAGAATTCGTATTCAAATTCGTCCGATAAAAGCTGTATATTAACATGGATATAACCGTTCCCTCTGTAAAATATTGAAATTATTTCATATATCGCATTTCTGTTTTTCAAAGCGATTACATTATATTCATCAATTTCTTTAATAATTTGCTCATGATTTTCAAATGTCATCAACTGCTCAAGGGTTATTTCAATCGCACCGTATTCAACGAAATCACGCAATTCCTCGTCATAATACAGCCAATACGGTTTATATGTTACTCCGCCGTCAAGTATCCCCCAATCATAAGTTCGGGTGGCGTAGACTAAATCATCTCCCTCGTAATTATTAAACCCTCCGCCTGTGAATGAAACTGCCGGTTCATACAATTGCCCGTCTCTTACAGTAATAACGTACCACGGTGCTCCAACTACACTAAATGGTTCAAAAAACACATATCTGTCACCGCTGAATTCTCTGAATTGAACCATTATTCCGCCTCTTTTAATCAACTGTGTATCACTGCCGTCGGCGAACCATAAATCCCCTACTACGTCATGGCGGTGTGACGCATAATAATACATATGAGAATCACTAAAAATCCAATCCCCATCGGAAACTATCGCAAACATCACGAATTCGCCAAGTCCCCCATAGTCGGCGTAATCGTATAACACAACCGTCCCTTTGGATTTTTCCTCGATTGATTTGAGTAACTGCTGTTCATGAGTGAGTATAATTTGCGGTTCGGTGGTTGTTGTATCGGTGGTTGTTATAGTTGTTTCGGGCGGCTCGGTGGTTTCGGAAGAATCCGAGGGATTATCGACGTTCCGAACACATGACGTCAGCAGAACTACCGCTGTTAACAGTAATATCGTTATTCTCTTCATAATGTCACCTCTTTCTATAAAGAATACAGTATTTGATAATTATTGTCAAGGTGGGTGTCCGGGCTGTCGGGTGGACAGGGTCGTCCACCCCTACTTGACAAAAGCGAGGAAATATGCTATGATAACCGTAATTATGAGAAAATTCACTATCATTTTTACAATTTTTGTGCTTTTTATAACCGCCTGCTCTGATAGCTATGAGCATGGCGAACACTTGATTAATGCTGAGAATTATGGCGGGCTTGCGTTCGCCGATAAAAGTGTACCCGTTAATGAGCCGGTTGAGGTTATTCCGGTTATTGCAAGCACCTTCGAGAGTTATTCTGAAGCTGAACCTTTTTCAGAATTAACCGAGCCGGAGGAGGAAACTACCACAAGTGAGCAGGCTTCGTCAACACAGGAAACTACCACAGCGGCAACAACCTCTGCAACACAAGCAACCACTACTGCGACATATGCCACACAGCCTCCCGTTATCGACATTACCCCATCAGTAAGACCCACGATTAATTATGATGAGGTAATCGGGGTGTGGATTTCGTATATCGAGTTATCGGGAATTCTCACCGGGAAAACCGAAGCACAATTCCGCCAAAGCTACGGGGCAATGATGGACAATTGTAAGTCCCTCGGGATTAACACGGTATATGTCCATCTCAGACCCTTTGGGGACGCTTTGTATAAATCCGAGTATTTCCCGTGGTCGAAGTATGTAACCGGTACTATCGGAATGGTTCCGACGTTTGACCCGTTAGAGGTTATGTTGGAGGAAACTCATAAACGTAACATCTCGTTCCACGGCTGGCTTAACCCTATGCGATTGCACTCCGACGCCGATATTGATAAGATTTCTGAGGTTTTCGCCGTCGGTAAATGGTACAATGACGTTAATGCAAGGGGGAAATACATTGTCAAATGCGGCGGGAACTGGTATCTTAACCCTGCATACAGTGAGGTTATTGAGTTAATCGGGAACGGTGCGGCTGAAATTGTGTCTAAATATAATGTGGACGGAATACATATCGACGACTATTTTTACCCTGTAACCGATTCTTGGTTTGATTCTGCCGCCTTTAACTCGTCAAGCTATACATCGCTCAGTGCGTTTCGCTTGAACAATTGCAGTAATATGGTTAGGGTGTTGTATTCCTCTGTGAAGAAAGTCAACCCTAATGCCTTGTTCGGGGTCAGTCCGCAGGGCAGTATTGAAAATAACTACAACCTTATGTTCGCCGATGTTGAGAAATGGTGCAAAAATCCGGGGTTTGTCGATTATATAGCTCCGCAGTTTTATTATGGATTCGAGAATTCCACACAGCCGTATATCGAATGCATTAACGGCTGGCAGAAAATGCTCGAGAATTCTGATGTTAAGCTGATTATGGGGTTGGCTGTCTATAAAATCGGAGCAGAGGACAGATGGGCAGGCGACGGCTTACGGGAATGGATTGATAATAAACAAATTCTTCGTCGTCAAATAGATGAAGCCCGAAAACTGAAAAGCTACAGCGGTATAGCGTTCTACAGTTATAACTGGTTGTTCAACCCCGTTCACCTGACCCCTGCCATTGAAGCGGAAATTGCCGCATTTAAACCGTTGCTATGATTATTAAAAGATATATTTCATTTGCCCTCGCATTGATAATTTGCTTTTCTGCCCTGCCCTTTTCGGTGTTCGCCGAAGACGGTGGGGACGATGTGGTTATGTCTGAATTCACCGAGCCGATTGTTTCACACAGCAATTTCTATTTACCGGGGAATATGCGGGCAGTTATTCTGTATCCCGAAAACGAATATATTATCGAGGACGAGAGTGTTCTTGATGAAATTGTGAAATTGGGCATGAACACAGTAATTCTCGGGACTTCCGACGCCGAACGTGCATATTATAACACAAGCATGAACATTACCGAAGAACCCGATTATCTCATGGACACGATTAATTCGGCGATGAAACGTAACCTCAATGTATTCCTCATTTTTGATATTAACACGGTTTTACATAATCGGGAGGAAGACGATGACCGTGTCCCCATTAATGCACTGATAACTGAGTTACATAAATTCGCCTTAAAATATCCCTGTGACGGGATAATTCTCGATAATTATTATTCTCGGCGTGACGAGGAGAGTTTTGAGCGGTATATGGGTTACGGGGGCGGTATCGGTTATACTAACTGGCTTTTCTCAAGCACCGAGAATTATTTTAAGACTGCCGCCGATATAATCCATTTAACCGATAATTCGATTCCTGTCGGGATAATGCTGAACAGTATATGGGATAATTCCGAGACCGGTACAAGCGGAGATTTCGAGGCTTTCGCCGACGGTTTCGCCGACACTAAGGCGTTTATTGAGGACGGCTATGCCGATTTCGCAATGGTGAGGGCATTAGGGGCGTTTACCACCTCTGAAACCGAGCCGCTACCTTTTAATAAAGTGTCACAGTGGTGGGGGGAGGTCTGCATACAAAGCGGTACACCGATGTACATAATTCACCATAACGAAAATATCGGGGAGGCAAAGGCAGGTTGGAATATAGAAGACCAGTTACTTCAGCAATTAACCTATGCGGAGGGGGAGATTTCCGCATATATGGGCAGTGCTTTTAACTCGTATACTGCACTTCTCAATAATAAGCTCGGGACAACTGATACACTTATGAAATTCTTTGACAATGCGATTAATAAAGAAACATTGTTCGAGGAATTGAAAATGCTTGCTCCCACAGCACGTTCATATTCCACGCAAGACTCGATTGCCATATTCCAAGGGACATTTGATGAGAACTTCGATGTTTATTTCAATGATGTTAAGATTGTGTTAAATGAGGCGGGAAATTTCTATATAGAGAAAAACCTTAATGTGGGTATGAACTATTTCACAATTAAGCACAAGGGTAAGGAAATCAGCTACAGCATTGAAAGAAAGGTAATCCCGCTTCACGATATTGATGCTTCCATCGCTAACGGGAAAGTATTAAACGTAGAGGGCGGCACTAATGTTAATATTACTGCGATTGCGTATAAGGGTGCTAATGTTACGGCTACGTTAAACGGGCAGACTATTAAGCTGACAGAGCAGGACGCAAGCTTGGACAATCCTGATTTACGGGCATCATATGCTTTGTTCTCGGGGTGGATAAAAGTCCCAGACGGAATAATTGAGCAGGTTCAAGACCTTGGTACTGTTTCGGTGACTGCACAATTCCAGAATAACACTCGAAACATGATTGGTGCAACGGTAAGGGTTAATGCACTTCCGAAGCCTCCCCCCCCTCCCGAAGTGGTAAAATTATTCGACCAAGCGAATGCGGGTGACGGTGAGGTTGTCGGTATTATCGACCCTATTCGTAATTCTGACGAAGCGGTACGATATGTAAGATTAAACAAGGATAACACGATTGTATTCGCCGCAAATACAACAGGGGCATCATTTGACCCGGATATTAGCCGGCAGCCAATGGGTACGATTGACTATTACCGGTCTACAGTGGGCAGTTATTACACTACCGAGAGCGGTAAGCGGGTGAGTGTGGACGATTCTACCCTTATTGAGGGGGTGGGTATGGGCGAGAATAGCTTAGTCGTCTTGTCCGGTGGAACATCACATTCCGGGAAAAGTAACAGCTATTTTAATTTTTCCATTGATAAAAAATCGAGCTTTAACATAAAAGCGGCAGACATGAGTTATCACACGGCATGGGGTGATGATTATAATGTTAAAGAGTTTAATGCGAGGTATATTTATATTGACTTTGATAATGTTACCAGTGTAACCAAGCTACCGTCGTTCGAGAGTAATCTTGTATTCTCCTCCGGCAGATGGGACACAGTAACCGTCAACGGCATTCCGAAATTCCGGTTGATTTTAGAGTTAAGGCAGCCGGGTGTGTATGCGGGGAATTATTCTACATATAACGCCGACGGGACACTTACTATATCGTTCCCCGTCTTGCGTAATTCAGTTGCGGGAATGAACATAGTTATCGACCCCGGACACGGGTACGCCCGTTCTGCAACTTCGATTGACCCGGGTGCTATCGGTCATGTGGTTGAGGGTGATGTTAACTTAGCAGTTGCCAAGAAGCTTAAAGCTCGTTTGGAGGAGCTTGGTGCGAATGCTGTTCGGTTGCAAACAGAGAATACCTTCCTTATGACAATGTTCCGTCCCGATTATGCACGGCAGTTCCACTGTGATTTGTTTATCTCCATTCACTGTAACGCCGTTGCAGGTAATCCAAATGCACGAGGGGCGGAGGCATGGTATTTCACTCCGTTCTCGCAACCTTTGGCGGAACAGGTCAGTGCGAGCATTGCACAGTATTTCCAGAATAATGTCTATTCCGACGGTGCAAATATGAACCGGGGGGCAAAATCGAGTTATTTCTGGGTGACAACAGCACAGGACTTCCCGTCTATATTAGTGGAGTTGGCGTTTGTTACAAATTATGAGGAGGCAATGGCACTTCACTCCGAAACACATCAACAAGGGATTGCCAATGCGATTGCAAGCGGAATTCAAAAGTATTTAAGCAGGAGTAATTTGTAAGGGGATTAAATATGTTTGCAATGATATTCTTTGTTTATTTTATTGTTTTTGTTGTCATTGTAGTGATGGTAGTAGGATTAATACTTAGTGTTGTGTTATTGATTGCAGGATTTAAGAGTCGTGTAGCCAATAAAAAGTTATGCCTTATTTTATCAGCGATTATTTTTCTTTTATTTGTCATAGCTCCACTTGCTATTTTCTATGATGTACGTAATTCTGAAAGTGAGCGTCTTGCTTTGCGTCAGGAAGAATACGCTGAATCGTTATTGTTAAGTAATGCAGTTGCGGCAGGTGATGTTTATGAAGTTGAACGGCTTCTTAAGGACGGAAAGAATCCAAATGAAAATTCTTGGTCGCTTTTATTTACAATTTGTGATAAAAAGAATTATTTCAATCGAGAAGATGTAAGGATAGTTGAATTGTTACTTATGTACGGTGCAGATGTTGAACAAACAAGCGGTATAAACGAATTTACCCCATTAATAGCATTATGCTACAATGATAATGTCGCTTTTAAATATGATATAGCAGAATTACTTATTGAATATGGGGCTGATGTTAATCAAGCAGGAGGGATTGGTGACAGTACCCCGCTAATGATAATATGTTCCAATGAAAAAGCTGATTATTGTATTAATACTGTTGAATTATTTATAGAAAACGGTGCCGATGTTAATGCTGTAGATGATTATGGTCAAACATCATTTATGAGATATTGCCTATCGCCATACTTATATAATGATTGCTTGAAAATTCCAAAATTGCTTTTAGAAAATGGAGCTGACATTAACATAAAGGACAATAATGGTCAAACAGTTCTTTCTCGTACAGGAACAAGTAAAAAGCGGTTTAATTATGATGATTTAATAGAGTTTCTTATTGAAAATGGTGCTGAGTAGTATATATTTTATTAAACAGGTTCAATTATGAGCCTGTTTTTTTGTGCAATTCGCCGAATTTTCAAAAATATTTAAAAAACTATTGACATATACAGTTAGACTGTATATAATGTAACTATACAGTTACGCTGTACAGTAACACTATATAAGTAAAGGAGTTGAAATTATGAATAGGGACAGTAACCTACCGTTGACCGAAACTGTTTATTATATTCTGTTGGCTTTACATGAACCGGCACACGGGTATGTTATTATGCAGAATGTGGAAAGCTTAAGCGGAGGGTCGGTAAGATTAGCGGCGGGAACGCTTTACGGGGCAATCGAAAATCTGTTGACTAAGGGGTTAATTAAATCACTGCCGAGTGAAGACCCCCGCAGAAAAGTATACGTTATTTCCGAAAAAGGCAAGTTGGTTTTACAGGCAGACTATCAAAGAATGAGCTTTATGCTTAATACGACACACTCAACATTAAATAAGGGAGGCGAAAGCAATGAAAACAATGAATAAATTTAAATCATTCTTAGATTTCTCTAAAGAGGAAAAGTGGCTTGAGGAAATGGCAGAAAAAGGTTGGCAGCTTAAGGGTGCGTCTTTAACTTATAAGTTTGAGTCTGCACCGTCGGAACAGGTAAAAATCAGAATAGATTTCAGGGATTTTAAATCAAATCAGGATTTCAACGATTATAAGACATTGTTCGAGGACAGCGGGTGGAAACATATCGTTGGCTCTAAGGACAGCGGCACACAGTATTTTATGAAAACAAATCCCGACGCAGATGACGAGATATTCTCGGACACCGCCTCTCGTGCGGGGAGGTATAAGCGGTCATATGAAAGATGGATAATGTTAGCTATGTGTTTCATGCCGTTATTTGTAGTCAGTGTTTCATCAAATATGATGGGGAGTACATTTCTCGCTTTTTTGTCATTCGGAGCTCCGTTTTTTATATTTCTAATTATCGCAATTGCTTACCACGGATTGTATGAAAAGGAAAAGAAGAAGTGAGAATAAAATCGGGTTCGTTTTTTAAGACGAACCCGGTTTTTTATTTTTATAGAAATCCCTCAATAATTTATAATACCACCCTGCCGAGCCGGTATACAGTGACCACCCTCCCCGCCCATAAGCCTTCGGGTTGGTGTAGACATCTGCCGCCAAGTAATACGGTTCTGTTTTATATTCCCTGCCCCGATTGGCGGGAGATATTGAATTAATCAATTCCTCTGCTTTGTCTGACATTCCTAACTCAGAACACGCCATAGCAAGCCATATTGCCGCATGGGTATACTGTCCTCCGTTTTCACGGACACCGGGCGGATAACTCATCACATAACCGGGTTCTTGTTTGGTCGCACCTCTTTCAAAAGGTGGTGTGAACAGCTTGATTATATGGTTTTCAGAATCGTATAATTCATTTAACGCACTGTTAATCGATTTGACCGAGCGTGATGTGTCCGGTAAATTCGCCAAAGCACTGAACGCTTGAGGGAGCAGGTCGATTTTACATAAATCACTGTTGCGTGAACCCATTTTACTGCCGTTATCATAGAACGCCCGCAGGTAATACTCCCCGTCCCACGCATGAAGGTCAACGGCGTTGTTTAATTCATTAGCCCTTTGTTCCAATTCAACTGCATAGTTTAAGTCACCTGACTGTTTCGCAATTTCCGAGAAGTTCTTAGCAACCAATGCGTAGAACATCGTCAGCCATACGCTTTCGCCTTTTCCCTCTGCTCCTACTTGGTTATAACCGTCACACCAGTCACCGCCGCCCATTAACAATAATCCTCTTTGGGATTTGTTATACCCTTTTTCTAATGCACGTTTAGCGTGCTGGTAGACGTTTTCACGAAAATCGGTCAACGTGACCTCATAATACCGCTCATGCTCGTGTTCTTCAAGTAAGGGAGCGTTACAGTAATGCGTTCGCAGCTTCAGAATATTACTGTCCCCTGTTACCTTTACATAATCGGCGACTACATAAGGCAACCACAGCAGGTCATCGGAATAGCGGGTGCGAACACCTTTTTTTACTGTGATTAAATCATGCCACCAGTGAAGCACATCTCCCTCCGGGAATTGTGCCCCGCAGCAACGCAGAATCTGCGTTTTTGCAACAATTGGTTTAATATATACCGCTGCAAGACAGTCCTGTAACTGGTCACGGAACCCGTATGCCCCCGAGTTCTGGTAAAATCCGGTACGCCCCCACATGCGACACCCGATTACCTGCCACGGAAGCCAGTATTTATATAAAGCGTTCAATTGCGGGTTTATTCCGCAATCCTCCGGTAATTGTGCCACGGGAAGTGAAATTGAGGTCTTTCGGCGTTTCAACGCTCTTTCCATAGACAGCGGGTCGTTCATATTTTGAGTAAACGCTAATATAAATTTAATCTTTTCTTTTTTCCTCGGAGGCAGTTCGATTTTAATAATGATTGCACCGATTAAGTCATGAGCGGGCTTTATAACACTTTCGTCCCATTTCCCTGACATAAACAAGCCTTTTTCGGTCAGAAACTGCGACTTTTTATCAGCTGAAACAGTCATTGCACCGCTTAATGAATTATTTGAATAATTGCGGAGAATTAACGCATTTCCGCTTATTTCCGGAACAATCATTCGTGAGGCTGTGCCGGTACTGTCAACCCCTAATATAGGCTCGGTGTAATAGGCTATCTGAACCGACTTGGTTCTTTTTGAGTTGTTGCATAATTCAAGAACGACTTTTTTACCCATTCCCTTTTCGTAAACACGGACGGAGGTTTTTGCTTCAATCTCGCAGGCAACCGCTTCATAATCGGCGGCATTCGGGGAGAATATCGCTCTTGAACCGTCGATAAGGTCATATAACTTATTCGAGTATTTCATAATAAGCATTTCACCCTTATTATCCTCACGCAGGTCATTCCTCCACGGGGTCAGCTTATTTTCACGGCTGTTCAACGCCCAGGTGAAGCCTAACGACGTATCGGACACAAGCGTACCGAAGCGTGAATTTGCAAGTACATTACACCACGGGATTTCAGGTTGTTCCTCTATTATATATTTTTCTTCCTCAAAGCGGTTTTCACCGCCTTTTGTTTTCTTACAACGATTAATCGGCAGAATGGTATTCTCTGATATTCGGTTGGTTTTTGTGGTGAGCAGTGTATCTCCCGAAAACAATGTCAACACAGCACAGGCACGAATTAACGTAAGCTCCTCATCTGACTGCCTTGTTTTGTCAATTAAATATACCTCTGTGCCGATTTCGCCCCTCAGTTCTTCACACAACTGCCTTTGTTTTTCGTTCTCGTAAAGAATTACCAAGTCGAAATCAATCTGACATAATGACAGTGCTTTCTTCATTTCGATTACCGAATCAACGGCTTTGACCCCTTTTTCCGCTTCGTATATAACTATCGGGAAGTCGCCGGAAATTCCGAATTTCCACAATGTCCTAATGTCAAGTGTGTTTTGTGAAACGGCAAGCTTGTTGATTTTCGGGGCATAGATGATACTGCCGAGGACACGACGGGTAATTCTCCCATATATTGTATCGGTGACAAGAGGTGAAATAATTTCCTCAGACGGCTCGGGTGGTGAGTTAATACCCCGCATTTCACGCATTGTATCAACTACCTCACCCTCACTGTTGCCGTAGCAAATAAGCAGGTGCGATGTTTTTTTACCGTGAGCGTCTAAGTTAATGTCTGTTTTAATGAATAAGCAGGGACTCGGAACGTCAGTTATAGAATTACTGCGGTCACGTGCCTTACTTAAGCATGAGAATAAACCGCCGTTTCTTTCGATTACCTCCTCACGGTTGAACGAAAAGGCGAAGTCCTCTTTTTCACGGAATCCGATTGCCATAACGGTTTCGTTGTCTGAATTGCGGTCTTTCCGCTTGACTATAAACAGCTTTTCTTCTTCGTTATATGACTGCTTCAAAAACAAGTCCATAAACGCAGGGTGGGCTGAAATATCCCGAACTGCCGCAAGTGCCGGTTCAAGGTATATCGCTAATGTCAGCTGTCGCTTAATGCTCGACTTGTTCGTCGCTGAAAAACTGCGGATTTCCACGGGTCGGCGTTCGTCAAGGAATACGTTGGATTCCATTCGCAGTTTTGAGGAATAACAAAGATACTCTGACGTATTCTGGGTGAACACTACGCAGTTCTCGGTATCTTTAGACAACGGTAAGCCGTGATGATTATAAAACGGATATGCAGTATCATTTTCGATAAATGCGAAGAGTGTTCCCCTTGGGCGGTATAGGTCAAACGTCGGGAAGAACATCGCTTTGTTATCGAAAAAAGTCTGCGACATTCCTATGTCGGAGGTGACAATGGTCACTCTGCCGTTTGATAAGGCATTAAGGCGGGGTGAGCTTGTTGAAAACTTAGTAAGAACATCGGCGTTCATACGCATTTCTTTTTCTTCCTGCCTTTGCGGTGTTCCGAGAACAGGTTCTCCCGCTATAATTTTTTCCTCCATTAACTCCTCTGCCCGCTTCATTTTGGCGTTCGACAGGAACAGCTTTTGGATTTTCCCCTCATATAACGTATTAACTATTCCGCATATGCTCATGCCCATGTGGTGTGCCATGTGCGATTTCACAACAGCGTGACCCGAGCCTACACGGTGTTTCGTGAAGTCTGCCGCTTCATAAAACCCGTAGCTTTGGTGGCACATTCCTAATTTTTCTAACTTCGCTAAGTTATTGTAACAGCTTATCGGGTCATAGGAAAGTGCGATAAACGACGAATAAGGCGACACCACGTATTCTTTATTCAGACCTGCTTTTAAGCCGATGTCCTGAACTCCGTGTGCCTTGTATTGATAATTCAGGCTTCTGTCAAAAGCGTAGTATCCGCTTTCGGAAATCCCGAATGGCAATCCCTCGCTTCGCCCTCTCTGCTGCTGACACCTCAGGCTGAACTTTAACGCTTCATACTCCATGCTCCCCTCCTTTGAGCTTAACAGCAGTTCCGGCATAAAATACTCGAACATCGTCCCCGTCCACGCAACAGGAGCGGCATATTTCCCTTTTTTGCTCATTACACGCCCAAGGCTACGCCAGTGACGCTTGTCCGCCTGACCCGCCGCTATTGCATAATAACTGAGCATTCGTGATTCTGACATTAATAAATCGTAATGATGGATTGAAAGTGCCTGCTCATCTAAATCATAACCTATACTGAACAAATTTCGTGCGTCATTATAGAAAGGCTTCAAGTCGGTTTGTGCGATTAACTTTTCAACCCTTTCAATCAATTGCGGACTGCATCCCTCAGCTTTGAGCGTTTCATTTAAAGCGACAAGGCAGCAGACGAAGTTACCGGAGTCTACCGACGATACAAATGAGCTGACTACCTCTAACTTATCCGTGGTATACCAGTTACATAAGTTTCCGTGCCATTTTTGCAATTTTTCAATAGTTGTGACAGTGCGGGAAACACGTTCCTCTAATTCTGTGCGGTTGATTATCCCCATAATTATCGCCGCAGAGCAAGACAGCAGATACATTCCTATATTAGTGGGTGAGGTTCGGAAGGTCACACGGTATACCGGAGAATACTGCACGTTATCGGGGGGGAGATAATTATGCTCCTTTGTGACATAGTCTTCATAAAACCGCCAGATTTGTTCAGCATTTTTGAATAAATCACGCCGCATGATTTCCGGAATTCTCGACTTTGGTACACCGACGGTTCTGTCACAGTAAATAATCACCGGTAATGCACTCAGGAAGAATATCGAAATTATCATCGTGAAAATGTTCCCGAAGAAACCCGCCGCCACAATAAGCACCAGCGATATGAATGTTGCACCGAGCATATGGGAATACCCGCCCTTTACCCCGTCAAATGCGGCGGCGGTTGTCCAGTCGAGCAGTCGTTTTTTGGAAATGGTCATTCGCCATAATGTCCTGATGACTGCGTCAAAGGAAATTAGGGCGTTTTTCGGGAGCAGTAACAGCTCCATTATGCACTGCCGCAGAAGCTGCTTGGTCTGTGAGATTACCGGTGAATAAAACCGGCGGTAGTTAGAAAACTTTCTGCCTCGGATTACACTTGTGAGGAACCCGGGCAAGAACGGCATTAAAATCGACAGCAACGCTGTTAAAGTGATTATAAGAGCGTTATTCGTATACGGTATTAGTGCTGTGAAAAAACACAATAAAGTAAAAATCGGCGTTACGGCACGTCGGACATTATCGGCTAACTTCCAGCGGGTAAGGCGGGAAAATTGCGTGTTAAACATATATTGAAAATTCTGCAAATCCCCTCTGAGCCAGCGGTGCTGACGCTTAAAATAAGCTTTGGAGGTTTCCGGGAAGCTGTCTGAGAATTCCACATCACCCGCATAGGCGACCTTGGCATAACCTCCCTCTAAAACATCATGCGAGAGAATTTGCTCATCAGGAAACTTATTAAGACAGCGTTCTATAAATAAATCGACGTTTATTAAACCTTTTCCGGTGAAAATCCCCTCACCGAAGCAGTCTTGATAGAATTCACCGGAAAAGCTGTCGTAGCTTGATGCACCCGCACATCCGCCGTTTTCTGCCATTGCCCGTGAAAAGCCGGTTTTTAGCGATGAACCTAATTTTGTAGTAATCCTTGGAACGATTATACCTATATCCTTTTGACAGGGGTGCAGGGCAATACCCACCAATTCGGAAATGCTGTCCATCAGCGGAATTGTATCATAATCAAGGGCACAGATGAACTTTATATCCTTTAATGCCGCTTTGTCGCCTATGATTTCCCTAAACGGTTCGTATTCATTAGGGCGGTTTACCCCCTCTGCCATATCCGAAACATCACAACGCAGCAGCTTCATTAACGCTTCAATAGCACCACGCTTACGTTCATGACCCTGCCAGCAGTTCTGGGTTTTCGAGAATTCACGCTTTCTAATAAGGGTGATGTACCCCTCTCTGAACTCAAACTCACGCTTGACTTCTTCAATAATTGCATAATCGTCCTGTGAAAGCTCATTAGGACCGCCTTTAAAGTCGCATAATGCACAAAACATCAGGTTTTCTGAGCGGTTTTTTAACCGTGCCGCTTCAAGCCGCTTGACAAGCTCACGAACGTCCTTTTCACAAGTTAGTAGGGTTGATACAACACACAGAGTCCGTGCCTCTTTAGGGATTTCACCGTTTAAGTCAATCTGCGGCAACGGAACAGGGGCACGGGTGGTTTTTGACAGTATTAAGTCAATTATCGGTTTTATGATTGATAATGCGGGTAGAAACACTAACGGCAGGAAATACCAGTTGGTGTATACACATATCAGAATTGTTAAAAGCAATGCTGACCAGAACAGTGACGTAATATAACGTGAGCTTCTCATTCGGCGGAACACCCTCAAATAGTCTGCCATGATGATTTCACCGATGTGTGAGCCGTTTTTTCTCTCGTTATTGGCATATTCACGGGAGAGGCGTGCCTCGTCTATTCCCGCTTCCACACTGATTTCACTCGTCATTTTCCTGTACAACCCCTTGGTTTCCGGGGTTAAGCGTGAATACATCGGGTCTTCCGAGAAAACACGGTCAAGGGGATTTAACTCACGGCACAGCTTTTCGCAGTCGAGCAGTATCATTGCCCCTAACTTTGAGCTGTAATCATTTTGAGCATTGTTCACTACAGCGTTTTCGATAATCACAAACTTGACCTGCCAACAAAAACTGTCAATGTCCATAGAAGTCAGCTTCTTCTGTGAGGAAATAAAGGATATTAATTCACGAACATTGTCTTCGTTAATTTCGGCAAGCCCGGCTATGGCATACCCCAATACAGGTTGTTTCCCGAACATGCTGATGTGAATACCCTTATGCGATTTAAAGAGAATACCGATTTCCTTTTCAAGCAGGCGTTTTTCTTTTATCGCATCGCTTTGTTTAAGTATTCTGCGTATCTGCTTTAAGCGAGGATAAAGCGAACCGATTGGTTTACTTTCCCATTCGGCAAGAGTAATATGAGTTAGTCTTTCAGTATTGATGCCCGTATCCTCCGTGTAATCGTTTTATTTCAGTGTTACCTGAACAGGCAAATATTATACAAAATGGAAAATTTATTAAATTTTATTAAAAAAGGCTTGATTTTTTTATGTATATGTTATATAATGTTTTTTAATAGTTTAAATTTTAGGGGAATGCTTGTTACTATGAATAACAAACCTGCGTTGATTTTTACCATAGTGTTTGCAGTGATTGCTGTTGCGACTGTTGTTTTAACTGTGGTTTTGCTGACCTCCGAAGACCAAAACGGAGGCGGTTCCGTTACAACACCCGCTTATACCGGCGATTATGCCCCCGATGAGGATTTCAAAAACGAAATACTTGACTCGGTTGCTCCTCGTCTGATTCGGGATAACTACAAGGTTTTACAGTTGTTTTATACCGTAGGAATGTCCCACAAGCCCGAGCCCTATGACAACATCCCGGAGGACGGTTATTACACGGCTGTAAGTAGTGAGTTTTCCACTGCTGAAGAGCTTTTTGAATTGGTTGAGCGTACTTTTTCAAAGGAAACCGCCCAAAGAATTATTACAAATCCCTTGGGTGAGGGTGCAGTTTACAGTAACAGGAAAATCGGGAATGAAAAAGGTTTGCTCGGCATAAATATGGATTTCACACCCATGGATTATGACTTGATATGGGAAGACCCGGAAATTCGGGTAGACTTCATCTCTGAGGAAGCATGCATAATCACTATCACACTTAAAACTCTAACGGGCGTCGTTGAAGTCAAGTCCATGCACCTCGATAAATATGAGGACGGGTTATGGCGGCTCGAAAATATAATTATTTAAGTTTTAGATAACACTATGAACAAAAACTCTCCTTTTAAAGCGTTTGCGGTTGCCGGGCAAATCAGTGCAGTCACGATTACTCCGTTGTTGCTGTTCCTCGGCGGAGGTAGCTGGTTGGTTGACAGAATGAACTGGGAAGACCGGTTGAAGGGTTTGTTCGCCGCAATCGGAATAATAGTTATGTTGGTTTCAGTCACTGCGTATCTGATAAATCTGATAAAGATGTATGATAATTCAGAAAAAAAGAAACTGCATTTCGATAAAAAAGATTATGATTTCTATGATTATGAATAAAACGCCGCTCAAATCCCGTGAAGAAGGGGTAAGCATTGCACTCGAAGAGCTTAAAAGTATGTTTCCGGCTTTCCTTTTATGCAACGGTTCGGTTCTTTTGATAAGCGGAATATTCGGACTAATCGGTTTCGCACACGAACACATTGACTGGCGAATTCTGACAGGGCTGGTTGTAGGGAACGCCGCAATTGCCTTGAATATATATCACCTCGGCGTTAAAGCGGCGGCAATCGTCCGCAGGAAAAATGCAACCTCGGCAAGGAGATATGCCTCATTTAACTTTTTTGTTCGGTATATCGGTGCATTTATCGTTTTCGGTATTCTTATTCATTTTGGAATTGTTAATATAATCACTTGTCTTGTTCCGTTGTTTATCCCAAAAATCCATTACACGCTTATGGCTGTATTCAATAAATCTGTTTAATTGTTCGCAAGGAGAACGCTTATGAACAAATTGATGTTACTAAGCAATGCCGCTGACCAACTCGATGAAGTCGCCGAGGGTGGCGGGCTGACTATTTCGGGGCCAATGATTGTCGCTGAATTCGAGTTGTTCGGTATTCCTTTTGTGATTACCGAGTCGATTACGGTTCAGTGGTTGGTTATGCTGTTTCTCGGAATTCTCTTCTTTGTATTGGGTCGCAACCTTAAAATTATTCCCGAGGGTAAACGACAAGCTGCTGCAGAAATGCTTGTGGGAACCTTCGTGAACTTAATAAAGAGCAACATGGGTGAAAAATACTACAGGCTTACACCGTACATAGCAACTCTGTTCATGTTCTCCGCATTAAACAGTCTCTCTTGTTTCTTGGGATTCCGCTCGCCGACTGCCGATGTTTCGGTAATTCTGGCGTGGGGATTGATTACGTTTTTCTTAGTGCAGTATAATCGGTATAAAACCGGTGGTTTCCTAAGAGGTTTCTTGAACTTTATAAACCCGCTGAACATCATATCGGAATTCTCAAACCCCATGTCACAGTCGTTCCGTCACTTCGGTAACATTATGGCAGGGTTTATCATCAGCTCGATTATTTATTGGGCGTTAGGCAGTTTTGCGATTATCGTTCCGGCGGTTGCCTCGTTATATTTCGATTTGTTCTCGTCGGTAATGCACGCATTCATCTTTATTACTCTTACAATGGTGTATATAACTAACGCCGATTTAACTAAGCCTGAAAAAAATTCATAATATAAATAAAAATATTCTTGGAGGTAAATTCAAATGGATGGCATTTCTAATGAAGCTTTTGTTCTCGGTATGGAAGTTCTCGGTGCAGGTATTGCACTCTTAGCGGGTATGGGCCCCGGTATCGGTGAGGGTTACATCGGCGGTAAAGCGGTTGAAGCGATTGCAAGACAGCCGGAAGCCAGCGGTGCAATTACCAGAACCATGATTATCGGTGACGCAATCTCGGAGACCGGTACTGTATACGCATTCGTTTTCGCTATGCTGTGTATGTTCCTGCATCCGTTCGCTAATGCACTCGAAACACGCTAAATCAACATAACTGGAGAAAATCATATGGATAACGTGGTTTTATTGTCGAACCCGGGATTTCTTCCGCTGTTCAGCATCGACTACAGCACGATTATATTCACGCTGATTAACACCGGCGTTATTGTGCTTGCGTATAGGTTTTTCCTGCATAAGCCGGTTATGAATATGCTCGAAAAGCGAAAAGAAGCTGTGAAAGCAGAGCTTGATGCCGCTTCCGAGGCAAAGGAAAACGCTTTGGCGACTGAAAAAGAGTTTAATGCGTTGCTTGCCGATTCTAAATCACAAGCCGACAAAATCGTTTCTGCCGCTATTCAAAAGGCTCATTCGCGAGAGGAAGAGATTATTCGTGAGGCTGAGAACGCTGTTCTTCAAATCCGCCAGAAAGCGGAGGAGGATGTCGAGCGTGAGCGTAAGCGTACCGTTAACGAAATCAAGAACCAAATCGCAGAACTCGTAGTTATGGCGGCGGGAAAGGTTGCAGAGAAGGAAATCAATGAAGCGGACAATGCTGCTTTAATCGAGAATTTCTTGGTCAACACTACCGCAGAATAGCTATTGCTTGTTCACTATTAACTGTTAGTTGGAGTTATTATGCCTGCTTCAATCGAAAAAACATACGCTGATGCCTTATTCTCGTTGATTAAAGAGGAAAAAGGTGACGTGAAAACTGTGTTCGATACCACTTTAAGCGAGCTTGAAGCGGTTGATACAGTTGTGTCCGGTTTGCCCGATTTTGTGAAGCTGCTGTCGACACCCACTATTTCTGAAAAAGAGAAGTTAGAGTTAGTCGAAAAAGCGTTCTCGGGGAAAACCTCACAAACAGTGTATAACTTTTTGCGGGTTCTTACTGTTAAGAAACGTATGGCGTATTTCGGGAAAATCTACCGCAGTTTCCGGGCGGCGTATAACGAGGAGTTTGGGATTGCGGAAATCACCGTGACCACCTCCCTGCCCTTGACTGACCCGTTGCGTGAGAGCATTACTAAACGGATGGCGGAGATTACGGGTAAAAACGTGTCTATTCGGGAGAAAGTCGATAAATCGATTATCGGCGGAATTGTGATTGATTACGGGAATACACGCCTTGACGGAAGCATTAAAACACGATTGACAGATTTAAAGAAGGATATTGCGAATATTATCGCATAAGGAGCTTCATGAAACACGTATATACCGGTAAAACCAAAGATGTTTATGAGTTGGATGACGGCAATTATCTTTTTAAATTCAAGGATGATGCCTGCGGTGAAAACGGTGTGTTTGACCCCGGTGCTAACCAAATTATCGGTAAAATCGACGGTAAGGGTATGGCAGGTCTTGCGATAAGCGAATATTTCTTCAACAGAATTAACTCGGCGGGTTATCCGACACATTTCATAGGCTGTGATGTTAATAAGGGTGAGATGAAAATCCGTCCCGCAAAGAATTTCGGCAATGGTATTGAGGTTATCTGCCGCTACAAGGCAACAGGCAGTTTCATTCGCCGTTACGGTGCTTATATTAAAGATGGTGAAAGTCTTGACGCATTAGTGGAGATTACTCTCAAGGATGATGAACGCGGCGACCCGTTCATAACACGTGAAACGCTTGTCGCACTGAATATTCTCACTTTAAATGAACACGACGAACTGATAATACTTATGAAAAATATCGTAGGTATAATCAAAAATGAAATTTCCGCAAAAGGCATGGAATTGATTGATATTAAATTAGAGTTCGGCAAGGACAAAAACGGCAAAATCATGTTAATAGATGAGGTTTCCGCCGATATTATGCGGGTTTATAAAAACGGCAAATCGGTTGAACCGCTTGAATTTACAAAAATAATGTTAGGAGATACATTATAATGGCAGTTAGTTTACGTCCCGATGAAATTACCGCTATACTGAAAGAGCAAATCAAGAACTTCGACACTAAGGTGAAGCTGACCGATACCGGAACAGTTGCTACCGTTGGTGACGGAATTGTGCGTATTCATGGGCTTGAAAAATGTATGCTCGGTGAATTGCTCGAGTTCGAGAACGGCGTTCGCTGTATGGCACTTAACCTTGAACAAGACTTCGTGGGTGCGGTTATGCTCGGCTCTGATGCTGAAATTAAAGAGGGGGAAACCGTTAAGCGAACCGGAAGCATCGTTTCTGTTCCTGTAGGTGATGAGCTTCTCGGAAGAGTGGTCAACTCCTTAGGACAGCCGGTTGACGGCAAAGGTCCGATTCTCTCCGGTGAAACACGCCCTGTTGAAAAAATTGCTCCCGGTATTATTACCCGTAAAAAGGTTAATACTCCTTTGCAAACAGGTATTAAGGCGATTGACTCGATGATTCCCATTGGGAGAGGTCAGCGTGAGCTTATTATCGGTGACCGTCAAACAGGTAAGACCACCATTGCCCTTGACACGATTATTAACCAAAAGGGTTCGGGAGTTATTTGTATATACGTTGCAATCGGTCAAAAGAACTCCACTGTTGCAACAGTTGTTGAACAATTGAATGCGGCGGGGGCAATGGACAATACTATTATAGTAGCCGCTACCGCCTCCGAGCTTGCACCCTTGCAATATATTGCACCTTATTCCGGTTGTGCAATGGGCGAGTATTTCATGGAAAAAGGCAAGGACGTATTAATTATATACGATGATTTATCCAAGCACGCAGTTGCTTATCGTGCATTGTCGCTTCTTCTGAAGCGTCCTCCCGGACGTGAGGCTTTCCCGGGTGACGTGTTCTACCTCCACTCAAGACTGCTTGAGCGTTCTGCAAACTTAAACGAGGAATACGGCGGTGGCTCGATTACCGCACTTCCGATTATTGAAACGCAGGCGGGTGACATTTCTGCGTATATTCCCACAAACGTAATATCCATTACCGACGGGCAGATTTTCTTGGAAACAGAATTGTTCAACTCCGGTATTCGTCCCGCTGTTAACCCCGGTGTATCGGTTTCACGTGTTGGCGGTGACGCACAAATTAAAGCAATGAAACGAGTTTCGGGTGCGTTGAAGTTAGAGTATTCACAGTATCGTGAGTTACAGGCGTTCGCACAGTTCGGCTCGGATTTGGACAAGGACACCAAGGCACGTCTTGCTAAGGGTGAGCGTATTGTTGAGGTTCTGAAACAAGGGCAGTCCTCGCCTTTACCGGTTGAAAAACAGATTGTTATTATTTACGCTGTTATTAACAATTATCTGATTGAAATTCCCACTAAGAGTGTTAAGGATTTTGAGGACGAGATGTTCCGTTGGTTCGAGAATAACGGCAGCGATATTTTAGACACCATCAAAACCGAAAAAGACCTCTCTAAAGACACCGAAGCCAAACTAAAAGAAGCGTTGAAAACTTTCACCAAGGAATTTACATCAACATTAAAGTAAACCACCCCGGCACTTCGTGCCGCCCCTTTCGCAGAAAGGGATACTCTCACCACAGAGGGGAATATACAGTAAGGAGATTTATTATGGGAAAAGCCGGATTCATCATTAGTATCGTTTCATTAGTAATAGCAGCTTCCGCAATCGCTTTAGTCGTTACAGGTATGGTATTCAAAAAAATTAACTACTTCACGGCAGATTAATGAGGTAAAATTATGGCTTCTGGAAATATGAAGGTAATTAAAAGACGCATTAAGAGCGTTGGTTCCACTATGCAAATTACCAAGGCAATGGAATTAGTCGCTTCCTCTAAGCTGCGTCGTGCAAAGAAAAAGGCAAACGATTCTAAGCCTTTTTTCAATGCACAAAGTCTCATATTGTCCGAAATTGTACAGACCAAGCATATAGAAACAGTGTTCACTCGTAAGCGTGAGGTCGATTCTGCCGAGGCGAAACGGCTTTTCATAGTTATCGCAGGTGACAGAGGTTTAGCGGGCGGGTATAACTCTAACCTGTTTAAATTGGTTGTTGCGGCACATGAGGGTCAAGAGTTACCTAAAATTATCGCCGTCGGTAAAAAAGCTGCCGAGTTTTTCGGTAAGCGTGGATATGATGTGGTTTCCAAGTATATAGGGTTGGCTGAGAATGTCAAAAACGCCTATTGTGCAGATATAGCGAACACCGCTGTAAACCTTTTCAAAAACGGTGACGTTGATGAAGTAACTATGTTTTATACCGAATTTGTTTCTTCAATGGTTCAAAAGGCGACTGATATGCCGGTTCTTCCGCTTGAAATTAAGGCACATGAACCGGGTAAGCATATTATTCCGATAACGTATGACCCGTCTCCCGAGGCGGTGTTCAATCGTGTTGTGCCAACCTTTATCATGAGTATGGTTCAATGTGCGGTGACAGAGTCCTACGCTTCCGAGCAATGTGCAAGGCGGATTGCCATGGAGAGTGCTTCTGATAACGCTGAGGAAATGATTGACAAGCTGTCATTGTTATATAACCGTGCAAGACAGGAAAAAATCACCAACGAAATCAATGAAATAGTCGGCGGAGCTAATGCGTTGTAATAATTAATATCGTCTGCGAAGCAGACACAAAAATTATTAATTATTAATTATTAATTATAAATAAGGGGATATACTTTTATGGCTAATACGGGAACAGTAGTACAGATTATAGGAGCGGTTCTGGATATTAAGTTTGCACCGGAGAACCTCCCTGCTCTGCTCAATGCAATCGAAATTGATAACAGCGGCGAAAAACTCATTGTCGAGGTTGCTCAGCATATCGGCGACGATGTGGTTCGCTGTATCGCTATGGGGAGCACCGATGGGCTGGTTCGGGGAACCGATGCCGTTGATACCGGTAAGTCGATTACCGTTCCTGTAGGGAATGAAACACTCGGAAGAATTTTTAATCTTCTCGGTGACCCTGTTGACAGTAAACCCGCTCCCGAAACCAAGGAGAGATGGGAAATTCACCGTCAAGCTCCTACATATGAAGAGCAAGCGGCAGCCAATGAAGTTCTCGAAACCGGTATTAAAGTCGTTGACTTGATTGCACCTTATTTGAAGGGCGGTAAAATCGGGTTGTTCGGCGGTGCGGGCGTAGGCAAGACAGTTCTTATCATGGAATTGATTAATAACGTAGCAAAACAGCACGGCGGTCTGTCGGTATTTACAGGTGTCGGCGAGCGTACTCGTGAGGGTAATGACCTTTATCAGGAAATGAGCGAGTCCGGCGTTATTGCTAAAACAGCACTTGTGTACGGTCAGATGAACGAGCCTCCCGGGGCGAGAATGAGGGTTGCTTTATCGGGACTTACAATGGCGGAATACTTCCGTGACGTTGAAGGACAGGACGTTCTCCTGTTCGTAGATAATATATTCAGATTTACACAGGCGGGCAGTGAGGTTTCGGCACTTCTCGGACGTATGCCCTCTGCGGTTGGTTATCAGCCTACGCTTGCCACCGAAATGGGTGCTTTACAAGAACGTATCACCTCCACTAATAAAGGTTCGATTACCTCGGTTCAAGCGGTATATGTTCCTGCCGATGACTTAACCGACCCCGCCCCCGCTACTACGTTCGCCCACTTAGACGCTACCACTGTTCTTTCGAGAACGATTGCTTCAATGGGAATATACCCGTCAGTTGACCCGCTTGACAGTACATCGAGAATTCTCACCCCGAGAATAATCGGCAACGAGCATTATGAGGTTGCACGTGCGGTTCAGTCAATTCTGCAAAGATATAATGAGCTACAGGATATTATCGCAATCCTCGGCATGGATGAGCTTGACGACAACGATAAATTAATCGTGGCACGTGCGAGGAAGATTCAAAGATTCCTGTCACAGCCGTTCTTCGTGGCAGAGGCGTTCACAGGTATGGAGGGCAAGTATGTCCCGCTTAAGGAAACAATTCGAGGGTTTAGAGAAATTATCGAGGGTCAGCATGACGATATTCCCGAATCGGCGTTCCTGTTCGTGGGGGGTATTGAAGAAGTCTTAGCAAAAGCAGGTAAATAATTATGACACCTTTCAATCTCAGAATAATTACTCCGGATAAGGTTTTCTTTAAAGGAGAAATCGAAAAAATAATCGTCCGAACAACTGTAGGCGATAAGGGCATACTCGCAAAGCACGAACCTTATATCGCTGCTCTGCCTATCGGAACGATGAAAATTATGATTAAAGGAAACTATAGAATTGCCGCAATCTCACCCGGCACGATTAATGTCGGTGAAAACGGTGATACGGTTGTTATTGTTCAAAGCTGTGAATTTAGTGATGAAATTGATGTTTCCCGTGCGAAGATAGCTAAAAAAGCAGCTGAAGAACGGCTTAGTGATGAGGGTGTTTCCATAGTTGACCACGACATTGCTGAATTTAAACTAAAACGGGCGTTAAATCGATTAGACGCCGCAAATTATAAATAAAAAAACAGCACGGTTCGTTTTTGAACCGTGCTTATTATTTTCAATTGATTTCCTCATATGTCAAATAGAATATTTCCTCTTGAATGATATACATATCATTAATATCATCATATTTTATCGCAAGATAGTCCCCCGGTTTCCCGTACATATAACCGTTTGGATTCCATTCGGTGAACACCTTGGTGTTACGTTCGAGCGGTTTTGCAAATATCGGGGCACTTCCGGAGGAAACGCAGAATTTTAAAAATGAGCTGAGTTTTTTTATTTCACCGGTAAGCTCATTCTTAGCTGTCGGTTCATATGGGTATTCCATCATTGAAAAATCACAAACATTATAATTAAGCTCAAACTTTTCTTTTTTAGTGGGGTATACCTCACCTTTTATCCCTACCATTAAATAAATATCCGAAGCTGCCGTTATATTCGAGTCACCCTCAAGTGTTCTGACCATTATGGGTGCCCCCTCTTCAAATAAATCAGTTGACGGTGTAAACCCTATCGGTATCGCCTTCTTTTTATACTTCTTCATTCCGTCTGTTGAAACATCATGCTTCGACGCATTGATACTGTCAAAGCTGTCAAAGTATTCCTCGGTTTTGCTGTTCATGTATTCTACCATTGTCATGCCTAAATCGTCAATTTCGGCTTTCTGTAAAAAACCGCCCGCCTTGTCCCTGTGACCACCACCCGAGCCTACTCCCCTTGTAATGTATTCCACATATTCTGATGCCATAACCTCACGGGAACAGCTCCTCACGGAAATTTTTGCACCGCTTTCCCGGATATTATACACTATACATATGTTAACCGTGTCCACTTGAAGTGCAAGGTCACTGATAAATCCTAAAATATTAGGGTCGCAATACTCCGCTTTAAATAATGCATAACCTCTGTTAATATTGCTGACATTACGCAAAAGTGCCACACCCGCTATTTCTAATTCCTCTAATGTGAGATTACACAGGCTCAATCTTCGGATAATCGCTCGGTCGCAATAACCGTGAAGCGTATCACGCATATCCTTATCAAGTGGGTGGCTGATTTCGGAAAAATTGTTGGTATCGGTTAATAACCCATAATACAGCGACATAGAAACGGTTTTTTCCTTAGCAAAATCGAAATCCTCGTTCCTGAGTAACAGCCATACCACAGTCGCACAACTGCCAAGCTGTGATTGAATTATACCCATATCGTATTCATCGTCACCCACTACCTGTAAATGGTGGTCAATAATCGCCACTGCGTCCGCTTCAATTTTAGCTACGTTCCCCTCGCCGTATTGACAGTCCACACATATAAGCAATCCCGGCTTCGGGAATTCGTCGACGTTTCTGACATGCTCAATCGGTATTTCAAGCAGTTCAAGCATTAAAAGAACATTACTTTTTTTGATTTTCTCAATCCCTGAATAGATAATTTTTGATTCCTTACCGTTCTTCGCTAAATATGCATATATGCCATATGCCGACGAAATAGCGTCTGCATCGGGGTTATCGTGGCACTGAATAACAATATTATCGTATTTCAAAATCTCAGACAGTTTAAACATGTGCAGCTCCTTTATATTTCAGATGTTTTTATTATAATGCAAATTATCACAAATGTCAACACAACTATTGCATTATCGCTATAATTCTGCTATAATTGTAAAACATTAAGAAATAGAAGGAGACAATTATGAAACAGCTTTATACTAAAGGAAAAACCGAGGTTAAACCTGCAGATGTCAATTATGATGAGAGCAGGCTCGAAACGCTTAATAACCACTTTCAAAAACTGATTGACGATAATGAGATTTATTGTGCGACTTATTGCATATCACGCAAAGGAAACGTCTTCGCACACGGTTCAATTGGCTATAAATCCTACAAAAAAGACCCGAAGTTGCTCGTTTCACCGACTGACATTCACTATATAGCGTCCGTAACTAAGGTATTCACAGGGGTGGCAATTATGAAGTTGGTGGAGGACGGTATAACCCGCCTTGACATTCCCGTAGGTGAAATTCTCCCTCAGTTTAATTCATCGCCGTTTAACGGGATAAACCTGTTCCACCTGCTTACGCACACCTCGGGAATGCATGCAGACGGTGGTTGCTTTCCTAACGCACATAATAATGAGGGTTATTGGCATTTCATCGAAACTGCATACCATGCCTATAAGAACGATAAATCAAAGAAAAAGGAAGCGTTCGACTGGATTTCGGCGGCGTTAGCCCACGGCGTTCGTATGGGTGCGGGTCAGGAATGGGCATATAACAGCTTCGGGTTCTGCGTGTTGGGTGAAGTGATTGAAAAGCTTACGGGTATTCACTCACATAAATTCATTGAGGATTATATATGCAAACCGCTTAAATTAAAAGATACCACGTTTGATTTAACACCCAAAGCGGCTGAAAGGTATATTATCCATAATGAGAGAAACGAAAAATTCGTCAAGGACGTTCTCGACGGCAAGCCGATAAAGGACGATAAGCCGTGGGACGTTATTCCGAGTACGGGTGGTGGCATGAAGTCTACAGTCAGCGACATGAACCAATTCGGGAATATGGTGCTGTACAACGGTACGTTCAATAATGCTCGTATATTAGGGAGAAAAGCAGTTCAACAAATGACTGACCTTGCAGTAAAATTGCCCGACTATTGCTGGGAGGCAGGCGGAAACATCCGTCAATATGCAATCGGGTTCGACCACAGGAACTATGAGGCGTTCAGCTTTTCACCGACTACGGTTATGCATGAGGGGTATGGGGCATGTGCATTATACATTGACCCTGAGGAAGAGTTAGTCGCTTCATGGATAGTGCCGTTTACCGATTGTGATAACTGGTGCCAAAAAGCAATGTACAGCACCGTTAATGTAATCTGGAGCGGACTGAAGTAAAACACTAATCCTCGGTTTTTTCTTCCTCATATATCTGTGTGATAATCTCCTCCATCGGAAGCTCTTTCACTGATATATCCGAGATACTCAATTTTTTAGATAAGCGTTCAATAAAATCGCCGATTGTGGTTTTGGAAACATCAACCTCCAAAACTAATTCAAGCGGTGATTTTTGTTCTATCACCCGAACACTGTCATCTAAAACAGAATTATTAAACGGCTCTTCGAGTGTCAACTCCACGATTTTCTTTTCACCGAGGTTCAATTGCAAATTCTGTAAGGTATCATCGAACACCTTAACACCGTGGTTTATGATTATTACATGGTCGGCTAACTGTTTAACATCTTCCAAATCGTGCGTTGTGAGAATAAACGTAGTCCCCGTTGCGTTGATTTTTTGAATAAACTCACGGATTTTCGCTTTTGCGATTACGTCTAACCCAATCGTGGGTTCGTCCAAAAACACAATTTTCGGTTTATGGAGCATAGCCATAATGAACTCACATTTCATCCGTTCACCGAGGGAAAGCACCCTTGTGGGTTTGTGCATGACTTCTTTAATCTCAAACAATTCGGCAAGCTCATCAAGGCGGGATTTATAATCTGCCTGCGATATTCCATAAATTGCACGGTTCATGTTAAAGCTGTCAATCGGCGGAATGTCCCACACTAACTGTGAGCGTTGCCCGAATACCGCCCCGATTTCCCCCACATATCGTTTCCTGTCGGCATACGGGCGAAACTCCATTGCCGTGATTTCGCCCGATGTGGGAAACAACGTGCCGCACAGCATTTTAATGGTGGTGGACTTCCCTGCACCGTTAGGCCCGAGGATTCCGGTAATGCTGCCCTCTTCCACTGTGAATGACACATTATTTACCGCATTGACAATAACCTTTTCACGTTTAAAAAAACTCCTAATCGTTTCTTTAAACCCGCTCCCGCGTTTATGAGTTATATATGTTTTTGTTAAGTTTTTCACATTAATTATTTGCATTTAACCACCAACACCTTCGTAAAGTTTAATCATATGTTTATACATAAATATCCCGAACAGCATAAATAAAATACACGGGATAATCGAAATTATCATGTACATTTCCAAATCACCGAGTAATGCTTGTGCCGGGAAGAACCCAATCATGCTTACCGGGAATACAAACGCCGCAATCCCCTGTAACGGTTTCGGGAATATGGTAGCCGGATATTTCCCGAACTCCATCATGCTGTCGAAGATTTCGGGAATTCGGGAATTACCCACCCATTTGAATGAAGTCGCCGCCATAAGCATGTTTATCCCCGCCATAACCGCAAATCCTGCTGTAAACAAAATCAGAAACTGCCCGACTGCCATAACAGAGGCAACTCCGGTATGCACTATTGCGATTGTGAAAAGGACAGTTCCGCCGACAATCATTCCCACACATTCCGGGTCGAAGTTTGCGGCAATCATGAAGAATATCGGTGAAATAGGCTTAAGCAGAACAATTTCAAAGCTACCCTCACGAATGTGGTGCATTGTTGACCACAGAACACCGTTAAACGCCATGAACGCAAATCCTGTTGACAGCAGAAAAACCGATTGTATCAAAAGCACCTCATAAAAATCCCACCCGGGGAATGACGCTCCCGCACCGTATATCAATATCGTCACAAGCGGGAATAAGGCGTTCCAGCCTAATGCAATCAACATTGATAAAACAAAATTTAGCCGATAAGCCAACGCCCTCGCCATTGCAGTTTTTATACATGTGAAGTAAATATTGAAAAACTTTTTCATATAATCAACCTAACTAATAAATTAATTGTCAATTGTACATTGTACATTGTCAATTGTTCGTCAAGCACCCACCGCTGTAAATCTCTTCATCGCCGATTTATACAGAATTTCCGATAATATGAACATTACGATTACTGCCGCCCCCTGAATTCCCACAATTGCAGGAATTGACAGAGTGAACCCGCCTAAACGGTATTCCCCGAGGAACACCATTACCGGAACATACGAAATATATTGGAACGGCAGGAAAAATTGAATAAACTGGAGCGACACCGGAAAAAACACCAGCGGAACCAACGCTCCCGCAAAAATCGTACTCAGTAAGGCGTATAAGTATCTTATTCCGTCGGTTTGCACAATCCAGAATGAAGCAAGACCAAGGCAATAATTAACGTAAAAGTTCATGAAAAACGCTAACGCTACCGATAAAACAAACCAACCTATATTTGACGGACGCATGTCAATCCCGAACAGCAGTATAAATATAAAGGTACACGGTATCAGTTCAAAACCGATTGCGAGGAGGCGGTGTCCGATTTTCTGCGATAATGCGAAAAATCGGTGGTTGAGCGGGCGAAGTGCAAATGTCAGATACCGTCCCGTTCTTATTAACATAGACAGGTTCCAGTCTGCAGAATTCCATGTGACATACCCCAACAATGCAGTTATTCCGAAATAACGAATCATCTGCTCATACTCGAAACCGACTAATGCCCCGCCGTCACCGTATACCGCTGTCCATATAAAAAACTGCACAACAAAATAAACCGGCCCTACAAAAAGTGATACCATCATGTGGGAACGGTATACAAGGTATTCCTTAATCGTGACGTGTGCAACTGCCGCACATATGTCAATCTTGTGTTTGATACTTCTCATTAGTTGATGTAATTTCCAATACTGCTTTTCGACATTCGCTATCAATAATTTTAGTATAAAACGTCGACTTTGTCAAGGCTTTTCAAAAGTGTACAAAATTTCATCATGATTTTACATACATTTAACTAAATTTGTAAATGTTTCACAAAAACAACTTGACAAATTTAGAAAAATATGTTATAATTGATGTAATCGTTTACATTCGTCAATGTGTTTATAAAATGTAAACAAATGTCTCGAATTTTGAGCATAATTTAGTACTTATTTATGAAAAGGAGTTACTTACATGAACATCAGATTGAACACACGCAAAACTCTCGCACTTTTCCTTACCCTCACAATGATTACAGGGGTACTACTCGGCTTCCCGACGCCAACAATGACGGCGGCGGCAAGCAGTGGGGATTGCCCGGTGCATGACCGTGCAGGCACGGTTGAGAAGCTTGTATGGGCACCCACCATTAACAGCTCAACAACCGTAGGCAGTACAAGTGGTTGGCTTGGCGGTGTTGCTCCTCCGATTGCAGGCGGTACAACAATCGGCGGCGGTTTAGGTATTGTAAGCAATTCGGGTAG
>WQXO01000005.1 GCA_009784825.1 Oscillospiraceae bacterium
ATTTTCAAAAGCAAAAACTGTTCTTCTGTGATATATGTTGCGACTATCCCCGAAAAGATTGTTCAATGACTGATGAAGCGGAACCATAGAGGTAGAGCCGTCAATCATAAACCTCTCGAAATTGTTGTGGAGATAGTCCACAACTTCAACCGGAGCAGGCTCAATCACAAGAGGGGCAGTCGTCACCGCCGTTGTTGAGGTGGTGGTTTGTGTAGTAGTTTCGTCCCCCTGCCAGTTATCGGGAATGGTAGAATGACACGCTGTAAGTGTAAGTAAAAGCGCGGAACATATAGCCAAAGCAGTTAGTTTTCTCATAAAAGCCTCCTCTATTTAAAAATTTGATGATACTCAAGGGGGTCACCGTGTTCACCTTTATTATCTTTCATTATATAAACATCGCTTAAATCATTTATATTAATCTCAATAATATAATCAATTTCATAATTTTCTATATACTCGGGATAAAACATACGCAAATAACCTAAATAAAACGAGAAATAATCATTATCTGCAGTTTTAAGGAAAAGCTTATCCTCTTTAATATCGTAATACAATCGGTGAAAATACATATCATTATATTTAAAAACAATTGCATCTAATGGATGCCCTCCGATTTCACTGTCAGGATTAAAATAAATACAGTCTGTAAAAATTCTTGTCGCCCACCGGTGCAGTTCAATATCGGCGTTGAAAAGCGACATAACAAATTCCCTTGCACCTGCATGATTTATATAATCCGTGTCACGCAGCACATAATCGGCATAATTATCAAAGACTAACAACCCGCCTTGTCCGTCGGGTTCATAAAACTCGCCCTTTTCTTTGTTATAAAACCACAGAATATCCTCATCGCCGTAATCTGTCTTCGGAACAAGGTCAACCTCTAAGTTTCTGTCTAATTTTTCATTTAAGTTTACGTAGCCGGCTTTGTTTATGAATTTCTGCCCCTCGCCGCTCATTAAATAAATGTACAGATTTTCAGCGAAATTACTTGTTTCGGGGTTATTTTTGTCATAATAAATATAATTGTATATGACAAGGGGGTATTCATTAGAAAGTATCGTTTCGTCAGTCGGGTAAACACCATCTACAGAAAGCATAACAACATCTTCACTTGGGTATTGTTTTTCAGTAAAGGTATACATGTTATACGCAATTGAATATTTCCCGCTGTCGAAATCCTCGATAGCTATGACAATATCGCTCATGCCGCTGTAATAAATAACGTCCTTTTCCAAAAGCGGCGTGTTGTCCATGAACTTGACCATTCTCATTTGTGAGCCGCTGTCATGGTTTCTTTGGAACGCAGTAATGGGTGCATTATCCCCGCCTACCTCGCTCCAGTTGGTGATTTTTCCGCTGTAAATGTCTTTAATCTGCTGAGTGGTAAGACTTTGCACGGGGTTATTTTTGTTAATCAGGAACACGAACGCTTCCCGTGTAATCGGCAGCTGCCCCAAGTCCACACCGCTGTCTTCAGCGAATTGGAGCAATTCATCACTATAGGAAACACCGAGAAGAATATCGGTTTCACCGGCGACGAAATCTTTAAAAGCCCGCACCGTTCTGCTATGGTATACGGTTCGTTTATTCCCGAATAGATTATTCAGCGACTGGTGTAGCGGAATCATAGAGGTTGAGCCGTTTATTTTGAATTTCTCGAAATTATTATGAAGGTGTTCCCTCGCACCGTAAAGCTCATAGGGCGTAGCTGTTTCAACTACCTCAACCTCATAAGTTGTCGCAGATGTAATTAGTGTATTAATTTCGTCGCCTTGTTGATTATTGAGAATGGTGGCATAACACACCACAAGTGATAACAAAAGAGCAAAACAAAACAACAAAGCCGGTATTTTTTTCATAATATCACTTAAAACATACCCGGAATATTCATTCCCCCGGTTAATTTATCCATCTCCGCCTTGCTGTCTTCCTCGATTTTATTAATAACAGCGTTGACACCGGCGACAATCACGTCTTCTAAATCCTCAATGCTGTCCTTATCGACAACCTCCGGGTCAAGCTTAACAGATTTTAACTCCTTTGCACCGGTCATAACTAATTCAATCATACCGCCGCTTGCTGAAACGGTATATTCCTTTTCGTTCAGCTTTTCTTGAAGCTCTTGAATATCCTCCTGCATTTTCTGTGCCTGTTTAATCATGGAGTTCATGCCGCCCATTCCTTTGCCGTAGCCGTCAGGTAATCTCGCTTTCATAATTAAATCTCCTTTACTTCTATACCTAAATTTTTTGCATTATTTAAAAATTGTGTTATCGGTAACGGTTCGACAGGGTCGTCGCCCCCTACTTGTTCAAAAACGATTTTATAATCCTTTCCCGTAACGTCCCGAATTGCTTTTAAAAGAGGTGCTATATTATCCGCATGTTCAAACGCACTTTGTAAAGCAATTCCCCCGGTTATTGTAATGGTGTCACCGCTGAACTCGGCAACCGCTTCCTCCAACAACGATGCTTGATACGCCCCTAATTTATCAAGAACACTCTGCCACTCGGAAAAAACCTCTCCCGGTTCACTTAATTTCACAGGCGGCGGCTCGGGTAATGGTACAATTTCCTGTGGTTCAGGCAACGGAACGGCTTTCGGAGGAGCAGTTTCGGTAACTACGGGCAACGGTACAGGCTTCGGCTCAGGTAACTGTACACTGTCAACTGTAAACTGTTCACTGTCAATGCATAATCTCATTAAACATATTTCCGCCTCGATTTTTCTCCCCCGAAGCTTCAAGCATTCCTCTAAGGTGTCAAGGCTTTTAATAATTCTTTCCAACGTAAACAAGCCGGCTTGATTTATATAATCGGGGACTTCATTCGGTAAAGCGGTTAATAAAGAGGTGTCACTCGGCATAATTTTCACAATCATAAGATTGCGGAAATGCCCGATTAATTCATCAATTAAGCGTGACGGGTCTTTTGATTTGGCATAAAGCTCGGCGGTTACTGTTAATGCGGCTTTCCCGTCACCGTTAGCAATCGCATTCGTAATGGCGAAAAGATGTTCTTTCCCCGCAATGCCCGCACAATTTCTGATAATATCCTGTGTTATGGTCTTGTTTTCAGAGGCGGCAACATCTAACAATGATAAAGCGTCCCTCATTCCCCCGTCAGAAAGGCGGGAAATTAATAAAGCTGCATCTCTCTCTAACGTAATTCCCTCTTTTTCGGCAACCTTAATTAACATGTCGGCACTTTCGTCCATGTTTATGCGGTTAAACTCGAACCGCTGACACCTCGAAAGAACCGTAGCAGGGATTTTATGGCTCTCGGTAGTCGCAAGAATAAATATCACATGGGGGGGAGGTTCTTCTAATGTTTTCAAAAGTGCATTAAACGCACTCGCAGAAAGCATATGAACCTCGTCAATAATATACACCTTATATTTTAACTCGGTAGGCAGATACCCAACCTCAGAACGCAACGCCCTTATATCGTCCACGCCATTATTAGATGCAGCGTCAATCTCCGATATATCGGGCGAATTATCGGCGGTCAAACAAGCTTCGCATATCAAACAAGGTTGTAGGGGCGAACTGTGTTCGCCCGCTTTTTCGACACCTAAGCAATTAACTGCCTTTGCCAAGATTTTCGCACAGGTGGTTTTCCCTGTCCCCCTTGAACCGGTGAAAAGATAAGCGTGACCAACTTGTCCGCTGTTTAATTGATTTTGCAGGGTAATCGTAATATGCGGCTGTGATATAACGTCCGAAAACGTCTTCGGGCGATACTTTCTATATAAAGCAAGATACATATTAATCCTCCATAACTGTCAACTATCAATTATCAACTGTAAACTGACAAAACCAACCCTTAAATGTGAACACGGATTTACCGCAGCACAGACCGCAATCCGCTTAATGCTGCTCGGTTCCCCGCCTGACATGGTTCACGGCACAGCCTTGCACGGGACCCGTGCCCACATTTAAGGGTTGTTATTTTTTTATAATTTCATCAAAGCGATGAAAGATTTAGCTTTGCTCACGATTAGTTTATCATTGTCATAAGTTAAGTGAGAAGCGGCTTTGTCGATTTCTACCCAGCGAATATCAGAAATCTCCTCACTCTGCGGGATTAACTCCCTTGTTTTGGCACGGGCAATAAAATAGACCACGGTTTTTGAGGTGTCCCGCCTTGGGGAGTATGTAACTGTTTCACGGAAACCGGTATCTACATAAACCTCTATTCCCGTTTCTTCCTTAATTTCACGGATTGCAGTTTCTGCCTCGGATTCGCCATCTTCCGTATGCCCTTTCGGGAACGACCAATAACCCGACTTAACGTGCCTAACAAGCAATATCTCAGTATTGCCGTGGAACTTTCGATAAACTACCGCACCGCACGACTTTTCATAATTCACCAACGAACCTCCTTATCATGGAAATAGTACAATTGGGGTTATTATACCACAAATTCGTTGTCACGTCAATAAAAATACTCATAAAGGTACGAGTTTTTCTAAATGGAACGGCGTTTTCTGATATACACAAAAGTTCAGCCAGTTGGAATACATCAAACTCGCATGTCCCCGCCAAGTATACAACGGCGTTTTTTCGGGGTTGTCGTCCGGGAAATAATTATGAGGGATTTCGGGGTTTATGCCTTTGTCCAAATCACGGAAATACTCGTTTTTAAGCGTATCACAGTCATATTCCGCATGTCCCGTGATAAAGAACTGCCTGCCGGTTTTGTCTGCTACTATATGGGCACCGGCAACCTCAGAACTCGCAAGAATCTGTAATGCCGGGTGAGCCTCAACTTCCTCGGGGACAATCTCGGTATAGCGTGACTGCGGAACATTAAAAATCTCGTCAAACCCTTTGAGAAGCGGGTGGTTTTTAACTATAACCCTCTGCGGATACACCCCCGACAATTTCTGGGGTAAATCCCGTTTATTTATTCCGTAATGGTAGAACAAACCTGCCTGAGCCCCCCAGCATATATGAATGGTGGAGAAAGCGTTGGTTTTCGACCATTCCATAAGCGAGCAGATTTCCTCCCAATAGGCGACATCGTCAAAATCCATCTTTTCAACGGGTGCTCCGGTTATCATAAGTGCGTCGAACCGCTCATTTTTTATATCGTCGAAGGTTTTATAAAAAGTCGTCATGTGTTCGGCAGAAGCGTGCTTTGAATTGTATGTTGCGGTTTTAATAAGCGTAACATCAACCTGAAGCGGAGTGTTCGACAAAAGCCGCAGCAACTGCGTTTCGGTCTCGATTTTCGTGGGCATAAGATTAACTATTGCGATTTTTAATGCACGAATGTCCTGCTTCAACGCATCTTCAACAGACAAAACAAAGATTTTTTCGTCGATTAATGTCTTATAGGCGGGTAAATCGTGTGGAATATTAATAGGCATTGTGGTTTTCCTTTCAATTTTTCTATATATAGGAATAACTATAACACAATTCGTGTAATTTTTCAACCCCACATAGCATAGAATTGTTATACGGGGGTACATAATATGATAGTAAAAGAAGAACATCTTGAAATAAGGGACGAGCTTGACAAGTTGACCGAGCGAATACAAAAGCAAGAACAGCTGTTCGATTTAATTGAGGACGAGGATTTAATCGAGGCGATTATCTACGAGCATAAGGCGTTACAGGCACGTTACGCCTATCTTATAAAGAAAGCCAGAGAAGCATAAGAATGATTGTGCTTGTTATAATAACTGCAATTGTCCTGTTTGCCGTGTTTATGAAAACCCATTCGCTTCATAAAAAACCTTTGCAAACAGCAATTGTAAACATGCTTTTGTCAACCGGAACATTATTAGCGGTGTCTGCGTTCCTCCCCGTAAATGTTAATATATACACGATGTTTATTGCACTCACCCTCGGAATTCCCGGAAATGTGTTGGTGATATTAGGTACGCTGCTTCTGTAAAAAAGGAGCAGTATTATTTTTGTTGACGGGATAGGTAATATATGTTATAATTTATAAGGTGTTTTTCAGATTGCATGAAGGAGATACATTTATGAGAACAGTTGGAACAATTTCAAGAGGGATACGGGCACCGATAATCAAACAAGGCGACGATTTAGTGGAAATCACGGCACAATCAGTCATTTCGGCGGCAAAGGCGGAGGGGTTCTCTCTTCGTGACCGTGACGTGGTGGGCGTAACCGAATCGCTTTTAGCACGAGCACAAGGCAACTATGCAACCCTGCAGAACATCGCAGACGATGTTCGCAAAAAACTGCCGTCGGGAAAAATCGGCATAACACTTCCTATTTTAAGCCGCAACCGATTTTCACAAATGCTCAAAGGCATTTCTATGGGGGCAGACGAGTTGTATGTTCAGCTTGCTTACCCGGACGACGAGGTGGGCAATCCCTTGATTGACCTTGATACACTTGAAGAAAAAGGCGTAAACCCGTATACCGACACCTTCACCGCAGAAGAATTTGTCGCAAAATTCGGCAAACCCTCCCACCCGTTCACGGGAATTGATTATATAGACTGTTACAGGGAAATCACGGGCGGCAAGGCGAAAATCATAATTGCGAACGACCCTCGTGAAATCCTTAAATATGCTAAGGACGTGATATGTGCCGATATTCACTCCCGCTTCCGCTCAAAGAAAAAACTGATAGAAGCAGGTGCAAATAAAGTTATCGGGTTAGATGAAATTTTGAACACCTCTGTCGACGGGAGCGGATTTCACCCGCAATACGGGCTTTTGGGTTCAAACTTAGCAACCGGCAACACGATTAAGCTGTTCCCGAGAGAGGCTCAGGAGTTCGCAGAAAAGCTGTCAGCAAGATTAAGCGAGCTTTCCGGAAAGAGCGTGGAGGTTCTTGTATACGGTGACGGTGCGTTCAAAGACCCGGTAGGCGGGATTTGGGAATTGGCAGACCCCGTGGTTTCTCCCGGTTTCACAAAAGGGTTAGAGGGTATACCTAACGAAATCAAGATTAAATACTTCGCAGACAATGTTTCTGATGAAGAGCTGGCGATAAAAGATTTCATAAAAAACAAAAAATCCGACCTGAAAGGCGACATGGCTTCACAAGGAACAACCCCAAGAAGAATTATCGATTTATTGGGGAGTCTGTGTGACCTGACAAGCGGTTCGGGTGACAAAGGCACACCGATTGTATTAGTGCAGGGGTATTTCGACAGCTATGCAGAGGAATGACAAAATAAAAGGAGACAGCGATGTTCACACAGATTAACTCAATCGGCTTATTCGGCATGAACGCATTCCCCGTTAAAGCTGAAATAAACGCTTCGAGAGGAGTCCCCTCCTTTGACATAGTGGGTTTAGCCGACACATCTGTACAGGAGAGCAAGTTCCGCATAGTCAGTGCATTAAAAAATTCAGAGATTGAGCTGAAAAGTCAATCGCTTATCATCAGTCTTACGCCCGCTTCCGTCAAGAAAGCGGGTTCGGCATATGACCTTGCGATATTAACAGCCGTCTTGGCGGTTCAGGGAGAACAGCTTATCGACATCAGCAAGTGTGCGTTTTTCGGAGAAATCTCATTAGGTGGAGGTATAAACGGCGTTCCCGGAGCATTAACAATGGCGATTGAAGCCAAGAACAACGGTATGGAGTCGATATTCCTCTCCCAAGAAAATGCCGCAGAAGCAAGTGTAGTGAAAGGCTTAACAGTCTACGGTGTCAAGAATGTAGCAGATTTATACCTGCATTTATGCGGGTTAAAGAAGCTTGAACCTCAGTCCCCGTATGTTCCGAAAGAAGCCGCTTATATAAATTTAGCCGACTTCGCCGACGTGAAAGGGCAGGAAAACGTAAAACAAGCACTCACCATAGCGGCAGCAGGCTTCCACAACGTACTTATGATAGGAACTCCCGGAACAGGTAAGTCAATGCTTGCGAAAAGATTACCCTCGGTGCTTCCCGCCATGACGTTTGAGGAAAGCATAGAAACAACGCAGGTTCACTCAATCGCAGGGATATTGGACAAAAATGCCCCCTTAGTCGTAAATCGCCCGTTCAGACCGGTCAGTCACACCGCCTCTGCCCCCGGGTTAGTGGGAGGGAGCGGGATACCTAAACCCGGAGAAATTTCATTGGCACATAACGGCGTGCTTTTTTTAGACGAATTACCCGAATTCGACCGCAGAACCTTAGAAACACTTCGCCAACCCGTAGAAAATCGAGAAATTATAATCTCCCGTGCCACAGGCTCAGCACGTTACCCCTGTAACTTCATGCTTGTTGCTGCTATGAACCCTTGCCCCTGCGGTAACTTCGGACACCCCACGAAAAAATGCGTATGTACTTCTATAGCTGTCGCCAAGTATCTCGGGAAAATCAGCCAGCCGGTTTTAGACAGGATTGACATTCAAATCGAAGTGAACCCAGTAAGCTACACAGAAATTTCTGATGACGAAAAAGGCGATTCCTCCGCTGTAATTCGTGAAAAAGTGGAAAAAGCCCGTCTAATTCAAGAACGGCGGTTTGCCGGTACAAGTGTTCGCAGTAATTCGGAGATTGAACCGTCTATGTTGAGCGAGGTTTGCATTATGGAGGATTCTGCCCGTGTGTTAATCAGCAACGTATTCGATAAATTAGGAATGTCGGCACGGGCGTATGACCGGATTTTGAAAGTTGCGAGAACAGCGGCAGATTTAGACGCAAGCGAGCTTATTACAAAGAAACACGTGTCAATGGCGATAAGCTATCGAAGCTTGGATAGGAAGTATTGGGGGAAATGAAAAAACGGCTTTGGTTAGTACCAAAGCCGTTTTTTTTCAGTGTTCTGCCCCCTTGCTTGCTATATCCATAATAACTTCCGCGATATTATTATAGTTAAAAACGTACTCGGATTCAGAAATCGAGGGGTTGTTTTCTCTCAATGTACCAATGACTTCATTTTTCAATTCCCCGTCAATATTAATCAGGAGTTCATTTCTCATTAAACATTCGGACATTGTACCCCTCGAGTAAACAGCATAAAGAGCTTCACCGACCTCGGAAATGTAAAAAAGTGTCATAAACTCACCGATTATCCAAAACGCATTGTCACATTCTGTTCCTGTAACAGATTGTGCCTGTTCATTTATTTCCTGTCCGCCTTTTAAGAACACTATCATTCTGTCGCCGTTTTTGAAAACAGGATAACCATCCGTAATCCTCTTGCTGTTGCCAAATTGTTTCAACGTAATAGTTTCAATATGCTCACCTTTAATCACGGTATTTACCTGTGCTGTAAAAAATGTAGAATGGATGTTTATGCTGGATTCCCCCAGCCATTCTGTAATAGTAATATCAGCAATCAAGTCTGAAAACTCAATAGCTTGCTCCAATGTATATGCTGTTTCAAATGAAGCGGAGATTATCATTGGTCTTCGTGCATTATTTTCTGTGTCGGTGCTTGTTTCGTTAATTACATTGGCGTTTTCGGATGTGTCTTCGCTTAATTCTGCTTCTGTGTTATTACACCCCGCACATACAAACAGCATGCAAAAAACAACAAATATAACTATCACTTTTTTAATTTCCATTCTAAACCCTCCTTATGTCATCTTATTTACAGATATTATACATCTCTGTTTTGAACTTTAATTAAAGAAACGCTCAACAATTTCACGATACAATTCAATTTTAACATAAACATCTTCATATACTCCGAAATCCTCGGCAGATAAACCGTTTACATAATCATCAAAATCGGAAATCCTTGCTGTCGGGACGGGATACCTGCCTTCAGAATCACCGACACAATAGTACAAATCGCTGTCCTCTGCTCGCTTTAAGAAGAAAATCCATTGGTCACCTTTGTTCATCGGGAGCATTTCACTGTGTGTAACTAATTTATTCTCGTGTTCGTAACCGTAGCCTTGTATTATTTTTAATGGTTCGTTGATAATATCGCCGCTCAAAACATCTATTACCGTAATATAGTTATATGATTGTACAATATCAAGGATTTCCTTTTCAAAATAACCGCTGTATCTAAAGGTTGTAACGTCTACCGTGTCGATTGAAAATTCACCGATTACCACAATGTCAGAAGCTGCGAGTAACTCCGATAATGTGAAATATACCGGTCTGTCTGCGTGATACCGTAGAATTTCGAGTTCATTTTCCTGCTTGTTCTGTTGAAAAGGGTTCGTAAATACAAACAAAACCACTAAGGGTAATATTATTAAGACGGCAATGCCGATTATTATTGCCAGGTTGTTATTTTTTGTTTTTTTCATTGATACACCTCTGTTTATAGTTTATCACAATTTTTTTAGAAAAGGAAGACCCTAAATGATTTTACTATATATTTATTTCCTGTTGAAAATCTCAAAAAACAATGCTATAATATAATAAAACAAAATAACAGGAGAAAAGACATGACAATAAACGACATTTCAAAATTATTGAACTGCGAAGTCCTTAACTGTGCAGACAAGCTCGAAAGTGAGGTTCACACCGCATGCGGCTCGGACATGATGAGTGACGTTCTCGCCTATGTCAAAGACCAAGCGGTATTGCTGACAGGGCTTTTGAACCCGCAAGTCGTCCGCACTGCCGAAATGATGGACATTATCTGCATAGTGTTTGTTCGGGGGAAATCGCCCGACACAGCGGTAATCGACCTTGCCACCGAAAAAGGCATAGTCATTCTTTCCACAAAGGAACGCATGTTTGAAGCCTGCGGAAAACTATATACGGAAATGAACAAGGGGAAGACATTATGATTTTGAAATTTGACATTCCCGGAGATGATTTTACCCGTGCGGGTGAAGCCAGCTCCGCAATCAAGAACAAGCTTAAACAAACCGGCTTTTCTCCCGAAGTGGTGAGAAAGGTTTCTATAGCAGTTTATGAGGCGGAAATTAACTCTATTATTCATGCAAACGGAGGCACAATCACCCTGACCGCCGACGAAGAGGCGATTGTCGCAGTAATTGCCGATACCGGAAAAGGAATCCCCGATATTGAAGCGGCAATGCGTGAGGGGTTCACCACTGCCTGCGACAATATAAGGAAATTGGGATTCGGTGCAGGAATGGGTCTGCCCAATATGAGGAAATACACCGACGAATTCGACATTCAATCAAAAGTCGGCAAAGGCACTACCGTAACCATGAAAATATATAATAAACAGGAATAATCATGAATAAACCTATCCAATGCGTTGTACTTGACGAGGACATATGTAACGGTTGCATACATTGCATAAAATGCTGTCCCACCGAGGCAATCCGAGTAAAAAACCAAAAAGCGGTAATAACTCCCGAAAGGTGCATAACCTGCGGCGAGTGTATTCGTGTTTGCCCATCTCATGCGAAAAAGGCACTGCGTGACCCTCTCGAAATCATCGACGGTTTTAAATACAAGGTTGCACTTCCGCACCCGGCACTATACGCACAATTCAACAATTTAGAGGATAAAACGACGGTTTTGAGGGCGTTGCTTGACTACGGCTTTGACGAAGTGTTTGAGGTTGCCGCCGCATCAGAAACGGTCACGGAAATGACCCGTAGGCTTATTAGCGAGAAAAAAGCGGTATTACCGATTATTTCGTCAACCTGCCCCGCCGTAATCCGTTTAATCCGCTTGCGTTTCCCGAATTTAATCAAAAATATTTCACCGCTTTACGCCCCGAGGGAGGTAGCGGCTTCAACGGCACTGCTTGCGGCGATGAACAAAACGCTTATGCCAAGGGAGGATATAGGAATTATTCTGATTGCACCCTGCCCCGGACAAGTTGCTTCGGTACGGGTGCCGTTAGGGTTTGAGAAATCGGGGATAGATGCAGTCATTGCCATAAGCGACATTTTCCCGAAAATGCCCGAACTTATGAAAAACGCAGACATTACCGAGGCGATAGGAACACAGTTTTCAATAGCGGGCAGAGTCGGTGCAAGCTGGGGAAGCACAGGCGGCGAAGCCAAGGGCATATTAAGCGACAACTGCCTTTCAGCAGACGGAATAGAAAACGTCATCAAGGTGTTAAGCGATTTGGAGGACGAGCGTTTCCAAAATCTCGATTTTATAGAACTCACCGCTTGCCCCGGAGGATGTGTGGGCGGAATGCTGACGGTGGAGAACCCGTACATAGCCCGTGTAAAATTAGCGAAATTACGTAAATACCTGCCCGTTTCGGGAACAAGGTTAGACGATATTGAAATCAACACCCTTTTCCGTGACGGTGAAATCGAATATCTACCCGCATTTAACCTGTCCGACAACATAAGCGAATCCATTCGGTTAATGGATGAGTTAGACGAAATCCTAAAAACGCTCCCCAATTTAGACTGCGGGTGCTGCGGTTCGCCGACCTGCCGTGCATTTGCGGAGGACATTGTTCGGGGTGGAGAAGGCAAGTGCATCTATTCGTTAATTAAGGGAACATAACATCATGTTAAAAATCATAACCTCCCTATCCTATGAAAAAAGCATAGAATATTTAACAACCGGATTAAACAAGGATAATTCGGCTGTTTTAATTGTTCCCGAGCAGTTTTTGTTTGAAACCGAGAGGGGAATGTATAAACGCCTCGGTGCAAGGAAAATCGGTACAGTTAATATAACGGGATTTTCAAAATTAGCGGCAGAAATTATTAAAAAACACGGCGAACCCAAGCTATACGCCGACGACATTATAAAAAGCGTAACTATGTATAAAACCCTGTCCCGACTTAATCCTCAGCTTACTTATTATAAAGGTATGACGGGTGTACATGTGGCACAACGCATGTTAAGGTTGGCGGGCGATTTTAAGTCGGCGGGAATAACCGCCCCGGCTTTAAGGAAAGCGACGTTTATAAACAACGGTGCGTTACAGTCAAAGCTGTCTGATATTACCGAGATTTACTCTGCCTATTGTGAATCGTTAGAGTCGGAATTTGCCGACAAGCTCGACGATAATAAAAAAGCCGCAGAGCTTATTAGTATTCATGACTATTTCAAAGGCATTGACGTGTATATATATGAGTTTGACAGCTTTTCTGAAAGCCAGCTGAACCTCATGAACGCCATAATCGCCTCTGCGAATAACGTAAATGTGGTTTTAAGGACAGATTCACGTTTGTCCGAAAAAAGGGAGTTTTACGCCATGAACACCCTGATTAAACGATTAGAGCAAGATAACGACAGCGAATTTATTAATATTAAAAGCGAGTCTAACAATCCCGAAACCGAGTATTGGACGGCAGACGATGTTTACAGCGAAAGTGAATTTGTTGCGGCGAAAATCCATAAGTTAATCACCGAGGACGGTTATTCCATGAATGATATAGCTGTTCTTGTCTGCAACCCCGAAACAACGGGAAAACTCAAAAACGCCTTTGCCGATTACGGGATTACCGCATTCACAGACCTGCCTGAGCCGATTATCAAAAAACCGATGACAAGGTTCATTATCACTGCCTTAGAAGCGACGACTCTTGAAACCGACAAGCTGATGTCGTACATAAGGAGCGGGTTTGTCCGTGTTTCATCAGATTTGGAACGCCCTGTTATACAAGGTAAGCTAAAAATCGGCAAATCAAAACAACAACTCAGTATAAGCTATGCTAAGGGCGGTACAAGGTTCACCAAGCGACTGTCTAAGCGGAACATGGACAAGTTAGAGCAAGCCTCGTTCATATACGGGTTGACTAAAAAAGAGTGGGCGAAGCCGTTCCCCGAATCTAACAAAGACTTAGCAAGGCTTGAGCCGTTCAGGGCAGAAATCGTCGGTGAACTGATTAAATTAAGGGAACAAGCACATGACACTACGGGTGACATAATCACCCAAAGCGTCTGCCGATTTTTATTAGACACCATGCAGCTTCAAAGAACGGTAATCGGGTTATGCCATACCAACCAACATTTCACAGCCAAAAACCACACCGAGGAATTTCGCCAATTATGGGATATAATCATAGAAATATTTGAATCGCTCAATGCCGCCTTAAAAGGCTTCACAATAAGTTTAAGCGACTACACCGAATTACTCAAAATGTTCTTCACCTCAACGAATATTGCAAAACCGCCGCAGGTTATTGATGCAGTGACAGTGGGTGACCCCGAGCGAACCAGATTAAATAAGGTTGGTGTTGTATTCATAACCGGGGCAACCCTTGGTATATTCCCGAGAACATCTTCTCAAGATAATGAGTTTTCGATAAAAGAACTCGAGGAATTATCTCAACAGGGACTGAAAATCATATCAAAACGTGAGGAAAGATACAATTTCGAGCGGTTTATCGTTAACAAAGCGATGACACTGCCGACACAATTGCTGTACATAACTGCACCGTTGCGGGATTCAGCGTGGAACGAACTGCGACCGTCACCTCTTTATAATGGTGTTGACAATGTAAAAAGCACCACAGGTTTACCGCTGTCCTTTTGGGTGAGAACGCTCAAAACCGCACAAAGAACATATGTCGAAAACATAAACAATGTAAACGCCGATATAATAAAACAAGCATTAAAAAAAGAACCCGTCATGCCGATAATTCGGGACTATTTGCACCGCTTAACCCCTGAAACAGCAGAAAGGCTGTTCGACTATGACAAATTCTCCCCCACAAGGTTAGAAACCCTAATGAACTGCCGTTTCAGATTTTTCTGCCGCTACGGGTTAGGTATAACCGTACCCGTTGCCCAAAACGACGAAGAACCCGTCGCAATGGAAAGAGGGAACATAATCCACCACTGCCTTGACGAAGCTTTGAAAATGTATAAAACCACCCCTGACGCTTTCAAAAACTACACCGACGAGGATTATAATAACTTAGCCGAGCGTTTTATAGCGGATTACCGCAATACGAAGCTGCCGTCCGGATACGCACAGACTAAGCGGCAACAGTATATTCTCGCAGGCTTCAAAACGGGAATAGTCCGCATGCTTAAGCACATTCGTGATGATTTTGAAAACTCGAAGTTCACCCCGCATGAGTTTGAGCGGGGCATGGATTTCAAAATCGGGAACGTGATTATCACAGGGAAAATCGACAGGGTGGATATATTTAATGATAACGGAAACGAATATGTTCGGGTGGTTGACTATAAATCGGGGACTAAGGAAATGGACTTCCCTGCCGTGTTCAACGGGTTAGAAATGCAGATGTTGCTGTACCTGTTCGCCGTATGCGAAAATGGTGCAAAGCCGGTTTCTGCGTTATATATGCCGGCTGACGGTTCAAAAATCGAAGGTTCACTTGACCCGGACAGTAATTCACTAACCCCCGACACGTCAAAAGCACGCATGAACTGGCTCACAGCACATATACCCAGCGGTATAACCATACAGGATAATCAACCTGCTTATTCAGACATCACCGAACAGGAAAATCGCTATCGTGCGGAGAGCAAATCTTCATCTAAAAAAGCGTTTTTTAAGGTAACAAGGCTGACCCCCGCCTCATATGACAAGCTCAAGGTTTATTGCGGTAAGCTGATAAATGTGCAGGTCAATCGTGTAAAAAAAGGCGAAATCGAAGCCATACCTTTAGAAAAAGCTTGCACATATTGTGAATACTCCGCCTCCTGCAACAATCGGGGTGAGAGGCGTGTTAAACCCATAAACAGGACAGGTATCGAGAGGATAATATAAATTATGAAAAGGGAATGGACAGACGAGCAAAAACAAGCGATAGACTTTTCGGGGAAATCTGCCATCGTTTCAGCGGCGGCAGGGAGCGGTAAAACCGCCGTCCTTGTCGAAAGGGTTATGCGTATTATATCTGATGGTGTAACCCGTGTCCCCGCCGACAAAATCGTGCTTGTCACATTTACGAGGAAAGCCGCCGCCGAAATGAAAGAGCGGTTAGAAAGGGCATTGCTCACCGAAATCACGACAAGCGGCAACCCGTGGTTAGAAGAACAGTTGATGAGGTTAGAGGATACGCAGATTACCACCATAAATGCATTTTGCTACAGCTTATTAAGGGAAAATGCAGGGTTCGCAGGGTTAGAACCCGGGTTCACTGTTGCCGAGGGCGGGGAGCTTGAACTAATCGCAAAAGCGGCAATCAACGACACACTTGAGGAATTCTATAATGGCGACGAACACGAAATTACAAAAACACTGTCGTTCTTCCAAGGAACAGGCGATTTTGAACTGCGGCGTGCCATTCGGGAAATGTACTTGTTTACGAGAACCCTCCCAAATCCTGATGAATGGATAACCGAGCAAGAACAATTGTATTCCAACTCAACCGATTATTATAACAAACTCATTCCTTTTTATGAGTCGCTTTTTCAAGAAAAAGTCGGGCAGGCGATTGCTTTAATTGATGAAAGCTTATCTATAGCCGCACAAACCAAAACAACCGAGTTTCTTTCAACTGAGCGAGATTATTTCACAAATTTCGATAATTTCACACCCACAGCGGAATATCCGAGAAAGAGCATACATAAAGATGAAGACGACGCTGTTAAAGAAATTGTTTCAGAAAACCGCAAAAAAACCGATAGTATAAAGAAAGAATTAGTTTTAATATCCGGTTTGATTTCCACGTTTAAAGAGGCTGTTGAGCGTTTACAACCTATAATCACTACAGTAATAAGACTATTCCGTGTATACGAAAGCAATTTCACAAAACGAAAAAGAGCGGCACGGGTAATCGACTTTTCTGACACCGAGCATATGTGCATGCAACTGCTTAAAAACAACACGATTGCAGTAGAACGCATAAGGCGGGATTATGACTATATTATTGTTGACGAATTCCAAGACAGCAATTTTCTGCAATACGAATTATTCAGACTGCTTGACGGCGGGAGAAATCGACTGTTTTTCGTAGGTGACATAAAACAGTCAATATACAAATTCCGAGGTGCCCAGCCGGAGGTGTTCGACCATGTTTCAACAAGCGGGGAATATCAAACGCTGTACCTGTCTAAGAACTTTCGTTCATCTGATGAGGTAATAGAAAGTGTAAATGATATATTTGAGAATATTATGCCGGATTATGACGAGAATGTTCGTTTAAAGCCGGGGCGGGGCATTTCCGATGAAGCGTATAAAACCGAGGTTGTTTTGTTAGATGAAAACGCTTACCCAGAGCTTGACAGTGTTCATGCGGAGGCGTATTATACCGCACTTCGGATAAAAGAGATGGTTCAAAGCAAAAGGTACAGTTATGGGGATTTCGCAGTTTTAACAAGTGTGGGTGAGAAAAACTTTAAAGTCTATCGAAAGACATTTAATGAATTAAACGTCCCTTGTATTTGTGATGGGGAGGGGGATTACCTCAAAGCAGAGGAGGTCGGTTTAGCGTTAGACCTGCTTACAATCATCAACAACCCCTACAACGATTTAAGCCTGCTTAATATATTAATGTCGCCGCTTTACGGGTTCACCGCCGAGGAATTGGCAATAATCAGAACAAACCAAAGGAAAACCCCGTTATATACCGCAATAAAGGCGAATAAATCAGAAAAAGCCGTTTCGTTCATAAGCACAATATCACATTTAAGGCGAATGGCAGACATATGCGACATTACCGAATTAATCGGGATTATTAATAACAACGGAGGGTTTCTTCCGTTAATCGCCGACAAAAATAAATATGCCAACCTGCGATTGCTGTTGTTTTATGCGGAGAGCTTCGCAAAAAGAAGCACAGACGCAAGCCTAAACGCATTTCTGACATATATAAAAGACTTAAAAAATATCGGTGCAGATATTAAACAAGCGTCGGTAAACATGGGTGTTACCGATTGCGTAAGGCTTATGACAATCCACTCAGCGAAAGGGTTAGAGTTCCCCGTGTGCTTCGTTGGGCGGATTAATCAGGAATTCAACTTCAGAGGTGTTCCCAAACCCCCGTTAATCAAATTTGAAAAAACAGCGGGAATATCGGCATATTGCTTTGACGAGGCAAGTCTGTGCCGCTTTAAAACGCTCCATTGGGACTATACCGAACGCCTTAACCGTATTGACACCATATCGGAGGAAAAACGCAAGTTGTATGTTGCGGCAACCAGAGCGGAATATAAATTAATATTCACAGGTTATGCCAAGAGCGGGGGAATCAAAGATAACAGCTACGCTCAATTAATTGACAATGCACAATGCACAATGCACAATCCACAACTAATTAATGCCGTAGGGGGTGATGCCCACATCACCCCGCAAATCGACATCTCCGGTGAAGCTGAAACAATCGCGAAAAACATCTCCTTAGAATATCCGAGGAGCGTCCTCACAGATATACCGAGAAAATTTACTGCAACACAAGCGGGAATAAAAAGAGAATCACATTATGACGAAGCCGACGAACCGTCCGTGTTCCCGAGAAATCCGTCATTCTACGGCGAAAAACGCTTAACGGGGAAAAAGCGGGGTGACGCTTATCATAAAGCGATGGAGCTGATTAATTTTACAAGCGGAGGCTACACCGAGCAATTGTGTGATATGGAAATATATTTCACCCCGACGGAATACAAGGCAATTTCACCCAAACACATAGAAAGCTTCTTCGCCTCAGACTTAGGTAAACGTGCCGTAAAAAGCGAAAAAATCGAAAAGGAATACAAGTTATATACCGAAATCGAATTAAGAGATTTAGGAGTTGATGTTGCTTTTGCAGAAGAAAAACCGTTTGTTCAGGGAATAGCGGATATGTTCTTTTATGAGAACGGTGAAATCGTTTTAGTGGATTATAAAACCAACCGCAACACCTCTGCAGAAAAACTGGTCAATGAATACAGCGGGCAGCTTTCGATATACAAGAAAGCGATTGAAGAGATGACGGGTGTTCGGGTAAAGGAATGTTGGGTGTATGCCTTTGAATTAGGGGAGCATGGAGCGATAAGAATATGAAGCGATACTGTGCAGGGATTTTAACAATGGTTATGGTTTTATCGGCGTGTGTTGATGTGAGCAATCCTCAACCCGCTACAGAAAAAACCATAGTCATACCTATCCCGGAAACCACGACCGTAATATCCCAAACAGATTCTCCTCCCGAAACAACCACCGCCGAAACAGACGAAACAATAGAACTACCGTTCACAGGTGTTACATACACAGTACCCCCTCCCCCCATAGGAAGACCTGAGGAATTGCAAGTATTAATTACCCCAAAAGCACAAGAACCGTTAAGCGTGGATTATTTCGACAACTGCATGTTTATCGGCGATTCTATAATAACCGGCTTTAATATCTGGAAAAGCACTATTCTTGTGGACAATACCCCCTTGAACAATTCCTATATCTTCGCTGTGTCCAGCTACAGTGCTAATAATGCGGCACAGCCAATTTCAAATAACAGCTACCACCCTTTATATGAGGGTGAGCAAATCCGCCCCGAGGATATTATCAGGGAAATCGGGGTACAACGGGTATTTATTTCATTAGGGCTGAACGACATGTACACCCAAAAAGAAGTCTTTGTTGCGAATTATACCCTGCTTTTGAGCAGAATTATCGAAAAGAACCCCGATGTAGAAATTATAATTCTGTCAATTTCCCCGTATTTAGAAACTGCCCAGCCCGCTCCTGACCGTAACGCCATGATTATGGAATACAATAACGAGCTTATTATGTTGGCAAACCGATTTGGAATTGCGTTTATTGACAGTGCCGCCGTACTTCGTGAGGATAACGGCGGGTTAAAGCCGGAATTATGCGGCGACACTCCTCCTGTGGGAATGGGGTGTCACTGGGCTCCCGGAACCTATGCGTTGGTGTTACAGTATATATTAGAGCACCCGCCGCTTACCGAAGAGCAGAAAAACGAGGAATATAAGATTATCATTGCAGAATAATAAAATTTCTTTTACCCATATGTGACATTTATGCCTTCTGTGACGTGTTATGTTCAGAAGGCTTTCATAAACCACACAGAAAGGGGCGAAAACACTGTGGACAGAGATGAATTAATTCAAGCTGTAGAAACCTACCGTCCTGCGATTTTCCGAATAGCCTATGGATACACCGGAAGCTACGAGGACTCGGAAGACATATCGCAGGAGGTTTTTTTGAAGCTGTTTAAATCAAACAAACAATTCAAGAACGAAGAGCATAAAAAAGCATGGCTTATCCGTGTGACGATTAACGCTTCTAAGGACTTGCTGAGAACTTCATGGCGGAAAAAGCGTGCAGAACTGCCGCCGGAAAACACACCGTATTATTCCGACGTTCAAGAGCGGGAACTGTTCGACTGTGTTATGCGGCTTCCCGTGAACTACAGGACACCGGTATACCTTTATTATTATGAGGATTATACCATAGGGGACATATCACAGCTTACAGGAATATCAAAATCCGCCGTAACAACACGGTTAGCCCGTGCGAGAGATATGTTGAAAAAAACCTATGTAAAGGAGGAGATGACCTATGAACGACAGTATCAAGAAAATGTATGAAAATATAACCCCGAAAGGCTCAGATATACGGTTTGCCGATTTGGTAATTGAAAAAGCAGAGCAAGCCTCGGCGAAACGCAGGTTCTATAACTCGCCGATTATGGCGGCAGGCGTAGCGGCAGTTATAATAGCGGGTGCAGTGTTGGTTTATATGAATACATCGTGGCTTCAACCGCCGGATGATTCCGGTATTACCGATAACCCCGATATTTCTGATAACCCCGATGTAATCCATGTCCACACAGAGCCGGCATGGAAAGCGTTCGACGGACTTATGGAAAACGCTCAAGCGTTAAGGGATATAGCGGTAATCCCCGAATACGAGATTATCTCAAATAATTTTGACGGGCTTGACATTGAGCTTACGGCAATGATGACAGACGGTTACGGAAGCTATTATTTTGCGTTAAGTTTCACAGCAAGCGGCTTCGATTACGAACAGGAACAACATTATTATTTAGCTGCTCCCCGCATAAACTACATGATGACTGATTACCAACACATATCAGATGTGATATTCGATGAAAACGGTAAAGCTAAAACACTTGCGTATACCTACAATCCGAGATTACTCAATTATGACTATGAAAAATTTACCATTGAATTTACCGAAATATGGTGCCATGACGGCGACGCAATCAGACTTGACGGGGGTGGTGTGACGTTTAAGGTGAAAGCTGAATTCCCTCCCTGCCCGGAGATGACTATGAGAGCTGACCCGTTCATATTAGAAGACGAACAGCTTATAATCTCAAGCATAACCATGTCTTCGTTAGGCATAAAAGTGGATTACAGAATAACAAACGACACAGATTGGGACAATTTATATGTATTAGGTACACATAATCCGTATTTGCTTGAAATCACAACAAATGACGGAGAAATCTATACTATATGGAAATACGAACCGAACGAGCGTTATACCTTTATAGATTATATGGGGATATATTACTACAGGCTCGAAAACGGATTAAGACAGGACTATTTCATATTCAAAGACCCGATAGATTTAGATAAAGTCACGTCGGTTAATATATACAGCCAATATGTCAAGCATGTGCCGTTCGACCCGTCGGGCTTCCCGTTAGAGGGGGGAATCCCCGTTATCCCTGACGACTTAACCACTGCTGAACAAGAAATGCTTCAAATCGTGAAAGATTTACACAGCTTGTTTGGGTACGTCGAGTACGAAGTTCTTACAGACCCGGACAATGTCAAATTTAGCTGGTTCTTGTTAATAAGGCTCTTAAACGATGAGGACTGGCTTACTGCTGAGGAAATGTTTGAGGCGGGGTTGATTCCCGAAGAACACATGCAATATTATGAGAATTATAGCGATACAATAAGAATATCCGGTATGGAAAAGGCATTTAACAGTATTATTTCAAAGGACGCTGTAGGCATCACTTTAGACCCGCATTACGGAGGCAAGGTTATCGGCGACAACGATGAATACTGCCAAGTATGGATTGGCGGTGTTTACAACCGAACGGTATTGATTCTAACCGACCGCAGAATTAACGACGACGGAACCATTACAATGACCTATGCCACGGGAGTTTTTGCAACTGATACCTCGGATTTTTCCGCTTATCCGTATTTCAGGAATCTTAATTTTGAATACAACAACCCCGTCGGTTATGTATTTGTCGACGAGGACAATTTAAACAATAACGAATACTTTGTCTACCCCGACAGGCTTGACGAAATGGTCAAAATCGACTATACCTTTATAATAGAGGATGGCAGGTATAAAATCATAAAAATAGAACAGGCATAATAAAAATCAACCCTTGTTTAAAAACAGGGGTTGATTTTATTATTAAATACTACATCAGAATAATCAAAGCGTTTACAACTTTATAAACCTCTTGGAGCTTGTCCGCCGGCAGAGATTCAATCACACGGTGAGGGCGTTCCCGCAAATCGATTATACGAACCTGTTCACAAAGGACATCTCCCTGTGTTTGGGTTCGCTCGTCGAGCATGACTCGAATATTCATTGGTCTGATTGTGCTTGTTATCGGGCAAGCCAGCACAAAACCGCTTTTTTGGTTATATTTTGTATTACTGATTACAAGAGCAGGACGTTCTCCGGTTTGTTCCCGCCCTTTTGTGGGTGCAAAATTTACAGATATTATATCTCCCTGATTAACCATGCTTTTACCACACCTCTCGTCCTGTCGGTTCGATATGCTCCCAACCCTCGTCTTTTTCAAACCTTTCATAATCTTGAAGATACCAGTCAATGCCGTGTGTCGGTTTTATAACAATATCATCACCGTTTTTAGTAATCTCTACCGTGTCCCCGATACATAAACCCAAACTTTGCATAGCTCGTTTTTCTAATCGAATTCCTTGACTGTTGCCCCATTTAGCAACCTGCGAAATCATAAAAGCCACCTCCCTTTGCACTATTATAACACATTGTATTACATTTGTCAACCCTTGTTTAAAAACAGGGGTTGATTTTTTCTGCCACATATTATATAATGTATCTTACTATTTCAAATAAAGGGGATTTTTATTATGTTTAAGAAAATTTCGATGTTTATATTGGCAACGGCTATGCTGTGTTCAATGGCGGTTACGGTTAATGCAGAGGACTTCAAAGGAATTGACATAGGTCAATTCGTAGCAACCGACGGTGAGTTCCGTGTTCCGGAAAGCGGCAGAATTCTCACCCACAGACAAGGTTTAACCGAAATCCCGCTTGAATACCGCTCAATGGAATACTGGAACGACATTGACGGTATGAAAATCTCATTCATTATAACCGACACAGTTGGTGATGCAGACCCCGACGAGGTTTGGGTGACGTTTTATTTGCAACAGCCCAACAGCGATGATGTGGTAGATAATATTGACAAGTGGACGTGGGAGGAATACTTCGCCCAAAACAAAATCGACAACGGCGAAATGGTTTTCGGCAAGGAATACACCTTTGTATTAGACATAGCTGAGAATTATCACGACGACAAAAACTTCATGGGGACAATCGGCTTCCAAATCGGCAACAAGGATTTAGACGATATGTTCCTGCATATCGAGTTCACCGATGTTGAATTGGGGAAATTAGAGGACTTCGCAGATGTGAGAACCTTCCCGATTGAAAGGAAAGAAGCAGAGGCGGCTTTAGCTAATGAAACAGAAGAAACTGCCGAAACCGAAGCGGCAGACACCGGAATAGTGTTAATCGGCGGTGACCCCCCCACAGACATCATAACCCCCGCAAACGAGAACCCCGGTAACACATGGGCGTATTACTTGGGTGGATTAGGTTTATTTGTCGCAGTGGGCGGAGCGGTATATCTAATTGTAAAAAAGACGAAAAAATAGCGATTTGTGCATAATTACCAATTAATCAGTTAAGAATAATATATATTTTCTACGCATTTTTTGGAAAGAATATTAAAAAAAGTGTTGCATTTGTTTTTTGTTTGTGTTATAATTCGATTTGCGTTCCCTCAAAAAGCGGGTTTATGCAACAAGTTATGAAACGCACGGCGACGTGTAAAATAAGGAGCTTAACAATGGCAGTAAAAGAAAAAGTGAGAATTAAAATTAAAGGATACGAGCACAGCTTAGTTGACAGTGCGGCGGCGAAAATCGTCGAAACTGCAAAGCGAAGCGGTTCACGTGTGGCAGGGCCTATCCCGTTGCCTACCAATAAAGAAACCATCACTATTTTACGTGCGGTTCATAAATATAAAGACAGCCGCGAGCAGTTCGAGCTTAGAACGCACAAGCGGTTAATCGACGTTATCCGCCCGACAAATAAAACAGTAGAAGCATTACAAGGGTTGGAATTACCGGCAGGCGTCGAAATCTCGATGGAATTTTAAGCTAAGGCTTAGATAAATTATGTTGGCTTAAATGTCAACCAATGATTGGGAGATAAGAAAATGAAAAAAGGGTTAATCGGGAAGAAAATCGGCATGACGCAGATTTTCGATGAAGCGGGAAAAGTAATCCCCGTAACAGTATTAGAAGCGGGTCCGTGCGTGATAGTCCAGAAAAAGACAGACGATAACGACGGTTATGAAGCAGTTCAATTGGGTTTTGGCGACATTTCACCGAAGGGTGTGAACAAACCAAAACAAGGTCATTTCAAAAAGAACGATATTCCTTTTAAAAGAACATTAAGAGAATTCCGTTTTGCAAACACCTCCGAAATGAACGTGGGCGATATAATGAAAGCAGACGTGTTTGAGGTCGGTGATGTAATCGATGTTCACGGTGTCAGCAAGGGTAAAGGCTTCCAAGGTGCGGTTAAACGTCACGGCGTAAGCAGAATTAAGGAAACCCACGGTTCGGGTCCCACACACAGACACGCAGGTTCAATGGGAGCGTGTTCAAGCCCATCAAGGATTTTCAAGGGCAAGAAAATGCCCGGTCACATGGGTGCCGAAAGTATAACAGTGCAGAACCTTACAGTAGTTAAGGTTGACTCGGATAACAACTTAATCGCCATTAAGGGAGCAGTTCCCGGGCCAAAAGGCGGCGTAGTATGTATCACAGATGCGATTAAAGCGTAAAGGAAAGGGAGGAAATCAAAAATGGCAGACGTAAAAGTTTATGATATGTCGGGAAACGAAACTTCCACCCTCACGCTTAATGATGAAGTTTTCGGAATTCAACCGAACGAGAAAATTATGCACGCAGCCGTGGTGAATTACTTGGCTAATCAACGCCAAGGAACACAGTCCACACTTACAAGGACAGAGGTTAGCGGCGGCGGTAAAAAACCGTGGCGTCAAAAAGGAACAGGACACGCACGGCAGGGTTCAACGAGAAGCCCGCAATGGAGACACGGCGGAGTGGCGTTAGGTCCCAAACCAAGAGATTACAGTTATTCGCTTAATAAAAAAGTCAAGAGAATTGCGATGAAATCCGCACTTTCCTCAAAAGTCGCAGAAAAAGAAATGATGGTTCTTGACGGATTGAAAATGGACGAGTTTAAAACCCAGAAAATGGTTGAAGTGTTAAAAGCCCTCAACATCGACAGAAAAGCATTAATCGTCCTTGACAGCGTAGACAAAATGATTATCAAGAGTGCGGCGAACATCCCGGGAATCACAACTACACAAGTAAACACCCTTTGTGTATACGATATTCTCAACCACGACAAGCTGATTGTTGTAAAAGATGCAGTCGCAAAAATTGAGGAGGTGTACGCATAATGCAGTTTGTACCACAAGATATAGTCATCAGTCCGGTTATCACCGAGAAAAGCACGGACAACCTTGTAGAAAGCAAATACACCTTTAAAGTAGCTAAAGAAGCCAATAAAATCGAAATCAAAAAAGCAGTGGAAGCCTTGTTTAACGGCGTAAAGGTTGAGAAAGTCAACACCATGAACGTGAGAGGCAAATTGAGAAGACAGGGTCGCAACAAAGGCTACACACCAAGCTGGAAAAAAGCAATCGTAACAGTTACTAAGGATTCCAAACCGATAGAATTCTTCGAGGGAATGGTATAGACAATTAATAATGAATAATGAATAGTGAATAATGAGTATATTCAAAAAAATCTGCGAAGCAGACACAAAAACTATTAATTATTAATTATTAATTATTAATTGGAGGAAAAATGGCTATTAAGTTTTATAAACCGACAACACCGGGTCGCAGAGGAATGTCTGTCGTTGATTACAGCGGACTTTCCAAGGTTGCTCCCGAAAAGTCGTTGCTGACCCCCATAAAAAAATATTCGGGGCGTTCGGCAGGCGGTGAAATCACCGTAAGACATAAAGGCGGCGGCAACAGAAGGAAATACAGGATTATCGACTTCAAGCGTAATAAATTGGATATGAACGCCGAAGTTATGACATTGGAATACGACCCCAACAGAACAGCGTTCATCGCTTTAGTTCAATATGAAGACGGCGAAAAGCGTTATATCCTCGCTCCGGAAAGCCTGAAAGTCGGCGACACCATAAGAGCGGGAGCAGGCTCGGATATTAAACCCGGCAACGCTATGTGCCTCAAGGATATGCCGTTAGGTACAGTTGTCCACAACGTCGAGCTTTACCCCGGAAAAGGCGGTCAGCTTGTCAGAAGTGCAGGTAACTCGGCACAGTTGATGGCGAAAGAAAACAACATGGCGTTATTGAGATTACCGAGTGGCGAGCTGCGTAACGTATCCGCAAAATGTATGGCGACAATCGGCAGTGTGTCGAACCCCGACCACGGTAACGTAAACTTAGGTAAAGCCGGAAGAGTCCGCCACATGGGTAAAAAACCAACGGTTCGCGGTTCTGTTATGAACCCGTGTGACCACCCGCACGGAGGCGGTGAAGGGCGTTCACCCATAGGCAGAGCAGGGCCTGTAACACCTTGGGGAAAACCCGCATTAGGTTACAAAACCCGCAAAACCAAAAAAGCATCTAACAAGTTCATCGTAAAACGCAGAGGACAAAAATAATTAATAATGTATAATTAATAATTAACAATGGTTGAAAATTATATAATCGTCTGCGAAGCAGACACCAACATTATTCATTATTAACTATTAATTATTAATTAAAACCGGAGGTTTATATATGAGCAGAAGCGTAAAAAAGGGACCGTTCGTTCAGGAAGCGTTGATGAAACGTGTAACAGCCATGAACAAAGCCGGCGAAAAGAAAGTTCTCAAAACATGGAGCAGAGCGAGTACAATTTTCCCGGATTTCATCGGTCACACTTTTGCCGTCCATGACGGGAGAAAACACGTTCCGGTATACGTTACCGAGGACATGGTGGGACATAAGTTAGGCGAGTTTGCCCCGACAAGAACCTACAGAGGTCACGCCGGAAGCAAAACCAGCAAGAAATAATGAATAATGAACAATTAATAATTAACAATGGTTGTGTTGCTTCGCAACAATTTGAATAAACAAATAAATCTGCGGAGCAGACACCAAAATTATTCATTAATAACTATTAATTATTAATTAACCGGAGGTTACTATGGAAGCAAGAGCAGAGCTTAAATTCGTTCGCATTTCACCCAGAAAAGTGAAAATCGTTTTGGATTTAATCAGAAATAAAAAGTGTAATGAAGCCGTTGCTATTTTAAAGCACACCCCTAAATCAGCGAGCGAACCCTTGCTGAAACTGCTTAATTCGGCTATGGCAAACGCAGAAAACAACCACGATATGGACGTTTCCGAGTGCTTTATTTCCGAATGTCATGTAGGGCCGGGAGTTACATTGAAGAGAATCAGACCCAAAGACCACGGGCGTGCACACAGAATCCTCAAGAGAACGTCAAATGTTGTTCTTGTTTTAAAACAAGCCGAATAAGGAGATTATATAATGGGACAAAAAGTTAATCCGCACGGACTTAGAGTAGGAATTATTAAAGACTGGGATTCTCGCTGGTTCGCAAGCAAGAAGAATTTCGGGGATACATTGGTGGAGGATTATAACATCCGCAAGTATCTTTTAACAAAAACCTACGCCACAGACAAATCCCCCATTCCTATGAGACCGGGTATTTCAAATGTGGAAATCGAGCGTGATGCAACCAAGATAAAGATTTTCGTTCACACCGCAAGACCGGGTTTATTAATCGGGTCAAAAGGCACGGAAATCGAGAAAATCCGCAGCGATATTGAAAAAATTACAGGCGGCAAGCCGGTTAATCTCAATATCGTCGAAAACAAAGACATTGACCTCACCGCACAATTAGTTGCAGAGGATATAGCAAGACAGCTTGAAATGCGTACAGCGTTCCGCCGTGCCATGAAAACAGTGATTAAGCGTACAATGGACGCAGGTGCCCACGGAATAAAAACAATGGTTGCAGGAAGATTGGGCGGTGCAGAAATCGCACGTTCGGAAAGCTACCACGAGGGTACAATCCCACTGCATACGCTTAGAGCTGATATTGATTACGGAACAGCAGAAGCCATGACGACATACGGAATTATCGGCGTAAAAGTATGGATATACAAAGGTGAAGTTCTCAAGGGCGAAGCAGGTGCAAAACGTAAAGCAATCGAACGTCCCGCAAGAAAACCCCGTGACAACAGAAACTCAGACTTCAAGGGCGAACGCCGTGACAAACAAAGAGGCGGAGCACCATACGAAGGAAGACCGCAAGGTTCGGGTGACAGAAACAGACAGGGCGGCGACAGGTTCGGACAGAACGCACCAACAGGGCCTAAACCTCAAGGAGGTTACAGAAACACCACACCGAGACCTCAACCCGCTGTAGAGGCAGCACCAAAAGCCGAAGCAGCACCGAAAGCCGAGGCACCGAAGGAGGAATAAAAAATGCTCATTCCTAAGAGAGTTAAATACAGACGCCAGCAACGAGGCAGAATGAAAGGCAAAGCGTTACGCGGTAATACCGTAAGTAACGGCGAATTCGGGTTGCAGGCAATGGAACCGGCGTGGATTACGTCAAACCAAATCGAAGCCGCTCGTATCGCAATGACACGTTACATCAAGCGTGGCGGTCAGGTGTGGATTAAAATTTTCCCGCATAAGCCCGTTACCGAAAAACCCGCAGAAACACGCATGGGTTCAGGTAAAGGTTCACCCGAATATTGGGTGGCGGTTGTAAAACCGGGCAGAATTATGTTTGAAATTGCAGGCGTTCCCGAGGAAACAGCGAGAGAGGCTATGCGTCTTGCCATGCACAAACTTCCCATTAAATGCAAATTCGTTGTAAGGGAAAAGGGGGTTGAGCAATAATGAAAGTAGCAAAAGAGTTCAGAGAGCTTTCTGAATTAGAATTAGAAAAAAAAGTTTCTGATTTGAAACAAGAACTTTTTAACCTTCGTTTTCAGCTTGCGGTCAACCAGCTTGACAATCCCACAAGAATAAAAACAGTTAAAAAGCAAATTGCCGTTATCAAAACTATCCAGCGTGAACGTGAAATTAAATTAGCGGCAGAGGGGGCAGTAAACTAAGATGAGTGAAACAGTTGCGAGAAATCTGAGAAAAACAAGAATAGGCAAGGTTGTCAGCAACAAGATGGACAAAACCGTCGTGGTTGCCATTCAAGACAACGTCCGCCACCCGTTATACAAAAAAATCGTGAAACGTACTATTAAATTTAAAGCACACGATGAAGAAAACACCTGTAATGTCGGCGACAAAGTCGAAATTATGGAAACCCGCCCGCTTTCTAAAGAAAAAAGATGGCGTTTAGTAAAAGTCCTCGAACGTGCAAAATAATTAATAATGAATAATTAATAATTAATAATTGCGGTTATATTTAAAACCGTCGCAAAGCGACACAATCATTATTCATTTTTAATTATTAATTATTAATTAAGGAGAAATACCATGATTCAAATGCAATCGCGTTTAAAAATCGCCGACAATACCGGTGCAAAGGAAATTATGTGCATCAGAGTGTTAGGCGGAACACGCAGAAAATACGCTAACATAGGTGACGTAATCGTCGCAAGTGTGAAAAAAGCGAACCCCGGCGGAACTGTCAAAAAGGGTGATGTTGTAAGGTGTGTAATCGTCCGCAGTGCAACAGGTGTCCGCAGAGCAGACGGGACATATATCCGGTTTGACGAAAATGCCGCAGTTATTATTAAAGAAGACAAAAACCCGAGAGGGACACGTATCTTTGGTCCCGTGGCGAGAGAATTGCGTGAGAAAGAATATATTAAAATTCTTTCCTTAGCTCCGGAGGTGCTGTAAAATGAATGAAGTTCATGTAAAAAAAGGCGACACCGTCGTTCTTTTAACAGGTAAATACAAGGATAAATATACCAAGCCCGGCACCCGCAGAACAGGTAAGGTTCTTGAGGTTGCACCGAAAGAGGGTAAGGTAATCGTAGAGGGCATTAACAAGGTTAAAAAACACGTTAAACCCAGAAAAATGGGACAACCCGGCGGAATTATCGAAGCAGAAGCTCCGATTTACGCTTGCAAGGTTCAGGTGGTCTGCCCCAAATGCGACAAACCGACAAGAGTGGGCAGCTCATTTAAAGAAAAAGGCGATAAAAAAGAAAAAATCCGTGTTTGCAAAAAGTGCGGTGCTACTATCTAAGTTGCGGAGTCGTAGGGGTGTAGGGCGTGGCGAACAAGAAACGCCGAATGTAAACCCTGCGTCCGTAAATTAAGGAGAAATTATCATGGCAAGAATGAAAACCTATTACAGGGAAACCGTAACTCCCGCTTTATACAAGAAATTCGGCTATAAAAGCGTGATGGAGGTTCCGAAAATCTCGAAAATCACCATCAACGTCGGTTGCGGTGAAGCTAAAGACAATCCTAAGGTAATTGACGCAATTATGGGCGATTTAATGAAAATTACCGGACAAAAGCCGGTCGCCTGTAAAGCGAGGATGTCGGTGGCCAACTTCAAACTTCGTGAGGGGAACATAATCGGCGTAAAGCTTACCCTGCGTGACACGGTGATGTACGAATTCCTTGACAGGCTGTTTAACGTGGCATTACCCCGTGTAAGAGACTTCCGCGGGATTAACCCGAACAGCTTTGACGGTAGAGGAAACTATTCCGTAGGAATTAAAGAGCAGTTGATTTTCCCGGAAATCGAGTATGACAAGATTGATACTATTCGGGGAATGGATATAAACTTTGTTACCACGGCAAAAACCGATGAAGAAGCAAGAGAACTGCTTTCCTTAATGGGAGCACCGTTCGCAAAGTTAGGAGATTCTTAAGATGGCAAAGAAATCAATGGTTGCAAAACAGAAAAGAACACCGAAGTTTTCCACCCGAGGCTACAACAGATGTAAGCTGTGCGGGAGACCGCATGCCTATCTGCGTAAATTCGGAGTTTGCAGAATTTGCTTTAGAGAATTAGCATATAAAGGGCACATCCCCGGTGTCAAGAAATCCTCGTGGTAAGAGGATTTGTAGGGTGCGATGCCCACATCGTACCGCCAAAAACGCAACATTTTAAGCAGGAGGAAGCACAATGCAAGTAACAGATACCATTGCGGATATGCTGACGAGAATACGTAATGCCGATTCGGCAAAGCACCAAACCGTCGACGTCCCTTATTCCGGTATGAAAAAGCAAATCGCTCAAATTCTACAGGACGAGGGGTATATAAAAAGCTTCAGAATTATTGAGGATAACAAACAGGGCGTAATTAGGATTACCCTGCGTTATACCGAAAATAAGGGGCAGGTCATAACCGGTTTACGCAGAGTTAGTAAGCCCGGTTTAAGAATCTATTCAAATTCGAGGGAAATGCCGAAGGTCATGAAAGGCTTAGGTATCGCTATCGTGTCAACCTCTAAAGGGATTATGACAGATAAAAAAGCGAGAGCTGAGCAAGTCGGCGGCGAAATCCTCGCCTTTGTGTGGTAAGGGGGAGGTAGGGAGAATGAGCAGAATCGGTAAAATGCCTATACCTGTTCCGGCAGGCGTAGACGTAAAGATAGACGGTTATTCGATAACCGTAAAAGGACCGAAAGGTACTTTAACAAGAGAATTCCAACCGTCGATGAACATTGTTTTAGATAACAGCGTGCTGACGGTTACACCAAAAACCCAAACGAAAGAGGCACGTTCGCTCCACGGATTGTCAAGGACGCTTCTGAGTAACATGGTAGTCGGTGTGAGTGAAGGTTTTAAGAAAGAGCTTGAAATCAACGGCGTAGGTTATCGTTGCCAGAAAACAGGAGCAGACCTGCATTTGACATTGGGTTTCTCCCATCCGGTAGTTGTTTCGGATAACGATGATATATCAATTGAAGCTCCCGGTCCCAACAAGATTATCATTCACGGAATAGATAAGCAGAAAGTCGGGCAGTTTGCGGCAGAAATCAGGAAAATCCGTCCTCCCGAACCCTACAAGGGCAAGGGCGTGAAATACACAGACGAAGTGATTATCCGTAAAGAGGGTAAAGCCGGCAAAGGCAAAAAATAGTCGAGAACCTCGACTCGTATGCCGCCGCTTGCGGCGGATTGATAAATCCGAAAAGGGGCATTATTATGATTAAACAAATTAATAAAAATGCGAGCAGAATTCGCAGACATAAACGTGTGAGGGGCAAAATCAGCGGAACGGCAGACCGTCCGAGATTGAACGTGTTCCGTTCAGCTCAACACATATATGCACAGTTAATCGACGACGACAAGGGTGTTACTATATGTGCTTCCTCCACCACCGAAAAAGCGTTCAAGGATTTCGGCGGCAACGTGGAAGCGGCAAAGAAAATCGGCTTAAGCCTTGCAGAAAAAGCGAAAAAAGCCGGTATAACAGAAGTCGTGTTTGACCGTTCGGGTTATGTATATCACGGAAGAATAGAAGCGTTAGCTGATGGTGCCCGTGAAGGCGGACTAAAGTTCTAATTAATAATTAATAATTAATAATTAATAATGAGTTAATTATTTAAAGGGAGAAAGTTTATGGCGTTATTGAATGCAAACGATTTCAAACTCACCGAAAAGGTGGTAAATATCAAAAGAGTTTCCAAAACCGTTAAAGGCGGACGTATTATGAAAATATCCGCATTAGTGGTGGTAGGCGACGGGAACGGCGTTGTCGGCATGGGCATGGGTAAATCCAACGAAGTCCCTGACGCTATCCGTAAAGGAATAGAAGACGCCAAGAAAAACCTTGTGCAGATTTCATTGAAAGGCACAACCGTCCCCCATGAAATGGTCGGGAAATACGGTGCAGGTGCAGTTCTGTTGAAACCCGCTCCCGAGGGTACCGGCGTTATCGCAGGCGGGCCTGTTCGTGCGGTTGTTGAGGCGGCAGGAATAAAGAACATCAGAACAAAGTCGCTACGTTCCAATAACCCCTGTAACGTCGTCAGAGCAACACTTCAAGGCTTATTAGCTATGAGGAATGCGGACGAGGTTGCGGCACTGAGAGGGAAAACCGTTAAGCAGATTATGACTGTTAATTAGGGAGAACAACAATGAAAAAAATCAAACTTGTAAAATCCTTAATAGGACGTAAGGATTCGCATATTGCCACCGCAAAGTCGTTAGGGCTTAAAAGAATCGGCGATGAGGTTACTCAACCCGATAACGTGGCAACCACAGGCAAAATTAAAGAAATCTCCTACCTTGTAGAAGTTTCGGAGGCTTAATTATGAAATTACACGAATTATCTCCCGCAAAGGGTTCAAACAGAGAAACCAAGCGTATAGGCAGAGGTCACGGTTCCGGTTGGGGTAAAACTGCGGGCAAGGGTCATAAAGGGCAGTGGGCTCGTTCCGGTGGCGGTGTACGTCCGGGCTTCGAGGGCGGACAAACCTCATTGGCACGTCGTATGCCTAAGAGAGGGTTTAATAACTACGAATTCAAAACTGTATACGCAATAGTAAATGTTCGTGATTTGGAAACACGTTTCGACGATGGTGCTGTTATTGATGAAGCGGCAATTGTTGCTTCCGGTTTAATCAAGAAAACACTTGACGGTGTAAAAATCCTCGGAACAGGCGAGCTTTCCAAAAAATTCGAGATTACCGTGACGAAATTCTCCGAAACAGCAAAATCGAAAATTGAAGCTGCAGGCGGAAAAGCAGTAGAACTGCCCGAAAAACCTAAGTTCCTGCCCAACAACGCAAGAGCAAAAGAAGCACAAGCCAAAAAAGCAGAATAACTTGAGGTATAATAATGTTTGCAATTTTTTTCAACGCATGGAAAATTCATGAGCTTCGCAAAAAAATGCTTTTTACGATGTTTATTATTCTAATTTTCCGTCTGGGTTCTCAAATATTCGTGCCTTTCCTTGAGCCGAACGCAATTATGAATATGCTCGGTGGCGGAGGTGACGGGTCGTTGGTTGATATGATGAACAACATCACCGGCGGTGCCCTCGGTAAGGGGACATTGTTTGCGATGTCTATTACACCTTATATCAACGCCTCAATTATCACACAATTGTTAACAGTGGCAATCCCCGCACTCGAACGCCTTTCTAAAGAGGGTGAGGAGGGGCAAAAGAAAATCAACAAAATCGTTAAAGCACTTGCACTCGGCATAGGTATATTCCAAGCGTCAGCATTCTATGTAGGTCTTCAAAACGTAGGAGCAGTGACATACAGCTCGGGACTTTCCGGTTTCTTAGCGATGATTACCATTATCGGATGTTTCACAGCGGGTGCGTCCTTGATTATATGGCTTGGTGAACAAATCAGCGACAAGGGTATAGGCAACGGAATTTCAATGGTTCTGTTCGCAGGTATTATTTCGAGAGTCCCGGAAGAAATAATCGGTCTTGTCAGACAAATGACGGTTGAGGGCGGGCAATATATCGTATTCGTGCCGGTAATTCTTTTGATATATATTGCAATGATTGGGTTCGTTGTCCTTATGACCAACTCAGAACGCCGTATCCCTATTCAATACGCTAAGCGTCAGGTGGGGCGGAAAATGTACGGCGGGCAAAGCTCACACATCCCCATTAAAGTGGCAATGTCGGGCGTAATGCCGATTATCTTCGCAATGTCGATTATGAGCTTACCGCAAACCGTGTTGTTTTTCTTCGGAGTAGACCAGAGAACCGAAGGGTTCTGGGGTGACTTCTTAAGAGTATTTAACCAAACCCACTGGGTCTACGCAGTGTTATATTTCTTCTTGATTATGGGGTTCAACTATTTCTACGTGGCAATCCAGTATAACCCCGTCGAAATCGCCAACAATCTGAAGAAAAACAATGGTGCAATCCCCGGTTATCGTCCCGGCAAACCCACCTCGGACTTTATCCACAACTCACTTTCAAAAATCACGTTTATCGGTGCAATATTCTTAGGCTTGGTTGCCATATTCCCGATTGCGTTCTCCAATATAACCGATTTATTCGGAACAAGGATTCAAGGGCTTTCACTCGGCGGAACAACTGTATTAATCGTAGTCGGTGTTGCACTCGAAACCATGAGAACCTTAGAAAGCCAGATGATGATGCGTCACCACAAGGGTTTCTTAGAATAAGTAATAATTAATAATGAACAATGAATAATGAAAAAAGCAAAACCGTCGCAAAGCGACACAAACATTATTAATTATTAACTATTAATTATTAATTTCGACATTCTTGTCGAGTATTGGGGTGTATAATATGAACTTGATACTATTAGGGGCTCCCGGTTCGGGAAAAGGCACACAAGCAGAGGTAATCTGCAAGAAATTGAACATTCCCGCAGTTTCCACAGGAAACATGTTAAGGGAAGCGGTTAAAAACGGCACTGCGGCAGGTCTGTCCGCAAAAGAATATATGGACAGGGGCGACTTAGTCCCCGATGAAGTAGTTATAGGTATTCTTAAAGACAGAATAGCTGAAGACGATGCCAAAAACGGTTATATCCTTGACGGGTTTCCCAGAACAGTCGAACAAGCACAAGCGTTAGAAAGCATGGGAGTGCGTATTGACAAGGTTTTAGAAATCCATGTTGATGATGATAAAATCTGTGCAAGAATGGGCGGCAGGCGTGTTTGTGAGGGTTGCGGAGCTTCCTACCATATGGAGTACAAGCCTACAAAGGTAGAGGGCGTGTGTGATGCTTGTGAAGGAGTCGCAGGGCAGAGAATAGACGACAAACCCGAAACCGTTCTGTCAAGGCTCAAAACCTACCACGAGAAAACCGCACCGCTGAAAGGCTTCTATACTGAGCGAGGCAAATTAGTTACCGTCGAGGGTCAGGAAGAAATCAGCGACACTGTTGCACTTGTATTTAAAGCACTCTCAATCGCCGATTAAATGGCTATAAGTATAAAATCCCCCAAAGAAATTTCGCTGATGATGAAGTCGTGCGAAATCAGTGCAAGGGCGTTGGAGTTCGCCGGAAGTATAATCCGCCCCGGAATAAGCACATGGGAAATCGACAAGGCTTTAGGCGAGTTCATCAAAAGCAGAGGGGCAAGACCATCGTTCAAAGGGTTATACGGGTTTCCCGGAAACGCCTGCTTCTCGATTAACGACGAGTTAATTCACGGAATCCCCGCAAAACGCAGAATCCTTAAAAGCGGCGATATAGTTTCTATAGACGTGGGTGCATTCAAAAGCGGTTTCCACGGCGACAACACAAGAACCTTCGCAGTCGGCGGGTTTGACGCAATCCCGGAAAATGCCCAAAGGTTATTGGAAGCAACCGAGCAAAGCCTTTACGAGGGGATAAAAAAAGCAATCCCCGGTAACAGAGTGGGCGATATATCTAATGCAATCCAAACTCATATCGTCAGCAGGGGTTATTTTGTGCCAACAGATTATTTCGGACATGGTATAGGCAAGGAGCTGCATGAAGACCCTAACGTACCAAACAGCGGAAAAACAGGCAGAGGTCCAAGACTTACGGCGGGAATGACAATTGCGATTGAGCCAATGGTAACGGAAACCACCGACAAAACCCACATCCTTTCAGATGATTGGACAGTGGTTGAAGCAAACGGCGGACTATGTGCACATTTCGAGCATACGGTGCTGATTACTGCAGGAGAACCGCTGATTATGACAAAACTATGTTAACACAATTCACACTTGTAAAAAGCACAGCAGGTCACGACAAAGGTTCATGGTATGCGGCAGTAAGGTTAGAGCCGGGTTGGGTATATATAGCGGACGGACGCCGCAGAAAATTAGAAAAACCCAAAAAGAAAAATATAAAGCATGTTGAGGTTACTCGAAAGGCAATCACACTTGAGTATCTTACAGATAAACAGTTAAGAAAAGCGTTGTGGGAGTATAACTTCGCTGACGCAGATACGAACGGGGAGGAGTGAACCGCTTGGCTAAAGAAGATGCAATCGAGGTAGAGGGTATAATACTTGAAGCACTACCCAATGCGATGTTTAAAGTCGAATTATCAAACGGACATAAAATACTCGCCCACGTCAGCGGAAAGCTGAGGATGAATTTTATTCGTATACTTCCGGGCGACAAGGTCACAGTCGAAATGTCACCCTACGATTTAACAAAAGGAAGAATTACTTGGAGGGCTAAATAATGTAGGGGACGCACACCCGGGCGTTCCGAAACAGGAGGATAGAATAATGAAAGTTAAACCGTCAGTAAAGCCGATGTGCGACAAATGTAAAATCATTAAACGCCACGGAAAAGTTATGGTTATTTGTAAAGAACCTAAACACAAACAAACTCAAGGATAAAACAATTAATAATGAATAATGAATAGGGAATAATGAAATATTCAAAAAAAGTCGCACAGCGACACAACCATTATTAATTATTCATTAATAACTATTAATTATTAACATGGAGGAATTAAAACATGGCGAGAATTGCCGGTGTAGATTTACCGAAAGAAAAACGAATTGAAATAGGATTGACATACGTTTTCGGTATTGGCAGGAAAACTTCAAACGATATTTTGACGGCGGCAGGTGTAAATCCCGACACACGGGTGAAAAACCTAACCGATGCAGAGGAAGCTAAAATCCGTGAGGTCATTGATGCGGCGGGTTATTTGGTGGAGGGCGACCTTCGCCGTGAAACCGCACTTAACATAAAACGGTTAGTGGAAATCAACTGTTACCGGGGTCAACGCCACCGTAAGGGCTTACCTGTACGCGGGCAAAGGACTAAGACTAATGCACGTACCCGTAAAGGTCCCCGTAAGACAATCGCCAACAAGAAGAAATAGCCGAGAACCTCGGCTCGTATGCCCGCTATGCGGGGGGGTTATAACAGTATATGGAGGGATAGCTTAAATGGCTGTAGCTAAAAAAGGCGGAAAGAAACCCGTCATTCGCAGAAGGCGTGAACGTAAAAACATCGAGAACGGCTCTGCACATATCCAATCGACATTTAATAACACAATTGTTACCATTACCGATTTGCAGGGCAACGCTCTTTCATGGGCTTCTGCCGGCGGATTGGGTTTCCGCGGTTCAAGGAAATCCACACCCTTCGCAGCCTCCTCCGCAGCGGAAACAGCGGCAAAAGCGGCGATGGAACACGGCTTAAAAACAGTAGAGGTATACGTAAAAGGTCCCGGCTCCGGTCGTGAAGCGGCTATTCGTGCGTTACAAACAGCAGGGCTCGAAGTGCGTATGATTAAAGACGTTACACCTATTCCCCATAACGGTTGCCGCCCGCCTAAAAGAAGAAGAGTATAATGGCTAATATTCAGTTTCTTGAATTCATGGTTGAGTGCGGTGCATTGCTGTTCGGTGACTTCACCTTGAAAAGCGGACGTAAATCACCATATTTCGTAAACACAGGCGAGTATAAGTTTAATCAACAAATCGGACGGCTCGGCGATTTTTATGCTCAAATGATTGAAAAGTCAGGGATTGAATTTGATGTGCTGTACGGTCCCGCATATAAAGGAATTCCGTTAGCAGTAATCACGGCAGACAGATTGAAACGCAAGGTCGGCGTGTCGTTCAACCGAAAAGAGGAAAAAACACACGGAGACGGTAAAGCAATCTTAGGATATGTCCCAAAAGCAGGCGACAGGGTCGCAATCATAGAGGATGTTACCACAGCAGGAACATCAGTGCGGGAAACGCTCGATATATTAGGAAAAGACGTGGAAGTGGTTGCATTGTATATATCAATCGACCGCATGGAAAAAGGAACGCGAGATACATCTGCCGTTCAGCAAATTGAACAGGAATATAAAATCCCTGTATATTCAATTGCCACAGCACGTGATATTATAGATTATCTCGGCGACAGTGAGTACGCTGTAAAAATGAGAGAATATCTCGAACAGTACGGCGTGTCGGATTAAAATTCGATACTTTATAAAACAAGGAGAAAACAATGGCAGTTTACAGAGAACCGATTTCAAAAAAATGTAAGTCGCTCGGAATTAGTGCGGGCGTGTTGGGTTATACCCACAAAAAAGAAACAAGGCGTAAATTCGGTGCAGGCTCTTCCAGAAGAAAAGTTTCCGAATACGGTTTGCAGCTCAAAGAAAAGCAAAAGTTAAAGTTTATATACGGTGTTTTGGAAAAACAGTTCTACCGCTATTATGAATTAGCGGTTAAGGAAGAAGGCGTCACAGGTGAAAACCTGATTGCATTGCTCGAATCCCGCTTAGACAACGTGGTTTTCAGAATGAACATGGCAGTCACAAGGCGTGAGGCACGTCAATTAGTCGGACACGGTCACTTCAACGTGAACGGCAAAAGGGTTGACATTCCCTCTTACAGAGTGAAACCGGGCGATGTTATTTCTCTCAGAGAGAAAAGCAAAAAAAGCCCGAAATTCGCACAAATCGCTGACCTTGTCCACGGCAGACCTGCTCCGCAATGGTTAGAAATTAACAAAGAAGCAAGCTCGGCAACAGTTGCGAGGAAGTTCCAGAGAGAAGAGCTTGACTTTGAAATCCAAGAACACTTAGTTATAGAGTTATATTCTAAATAACCGAGGAGATTGGAACAAGCTCTTAATCTCAGGCTCGTATGCCCGCTTAGCGGGAGGTTGTGTCCGATATGTTAGCATAACGGCATTATGACAAAATGAAGAGGTATATAAATGCTTGAAAAAATAGAAAAGTCCGAGATTGAAACCCTAAAGCTGACACCCGACGGCAAGTATGGCTTGTTCTGCCTTGAACCGCTTGAGTGCGGTTTCGGAAACACACTGGGTAACAGTTTAAGGCGGGTTTTGCTGTCCTCCCTACCCGGAGTGGCAGTCACCTCGATTAAGATTGACGGAATAAAACATGAGTTCTCCACAATTCCCGGCGTGAAAGAAGATGTTACAGAAATCATCTTAAACGTAAAAGGCTTGATTGCGAAAATGCACGGCGACTGCCCGAAAACGGTTTATATCGAGGCAGAGGGTGAGTGCGAGGTCAAAGCAGGCGACATTAAAACCGACAGCGAAATCGAGATTATTGAACCCGACATTCATATAGCTTCATTAGGGCCCGATGCAAAACTGTATATGGAGCTTACATTCGATAACGGCAGGGGTTATGCCTCCGCAGAAAAGAACAAGCAGCTTCTGCATCCGGTTATCGGCGTAATTGCGATTGACAGTATCTACACACCGGTTTTAAAAGTCAACTATTCTGTTGAAAATACCCGTGTGGGTCAAAGAACCGACTTCGACAAGCTGACGATTGAGGTCTGGACAGACGGTACTATTTCTGCAAAAGAAGCTATTTCTTATGCGGCGAAACTGCTGTGTGAACATCTCATGCTGTTCGTGGAACTCTCCGATGAAGCAAATCAACCCGAGCTTATGTCTGAAAAAGAAGACAAGAGCAAGGATAAAATCTTAGAAATGACGATTGAAGATTTAGACCTTTCAGTGCGTTCATTTAACTGCCTCAAACGTGCAGGAATTAACACTGTCGATGATTTAATTAACAAATCACCGGAGGACATGATGAAGGTTCGTAACTTGGGTAAAAAATCTTTCGACGAAGTACGGTCAAAATTGAATTCGTTAGGGTTTGACTTAGCACCCAGCGAAGAAACAATATAGTAGGGGACGCACACCCGGGCGTTCCATCAAACAGGGAGGAAATCTACAATGGCTATGAGAAAATTAGGGCGTCCCACCGCACACAGGAGAGCGATGCTTCGCGGAATGGTGACACATTTATTAGAACACGGCAAAATGGAAACCACCGTTACCCGTGCAAAGGAACTGCGTAGCGTTACCGAGAAAATCATCACCGTCGGGAAGAAGGACGACCTTCATTCAAAACGGCAGGTGTTCGCTTACGTAACCAAGGAAGACGTTTCAAAGAAACTGTTTGACGAAATTGCCCCCCGTTATAAGGACAGGAACGGCGGGTATACAAGAATTATCCGTATCGGTCCACGCAGAGGCGACGCCGCAGAAATGGCGATAATCGAATTAGTGTAAACGTAGGGGGCGTAGGAGTTCGTTCCGAACTCCTACTTTCTTTCGTTCCGAACTCCTACTTTCTTTCGTTCCGAACTCCCTACCTACTATCGCCCCGAAATTAAATATTGATACCGTTTACGGGCTGATGTGGGCATCAGCCCCTACATTTTTATAAAGGAACAAAAAATGAAATATATATTATTCGACCTTGACGGGACGCTTACCGACCCGTTCAACGGAATAACCAACTCATTCCGCTACGCTCTTGATAAAATGAACCTGCCTGTCCCCACCCAAGCGGAGCTCAAATGGGTTATCGGGCCTCCGTTAAGGAATGCGTTCCCGAAATTAGGTGTATCGCCTGAACGTATAGAAGAGGCAGTGGCGTATTTCCGTGAATACTTCGTGCCGACAGGGTTATACGAGAACAGCGTATATGACGGCATAAAAGAACTGCTGTGCGATTTGTCTAACAAAGGATATGTATTAGCCGTTGCTACATCAAAGGTGAAAATCTATGCCGAACGGATACTACAGCATTTTGAAATCGCAGAATATTTCACCTGTGTCGGTGGTGCGGAGCTTGACGGAAGCCGCTCCGACAAAGCCGAGGTTATCGAATACGTATTAGAAAAGCTGAATGTCACCGATAAAACCGAGGTCTGTATAATCGGCGACAGGGAGCATGACATTCACGGAGCGAGGGTAACGGGAATTACCGGAATAGGTGTTCTGTGGGGTTACGGTCAAAATGAGGAATTAAAAGCAGCAGGGGCGGACTATATATTCCGCAACATAAACGAATTGAGGGAATTTTTCAAATGTTAAAAGAAAAGCGTGAAATAATCCTATATATCTTCTTCGGCGGATTGACTACGTTAGTGTCAATCGGCACGCAGTATTTAGCTGACTATCTCGGTGCGAACACAGCATTAGCGACCACAATTTCGTGGATTTGTGCGGTGACGTTTGCGTTTTTCGTCAATAAAATATTCGTGTTCCAAAACAAATCAGAAAAAGCCTCCGGCTGGTTTAAACAAGCATTAGGCTTCTATGCGGCACGACTGACGACATATGTATTAGAAATGGGGTTTATGCTGTTGACTGTTGAGGTGCTTTTATGGAACATGCACCTGATGAAAATTATCGCACAGGTGTTTGTGTTAGTGGGGAATTACCTTTTGAGTAAGTTCTGGGTGTTTAGGAAGAAATAACTTCCACCCGTAACCGCCCAATTCTCCTCCCCTCCATACTAAGCACGGTTAATTTAAACTCGTCGTTCTCGGTAACTTCACCAACCTCGGGAATTTTTCCGAACATCTCGAACGCCCACCCGCCGGCAGTATGACTTTCAGAGTCGATTTCCCCTATATCTTTCGATTCCAAGAAACGGTTCAAATCGTTTATCCCAAGCTCACTGCCTATTTCAAATACATTATTATTAATAATCTTAACGGGAGAAACCTCCTCGTCGCTTTCGTCCCAGATTTCCCCGACAAGCTCCTCAAGAATATCCTCCAACGTAACAATCCCCTCTGTGCCGCCATACTGGTCAACAACCACGGCAAGGTGGGATTTTTCCTTTTGCATAAGCTTTAAAGCGTCAGACAGCTTCATCAATGATGGAATATGCAAAATCTCCTGCATAATTTCCCGAACTTCGATTTCCTCACCACTCAATAATCGGCGAGTAAACTCTTTATTGCTGATTAACCCGACAATATGGTCAGAGGTCTTGTCATAAACCGGCAGGCGGGAATACCCCTCCTCCATGAACACCTTCTTGACTTTTTCAGAATTGTCGGTTAAAGAAACTGCGATTATGTCCACTCTGGGGGTGAGGATTTCCGCAACAGTGGTTTCATCGAATTCCAACGCACTCCTCACAAGCAGGCTTTCCTGTTCCTCAAGAACCCCCTCGTCCTCGATTTCGTCGATAATCTGCATTAGCTCTTCCTCGGTGACACTTACTTCCTTGTCACCGTTGCGGAATAAACGGGAGAACCCCTTTTGCAATAACAGCATTAATGCGGAAATCGGCGTCAGAATTATCATCAAAATTGTCAAAATCCCTGCCGAAGCAAGAATAAACCTGTCAGAATGCTCCCGTGCCAATGTCTTAGGCAGAATATCGCCTATGATTATAAGAATAACAGTTATAATTCCGGTAACAAGTGCGACCATGAATGCTTCATTTTCGGGTGTAGAAATAAATATAGCGAAAACCGTCGCAATTGAAGCGGCAACAAGATTAACGGTATTGTTCCCGATAAGGAGTGTCGCAAGCATACGGTCATATTTCTTGAGCAGCAAAAGAGCCTTTTTGGCGGCAGCTGAACCTTGTTCAGCCTTATGCTTCAACCGAATTCGGTTTGCACCGGTTAAAGCGGTCTCACTCGCCGAAAAAAACGCCGACAGAGTTACTAAAAATATTATAATCAATATTCGGGGAAGCACTATATTTCCTCCTCAGTTTCAGATGCTACAGAAAAAGCGGCGGCAAAGCGGTTTTTCCTTTTAATATGCTGAGCGACTTTTTCAGTCAGTAAATCTGCTTGGAAAGGCTTTAATATATATTCACACGCACCGAGTTTAATTGCGGCGGCGATGTTTGCCGCTCTGTCTATTGAAGTGACAAATATAATCGGTGTGTTTTCATGTTCGGAATAACTGCGTATGATTGGCACAAGCTCAAACCCGTTAAGGTAAGGCATGTCATAGTCAAGTAGGAACAGCTCCGGCGTGACGTGGTGAAGTGCGGCTTCAAGCAAGGTTGGGTCAGTCAGCTTATAAACCTCATATTCACCGTCTAATGTATTCGCAATAGTATCGAGCATAAACTGCATATCATCAACTGCGAGGATTCGCATTTTCCGCTCATTTTCTTCTTTAAACAGTTGTTCGGTTGCTTTTTCAATAGCCTCCTTAAGCGGGACAGAATGCAACACCTCTTTTTTAACTGCCTCCGCCGAAAGCAACCGTGTGAAAAAACGGGTGACAGATTCTATCACTCGGTCAGAGCAGGAGAAAATATGTGCCATATCCTTATGTTTAAAAGCCGTTAATATTTCTTTGATAGAAGATGTAACATCTGTAAACCCTATTTTTTTGAAAATAGAGTGCATATTTAAAAGATTCTGCATATCATCTTCCGTACCTTTAAAAGCGGCAATGCTGTTGAGAGAAGCGAGATACTGGGTAGCGTTCGACGCAAATTCTGACAACAGGTAAAAATAATCGCCCACTGTAAAGTTGTATAAAGATATTGCATCTGTAAAATCTAAGTCGTCAAGCAAAATCAACTTTGATATACTGAAATCTTGAATTTTTATCATACACTATCTCCTATTATTAATTTTTTGATTGCTTCTATTCCGCATTTAATGGCACGCTCACTTGAATAACACACCTTATCGGGCAACCCCGCCTTAGAACGCTCTACATTCCATAAAGCCGTCAGAACCGCCCCCGCACGCACACCTCTCGCTAATGCCACAGAGAACAACGTAGCCGCTTCCATCTCGGAGGCAAGGCAGCCGCTTTTCACATAAGCTTCCCACCTTGGTACAAGGAAGTCTGACACCGGCATTTTTTCCGGTTCTATTTCACCATAAAACGAGTCCTTACTTTGGGCAACCCCAACATGGTATGAGTCACCGTCCTTGCCCGACGATAGCTCCTTCGCAGAATCGACAAGTGCCGTCACCACTTCAAAATCAGCGACAGCGGGATAATCCGGCGTAAGGTATTCACGGCTGGTTCCGTCCCCTCGAATTGCGGCACTCACTACGATTAAATCCCCTCCGGTAACCTTCAGGTTCATACCGCCCGACGTCCCCACTCTTACGAAAGTGTGACAGCCGCACCGAATAAGCTCCTCCACGGCAATAGCGGCAGAAGGCCCGCCAATCCCCGTAGAACACACGCTGACAGGTGTATTGTTAAGAGTCCCCGTATAGGTAACGTATTCCCGATTTGTCGAAATATGCTTCGCATTGTCTAATAAAGCCGCAATTTTCTCAACACGTCCGGGGTCTCCCGGTAATATAACATATTTCCCGACCTGCTCGGCGGTTACTTTCAAATGGAATTGCAAATTCTCATCTAACAAAGCCATTATTTTCTCCTTTTTTTGTTATTATCGTTATTATCTGTCGTTCCTCCTAATATAGACGGGGCGATGGCATTTTTTTGTTTTTCTCTTTCATACATCTTTATGCGAATATATCCCATATTTGCAAAAACCGCAATAAGTATAACCGCAATTGTTTCAAGCAACAGCGGCATATAAAGCCAAAACACATCATCAGAGGTATACCGCTCATTTGAAATTATACCGTGCAGAACAAACAAAGCAATTGTACCGCACATGCATATAACGGCAGAGGTTTTATACAGCTTAAACATAACAAGAAAACACGGGACAATAAATCCCGCAATCGCAGTAATCATCCACATAGTCGGCACAACCGCAGAAACAACGGGAAGCCCTGCCAACCTGTTGTCGGCGATGTTGAAATATAAGGCAACAGGACCCATTATCCCGAAAAGAACCCCCCAAACCGCCGTCACAAAAAGCATAACCGCTTTCAAAAGTATGATTGTCTTTTTCATACAGAAAGTATACCATATATTTCAAAAAAAAACAAGTAACAGACAATTAATTTGTTTTTGATTTAGGCAACAATAATTTTAAAAAGGGTTGACGTTATATATGACGTTATGATATAATAGATATGTGAAAGAGAGGTATAGTTTGAGCAAGAAAGAAAAGCAATTACAAGCCATGCGTAATAATCCTCAAAATGTTAGATTTGAAACGCTTCAAAGGATATTTTTAGACCACGGCTTTGTTGAAACTTCTCCGGGTGGCGGCTCAAGCCATTACACCTATCACAAAGGCATATATCGAATCACCGTTGTAAAAGATAAGCCTGTAAATAAGATTTATGTTAAACGTGCGATTGAAATCATTGATACAATCAGGAAATCGGAGGAGGAATTATGAAAAACTTAGAATACTACGCCAAATTGAAATATCCATTCGTTTTAGAGCAAGATGAAGACGGCAGTTATTTTATTGAATATCCCGATTTACCGGGGTGTATGACTTGCGGTGCAACAATAGAGGAAGTCTTAAAACTGGGTGATGACGCAAAAAAAAGTTGGATTGTTTCTGCATTACGGGACGGCGATTTTGTCCCCGAACCGAAAATCGCAGTAGACTATCCCGATAATTTCAAATTAAGACTGCCCAAAACCCTGTATAGACAGCTTTCGGCTAATGCCAGTGCTGAGGGGGTTTCAATGAACCAATACTGCCTTTATCTCTTATCGGGCGGCGTAAAAGGTGATGTAAATAATCTTCGTGCTTAAAATTCATTTCCATTCATGTAAATTACCACGGTTCTGTAGAAAGGCAAAATTTCCTAAAAGAATAATTAACCGAGCAGGAAAAGCTCGGTTTTTATTTTTCCTAATTTTTTCCGTTATAACATCACCGCCAATTATATAAATTAAATAATTCCTATCATAACCTCATGAAATCTGTCAATATTAATAACATGCAACACGATTGTTCAAAAATCCAATCAACACTGGAGAATTTTTAATGAGGAAGATAATAAAGTCAATAACCGGCGTATTTTTTTGTGTTTCATTTTTATTATGCGTAATTGTCGGTTTCTATTACGTTCGTCTGCCTGACAAGTATTACCTTTCTGAGTATAATTCATTTAAAATAAATGCGTTCTTTGATATAACAGCAGAACCGGAGCAACATGAAAACAGCGACAGTAAGCCCGTTTATGCGGTTATGTCGAATAGTCCGGAGCAAGTCCAGCTGAAGCTTATGGGTGTAATTCCCATAAAAAGTGCAAGAGCAGAAAGAATTGAACGCCCCATGCTAATCCCCTGCGGAACACCCTTCGGTATAAAAATCATAACCGGCGGAGCGATTGTTACAGAATGTGGCGAGGTTGACGGCATAAACGGATTTGCCTCCCCCGCAAAGGACGGTGGGATAAGAGCGGGTGATGTCATAACAAAGGTCAACGGCAGGGATATTCTGCGGAACAACGACATTGCCGAAGCAGTTCAGCTTGACCCGCAAAAAACCATAATAACCTATATCCGAGGTGAAAAAACCCGCGAAATCCAAATAACCCCGGTAAAATCCAATAAAGACGGGTTATATAAAATAGGGTTGTGGGTTCGTGATTCAAGTGCGGGAATAGGCACAATGACTTACTACAACCCCGCAGACGGAACATTCGGAGGCTTAGGGCATGCGGTATGCGATGTGGACACAGGGCAAATCCTGCCACTGTCCAAGGGTGAAGCGGTCAGCGTATTTATATCAAATGTAGTAAAGGGATATTCAGGAAACCCGGGAGAACTATGCGGAACCTTCCTTTCGAGAATACCGATAGGCATAATCAACGGTAACACCGAGGCGGGAATATTCGGAATAATGGAAGCACCCCCGGTAATAGGCGAAGCAATAGAAATGGCGTATAAGCAGGAAGTCGAAATCGGGCAGGCAATAATGCTCGCAACGATTGACGGGAACGCACCAAAGGAATACGACATTATTATAGAAAAAATAGATTACAACGAGAAGAACAAGGTCAAAAATATGGTAATAAAAGTGACAGACAGAGAGCTTCTTAACCAAGCAGGCGGAATAGTCCAAGGAATGAGCGGAAGCCCGATTATCCAAAATGGCAGATTAGTCGGAGCAGTGACACATGTATTCGTGAGCGACCCGTCGAGAGGGTACGCAATCTTCGCAGAAAATATGTACAGGGCTTCGTTAGAGGTGGAAATCGAGAACAATAACTATATGTTAGAATTAGAAGCGGCATAACAATATAAAAAGGAGTGGATACAATTCACTCCTTTTGCGGTTTCTTATGGAAAAGCTCTTTTACCCCGACTAAAACCAACAACGCCGCAAATAACTTTCTCAGCATATTTTCATCAAGCAGACTTATTAGATACACGCCGATTACCGCCCCGACAATCCCCACAGCACATACAATAAGAAGAACTTTCTTTTCAATCAGATTGTTTTTCGCATGGATAATTGTGGAAACAAGAGCAATCGGCAAAAAGAACAGCAGATTAATCCCGCCCGCCATAGCCTGCGAATGAACCCCCGCAAAAACCGTGAGGTAAATAATTAATATAAATCCCCCACCCAATCCCATTGAAGCAGTCAACCCCGCAAAAAAACCGGCAATCATGTTCATGCTACCAACATCCTCACTGCAGAAATCAATATAACAATACCGAACACCCGCCTTAACAAGCTGTTCGGTATTTTCTTCAAAAACACAGCCCCGACGACTGCCCCTGCCAACCCCGCCGGAATGAAGCTCATAGCCATAGAAACGTCTAATATCCCGTTGAGTGCGTACAATCCTGTCGAAACAAGCGATAATACGAAAATAATTGCCACAGAAGTAGCGTGGCTTTTTCGAGGCTCAACACCGAAACGGGTCAACAGCGGAACAGCGGCAACGCCTCCCCCTGACCCGAACAACCCGTTAAGAACACCGGAAATCCCCCCGATTATAACCTTGTGAATGTTTTTCATAGTATAGTAATTTGTCGAAATAAAGAAAATTATGCAAAAATAAAGGGTGCAGAATTCCGCACCCAATAATTATTAACTGAACCCTTTTTTTATTTTCTCGAAAAAGCTTTCCCGTTTGGCAAAATTTTTAATGGTCAGTGAAGCGTCCACCTGTTTAAGTAGTTCTTTTTGTTGTTTATTTAGCTTCTGCGGAATTTCTATAACCACCTTAACAAGCTCATCACCCCTGCCCTCACGTTTAAGCCGCTGAACGCCTTTCCCTTTTAAGCGGAACACTGTATCGGGCTGTGTCCCCTCGGGAACAACAAACTTCACAGACCCGTCAATAGTGGGGACTTCTACCTCCGCACCGAGTGCCGCCTGCGAATAAGTAACCGGCAGCTCACAGTGAATGTCGAAACCGTTTCTCTCGAACAACGGGTCTCTGCGGACGCTTATTCTCACGTTTAAGTCGCCTCTGCCGCCCCCGTTGACACCGATATGCCCTTCTCCCCGAACGCTCAAAATCTGCCCGTCGTCAATTCCCGCCGGAACAGTCACAGTCAGCTTGCGCTTGCGAGAAACTCTACCCTGCCCCGAACACCCCGAACACGGCTGGTCAATAATCTTACCCTTACCCGAACAGGTTGTACAGGGTTTGGTACTCTGCACCGTCCCGAATAACGAGCGTTGCTGAAACCGAATTTTCCCGCTTCCGTTACATTCGGAGCAGGTCTTAGGAACCGTCCCCGGCTTCGCCCCCGAACCGTTACAGGTGTCGCAGGGGTCTTGTCTGGGGATTTCGAGTTCTTGGTTAATCCCTTTGCAGGCTTCCATAAAAGCGATACTCAAAGACACGGCAATGTCCGCCCCTTGACGAGGAGCAGACGGGTTAGAAGTCCTGCCACCCCCGCCGAACAGCGAGTCGAATATATCGCCTAAGTCAATGCCACCGCTCTCGAACCCTCCTGTGAACCCGCCATAGCTACCGCTGAACCCTCCGAAGCCGCTTCCCCCGCCGTAGCTCGGGTCAACCCCCGCGTGTCCGTATGAGTCGTACAGTTTTTTCTTCTCCGGGTCGGATAATATCTGGTTCGCCTCGTTGAGCTCTTTGAACTTTTCCTCAGCGACGGGGTCGTCGGGGTTTAAGTCGGGGTGATACTGTTTTGCAAGCCTGTGATATGCTTTTTTTATTTCATCGTCACTCGCACCCTTAGAAACCCCGAGAACATCGTAAAAATCACGTTTGTCTGCCATAATTTAAGTCCTTATTGTTTAGTTTTTGTTTGTAATGCAGGGTGTTGTTTCAACATTTTCATTACCTTGAATAAATTATCATGAACATCTTGTGCTTTTATATGAATAATCGTCAAGCCCAAGCTTTGAAGAAAGCTGTTGCGTTCTCCGTCGTAAATATCTTTATTATCATGAGAGCTTCCGTCAATCTCAATCACAACCGAGCAATCAAGACAATAAAAATCAACAATGTAATTCCCTATAATTTTCTGACGGTCAAAATCATACCCCATGAATTGTTTATTACGGAGTTTCTTCCACATAATAATTTCGCTTAAATTACCCGATTTTCGCAACACTTTGGCTCGTTCACGCAGCTTAGGATTAAACGGAAGATTACTATAATTTTCTACATCACGCATAAGAGCCTCTTATCTTTAAACTGTCGATTTTTACGTCTTTTCCAAGACCACCCCCCGGCTACGCCGTACCCCTCCACGGGAGGGGATTGCCCGCTTCAAGTCAGAAAGCAGGTTTCCCGTTTGTAACCTGCCATCCCCTCCTTGGAGGGGTGCCCGTAGGGCGGGGTGGTTTTGGGATAGGTTTAGAATTAATTATTATTTCAAGAATCAACAATTTTAATAATCTCTTCTTCTGTCAAACTTGAACCATATCGACGGTCTTTATTCATTTTATCATAGATGGGAGTGTATATATCAAGCATTGATTTATAAATTCCAACTCTACTTGCATGACTATTCACTTCAACATTTTTAAATTCACTATATAATTTTTTATCTTTTAGTAAAAAAGAAGCAAATGCGTAGTATTGGGTTTCATCATTTCCGTCAAAACCTTGAAATATCACGTCTTCGTCAGAAATGTTTGATTTATCTTCTAATTTATGATAAGAAGAATACAAAATACGATACATAGTTAATACATCATATACAAAATCACATATATCTGTACTGACTTCATCATGCAGTTCCATAAGTCCATCATACTCCCTAACATATCCGTTAAGAAGAATTGTTTTGTTTAACTCAAAAAGTTCTTTATCAACAGGACAAAGAACACTCAATATGTCATATTGATTGTATAGAATTTGCCTTTCGACTTGTGTCAATTTCATAATATGTCCTTTCTCTTACCTTACATTGTAGGGGCGACCTGTGGTCGCCCGTTAATACAATACCTTGTTTAATGTAGCGGGCGAATACAATTCGCTCCTACAATACCTACATCTATTCCGTATACTCCGCGTCTACCACATTATCCCCGCCGTCGTTATCCCCGTCGAACACATCAGGCTCACCCTGAACATCTCCCATATCCTGCCCGCCGCTCTCTTGATAAATCCTGCCGAATATCGTCTGAGCCTCTTTCATAAGGTCTTCTTTCAGCGACTTAATCCGCTCAATATCATCACCCTTTAACGCTTCTTTTAAATCGTCAATCATGGGGTTTAACTTCGACTTATCGTCCTCGGTAATCTTATCACCGAAATCGGCAATCGACTTTTCAATCTGATAAACCGCCTGGTCAGCGTCGTTGCGTGCCTCAACCTCTTCCTTACGAATACGGTCTTCCTCAGCGAACGCCTCCGCTTCCTTAACAGCCTTTTCAATATCGTCCTTACTCATGTTGGTGGAGGCGGTAATGGAGATATGCTGCTCCTTACCCGTCCCTTTATCTTTTGCAGATACGTTTACAATACCGTTTGCGTCAATGTCGAAGGTTACTTCAATCTGCGGAATTCCCCTCGGTGCGGGTGCAATCCCGTCAAGGCGGAACGTACCTATGGACTTGTTATCTTTCGCAAACTCACGCTCACCCTGCAGAATATTAATGTCAACGCTCGGCTGATTATCGGAATAAGTGGAATACACCTGTGACTTCTTAGTCGGAATGGTGGTATTCCTTTCAATCATTCTCGTGCAGACACCGCCGGCTGTTTCTATGCCGAGAGAAAGCGGGGTAACGTCAAGCAACAGCAGTCCGGTAACTTCCTTGTTGAATACACCGCCTTGAATAGCCGCACCCATTGCAACACACTCATCGGGGTTAATCCCCTTGAACGGTTCTTTCTCCAAGAACGATTTCACAGCGTCCTGAACAGCGGGAATTCTCGTAGAACCGCCCACTAACAGGACTTTATGAATCTGTGCCTTTGATAATCCGCTATCCTTCAACGCCTGCTTAACGGGGCTCATGGATTTCTCCACTAAATCCGCAGTTAATTCGTTGAACTTCGCACGGGTAATTTCAACCTGTAAATGGCGAGGGCCGCTTGCGTCAGCCGTGATATACGGAATGTTCACATTTACGGTTGCCGCCCCCGACAAAGTAATCTTCGCTTTTTCTGCTTCGTCCTTAAGCCTCTGCATAGCGAACTTGTCTTTCGATAAGTCAACCCCGTCGGATTTTTTGAACTCTGCCGCCAAAAAGTCGATAATTCTCTGGTCAAAGTCGTCACCGCCGAGATTGTTGTTGCCGGCAGTTGCCAAAACCTCGAAATTCCCATCAAACATCTTGATAACCGAAACGTCAAACGTACCGCCGCCAAGGTCATACACAACAAGGTTCTGCTCCTCCCCCTTGTCAATCCCGTAAGCTAACGCCGCCGCAGTAGGCTCGTTAATGATACGTTTTACATTAAGTCCCGTAATCTGCCCCGCATCTTTAGTCGCCTGCCTTTGAGCGTCGGTGAAATACGCCGGAACAGTGATAACAGCGTCATACACTTTCTCCCCGAGATAGGCTTCTGCGTCGGTCTTGAGTTTTTGCAAAATCATCGCTGAAATTTCTTGAGGGGTATATTTCTTCCCGTCAATGTCTACCTTGTGGTTAGAGCCCATTTTACGTTTAATGGACATAATCGTTTTGTCGGGGTTAGTAACCGCTTGGTTTTTCGCAAGCTGCCCGACTAATCTTTCACCGTCCTTGGTGAACGCTACAACCGACGGTGTGGTTCTGCTGCCCTCCGCATTGGTGATGACGGTTGCCTCACCGCCCTCTATAACGGATACGCACGAGTTAGTTGTTCCTAAGTCAATTCCTATAATTTTTGCCATGATGTTTTCTCCTCTCTTTTGTTAATTAATAATTTTAATCCGTCGCCGTTAGGCGACACAATCATTATTCATTATTAATTGTTAATTATTTTACTATTGCAACCATTGCAAACCGTATAATCTTATTGCCTATTTTGTACCCCTTCTGGAATACCTGTGCCACTTTTCCGCTTTCTAACCCGTCATGCTCCACATGCTGAACCGCCTGATGAACTGCGGGGTCGAAGTCTTCCTCGACAATCTCCTCGACGCCTAATTGAGAAAGCGTCCCCATAAAACTCGAATAAATCATCTCAATGCCTTTTTTATAATTCTCGTCAGAACATTCGGCTTGTAACGCACGTTCGATGTTGTCAATCACAGGCAGAAATTCCGTCACGATTTTCGCGGTAATTTCCGGAGTCATCTCGATTCTTTCCCGAGCGGTGCGTTTGCGATAATTGTCGTATTCCGCCGACTGCCGAAGCAACTGGTCTTTCAAAATATCAATTTCCGATATTTCCTCAGGTTTATCAACAATTTCCGGCTCTACCGGTGCAACAGGTTCGTCGTATCCTGCATTTTCTTCTGCTTTTTTCTTTTTACTCAATTGTCCCCCTCACTTTCTTCGTCCTCCGATAACAAGTCCGTTACCTTAACGGCGAAATATTCTATATAAGGTATGAGCTTCTTATAATCCAGCCGCATAGGGCCGATAACCCCGAAGCTCCCCGCGGTTTTCCCGTGTTTTTGGAAACTGCCCGCAATCAACCCCGAATTCGACACCGTAAAAGTGTCTGCTTTCCCCTCGCCGCCGAACAGCACGTTTATTCCGGAAAATGCACTGTCGAGCAATTGCGTAAAAGCGTTCCGGCTTTCTAAAATCGACAATATATCATTTTTCTGAAAATCCTCGAAAGCGATTAAATTCGTCTCCCCCTCGAAGTTTACACGACTGCTTGCCATCTCTTCAGACAAGTCTGCCACAGCCTTGAGTAACGGTGACAGCGAAATCATGTAACTTCCTAATGCCGTCCCAATGCTTTCGATGAACTCGTTTGACACACTTTCTAAGTTTAACCCCGCTAAGTTTTCATTCACAAATTCGGTGAAAAAGTCTAACTGTTCCTGTGTCAAATCGAAAGAAAGGCGGCAAACCCGATTTTTAATCCCCCCGCCCGAGGTAATCAGCAAAAGCACATAAGCACGTTTCCCAGTGGGAATGACTTCGACTTTGGTAATAACCGAGAACCGGCTGACGTTACTGGTGGAAACCACCGCACATTTTGTTAGCTCGGCTAATGCGTGGGAGGCACTTTCTATAATAACCTCGTCAGTGTCCCCGCTAATGCTTTCGAGAGCTGAGTCGATTATGTGGCGGTCATCGTCCGACAACCCCGAATGTCCCAATCGTTCAATATACAGGCGATAACCTTTAACAGTGGGGAATCTCCCTGCCGACGTATGCGGCTGCTCAAGATAACCCTGCTGAACCAAGCTTGCCATTTCATTGCGAATGGTTGCAGGCGAAACAGGAAAGTCTAACATCTCGGCTAACACCTTAGAGCCTATGGGTTCACCGGTTCGGATATACTCGTCAATAATCGCTTCAAGTATTTTAAAACCTCTCTCGCTCATTAGCAGACCCCTTTCCCGATTGCTGGCACTCGAACATCGAGAGTGCTAATTAGTAATATAACATGCTTTTTTTATATTGTCAATAGTTTTTTGAAAAAAACTTGTAATTTTTTTTGAGGTGTGATATACTGAGGTTGCAACTTCTTTGTATAATCGAGGGTTAAGCTTGTTGAACAGGTTCAATCTTAGGAAAGTCCGGGCATCACAGAGCGGGTTCGCTGCTAACGGCAGCCGTAGGCGACTATAGGGCGAGTGCAACAGAAATAGACTGCCTTTATTCATAAAGGCACAGGTGGAAAGGTGGGGTAAAAGCCCACCGGAGTAACGGAGACGTTACTGCCATGTAAACCCGAACCGATGCAACGCAGCAGACAAATGTCCTTGCTCGGGACACTGCGACAAGTGCGGCATGATTATATTGGCGACAATATAACAAGATAAATGATTATACACGACAAAACCCGGCTTACAGAAGGAGTTGCGACGATACAATTGACAATTGACAATGTACAATTGACAATTAAATAAACCTACAGCCTTTACTTTTCGGTAAAGGCTGTAGGTTATTGTGTAACAACACCCTCGGTGTATTCCTGTGTAATCTTCAATTTTTGGATAAAGAAACCGACCCGCTCATGGGGGATTCCCCCCCCTTTTTCATAATACTGCTCCATTTCTTTAATCGTGTCAGTCACATCATTAAATAACGCATAATACGCTTTTTCGTACTTTCTCTTAGTCATAACTACCTCCTTATAGAACAATTATATCACAAGCGAATACAAAATGCAATCGATAATGACCGTATATTTGTGATTATATATGTGTTATATTTAACGAGGGTGGTTCATATGTCGTTTGAAATAAAATCCGGTTCTTTTACAGTTACAAAAACAGTCAGACTTCCCGAAAAGATGGTGGAAGAAATGGAACAATTAGCTTCAAAGGAGAATATTTCCTTTAATAAGTTAGTTGTACAATGCTGTGAGTATGCACTTGAAAATCTCAATAAGGAAGAAGCAAATTAACCCGGGGCTTTTACCATTATAGGTAAAGGCTGTCAATTTATTTTTATAGCACCGTATCTTATAATAATTATAGGACAATTTGACCCTATTGTCAATAGGACGAATTGACATAATTATTATGAGGTGATTTATATGTCAAGGATTAGAAATCTTCGTAAAGAAAAAGGATATACACAAATAAAGATGCAAATGCTCACAGGAATAGACCAAAGTGCTTATTCAAAAATTGAACGGGGCGAGCGTTATATGTCTTTCGAGCAATGCAAGCGGATTGCAGTTGCATTGAACACCAGCATGGATTACTTAGCAAACCTTACAGACGAGAAAAAACCATATAAAAGAAAAATTATCTGAGCTCATCCTCTTTCGTAGGGGCGATGACGACAATGCGGACATTCTGTTCGCTCTGTCCGCCCTTTTTACGGGTTATTGTGTAACAACACCCTCGGTGTATTCCTGTGTAATCTTCAATTTTTGGATAAAGAAACCGACCCGTTCATGGGGGATTCCGCCCCCTTTTTCATAATACTGCTCCATTTCTTTAATTGTGTCAGTCACATCATTAAACAACGCATAATACGCTTTTTCGTACTTTCTCTTAGTCATAACTACCTCCTTATATAATAATTATATCATAAACACCAAAATAATGCAAGGCTAAATGTCTTGCATTATTGCTTATTTATTTAAAGATAAATATAGTTTACAATTACATGGTAAAGGAGAGTGCAATTATGTTTGAAGTTAATAAAACGTCATCGTCCAATAAAACTATCAGAATGTCGGATAATCTTATTGAGAAATTGGAAACTCTTGCCGCAAAAAATGATATTTCCTTTAATAAGTTAGTTGTACAATGCTGTGAGTATGCACTTGAAAATCTCAATAAGGAAGAAGCAAATTAACCCGAAAACCGCCCCGAAAGAGGCGGTTTGTGCTTGCCGTCCCGTGTCTTTGGGGCGGGGTGGTTAAATTTAAGTTGACATCTCCCTATAATCATGCTACAATACCCATTGAGTCGGGGAAAAAGGAAATCAGGTGAAAAGGCATTTCTTGCCTTAAAATCCTGTGCGGGTTCGCCGCCGTGTGAAGCGATTGTTCTTTCAGCAGAAATTCCGCAAATTTCTGAATGTCATTGGGATTAACAAAAAATTCCGAGAAGACGAAAGAACGCAGCTTTAAGCCGGAAGACTTTACCCTAAAGACAAAAAAACACCGCGAAACCGGTGTCTGTCACTCAAAATAAAATTAAATATTTTAAGGAGAAAAGCAAAATGAAAAAAGCAAAATTCATTTTGTCAACGCTTCTGGTGGTGCTGATTGCGGTAGGCACGTTATCGGGGTGCGAGGACAACAAAAAAGAAATTGCAATCAGCGAGGTCACGTTCACGTTTGAGATGACTGATGAGGACGGGGAAACCTCTGAATGGCTCATCACCACTCAAGAGACCACCGTCGGTGCGGCACTGTTAGCGGAGGGGTTAATTGAGGGTAATGAGGGTGCATTCGGCTTAATGGTTTCACACGTCAACGGAATTAGAGCCGATTGGGACATGGATAAAGCATACTGGGCGTTTTACATTAACGGGGATTATGCCATGTCGGGAGTGGGCGAAACACAAATAGAACAGGGAGTTACCTATGCGTTCGTCTACACGAAAAGTTAGGGAGCTTGTAATATTCGCCCTGTTCGGTTCAATAATGTTCATTTCACACATTGCCATGCAGGGGCTTCCGAATATCCACCTTGTCGGAATGCTTACCGCCACATTTACATTGGTTTATCGGTTTAAAGCGTTAATACCGGTTTATATATACGCTTTACTTTGTATAATGTTTTACGGGCTTTCGTCAGTGCCTTATCTTTATATATGGCTACCGTTATGGGGAACATTTATGCTCGCCCCCAAAATCGCCATCCCGCTAAAAGCGAGGGTTCCCGTGTATATGGTTCTATGTGCCTTACACGGACTTTCATTCGGAACGCTGTACGCACCGTTCTGGGCGGTTCTCCAAGAGTATAGCTTCCCCCAAACCCTTGCGTATATAGCGGCGGGGCTGCCGTTCGATTATATTCATGCGGTGGGGAACTTTGCGGTAGGGTTATTAATCGTCCCATTATCCGAATTACTTAAAAAGTTAGACAAAATGGGTGCTGTTGATTGAACAGCACCCATGTTTATTTAAAATGCTCTAAAACTCTAAAAACCCGACTTTTTTATACACGTTTCTGAGTGTCCTCCCGGAAATCTTCATTGCTCGTTCCGCACCGTCTTGCATACAATTGGCTAAGAACTTCTTATCAGCGATAATCCGTGCATACTCGTCTTGCACAGGCTTGAACATATCCGCAACAGCCTCACCCACCGCTAATTTGAAATCGCCATACCCTTTACCGGAAAACTCACTAACCGCCTCGTCAATCGTCTTATTCGTAACCGCAGAATATATCGAAAGCAGATTGTTTATTCCGGCTTTCTCGATATTGTTCTCGTCATACGAAATTTCAGCCAAGCTGTCGGTGACACTTCTCTTGAATTTTTTTATAATAACATCACGCTCGTCAAGAACACTAATGCTTGCATGAGGCTTTTCGTCCGACTTCGACATTTTCTTAGTCGGCTCAGACAATGACATAATCTTGCTTGTCGCTTGAATAATATACGCCTCAGGCAGAGTGAAAATATCCCCGTGAACGCCGTTGAACCGTGTCGCAATATCCCGTGATAATTCCAAATGCTGTTTCTGGTCTGCTCCCACAGGAACGTAGTCGGCATTGTATAAAAGAATGTCTGCCGCCTGTAACACGGGGTAGGTGAATAACCCCGCATTAATGTTCTCGGAATGTTTTTCCGACTTGTCCTTGAACTGCACCATTCGGCTTAATTCCCCGAACTGCGTATAACATGACAAGACCCACGCTAATTCTGCGTGACGGGGGTTATGCCCCTGTACGAACAGAATGGTCTTTTCGGGGTTAATTCCCATTGCCAATAAAAGTGAATAGGTTTCGACAATTTGCTTTTTCAGCTTCGACGGGTCTTGCCGAACTGTAATTGCGTGCAGGTCAACCACGCTGTATATACAGTCATATTCTTCCTGCATAGCTACCCAGTTTTTGAGTGCCCCGAGGTAGTTACCAAGGTGAGGGGTGTTAGTGGGCTGAATCCCACTGAAAATTATTTTTTTGTTGTTTTGAATGTCAGACATTAGCTTCTCCTGTTACTTTTTTAATCGATAATTTTTTGAAAGTTATTTTAAATTCGCTGTTTATATCACATAATATCCTATGTTCAAAATACCCGTTGTCTAACAGCTCCAATTCATCGTATCCCCACCCGAAAAGTCCATTTTCCTCGGGTGGTATATCCACTTCAAAGCCGATTACATTTTTATAAGCGAGAATATAATCAACTTCATTTATTCTCAGAGTGAATTTTACCTCACAGCTTTTCAAACGCATGTTTTCAATTGATATTTTCTTAATGATTGAATCGTGGAAACCGTCATTTTTATTATACAGATTAATAAAGTTTTTCGGTAGTTTGTCTTTTATAGTGTCGAAATATTTATAATATTCTTCAGAAGCGGCATACCATTTATTAAGTGCTTCATCTCTTGTTTCTCTTGATTGCATCATTGCCCAGTATTCGCTCAAATAATATTTCATTGTTTACCTATATATCCCTTTCGCAACTTTTGAAAGTATCTCCACGCCCCGTTCAATCTGCTCATTCGTAGGTGTCGAAAAGTTCAGGCGGAACGATAAACAGCTGTCTTTCTCATTTACCAAGAACGCATTTCCGGGTACGATTGCTACTTTATTCTCAATCGCTTTTTTACAGAAATACTCCATGTCCCCGTCAGGAAGTGTCCCCCATATGAACAGCCCGCCCTCCGGCTCGGTGAACTCGATTGACATAGGCATAGAGAACTTCAAGCAATCCAGCATTAGCTTACACTTATCTTTATAAATTAACTGCAATCGTTCTAAATGCTCGGAATAATCGGTTTCCGTGACGAATTTATACGTTATCATCTGCGACAGTATTCCCGTATGAACCGTTGCGGTTTGAATACACACTACCGCCTTTTGAACAATATTCTGTGCCCCGCACATGAACCCGACACGCAACCCGGGTGCTAATGTCTTAGAAAAGCTGCCCGCATATACCACAAGGCGATTTTTGTCAAGCTCTTTCAACGAGGGAATGTCGATTCCGGTAAACCGCAAATCCCCGTATGGGTTGTCCTCCACGATTAACACGTTATATTTTTCAGCTAACTTAAGAACCGCCTTGCGCCGCTCTAAAGACATAGTTTTTCCCGTGGGGTTCTGGAAATTCGGGATAAGGTATATAAACGCCGTTTTCGGGTTATCCATGAGTGCGATTTCTAATTTATCAAGGTTAATCCCCTCATCGTCCATAGGAATTCCGACTAATTTTGCGTTATATGACCTGAACGCATTAAGCGACCCGATGAACGTGGGTGCTTCGCATATAATGGTCTCCCCCTCGTTGCACATTAGCTTAGTCATAATCTCCATGACCTGCTGTGCCCCGGAGGTTATAATTACATCATCGTCCTCAGCGTTATATAAGCCTTTTCCGCCTAAATCCTGTTTAAGCCAGTCCCTAAGCGGGGTATACCCCTCCGAAATGGAATACTGTAGGGCGGTTATGGGGTTGTCCCGCATAATGTCGGCAGTGATTTTTGCCACAGTTTCGACGGGGAACGCCTCGGGGGCAGGGTTGCCCGCTGCAAAGCTGATAACCGTCGGGTCAGCGAGGAACTTGAAGATTTCACGAATTATCGAGGGCTGGAGTGTGGATATTCTGTCGGAAAAAGCGTTCATGGTGTGTTCTCCTGTATTTTAATATAGATATTCTATCACATTAAAAAGGATAATGCAACCCCTCTTGACATAATCGGAAAAACTGTTTATAATAATTAGGCATAATTTAAACAAAGGAGATGTACCATGCCGAAAAAACAATTCAAAGCCGAATCGAAGCGGTTGCTTGAGTTAATGATTAACTCAATTTATACCCACAAGGAAATCTTTTTAAGGGAGCTTATTTCTAATGCCTCCGACGCAATGGACAAGCTGTATTATAAATCAATGTCGGAGAACTTAGGTTTATCTCGGGGCGAATTCGAGATTAATATAATTCCCGATAAACAAGCGGGGACATTAACCATTACCGATAACGGTATAGGCATGACTAAGGAAGAATTAGAGAAAAACTTAGGCGTTATCGCAAAATCAGGTTCATTGGATTTTAAAGAAACTGTAGGGGACGATGCCCACATCGTCCCGCAAGACGAAGAAATGTCAATCATCGGGCAGTTTGGTGTAGGGTTCTATTCGGCGTTTATGGTGGCTAAAAAAGTAATAGTACAGTCAAAGCCATACGGCTCTGAAGAAGCGTTTATGTGGACTTCCGAGGGAAGCGACGGTTATACCATAACTACCTGCGAAAAAGAAACTACCGGAACAATTATTACGCTGTTTATCAAAGATAATACAGACGACGAAAGATACGATGAATTTCTTGAACGGTATCGGTTGAAAAACCTTGTTAAAAAATATTCCGACTATATTCGCTATCCCATTAAAATGGAGATGAAATCAAGCAAATTAAAAGAAGACACCGAAGATAATGAAACCCCCGAATACGAGGACACTCTCGAAATAAAAACCCTCAACAGCATGGTTCCTATCTGGAAAAAGAACAAGTCGGAATTAACTGATGAGGATTACAACAATTTCTACAAGGACAAGTTCAACGATTTCACAGAACCCGTCACCGTAATCCATGACAAAACTGAGGGAATGGTGACATATTCCGCATTGATGTATATCCCGAAGAAAGCCCCGTTCGATTATTACACCAAGGAATATGAAAAAGGGCTGCAGCTTTATTCAAGCGGTGTGATGATTATGGAGAAGTGCGGCGATTTGCTCCCCGACCATTTTTCATTCGTAAAAGGCTTAGTCGACAGTGAGGACTTGTCGCTTAATATATCCCGTGAAATGCTCCAGCATGACCGCCAGCTTAAAGCAATTGCAAAAAGTGTCGAGAGGTCAATCAAGTCACAGCTTACGAAAATGCTGACTAACGAACGTGAGAAATACTGTGAGTTTTGGGAAACCTTCGGGGCACAGGTCAAGTTCGGGATTTATAACAGCTTTGGTGCGAATAACGAAGCGTTGCAGGATTTATTAATATTCTATTCCTCCGCCGAACAAAAGCAGACCACCTTAGACGAATACGTCACCCGAATGAAAGAGGGACAGGAGGAGATATATTACGCCGCCGGTGAAACCATTACAAGGATAGATACCCTGCCGCAGGTGGAAACGCTTAAGGACAAAGGGTACGAGATTTTATATTTAATCGAAAACGTCGATGAGTTCTGCTTGCAAATGCTGGGCTTATACAAAGACAAGCAGTTTAAGTCGGTTCAAAGTGCTGATGTTGATGTTTCCGATGACGACGAAAAGGCTGAAATCAAAAAAGCTAACGAGGACGCAAAAGACCTGTTAGCTGTTATGAAAGAGGAATTAGGCGATAAAGTTGCAGACGTTCGGGTGTCGAAGCGGTTGAAAAGTCACCCGGTATGCTTAACAAGCAGCGGAGTATTATCGACGCAGATGGAAAAAGTCCTCAGTGCCATGCCTGTAGGGAATAATGCAAAAGCCGATAAGGTTTTGGAAATTAACTCGGCACACCCGATTTTTGAAAAGTTGCAGTTTTTGCACAAAAATGACGAAAAAGTGCTAAAAGTGTACGCTGACATTTTGTATAACCAAGCGTTACTAATCGAGGGAATCCCGGTCGACAACCCGTCTGACTTCGTTTCTAAGATGTGTGAGCTGATGTCGTAGCCCTTTATAATAACGCGTGCGTGTACCTGCGGGTGCGGGTGCACGTTTTATAAAGAGAATTATCATATTAGTATTAATTTGATTCCCATAACCAATGCGATTGTCCGTCACTCATATATAAATCACAACCGGGGTTCTTTTCTTTGAATTCAACACACTGCTCATTTGTAATTAACCCGCTACGAATTGTCAACACTTCAAGTTGAGTTAATTCATATAAAAGTTCAATACTAAAATCAATAGATTGTACATTTATTGTAAGCTCTCTCAGATTTTCAAAATCGGTAAAATCTATATTGATTCCAAAGTCTATATGAAGTTCTTCCAATGTGTTTATTTCACTTAATCCATTCAAATTATTCTGTTGAAAACCGCAACCATAGAAACTCAATTTCGATATTTCCAAATCGCAAAGCAGGTCAATTGTTTCTATATCACACTGCCAAAATGTCAACTCTTTTAATTGCGGAAAGGCGTCTATTCTTTCCGACAATGTAATTACAGAACTTGCAATTGTGAGCTTTTCAAGATTGTTAAGATGTATTATATCGTTTATATTAAAATCAAATCCGCCATAATCCAAATATAACGATTTTAACGCTGTCATATCTTTTAAAAAGGAAAAATCAGAAATTAAATATGTTCGTTCAATATAAGCATATCCGGCACTTTGAATAATTGACAGCGTTTCAAGTGAATCAAGCTGTGACAACAACGAAATATCTATATCTTTTTCTAATATCCATAATTCAATTTCTTCGTGTAATTTAAATATTTCTATGTCACTTTCTGTCAAATCGCTGTTTACACCGCCAACCCATTTTTGTTTTAACGGTTCTTCCGTCACAGTGGGTTCAACAGTTTCCGAAACAGCAGTCGTTGCTTCGGTGGTTTCGGTAGTTGTTGTCGCTGACGCTGAACCTGTTTCCTGACGGTCATCGGGGATTGTAGAATTACAGGCGGTTAGTATAAATGTCGCTGTAATAAGCGAGAGGATTACTTTTTTCATAGATACTTCTCCTTAATTATGATTTATCACGCTTTTTCTACCTTGCGAACCCATTCGCCGTCGATTTTTTCAAAGGTTATGATTACATCAAGTGTTATTGCCACAAAGTCGGGTGGGATTTCAACACCTATCCCCTCATTTGTTAAGGTAGTTTTAAACACAAATTTATTGGGGGCTTGAGAAACCATGTACATAGAATAATAGCTTTCATTATAGTAAAGTCCGTCATGCTCGATAACAAAAAGCAACTCCCTTTCTATGCTGTATTCCCATGAGATTTCGATTAGCTTAAAACCGTTCATATAACCTTCTTCCGGCTGGTTAATCGGGAGGTCGGTTTTTTTCCACCAATTATAATTCAAATAAGATGAAGAGTTTAAAACCCAAAGCCCGTCACTAACACCGTCATTGAAATAATTAATATACATCAAATGCATTGTATCGGGATTATCCATGTCAATCCAAATAATGCTTGACCCTTTCCAATGCATAACAAATACAATTGCATTGTCGGGAGTTATATAAAATTCATTCTTTTCCCGTCCCTGAGAAAAGCTTTGTCTGGAATCGTCGAAATAAATTGTATATCCGTTTGTTCCCAATCATCCCCCGAAGAAATAGTGTCTGAATTCATCAAGGTTATATAATTTTGTCCATGTGTTCATATCCAATTGGATTTTTTGACATTCTAATCCATATATATTTACCGTTTCGTCCAGTTCAACTCCGCTCAGTAATTTCACCGGCAATGAAAAAGCGGGTTCGGCAGGTGCTTCAGGTTCGGTTGCCGCAGTGGTGGTTTCGGCGGTTTCAACAGTTTCCGAAGCGGCAGTCGTTGTTTCGGTAGTCTCCGCTGAACCTGTTTCCTGTTGGTCGTCGGGGATTGTAGAATTACAGGCGGTTAGTATAAATGTCGCTGTAATAAGCGAGAGGATTACTTTTTTCATAATGGAATCTCCTTTTACCTTTTTATTCCATTATATCACCGTTTTTTGAAAAAGCAATTAAAATTCGGTTACAGTTTAGTTACAAATTGGTTACTATTAATCGGGAGGGGTGTATGATTAAAAGAAAACGCATAATTATAAGCATTATTGCTTGTGTTATTATACTACCTCCGTTAATTATTTTCACTTGGTTTAAAACAGTTCTTTGGCTTGAAAACCGTGAGGTGGTTGGTTTATTCAACAACAGCACCTATTATCAAAGCAACCAAAAAACATTTGAAGAGTTCACCACAGGAATGAACCAATACACCATGAAGCTCACGCTTGCTGATACTATAATTGAGTTGCGGTTAAAAAGAGAGGATGATAATTGGAACGGCACATTGTCGCACAGCATATACGGGCAAAGTGAACAAGCGACAGAAAGCTATGACGTTGAAATAGTCAGCGAGCATTTAATCATTCACTGTGAGCCGCAAAGACAAATCCCTTTAACCGATTTCTTCTTCAGCAGATTTGATTCTGATGATTTTAAGACTATTCGAGTGAGCTACGGATTATTTAATTCAACGGTGTTTGAAATAGACGGGGTTTATGATATTCAAAAAACAAGAGAGTTTATGGAGATATTTGAGCGGAATTTCATCTCGGTTTTTTCTTCGGTTGACGATGAATTTCTGTCACGTTATAACCAAAACATACACGAGTTTTATGCCGTGAGCTTTGGCGGTGCGGTTGTCGGTAATCCGCAAATCGGTATACTATTGCATTTTAACTCGGAAAGTGATGTGCGGGCTCATTATATCGGTTATGGTGCGGAGATGGTTTTTGCGGAGCGAGTGTATAAGTAAATGCACCTAAAAATTAGGTGCATTTACTGTGGAAACAATATTAAAGCTAATCTATTCTGATAAATGTATAGTGGTGATTAGTAAAAGTCTTTTCATCAATATAATACATACAAACTCCGCCACCGGTTTTCTCAACCTCCTCTATAGTTTTTGCAAACGCTATCAAAGTTTTACTCTCTTTAGGGCTTATATTAAAGTCAATCACTGAATAATCAAGTCTTTTTTCCAACCACTCCGCTTGCTGGTTAGCGAACGCCCAAAATCTGTCAAAACCTTCATCCTCAGGGTCGTTTATTATAAACTCCTCGTTGTATGACAGCACAAAATCCAATGATTTTATGCCGCCTAATTGAAGAGTTTGGTCTTCAAAAACTTCAAAATAAAAACCATCCTTTTTCCCGTCAACATAATATTTACCCGTTTTTAATGTGCCGTCTCCGTGAAAAGTGAACGTGTCAATAATTTCGGCGTTGGGTCGCACAGTAAGAATTAATATAACAGATGTAAGAATTATTACTGTTGAAACAAACCCGATAATCCCGACCCTCTTTTTAAGTGTTTGTGTCATAATGACCTCCTTTTGTTTATATGTTGTTTTTATTCTTAAATTACTATATGTTTTTAATGTAATTGTATATACTTCCGTTCCCGGGTTCGTATTTCGCACTTACATTAACAGGTTGCCCCCAAAAATTAAATGTTATATTAACATCGCTTGTAGCAATATAAGCCGGGAATGTATGCCCTGTATAATTCCCTTGCCCATCGGTTTGATACATTGTTGTATAAGAGACATTAAAGTTTTTATAACCCATCATATATCCAGTACTTGTTGAACCATATGCCGGAACTACACTTGCACCGCTATGAACATAAAAGTTGTTTACTGTGCATTCACTGTTTGTAACATAGATTGAACTTTTGTGACCTATAGTACCAAATAAATAATATGTGCCGCTGTAATTGCCATTTTGTGTGCCTGCTGAAACAGGTAATATTACAGAAAGTGCAAGTGCAAAACATATTGCTGCGAATAAAGAGACCGCTCTTTTTATGATTTTCTTTTTACCTTTCATATTTAACCTCCTAAAATGTTATTTCTCATATAATATCATTAAAGGAGTGCGAAATTTGTCGAAATTTGTCGAAAGAATATTTTTTTAATATTAATATGTATATATTACAACAAATATACATATAATACTTGATTACTTCTTCTTCCTCTTACTTATCATAAACGCCACCCCTGCCGCAATCCCTGCCGCTCCGAGAACCGCAAGTGCTATAAAAAATCCTGTTTGCAAGGGCGAGGAGGGAGGCGTTTCGGTGGGAGGTTGGGTAGTCTGAACAGTGGTTTGCTCGTCAAGCGGGACAGTGAATTCATCATAAATAGAAGTGGTTTCCGGTGCTTTTGCGATTTCACCGTCAATAGTCAGCACCGCCTTTGTCACATCGGCATAACCGCTGCTCCCGTACCCCTCGACACAGAAAGCCACCTCATACATGTTACCGAGGATTAACCCATGCTCCTCCCATGCCCGCATATGCTCACTGACCGAGATAATACCCTCGGTTTTTTTATCGACACGGACGCTCCAGAATTGCTGGAAGGTTTTCTTCCCTTGGATAGAGGGTTGTTCCACTCTTGTGGTTTCGTATATATCGTAAAGCCCGCCATCAATTTCAACCTGCCCTCGGTGAGAGTCTCTCCCTCCGGGCGGTCGCCAGCTCCCCCATGATTCCACGATGTAAAACTCAATAAGCGGGTCGGTTGTCCAGCCGTAGACACATAAGTATGAGTTGCCGTCGGGTTGATAATCGGCGGCGTATTCGTATGCAAATTCGCCGTGTTCGTAATGCAGAATTTTGTTGCGGAATTTTATTCCGGTTCTGAACAGGACATTCCCTGCCACAATCCACTCACACTCAAAAGCCCCTTTTTCCTTGACAGTCATGGTGACTTCACGTGCTTTGTCGTGCCACAGCTCATAATTCAACCCGTCATGCTCGCCTCGTGAGTTTTTTGTGAATGGCCCTGCGTGTGCCTCGTCTGCCGACGGGATAATCAGCAACATCGGAATAATAAACAGCGTTAAAAGAATTGCACTAAGTTTTCTTTTCATAGGGATTCTCCTTGTGTCATTTAGAATATTTTTGCTTCACGGAAAATAATTGTTTTTGTGAAAGGGTTGTATACCAAGTCATGGCTTTTTTTGTTGCGGAAGAAATATTCGGTTTTGAAGCATATCGGGATAATATTCGCATTTTCGATTAATAACAACTCCGCTTGTTTATACAATTGACCGCTTTGAGTTACGGTGGCGGCGAAGCGGGCTTGTTCGATTAACGAAGCGGCTTGTTCATTATGCTCTGTTAATATTTCAAGAACTGCACACGGGTTGTTGTATGAGGCGGTCAGTATTACTGCTGCCATGTCATACTGTCCGCTCAAATACTTAGATGTATATTCGCCGGCAGAAAGCACCTCAATCCTGCAAAAGAACGACAGCTTCTCCTGCCATTGCTGGGTTATGAAAATTACGAATTCCAAAATCGCGTCGTCGTCGGGAACGATTATCACCGGAAGCTCGACAAATGAACCGATAAAATTATAACCGCCGGTATTAATTTCGGGGGTGATAGTCCCCGTCATGTCTCTGTAAAAAGCGTTGCCGAGTTTCACGCTGTCGGGGACGATTGCTGAGGCTTTCCTGTAGCCGGGTATGTCTGAGTCGATGATGCTCCTGTCTATCGAAGCGGCAAGGGTTTTCCTCATGCTTTCATCTGCGAATATGCCTGACATGTTAAACATAATCCCCGCAACAGAGTTTTCTGCCGCAGTGTAAGGATAGTTCTTGCTGATTAATTCTTCTGCCCTGTTTCCGCTGATTATTATACCGTCTGCGTTACCGTCGGTGAATTGTTTGAACGGGTTCTCCCTGTCCATGTAGAAATGCAATGCCCTCGGGAACACCTGCCACCCTCCACTGTTTTTGCTGTTCCTTTGTAAGAGAATGCGGTTTTCATTAGTCCACCACGGGTCATAAGTCCATTCAGTGAGATAGAATGCACCGTTAGAGGGGACAGCCTCTGCGATTAATCCGTAACGTCCTGATGATTTTATGTAGAATTCCTCATTGCAGGGGCGGGCGGGCGTTGCCGTAAGCAAGCGGGGGAAATCGGCGTCGGGTTGATTTAGTGAAATAGTAAGTGTAAAGTTGTTTATTGCTTTAACGCCGACGTATTCCGGGCTGACATTACCTTTATTAATCTGCTCGGCGTTATGTATGTTGAGATAGCTTTCGGCGTTTTGGGATTTTGTCGCAGGGTTAAACAAACGCATAAACGCATATACAAAATCGTGTGCGGTGCATTGTGCCGTGAAATCGCCCTTGTCACGCCAGAAAACGTCCTGTCTTAATGTGAACGTGTAGGTTAAGCCGTCGTCCGACACGGTGTATTCCTTTGCTACACCTGCCACTATATTCCCCTCGGTGTCTAATCTGAGCAGTCCGTCGAACAGGTTTTCTATAACCATCATGGCGTTTTGGTCTGTAGCGGTCTGCGGGTCAAGCGTCCTCGGGTTAGCAGACAAATCGTAACGGAAAATATAACCGCTTCCGTCGCTTTCCCGTTTTGTACAGGAAGCGAGAAGCGATAATGTGAAAACTATTATTAGAATATTACAAAGAAGTTTCAATGACTTTTCCATGTTTTATGCTCTCCTTTGAATCAATAACCCGTTGGTTAGCACTGCCTTTAAATCTTATTTTATAGTCTCGTCGACTTTGAACAAACTGCCCGTCAACAAGAATGTTTATCTTGTTTAATAGCTCTGCCGCTTTGCCGGCAAGCAGCTCCTCAAAAGTGTAGCCCGTGTAACATATTATATGATATTCGGGGATTAGATTTGCTAAGTCAATGAACGCTTGTGCTTGTTCAAAGGGTTCGCCGCCCGAGAAAGTAACGCCGTCTAACAAGGGGTCGCTTTTTATTTCGGAGGCAAGGTCTTCAATGTTCCGCCATTCCCCCCCCTCGAAATCATGGGTGTGCGGGTTGTGGCAGTTTTCACATTTGAAGCTACAGCCTTGTGAAAATATTGTGTATCGGATTCCGGGCCCGTCAACAACTGAGTTTTTTACAATTCCTGCGATTTTGATTTGCATAATGTAAGCCCTACATTTCTGTGATATATTGCGTTCCGGATTTTACTCCCGCACTCAGTGATTTTATGTAATCGCCGCTTTTTATGTATTCCGCTATAAACCCTGCAAGAAGTGCATCTCCCGCTCCTACTGTGTATCCCACCTTAAACTCGACAGTTTCGCATATGTATACGCCTTTGTTAATCAGCACTGCCCCCATTTCCCCCATTGAAACAAGTACGTTTTTGCAACCCATGTTCCGTGCGTAGGGGACGGCATCTTCAAAATCGTCAATTTTCACGCAGAACAATTCGCCCAATTCATGCTGGTTGGGTTTAATCAGGAAGGGTTCACTTTGTTTAACCACCTCTCTGAGTGCTTCACCGGAGGTATCGACTACCACGCATATTCCTTTTATCGAAAGGCTGTTGACAATGTCTGCGTAATAGGTTTCGGACACACCGAAGGGTAGACTGCCGCTCAGGATTAACATGTCGCCTTTTACCAAAAGCTCTAACTTTTCTGTAAGAGCTGCTATATCTTTTTCGGTGACGGTGAAGCTGCCGTTGAACTCGGTGACTACGCCGTTTTCGCAGAGCTTTACATTGATTCTCGTGTCACAGTCTTTCACTCTTATGAAAATGCCCTTGCCTTTTAAGTTCCTCAACCGCATAAACTCGTCACCCGCAAACCCCGTTCCTACTAAGGCAATCGGGGTGTTCTCCACACCTAACGCAGTCAGCGTGTCGGTGACGTTTATCCCCTTGCCTGATGCACGGAATTCCTCAGATATGCTCCTGTTCACGCTTGAGCGGATTAACGCCTCCGACTTCATGATATAGTCTAAGGAGGGGTTAAGTGTCAGTGTGTATATCATAATTATTCCTCATTCGCCTTGATTAGCCATGTGTTGGCGATTTCAAGGACTTCATAAAGGCTGTTCCTGTTTGCAGATTTCATCTTGTCTAAATCGAGCGGCTTAGATACGTCGGTGGGGAGAAGCTGAACCCTTATATCGTCGGCAACCTCTAAGTCTTTAATCTTTTTTGCACCCTTGATGTCGATTTTTGCGACATAATCATCGTACATATTCCCGTAGTAAATCTCGGTGCCTTTGCGGACTAAGGGATAACCCTTGTAGGTTTGAAATTTTTGTTTTTCCATAGTATTCTCCTTACCAGTCTTGTTTAATTTCGGTGCCGTTGACGAATGCGTCGACATTCTCAAGTAATCGTGCGGTATACATATAATTGCACTTGTATATATTTTCGCCGTTTAGGCGGATAACGCTCCTGCGGTCGGGGGCTTCGAGGTATTCTATTACATCGTCGGGGAATAAGTCGTTGTGGTAGCGGTAGGTTATCCGTGCGATAACAGCACCGTCATATTCCTCCATGAAAATTTCTGTCCCCCTTGCACCTACCAAAAACCTGTATAAATCAGTGAATGCATTTTCGTATATCAAGGTAGTGCCGTTGTAAACAATTGCATGATTATCTGAGTCGCCGAAAATGTCGAATGTCAGTGTGTGACCGGCGGTTTCAATAATAAGCTGCTCAACCGAATATACATAAGGCATTAAAAACAGCTCTGCCATTATATCTTCCGGCATTATATACACCCACGGCAGCGATGTCGGGTCGAACAGATACAAAACGTCGGGGACTTCACTGCATATACCGTACCAGCCGACTATTCTTTCTATCCCAAATTCGTCAATCTCGCCTGCCGCATTCCCGATAGTGAGAGTGTACAGCTTCCCTCCCGAACGCACCTCAATATAACAATAGGGGTCGTTCAGTCCGGCTAATTCATAGTCCCTTTCCTCAAGACCTGCCCATGCGGCGTTTCTTGCAGTCAGCCCGAATATTCCGTAAACAATCGGAATGTTTTTCTCCTGCTCTAATTCTATGCTTATGGGGGTAATCATTTTATGGGTATTGAACGTCCGTGATTCCTCGAACGGGCGTTCGGGGAGTGATTCAATCCATATGGGTTCATCAAGGTCTTGCCGTTGTATTGTTATTCTTGTTACTGCAGGGGCATTCGCCGTGTCATAATCGGCGACAAGCTTGCGTTCTATCCAGTGGTATCTGTCATTGAGAAAGTAGTTGACTAAATAAGACGATACGGCATAAATGTTGTTGTTATCCGTTGTCTTGAAATATACCGTTAAGCCTGCCGGCGTTTCGTCACCTACAAGGAATGAGATTTCTGTATTATCCTTGAACAGCACCGTAACCTCTGCCTTTGGGGCGAGAAGCCCGTATTTACTCGTGACCTGAGCGTCCTCCTCCACCGTCATTTTAGAAGAAAGTCCGCTGACGTAGTCTGCCATGTTTGTGAGCATCTGCGTGCTGTAGGGGACAATTGCACCCTTGTCGGCAATTTCCTTAACATAACCGCCGTATATCGAGTTGTCGAATATTACGGTGTAGCCCTCGTCCTTTCGGTTTGTGACATGGATACTGACCACGTCCTCAGGGTTTTGGGCAGTGAATATGGTTTCGGTGTTAATGGGTTCAACGGGAGGAGGGGGCGGCTCTTCCTTGGGTTGTGTGAGGGTCAGCACCAAAACAGTCAACCCGAGAATAACCACTCCTAAACCTGAGAATATTATGATTTTTACATTTTTATTCATAGCCTTACCTGTATCGCCGTTTCAGCCAGATTGCCACACCCGCTCCTATTATCACAACCGGTAAAGCGATTGCGAATATAAACCCGATTACGTTGGATTGTTCGGCGTTAATCGCAAAGGAAGCAATCGAGAAAGATTTTTCCGTCAGTTTTATATCTATGTCTTTCCCGCTGATATAGTTCATCATGTTTAAGAAAAATTCGGCGTTGTTGGCGTTTTGCATTTGCATAAAATCGTCCCGCAGGAGATATTCGCCGCCGAATACGATTACCTTACTTTCAAAAACGTCCCACCCGGTTGCGGAATAACGGGTTTTTGTGCTTTCGACAGCTACATTATATATCCCCTCTTCCCTTGGTGCGTATATGTCGAAATCCTCATCTCCCAGTTCTTCAAAGGTGAGAACCGAACTGCCGTCATACGTTATTATAAGCGGGGTAGTCAAGATATTCGCATTAACCTCGAAAAGCAGCTTAGTGTGTCGCAGATACTCTCCATATATCCTGTAGCTCGGATTTAAGCCTTTCGAGTATTCGGGGTGAGCGGCAACGTAATGCGTTATTGTTTCCCTCATTGAACCAACAGGCGAGGTATATCTGTTATCATTTTGCCACACCAACGCCTGCTCAACCTCAATCCCCCAGTCTTGCAGGAATAAGTCAAGCTTCGGTGTTTCAAGGATATATGGTGCAATATATATCAGGTTCTTCCCGAATTCGCCGTTATTGTCCAACCACTTGTCTATCTTTTGTATGGCTACGTCACTATAGTCGGTTTGCGGAACATTTATAATAAGGAAATCCAATTCGGGGTCGATTTCCTCCGTCATTAAATCAACTGTTTGTAAGATATATGCGTTCCTGTCTAACAGCTTGTATGCCGATGTTAACGGGGATTCGCCAAAGCCGATACAAATACCCACATAGACAGGTTCAATATCGGTTACGCTGAGGAACGCCGACAGCAGGGCACTTTCTGTTGCGGCACTGTAGTCAACAAAGGTCATATGCCCCATTCCGTAGGACATTAGCATTCTGTATTCGTCGAAGCTGATTTGGCTACCGTCCATTCCGAAATATGAGCGGGCGACATAGTCCTCGTTGGTTAAGATTTTGTGCCGTCCTGTGTTTTCGGATTCTACAATTATTGAAGCGGGGGTGAGATTGCTGTAATTGTTGGCGAATGTGGGATTGGACATTAAATCAATATATCTCACCGTTACATTCGGGGAGGCGGCGGCAAATCGTTTGATGATTTCATTGGCTTGGTTGTTATACATGCTTCGCCCTGTGAACTCGGTTTCCCTGCTCATCACTATTATAGAAACCTTGTCGTCAAGCTGGTTGAGATAATTCGTTGTGGCTTCCTCAATCGTGTATAGGCGGTTCTCGGTTAAGTCAACCTTGACGTTAAAACGCTCTAACAGCATTCCCGCAATAATATTTATCATAACAATTCCCGCAATGAATATAACCGTCAGCAGAATTGATAAACCGCCGTGTTTGAACTTTTTATTCTTGAATGGATTAATGATTTTTATGCTTGTCGGTTTTTTCATCAGCTCCACCTCTTCCTTTCAAGCATGCGAACTGTAAGGAATAGGAAAACCACTGTTATGCTGAGGAAAAACAAGATGTTTGAAAAATCGAATATGCCGATTGTGAATTCACTGTAGCGTGCTAATAACGAGAAGTCGGTGAGCATGTCGGAAATAAACCCAATCCCGATATAAGCGGCAAGGACATTTGATAAAAGGAATGCCACGTTTAATAATATGCTGATGATTGCGGCAACCATTTGGTTCTCGGTTAACGCTGACACGAACAATCCCGCAGAGGTGTATACCGCTCCGAGTAAAACTAAGCCTGCGATGTTCCCCCATATGATTGCCCATCTTACGTCGGAGAAGTGATTAAGCACTAATCCGAATATAGGCATGACTGCCGTGCTTATGAGGAATATCGAAAATGCCGCCGTAAACTTCGCAGTCACTAATCCGAAAAGGCTGACAGGTGCAGTTAAGGTAAGCTGGTCGGTTTTGTTCTTCTTTTCCTCCGAGAAAAGCCGCATGGTCAAAATCGGAACTGTTACCATGAGCACGAAGAACATCATCGAAAACATGACCGAAACGTCCGCACTTCCGACAGACGGGGTGGCACTCGTCAGCGTGAACAGGTAAAAAAACGCTCCCGAGAAAATCAGATACACTCCGATAAACACATACCCTAACGGGGTTGTGAAATATGCAATGAATTCACGTTTTAAAATAGCAATCATTTTTTCTTGCCTTTCGGTTTAGGTTGATTCTGTGGTTTTTTAGATGGGCGGGAATCATCATTAACAGATTCCACATTCCCGTAAATATCGCCTGTGGTGATTTTGAGGAATACCTCCTCCAAGGTTAGTTCGCTGGATTTCATCATCAAAATCGGGAAGTTCCTGTTGGCTAATTTTTTAGAAATGTCCCGCCTTATGTCTGATTTTTGGGCGGCTTCAATTTCGTATTCATGAACCCTCGGCTCAACCTCCCTGCCTACCGATACACGTTCAACCTTGTCAACCCCGGACAGCAGTTTCTTTATATCGGCGGAATTACCCTCAATCCGCATGATAAGCTTATGGTCGCTGGAGAGGTTGGCGGAAAGGCTGCCGGCATCATCGTCTGCCACTATTCTGCCCTTGTTGATTATCACTATTCTGTCGCAGACTGCCTGCACCTCGGGTAGAATATGCGACGATAATATGACCGTGTGGTTCTTCCCCAATTTTTTAATAAGTGAGCGGATTTCGATAATCTGCTTGGGGTCTAAGCCGACGGTCGGCTCGTCTAAAATCAGGATAGGTGGGTTGCCCACTAACGCTTGTGCTAACCCGACACGCTGGCGGTAGCCCTTTGATAAATTGCGGATAAGGCGTTTACGCATGTCGGTGATTTTGACAAGCTCGCAGATTTCGTTCAAGTGTGAGCGTTTCGGGAGTTTTGACTTTTTAAGGGAATAGACGAAGTTCAAGTATTCGTCAACCGTCATGTCTAAATATAACGGTGGGTGTTCCGGAAGATAACCGATGAGCTTTTTCGCTTCAATCGGGTTTTCCAAAACGTCAATATCGTTGAGCAGGGCTTGCCCTTTTGTAGATGAGATATACCCTGTCAGCATGTTCATGGTGGTGGTTTTCCCCGCACCGTTCGGACCCAAAAAACCGAGGATTTCCCCGTCGTTGACGGAGAAAGAAATGTTGTCTACCGCTTTGTTTGTGCCGTAGGATTTGGATAGGTTTTTGACAGTTATCATAATTTTTCTATTGCCTCTTTTATTCTTTTAACCGATTGGTCTTTCCCGAACATAATGCATATATCTAATCCGCCGCCGGGGGCTGCGGGTTTCCCTGTTAATGCGACCTGTAACGGGTACAAGTACCAGCCGATTTTGCGTTCGTGTTTTTCTGAAAGCTCTTTAAATGAATTGTATATGCTGTCTCTGTCGAAATTGGAATTGTTTAAACAGGTCAACGCCGCTTCTAACGCTTCCTTGGCTGTTTCGGGGGAGGTTTTCATTTTTTTATTATTGAACAGGTCATTGTCATAGTCGCAGACTTGTTCTAAAAAATCCACCTGCGGGGTAATGTCGGAGAGGATTTCGGTACGGGGTTGCAATGCCGTGCATAACACGTTATAGTTTATATCAAATTCGCCGATATGGGGTTTTGCGAGTTCCATGAATTGTTCCGGTGACAGTCTGCGAATATGCTCGGCGTTGATTGCACGCATTTTCGCTTCGTCGAAAATTGCGGGGGATTTTGATATTCCCGATATTTCAAAGGCTTGCTCTAATTCTGAAAGAGTGAAAATCTCGTTTTCGCCTTTGGGTGACCAGCCTAACAGTGCGATATAGTTGATAATCGCTTCGGTTAGATAACCTTTTTCCTTGAAATCGTCGAAATAAGCGTCCCCGTCCCGCTTGGATAATTTATGTGTTGCGTCCCTCATTATGGGCGGGAGGTGAACGTATGTCGGGATTTCCCACCCGAATGCCTCATAAAGCAGATTATACTTCGGGGTGGACGACAGGTATTCATTCCCCCTTGCGACATGCGTGATGTTCATTTCGTGGTCGTCGATTACGTTTGCGAAGTTATAAGTCGGCATTCCGTCAGACTTAATCAAGACTTGGTCTTCTATTTCTTTATTTTCGACGGTGATTTCACCGTAAATCTCGTCCTTAAAAGTGGTGCTACCGGTAGTAGGGGTCTTCTGCCAGATTGCACCCTCACTGTGATAGGCGTGACCTTTTTCGACTAATTGAGCCGCATATTCCTTATACACGTCTTTGCGTTCGCTTTGGAAAATCGGCCCCTCGTCCCAGTTAAGCCCGCACTCTTTTAAAGTGTTGTAGATTACGTCAACCGCACCCTCAACGTAACGGGCTTGGTCGGTGTCCTCTATTCTGAGAATAAATGTGCCTTTGTGCTTTTTCGCGATTAAATAAGTGTATAGTGCGGTTCTGAGATTGCCTAAGTGCATGAACCCCGTCGGGCTGGGTGCAAATCTTGTACGTATCATCATGAGCAAGCCTCTTTAATGTCAATCTGTATTTGTTCTTTCAGTGCGTCGAGCGAATCGAATTTTTTCTCTTCCCTTATAAAATTCAACAGCTTCACCTTTACAGTATGCCCGTAAACCTCGGTGTTGAAGCCGGGAATGTGCGTTTCCATAATGGGTTTTGATATTCCGCCGCCTACGGTGGGTTTGACCCCTATGTTAGTTACGGCTATGTAGTTGATTACATCATATGTTACACGGCTTTTGTAAACCCCGAATTTCGGGATAATACACTCTGCCGGAATATTCTGGTTGATTGTCGGGGCACCGAGTCGGCGTGCTAATTTACCGCCCTCGACTACGGGAAGCTCGTACATTAACTCTCGCCCGAGCATTAAATTAGCCGTCTTTATATCGCCGTGCCGAATGAGTTCACGGATTAGTGTTGAGTTTACCGGGTGTCCGTCAATTATAATAGGGGGGATTACCACAACCTCAATCCCTCTCTCGGCACAGATACGTTTAAGGTCGTCGGTGTCGGCTTTTGCACCCTTAGCGAATTTGAAGTTCCAGCCGCAGGTGACACGCCCTGCGTTCATTCGGTCAACGAGAATTTCGTCCACAAACTCCTCTGCGGAAAGACTGCTGACGGTTTCAAATTCGGGGGCACAGATTGATTTAATCCCCATGCTCTTTAATAAAGCGAACTTCATTCCCGCTGTCATAATGCTTTCGGCGGCTTTCGGCAGTGAGTTAAAGGTAAACACTGCAGGGGTTAGGCTGAAATCCGGAACAGACAAAGCAGTTTTAATCACCTCGGCGTGACCTAAGTGAAGCCCGTCAAACATTCCGAGGGCTACCGAGGTTTTGGTTTCGTTTTCAGATATTTCAAGTATATTAATCTCGTTATTCATAATTAAACCTTTGTATTATTGATAATGTGTGGTCACGTTCGATTTTTGCAAGGGCACACAGGCGGTCTTCATCGTCTGTGACTGCGTATACTCCGTCGCAGATTCTGTCAAAGGCGATTAAGTCGGCGTTGAGTGAAACTCCGTTTCTAAACATCTTAGTCTGCTTTTCGTCTAACCTTGCCTTAGGATAATCCTTGAACAGACTATCGACAGGTTTGAGCAGCTTCAACAATTCGTCGGGGGCGGTTTCATAGGTTTTGCGTAGCTCGGCTAAGTCGTGGCAGTCGCTTAGTGTGAACCCGTTTGAGCGGGTTCGTTGCAGGGCAGTCATCACCGCTCCAAAGCCTAATTCCTGACCTATATCGTGGATTATTGTCCGAACGTATGTGCCTTTTGAGCAGGAAATTAATAAAACACCCTCACCATTGCCATAGTCCTCTAACTCTAATGAATGAACCGTTACTTTACGTGGGGTTCGCTCAACCTCGCCGCCTTTGCGAGCAATATCGTAAAGCCGCTTTCCGTTTACCTTAACCGCTGAATACATGGGTGGAATTTGCTCGATTTCGCCCGTGTATTTCTCCATGATTTCGATAATGCGTGACCTTGGGGCGAAACAGGGGGTATTGTAAGTCCGGTCGGTTACGTCAGACGTAACTGTTCCGGTAACATCCTGCGTGTCGGTGGTTATTCCGATTTTGAAAGAGGCACGGTAGGATTTGTCGGTGTCGGGGCAGAAGTCTACCGCTTTTGTGGCTGTTCCGACGAATATGGGGAGAACCCCCTCTGCCATCGGGTCAAGAGTTCCGCTGTGTCCGATTTTTTTGGTTCCCATTAACCTACGCATAATGGCGATTACATCAAATGAAGTGAAGCCGTTCGGCTTGTAAACACAGATTATACCGTTCATATTTGTTTCCCGAGTTCCCTCAACAATTCCGATTTAACAAAATCATATGTCCCTTTTATCGTACAGCCTGCCGCACGTTTATGCCCGCCTCCGCCTAAAGCACCGCTGATTTGTTGAGCATCAACCTTTGGGCTTGTCCTTATTGAGGCTTTCCATAAATCCTTGTCACGCTCTTTTAAGACTATGCCAGCCTCAACCCCCTCAATCTGGCGGGGGATTCCGGAAACATTGTTAGCATCCTCCGTGTCCACCTTGTCAAGCATGTCCTTGGTTAATGTAATTACCGCACACTTTCCGCCGAAATGATATTCTATGGAAGAGTAGGCGTTAAGCTCTAATTCGACACGCTCCTTGGTTTTCATGTCAAACATGAGATAATTAATTGAAGATATGTCAAAATCATATTCCATGAGCTCTGCTGTGATTATATGTGATTTTGCGGTGGTGTTGGAATAGCGGAAACAGCCTGTGTCTGTGGAAATTCCTGTGTATACTGCCGCCGCAATTCCTTTAGTCGGTGTAATCGGCAGCTGCTTAATAATCTCCCACACGATTTCAGCACATGCCGCCGCTGTTTCGTCAAGCAGGGTTTTTTCGGCATACGCACGATTAGACACATGATGGTCGATACATAGTGCAACCTTTGATTTATATTTGTCTTTAAAGTCGCCGAGAAGCTCACAGTCGGCAACGTCGGTGGTTATCACTGTTTCCTCGGCGGTGTCGGGAAAGGCTTGTTCGGTAATCGCAGATTTCAGAAAATCGAAACGGTCGGACGGCTTGTCCGCACACAGCACTCGTGAACTTTTCCCCATAAGCTGCAAAGCCCCGCATAAGGCAAACGCACTACCGAGTGTGTCGCCGTCGGGGTTGGCATGGCACAATATTGTGAAAAAGTCATTCGCCTTTAGAAATTCAGCGGCTTCTTTTAAGTTAATACTCATCTTGATTTTCCTCCGCCCGAGATGTGTGTTCCTCGTTCAGGTCGTTGATGATTGTGCTGATTTTGTCGTAATAGTCTAATGAGTTGTCGGGCAGGAAAATAAGTTCGGGGATTTTCCGCATTTTTATTCGGGAGTTGATATTTTTCTTGAAATATCCCGATTGCTTTTTTAATTTTTCAACAGCGTTAATAGTAGCGTTGCCGCCTTTAAAGGTGGAAATATAAACCTTACAGTAGGACAGGTCGTTAGTAAGCTCGCAGTGAGATACCGAGACCACGTCGCCCGTGTCTACCTCCCGCAGTGATACCGCTATTTCCCGCTTTATATCTTCCGATAAGCGTTGTATATTATGATTAGGCATGATACCTCCAATGAATAGTGAGGAATTATAATCCGTCGCAAAGCGACACCATAATTATTAATTATTCATTATTAATTATTCATTATTAATTATTCTTTGATTTGTTCCATTATATAGGCTTCAAAAATGTCACCCTCTTTAATGTCGCTGAATTTTTCAAGAGCTATACCACATTCGTAGTTGTGAGCGACTTCCTTTACATCGTGCTTAAAGCGTTTAAGACTGCTCATCTTGTCATCTGCGATAATTATACCGTCACGCACTACACGGATTTCGCAGTTACACAGAACCTTACCGTCTAATACGTAACACCCTGCGACTATGCCCGCACCTGTAATCTTGTAAACCGCACGAACCTCAATCCTTGCACATTCAACCTCTTTAAACTTGGGCGCAAGCATACCTTTCATCGCCGCTTCAATTTCTTCAATGGCGTCGTAGATTATTCTGTAAACCCGAATGTCCACATTGTCCCGCTTGGCGTTTTCTGCCGCGGCAGGGTGAGGACGCACGTTAAACCCGACTATAATCGCACCGGAGGCATTAGCAAGCATAACGTCACTTTCGCTGATTGCACCAACACCGCCGTGGATTACACGAATACGCACTTCGGGGTGGGACAGCTTTTCAAGGGATTGCTTGACCGCCTCGGTTGAACCCTGAACGTCCGCTTTTACGATAATCGGCAGTTCCTTGACCTCGCCTTGTTCGATATGGCTGAACAGGTTTTCAAGCGTGACCTTGTTGTATAATTTAAATTGTGCTTCCTTAGCTTCGTGCTTGCGTTTTTCAACTAATTCACGTGCCAATTTCTCGTCTTGAACTGCGGAGAATTGGTCGCCCGCACTCGGCACCTCCGCTAAACCGGTAATTTCCACGGGGACAGACGGGCCGGCAGTTTTGACTGCTTTACCCTTGTCGTCGGTCATTACACGGACACGCCCTACGGCTGTTCCCGCAATAATGGTGTCACCTGTGTTAAGTGTGCCTTTTTGGACTAACAATGTTGCAACAGGCCCTCTGCCTTTGTCAAGGCGGGCTTCTATAACAGTACCTACTGCGAAGCGTTCGGGGTTGGCTTTAAGCTCAAGAACGTCGGAAGTGAGATTAACCATTTCTAAAAGGCTGTCTATCCCTGTTCTTTGCTTTGCACTGACCTCACAGCAGACCACGTCGCCGCCCCATTCTTCAATGAGGAGTCCGTGTTCGGTGAGCTCCTGCTTTATTCTTGCGGGGTTCGCTGCTTCCTTGTCGATTTTGTTGATTGCGACGATTATTGACACATTAGCAGCTTTTGCGTGGTTAATCGCTTCGATTGTCTGCGGCATAATCCCGTCGTCTGCGGCTACTACTAATATAGCAATATCGGTAACACTCGCACCCCTCGCACGCATGGCGGTGAACGCCTCATGTCCGGGTGTGTCAAGGAAAGTAATGTCTTTCCCGCCTGCGTGGACTCGGTGAGCACCGATATGCTGGGTAATTCCGCCCGCCTCACCGGAAACAACGTCGGTGTTTCTTATGCTGTCGAGCAGTGAGGTTTTACCGTGGTCAACGTGACCCATCACCACTACTACAGGTGAACGGGGCTGTAGGTTAACGTCGGTGTCTTCTATTTCTTCAAATAAGCGTTCTTCAATAGTAACGATGATTTCTTTTTCAACCTTTGCACCGAATTCGTCGGCGACAAGGGCGGCTGTGTCATAGTCTATTATTTGATTCTGGTTGACCATTATTCCCAAGGGCATAAGCTTGCTGATGACCTTGCCCGCTGTTACTTTGAGACGGGAGGCTAATTCGCTTACCACGATTTCATCGGGGATAAGCACCTCAAGCTGTTTGGTTCTGGCACGCTCTAATTCCAACCGCTGAAGCCTTTGGGCTTCGGTTTCCCTCTGCCTTTGGTGGGGGGGCTGCTGCCTGCCTCGCATTGGCTGGTTGCGGTTGCCCATGCGTTGTTTGTTGCCTCTGAAATTGTTATCGTTCCTGTTGCGGTTTTGTGTGTTCTGCGTGCCTTGCTCACGGGCAATGCTTTCGTACCGCTCGTTATATTTATCGGTGTTGACGTAGCTTCCCCTTGTGTCAACACGCTTGACGATTTGTTCGCCCCTTTGAACCGCTTCGCCTTTTTGCTTGGCTTTGGGCGGGTCGTTGATTTTTAAGGTGTTGATGTCCACTGCCGCCTGAACCTGTTTCGGCATTGTCTTTTTCTTAGGCGGGGGAGCGGGTTTAGCGGGTTTTTCGGAGACTGCCCTCGGCTCTAACGGTTTGACGCTTGCCAATCTTTCGGCAGTTGTCTTTTTATCGGTTTTACCCGGTTTTGCGGCGGGAGCTTTTTCTGCCTTGGGTTTTGCGGCAGTTTCTTTTTCCGCTTTTTTCTTGGTCTTCAAAAGCGACTCGGGGACGGCTTTTTTCGGTTTTGCCGCCTTTTCTTTTTTCGGTTTTTCTGAAGTGGTTGCATAGTATTCATCAAAGGTTTTGACTTCATTTAAACGTGTGATTTTTTCCAATACAACGTCAAGCTCGGAAAGCGTCAGCGTTCCCGTCGGCTTTTTCTCGACACCGAAGTAATCCTTCACAATTGTGATGATTTCCCCCGTTTCTATTCCGATGTCTTTCGCGGCATCCCGCAGCTTGAATTTTTGTTCCATTAGATTCCCCTTATTGTTTACTGATTGTATTAAATAACCCCTCATCAAGGATTGCGATTATACCTGTTTTTTTGCCGAGGACTTGCTCTATTTCCGGCATGGTTGCTTCGATTTGGCGAAGCGGTTTATTGTGTTTTTCGCAGTGAAATGCCATTTCTTTTTTGCTTTTTTCGGACAGGTCTGCGGCGATTTAAACCCCTGCCGCTTTTTTTATGTCGGCAACCACCGCGTCATACCCGGTTATGAGCTTGCCGGCACGCTTGCACAGCCCGATTGTGTTCAGTATATTCATTTTGCCCCTCAATGCACGGTTGAAACTCTGTTTTTTTATTGCGGTTATTATGCAGTCCGGATTGTCGTGGACATATGCACCCCGCCCTTCACCAATCCGTATAAGCTCGCTTTTGTCGGCTCGTTCCCTACACGCCACGCACATACGCTGTGGGACATGTTTAATTGTCAATTGTACATTGTCAATTGTCAATTGTCCGTCACCCTTCATAGAAGCCGCTTTCGGGGCGAATGTCAATCTTAAATCCGGTCAGCCTTGCCGCTAATTTGGCGTTCTGCCCCCTGTTTCCGATTGCGAGTGAAAGCTGGTTGTCGGGGACTGTGACCGAGCATATGCGAAGCTCTTCATCGGGAATGTCTACATTTATTACGTCGGCGGGTTTCAACGCTTGTTTAATAAACTCCCTTATATCGTCACTGTATAAGACTACGTCGATTTTTTCGCCGCAGATTTCTTCACAGACTTTTGATATTCTCGAACGGGCAGGCCCGATGCATGAGCCGACTGCGTCTACGTTTTCGTCGTTGGATATTACAGCAACCTTACTGCGGAAGCCCGCTTCACGGCTGATTGCCCTTACCTCGACTATGCCGTCGTAGATTTCCGGCACCTCGTTTTCGAGTAAGCGTTTTATGAGGTTGTTGTGGGTTCTCGAAATTTTGAGCGTGGGGCGACGGTCATTAGCGGAAACGCCGGAAACGTATACCTTTATATTATCGCCGGTTTCAATAATTTCACCGGGGATTTGGTCGCTCTTAAACAAAACCACCTCGGTTGAGTTGATTTCGACTAATACGTTGCCTGTGTCGGGCTCAACCTTGTTGACCTGAACGCTGACAGCCTCGTTTTGCAGGTTGCCCCATTGTTCAATCAGCAGATTGCGTTCGACTTCCTTAATCCCCTGTTTTACGACCTGTTTCGCTGTTTGGATTGCAATTCTGCTGAAATGCTTGGTATTGAGCTTAATCGTACATTCGCCGCCGACTTTACTGCGTTTGGAATGTTTCATAGCCTCTTCTAACGTGATTTGGTTGGCATCGTCCTCAACATCGTCCGTCGTTTCGACAATGGCTTTGACTATGCTGACCTCGAATTTGCCCTTTTTTATATCAATATCGAACTTCGTGTTTTCGCTTCGGGGGTATTCCTTTTTAATAGCAATGATTATGGCGTTTTGAATCTTCTCTGCCAAAACCTCGGGTTCTATCCCTTTCTCTTTTGCTACAAGCGACAGTGCTTCAAAAAGCTCGTTGTTGTTCATGGTTGTTGTTCCTCCAAAGTAATTCTTAGGCATTTCTTTAATAGTATGGTTTCTTTATTAATTGTAACTGTTTTTTCCTCAGTGCTGTATCCGGTTAAATTTCCGGTGAGGGTTTCGGTTTTGCCGTTGTCAAGCCGTTTCATGATTTTAACTGTCTTCCCTTTGCATTTTTCAAAGTGTTCCGCCTTGCGTAGCCGCCGTGACAGTCCGGGTGAGCCGATTTCTAAAATATCAACCTGTTTTATGAATTCCTCGGCGTCCATTAGTTTATTCAAGGGTGGGGTCAGTTTTTCGCAGGTGTCCATGTCTAAGACTCCGTCCTTGGGTTCAAACAGGATTTTGAGATAGTGCATCGCACCCTCTTTCTCAAATATCACGTCCCATAATATGCAGTTGTGCTGTTCTAAGAACGGCTCTGCAATCAGCCTTGCACGGTCTTCTATTTTATTGCTCATATGCCCTCTTTTACGGGATGATACGGAATCATCCCTTACATTTCTGATATAACTTAAACCGGGGCGTCAACCCCGGTTTTCTAAATCTGTAAATGATTATAGCACGGTTTTTGATATTTGTCAATAGGTTTGAATATTTTACTTTGATTTTACTTTACTTGTCGAAAATGCATTAAATGTTTAAACTGTTTTGGCAAATTTTGTGAAAAAGATACAAATCTGTCGCTGAAACTTTATTTATTCTGCGAATTGTAATCGTTTACATTTTAGTGTATAATCAGAATGAGAAGAAATGTAACCAATTTGTAACCTGTTCGAGATGGGGGTGAGCATATGGGAGTGACCATTAAAGATGTCGCGAGAACCGCTAATGTTTCGGTCGCTACGGTTTCCCGTGTGCTTAATAAGAAAACCAACGTCTCGGAGGACGCTGTTAATGCGGTTAATGCGGCGGTGGAGGAGTTAGGGTATAACCCGAATTATCTGGGGCGGGATTTGCGAAAAAGCGAAACAAGGCGAATTTTAGCGATTGTTTCGTCGATGGGTCACAGCTTTTATTCCGATGTGCTTATCGGAATGGAGCGGGCGGCAAGGGCTAATGATTATGATGTTCTTGTCGTGACGAATAACGATGACCCTGTTCACGAAATGCACCTGCTGGGTATGCTGTTCTCTCGTTCGGTGGACGGTGCGGTGTTGCTTGCACCGAAATTAGATGCTAAGGTTTTGTCGGGGTTGGCAGAGAATTACAACATTGCTGTCTGCCTTGAACGGTTAGACAACTGTAAAGCCTTGACTGTAACTATTGACAATGTCCGTGCAGGGAGAGATGCGGTAAGCTATTTAATAAGGAAAGGGCATAAGCGGATAGGGTTAATCAGCACCGAAATTCGCAGTCAGTCCTCAGTTGACCGTGAGCAGGGGTATATTAACGCCCTTAAAGAAAACGGAATCCCTGTTGAGAGCGAATACATATATTATGGTGGGTATGACCATGAGTCGGGTGTTAAGGGAAGTGCGTATTTCCTTGGGTTGAAGTTCCCGCCGACTGCTGTTTTCTGCATTTCGGATACCGTTGCAATCGGGGCGATGAGTGCGGCTATGGCGTGCGGGGTTAAGGTGGGTAAGGAGATGATGTTCTTCGGGTTCGATAACATTACGTTTTCACGGGTGTTTAAGCCGCACCTGTCTACCGTGGAGCAGCCTTGTATTCTTCAAGGGAAAACAGTTGTTGAAAAGTTGGTCAGGAATATTAAAACAGAGGACCCGCTTGAACGGGACAACGGGCTGTATATGCTCCCGCATAGCCTTATTTTAAGAGAATCTACGAACGATTCAAGATAAACAAGTTTTCGGGTTATATCATTATTAATTGTTTATTATTAATTATTAATTGTAAATGTGGCGGGCACAGTCTTTCTCATTCCCGGTATAAGCAGGTATTTGCTTTTGGGATGATAAGGATGTGCCCACTACGATTTAATTAACAATTAATAATGAATAATGAATAATGAACGGATTATGATAGTCTTTCTTTGAAGTCGGTGTAGGTGAATTGTTTTATTGTTTCGACTTTGCCGTTTTTGCGGAGGATTGCAATTGAGGGGAGCGGGGTTCCGTTAAAGGTGTTGTTCTTGACCATTGAGTAAATTGCCATGTCCTCGAAGAATATTTTGTCACCTGAGTGTAACGGTTCATCGAAGCTGTAGTCGCTGATTATGTCGCCCGCTAAACAGGTGTTACCCGCCATACGATAGGTATGTGCCTTTTCGCCGGGTTCGCCGCTTGTGATTACGGGAGGGCGGTAGGGCATTTCAATCACATCAGGCATATGACAGGCGGCACTTACATTGAGAATGGCAATGTCCATGTCGTTGTGAACTATGTCAAGCACTTCTGCTACGAGATACCCTGCGTTTAGGGCGACAGCCTCCCCCGGTTCGAGGTAGACCTGCAGCCCGTAGTCTTGCACACGTTTTATACAGGTTTCGAGCAGTTCGAGGTCATACCCGTCACGGGTGATATGATGACCTCCGCCCATGTTAAGCCAGTCGATTTTTTTGAATAAATGCCCGAATTTTTCTATTACAACGTCAAGGGTTTCGGCGAGTGCGTCGCTGTTCTGCTCGCATAAGGTATGAAAGTGAAGCCCTTGTATTCCCGACAAGTCTGCGTTTTTCAACGAATCAAGAGTAGCACCTAAGCGGGAATGCTTTGAGCAGGGGTCGTAGATTGCGTTTTCTTGAGTAGAGTGTTCAGGGTTAATTCGCAGTCCGTAAGAAATATTTTCGGCGGTTGCTGATTTATATTTTTGAAATTGATTATATGAGTTAAAGACTATGTGGGAGCAGATTTTCGATAATTCGTGAAAGTCGCCCTCGGTGTATGCCGGGGAGAATACATGAACCTCGCCGCCCATGTGTTCATACCCTAACCTTGCCTCATATAACCCGCTTGCTGTTGTTCCCGAAATATACTGCCCTATGAGCGGGTAGAGGGAGTATGCCGAGAACGCCTTTTGGGCAAGCAGGATTTTACAGCCGGTACGCTGTTCAACCCCTTGAAGAATTTCTAAATTTTTAATAAGCCTTGCTTCGTCAATAACGTAGCAAGGCGTATTTATATTCTGTAACAGACTAAGATTATTCATGCTCCATAACTTTCATAAGGCGGTAGACCGAGTTGATTTTGTCGTATACCTTGGTGTCGTTTTTGCCTGTGAAGATGTTCTTCATAAACAATGCCGTGTTTTTGTAGAACAGCTCCTCGAAGTTTCCGATGTCCGCCCCTCCGTGGGGGTAGCGTTCGTCAGACATGAAGTAGCCGGTAATGTCGATTACAAAACAGCCGGTTTTTTCGATGAAGTATTCCTCACATTCTGCAATTATTGCACCGGTTTTTTCAACGAATTCTTTATCGACGTTAAGCTCGACAACGTCCCCTTCAAGGTTTATAAAGTATTCGGCGGGGCTTATGCGGTTTAAAATAATGTTGTTGCCGTATTTAGCCTTGACCGCCTCAATCATTTTATCCAATGCGGCAAAGACCTTCTTCTTGTCGTAGTTTTTGTATAATCGGAAAAACTTACAGTCCCTCACGATGTTGTTGAAGAACATGGTTCGGCGAATGAATTCGTCAATTTCAAAGAAGCCGCCCTTGTATGCCGCCATTTCCGACGCTAAATCAAAGAAGTCGGCGATGAGCCATTCGCTCTTACTTTCGCTGACAATGTTGCCCGCCTGCCGCTTAAACGCCGTTGTAATGTCGTTGCGGAGTTCCTCGCTTCCCATGAAGTTTGCCGCAGACTCGAACATTTCCTCGGTGTGTTCAATCGGGTCGGTGAACGCCCAGCAGAACGAGTTTTTCTCAATATAGTTCATCACCGCTACGTTCGGGCATGCCGCCGCCGAAATGTATGACAGGTCAGTCCCCCATACGTCAATCTTCATCGGGGAGGACGCTAAAGCGTATTCGTTAAGTGCGTCCTTGATATAAGAAAGCGTTTCTTTGTTTGCTTTGTTTTTCTTTATGCCATTCACGTATTTCAAAAGCTTAAAATAAAACGGGAGTGTTTTTACGGTTATGGCGGCGTCAAATTCCGGGAAATGTTCTTTTAACCCTGCTTGTACGGGGTTAATCAGGCTTCCCAAAACCTCAAAATCGTAATCAAACATCACGGAATAATTAATGTCGGGGGAGGATAGCTCTCCGTCGCTGATTGCTTTGATTGCTTTAAGCCCTGCTATGAATTCGGCAGGGTAATTCTCGGGGGAATCGAAAACATCTTGAAAAGATAATCCGGCGTTTTTAATTTGGATTAACGAGTCGGAATATTCACGAATGAAGCTTTTCGAGGATTTTTCGGCAACTGTGTCTGCGGGGCAGTTCTTGTCTAACACGAAGGGGGCGAGCTTCCTAAGGGTGAGATTATCGTAATAGTAAAGATACCTTTTGAGCCATATGTCGCCGAAATTGGGCTTCTCACCGTTGAAAATCCCGTCAAGCTCACGCCTTGCGTGCTGAATAAAGAATTCGTCATAGAAAGGCGTGTTCTGCCCTGCGGCGAAGTATTCCCCCGCTGAAGCGATGACCGTCGGGTTGACTTGCTCAATAAAATAGTCCTCAAGCCGTTTTATAATGCGTGCTAATTTCTGGGTTTTTTCGCCGTCACCCCCGGGTGCTTCACCAAGTAAGCGGATTTGCTTCTTGGAAGCGTAGAACTTGTTAAGGCGGTGTTTGATTAGAATTATGTTTTCGCCCTTGTATGCGGATTTTGCTGTTTCGATGAAATTGTCCATTCCCGCTTTCCAGAAACTGTCCTTAAACGACGGTTTGACCCCGTTAAGCGGCATAATCGCCGAATCGTAAAAATCAATCACGAGATAGTCGGCTTTAGGGATTTCAGTTATGTTAAGGGCGGACGCACCGATTAATTCACCGACGGGTAACAGGTTTTGAATCATTCCCGAGCCGATTAAAGATAGTTTTATGTCTTTTTTCTTGGGTTGGGGGGCGGGGCTTTCGCTTGGAGCAACAACAATGCTGTTTTCTGCGGGTTCTGTTTGGGCAGAGGCAGGCATTATTCTGTAGGCGTCGTCGCATATGCAGGGGATTACTTTTATGTCGGTCAGCCGTGCGGTTAAATCGGAGTTACGCTTGTCTAACGGTTTTTCAATCGTTAAAGAAAGCAGTTCTGAGCTGCGGGCTGCACCGAGTTCGGAATAGCCTGTTATAAAACTGCCGAGGGAATAGTATACATGAACCTCCCTGCGGTCTTGTGTGGTGATGATTTCGTTGCCTTGGATTACGCCAGGCCCTCCGCCTACTATGAAATCGGCTCCGAGTGAGGCGATTTTTTCGGCGGCGGCGAACTGGTTATCCCTTGTCATATGTGAACCCGGAACGCCCCAGCGGCAGACTGCTATTATATATTCCGCACCCTCTTTTTTAACGGCGGCTATGTCATTCGGGGTGATAGATGCCGTTGCCCCGTCAAACTTAAATGTGATAAACGCGATTTTAATGCCGTTAATGTCGGCAATGACACGGCTGCCCTTTTGGTTGAAGTCGGCATAGTTAATCCCGCACCGAATGTATTCACTCGCTGTTTCCGGGGAGACGGCGAGTACACTTGCCGCACAGTCAAACCCTGCGTTGCGTATCGCTTCGGTGAAAAGCGGGGGTGCGTTGAAGTTGCGCTTGCCCTCCAACCACGGCTGTCTTATTGCGAAGGGGCGTTTCCTCGAATATTCGTATATTATTGTTCCTGCGGCATAGTCGGCACTTTTGATGATTTCCCGCACACCGTCGAAGCATTCCTCATAATCTTGCTGTTCGCCCGGACACATCATGTCGCCTGCAATAATAATCCGTGCCGCAACCTTGTTCGGGAACAGGAAGTTGTTCCTGCCCATGAACCTCGGCACTGCCATTGCGGGGCGGATTTGCGATTTGTCACGCCCTACGAATATGTCTGCCTGTGTTTGTTTTCCGCCGGAGTCGGCAGTTATAATCACCGAGCCGTTTTTCTTGGCGGTGACTGAGCCTGTCGGGCTGACCTCGGCAATATTATTGTCCGAGCTAATCCATTGCACATTCTGGGCGGCACAGGTTAGGTCGTTTGTTTGACCGGTCTCCATGTAAAGATACGGCGGGGTTATCCGCATATCGTCCTGCATGGGCATTCCCCCCGCTATCGAGGAGAACCCGCCGAAGTATTCTAACCCTTGTGCGAATGTGCCTGCACGGACTTTGAATTTATAGTTGGTTTTGTTTTTCAATCCTCTGACGGTGCAGGTTTCTTTCCCTGTGTACATTAAAGCGGTGAATTTCGCTTTGTCGCCGGAGGCTTCGCTGTTGTCATCGGATATATATATTCTGTAGAAACCCTCATCATTGTGGAATTCGACGGGTGTCCACGAAAGTGTGACTTGTTCGTCACCCGCTATTGCTATCAGCCCGGCAGGCACACCTAAAGCGGGACAGGAGACTTCTTCAGACTCGCTGACGTATTCATTATTGTTGGAGGCTTTGACCATGAGAGTGTAGACCCGCCCGTTTTCAAGTCCGGTGAGCTTTACTGTGGTTTCTGTGACGTTCCTGATACCCTTGAACTCGCCGCCGTCCTCTTTCATGTAAACACGGTATCCGTCCGCACCGGAAACTTCGCCCCATTTGAGCATAATCCCCTTATCGGCGGCTTTTGCAGCGATTTTGAAACCTTGTTGCTTCATACCCGAATGCCTCCCCGTGCTTTACTCGAAATTTACCCGCAGTTCATAAAAACATCATAATATATTATTATAAAACAAGACGGGCAGAATGTCAACAAATAATTTTATATAAAATAAAAAAACGGCTTTTTGATGTTCTCAATAAAGCCGTTTACAGTTATTTATGCTTTGTTAAACCTCTTCAACAGTGCGAACCCATTCGCCGTCGATTTTTTCTATGGTGTAGATAACGTCTAAATATATGATTTCATCTGTAGTCAGTTCGTGCAGGTCTTCTGTAGACAGTGTTGTTTTTAATACGAATTTATCGGTTGACTGTGAAATCAGATATATCGGAAAGTAATTATAAACATCATTACGCCATGCTCCATTATAGTGAACATCGTTAAATAAATAATAACGGGGTCCGTCGGGGGAAAGAGGAAAAGCAAGCTCCTCTAATTTATATCGGCTCATGAAATTATCTTCCTCGGGTTGGTTAATCGGGTCGTTGGTTTTGGTGAAAATGGCGATAGTTTCAAAACGGTCGTCATACAATTTCGCTGTTTTGTATTGATTGTCGCCTTTTCGGTCAACACCAATATAGTACATTGTGTCGGGGTCATTTGTGTCTATCCAATAAATATACGCACCAACCGGGTGATTACCGATATAGATAATTATATCGCCACTTTTGTAATATCCGGCAGTATTGAACGCTAAGAAGCTCGAACGCTTTTCGGCATCGTCAATCACAAACGTTATTTCACGGTTTATCCAATTATCCTCTTCCCATGTTCTGAACGCACCCTCCCATGTGCCGAAAAAGTATTCCCTGAAATAGGAAAGTTCAAACAACTGTGTCCAATCGCTTGTGTCAAAATAACGCTCGCTGTCCTGTTCGTAACCGCCGAGGGGTTCTAATAAGAGCAGGGTGTTTTCGGTTATGGCAGAGGGGGTCGCAGTTGTTTCGGTGGTGGTTTCCGTAACGGCGGCGGTTTCGGTAGTAGTTGCTTCGGTAGTGGTCGCTTCTGTGGTGGTTGTTGCCTCTGACTCGGTTTCCTGCCGGTCGTCGGGGATTGACTGACGGCAGGCTGTAACGCCGATTAACAGTGACGCTGTAAGGATTATAGTAAGCAGTTTTTTCATAGTGTTAAACCTCTTCAACAGTGCGAACCCATTCGCCGTTGATTTTTTCTATGGTGTAGGTAATGTCGATTTCATGTTCAAAGAATCCTGTTCCCACCATTGTGCTGAGTACGAGCTTGTCGGGGGATTCGGAAACTAAATAGACCGGATAGAACCAAATGTGGTCGTTGTGGAAAAACTCCCAGTCCTCTGCGTTTGTCAGAGTTATTTGTGTCAGCATATTCCAACTTATATCGTATTCTGCGGTAATCTCTTGCAGTCGTAACCAGCTTAAATAACCGTCCTGCGGTTCGGCAATGGGGTCAGTGGTTCTTTTGTAAGTGATTACGGTGAACTCGCCATTTTCAAATTGGAAATTACGGAAGACATAGCCGTACTGCTCCTTTAATCTGTCGTCGTTGTACGCACTCGTATAGTACATAATGTCGGGGTTTTCGTAGTCAATCCAAAAAATCGAGTTGTCGGCTGCAAAGCTGCTGCTATACCATGTAATCGCACCATGACCTGTATCGAAAAAGCCTTGCATACGAAGGTTTATATTAAGTTGTGTATTAACAGTGTCATCAATGGTTAGTGTATCTCGTTGCCATGCACCTGTTCCGTCGCCGACAACCTCCCATGTTCCGAAGAAGTGTTGCCTGAAATCATCAGCTGTGGGGGTGTCTGTCCAGTTATCTGCGAGAATTAACACTTCGCCGTTATGTGTCGCATATCCGAGCAGTTCTAACATGGGCAGAGGGTTGTTTTCGGGTTTGTCGACTTCGGTGGTTGTTGCTTCAGTAGTTTCGGGCGGAGCGGCAGTTGTGGTTTCGGTGGTAGTTGCTTCTGTGGTTTGAGTGGTTGTGAGGGTGGTCTCTTCCTCGTCGCCGACTGTGTTGCTGCAGGCTGTAACGCCGATTAACAGTGCCGCTGTGAGGATTATTTTAAGCAGTTTTTTCATGGCGGTGTGACCTTTCTGTCGTTTTTTATATTATAGCACGATTTTTCGGAAAATCAATTAAAAATTGATTACAGTTTTGTTACATTTCGGTTACAAAACACAAACGGCTTCTCATAACGAGAAGCCGCTTGTTTATACCGCTGCGACGGGGTGTGACATATAAAACCCGCATATAGCAGGGTGGGTAAAGTTCACCTGCGGGTTCACGCTCCCTTCGTCCCTCTGCGGTTGATGTACAACCGCTTCATCGGGGAGGTCTGCAATCCGCCGACAGAGTAGAAATCCCTTGTTCGATGTGTTGGATTATATCGAACCACACTTTAACGCTCGTAGCAGTATAGTGAACAGTTTACAGTTGACAATGGATAGTTGACAGTTATTCGTCGTCGTCAGAGGCGAATAATTCGAGGAACATGTTGCCGATTTTTGCGTATTGCTCCTCATTGTCGAGAGTGGCAAGGAAATACTCGCCGTTTTCATCAACCTCTTTTAATATGACGAACTCTATTTCTTCCTCGTCGTCGTCCTCGTCGTCCTCGACATACGGCACTAAGGAAAGAAAAACATCACCCTCATGCTCTAACTCGCCGATGATTACATACGGCTCGCCGTCAAGGTCAACTATCTCCATTTCTTCGTCAAGAAATTCGTTCGGGTTTGGTAAATCAGTCATCATTAAAATCGTCCCTTTTCTTTTTTTATCAGTATAACTTATTTATCTGAAAAAGTCAAGACTGAAAAATCGTGAAATTTCAAAAAAACCAACAAAATATATGCGTTTTAGACAACATCGCCAAATAAATGTGGAAAGATTTGTGTAATATTTCACGAAAGTTTGCGTAAAAACATATTGACAAATGTGTAAGTTTATGGTAATATATGTTTACAGGCAAAACGGCGGCGGAGTTAATGGGCTGCGGCGGAGCTTGAGGGTGGATTTTTCAAGGCAACCGAACTTTTTTCAATGCGTAAGGTATTACGTTATCAAACATGGTAGGTTGCGGAGGAAGGTCGTACATACGTGAGGCGAACCGATATTTCGCGAGCGTAAATTTATACCGAAAAGGAGGCGAGTCCAATGGATGGAGAATTCTTAAAAGCTGCATCAGGGTTGCGGCTCGTTGTAAATCAAGATGCTTTCCCGAGTTAAGTGAGATGAAAATTGTGTGCCGGAGCTTTGTAAAGAAAGAGTGACGGACGGATTTTAAGAACGGTGCTTTCACCGATATGAAGGCTTAACAAGGGAGATTTACGAAAAGGCGTTATCTTTATGCAGAAACAGCACGAGGGTCGGAAAGGTCGGAAATTGGGTGACAGAATCGGTGGGGGACAGGAATGTCAATGTTATGATTGAGGTTTTCTTTTGAAGCGTTCCGGCACGTGCTTTATATTCGCAGTTATGCGTTTATTATATACAAAGGAAGTACAGACCAATGTACTAAGTATTAAAAATTGAATATCTTAACCCTTGCGGCACCTTAAAAAATTGCCGCAAGGGTTTGAATTTACGTATGACGGAGATTTTTTTATGGAGTTTAAAATCAGTCTCGGGGCGTTTGACGGTGTTTTTGCCGTTCCGAATTCGGTGGTCGATGAATACATAAAATTAGCAAGTGGGGATAACCTTAAGGTTCTTATGTATTGCCTCAGGCATGGCGGGGTTTCCCTTTCTGACGGAGAGATTGCACGGGCAACCGGTGTGAAAATCGAAAATGTTCCCGCTGTTATGGAGTTCTGGAAACAGCGAGGACTGTTGTACAGTGGACAGTGTACAGTGGATAGTGGACAGTTATTAACCGAAAAAACAACATTAAAAGTTAAGCAGGCGGTTCTTGAGCGGGACACCGAGTTTTCGCCTAAGGAAATCGCTGATACTGTTAAAAGTAACAGCGATGTGGAGTATCTGTTCAAGCGTTGTGAGGAGTTATACGGAAGACCGCTAAAGCATAACGAAATGAAAGCCCTTGCTGTGATTGTCGAGGACGCCGGTATGAAACCCGAAGTGGCTGTTCTTTTGGTAATGCATTGCTTTGATATTGGGAAAACCTCCCCCGCTTATATGAAAAAGGTGGCGAAGAGCTGGGTTGAACGGGATATTAATACCTGTGCCGGGGCAGAAACGGAAATAGAAGTGTCAAAACAATATCAAGGTGTCGAGGGGGAGCTGAAGAGGACACTCAGAATTGCCGATATTCCCGATAAATACAGAGATGTTATTAGAAAATGGTTGCACGATTTTAGTTTTAGTGTAGAAATAATTTATGAAGCATATCAGATTTCTCTTGAAAAAACAGGGAAATTGGAATATAATTATATGGACAAGGTTTTAAGCAATTGGCATGTCAACGGTGTTAAGACTGTGCGTGATATTTCCAAGGTTAATGAAAAGCAGAAAAAGGAAAAACAGTCTTCCAAGAAAGCGTCGTTCGATTTGGACGAGTGGGAAAAACAAATTATGGACGAATATGAGGATTAGAAATGGGCTTTAACGCAAAGTATTACGCTGAGGCAGAGGAAGAGCTTAAGCAACGCAGATTGGCGAATTTAAAAGAAACGGACAGGCGGCTGGAGGAGGTTATCGGTCGTTTCCCCGAATATGCCCGATTGCGGGCGGTGCTGTCGGCTACAGGAATGAAAATCGCCGAAGCAGTGTTAAGCGGCGGCGATGTCCGTAAGAAAATCGAGGCATTGGAGGCGGAGAATTATGCCGTGATTGCTAAAACGGAGGAAATGTTGGTTATGGGGGGGTATCCCCGTAATTATCTTGAGCCGGTTTATTCCTGTTTAAAATGCAGTGATACCGGTATAGATTCAAACGGTAGGTGTGAATGTTATAAAAGCATGGTTAAGCGGCTTGCGGCAGACGGGATTAATTCAAAATCGCCGCTTACATTAACCGGGTTCGATAGCTTTGTAATTGAGTTATACCCCGATGAGGAGGTAAACGGGCGGAATATTCGCAGCATTATGCAGAAAAATTTCGAGTTTTGTAAGAATTATGCCGAGGATTTCTTCCTGCCGAATACAGGGATTTTGTTATGCGGGGAAACCGGATTGGGAAAAACGCATTTGTCATTAGCGATTGCGGGAAGGGTATTGGCTAACGGGTTCAGTGCAATCTACGGCTCTGCTCCGGATTTGTTCCGCAAAATAGAAAGTGAACATTTCGGGAGGGCGGAGTTTGACAATAATACAGCGGATACACTTATTGCGGCGGATTTGCTTGTTTTAGATGATGTAGGTGCAGAGTTCAACAGCCCGTTTTATGTGAGTGTGCTTTATAACATTCTTAACTCCCGCATGAATTCGGGGCTACCGCTCATCATAAGCACCAATCTTACTACAGAGGAGCTGAAAACCCGATACGGGGAAAGGATAGTTTCACGGTTAATATCTATGAAGGTACTGAAGTTCTATGGCAAGGACATTAGGTTGATTAGGAGAAAAGCATGATTGAAAAGGTGAAGGGGCTGTTTAAAAACCATAAGACGCTTGCTGTAATTTTAAGCGTTGTCATTTTTGTTTTACTTATTACAGAGGGGGTTATGCTTTATCATATTTTTAATGATTCTGATGAGCCTTTTGATGATATTCCGGTAATAGGGAATTCCGCAACAACATCTGTAACTGACGAAACGGGAGAACACAGTTCACCCCTACAGACTGATATATCAGGCGGTACATCTGCGAATATTCAAACGGGTGAACCCGATAATACAACAAGCGGTACATCGTCGGATACCCAATCGGGCGAACATAGTTCGTCTGTACAGACGGATACATCAACCACGCCGTCAGACACAACATCACCTCCTGTAAACACAACATCACCGCCTGCGAATGTTTCTACGGGAAGTGCAAATATATCTGTAAGTTTCACCTCAGGGAATACATGGGAGGACGGTGGTAAAACCGTTACACAGTATGCGGGGGTTGTAAGCAATACCGGGAATTCCGGGGCGACGAGCTGGAGCGTAACCGTTGATGTTCCTGCGGGGACGGAAATTATCGGGTCGTGGAACGGTGTGTATTCCATCAGCGGGAATAAGCTGACTATTAAAAATGAATCGTATAACGGGGATATTCCGGCAGGGGGAAGCACCGAAATTGGGTTTCAACTAAAAAGCTCCGGTGTGCTTAACCTCGGCGGCGGTACAGGAACGGGAACAAGCTCGAATTCCTCAAACACAAGCGGAAACACATCAGGAAATATTCCGGCGGGGACACCTCCCGGTGCATATACCCCCTCGAATGTCGTCGGGAAGCAGGGAGACGATTGGTTGTTTGCAAAAGGGAACAAAATCGTTGACAAGGACGGTAAGGAAGTCTGGATAACCGGTATAAACTGGTTCGGGTATAACACCGGTACGAACACTTTCGACGGGCTGTGGCAGAGTAATCTTGAGCAGTCCCTCCAGTCAATCGCTGACAGGGGATTTAATATGCTCAGAGTGCCTTTTTCGGTGGAATTAATTAAAAACTGGCAGAACGGTTCGTACCCGCCTGCTAATTATAATCAGGCACTTAATCCCAATCTGAACGGAAAGAACTCCCTTGAAATTTTTGAATATGCATTAGATGTTTGTGCTTCTGTGGGTTTGAAAGTGATGATTGACATTCACAGTGCCGAGAGCGACCCTATGGGGCATATGACCAATATGTGGTTCACCTCAAAAATTTCTGTGGATGATTTCTATTCGTCATTGGAATGGATGGCGTATCGTTATCGAAACAACGATACTATACTTGCCTATGATTTAAAAAATGAGCCGCACGGTAAACCGAATGAAACTCCTCGGGCAATCTGGAACAACTCTACCACTGACCCGAATAACTGGAAGCACGTCGCCCAGACTGCGGCTTTGAAAGTACTTAACCAAAATCCGAATGTCCTTGTTTTAGTTGAGGGGATTGAGATTTATCCGAGAAACATCACCACTAACGGGAATTATTCTTCGAAGAATGAAGCAGATTATTTCTACAACTGGTGGGGTGGGAATTTGCGGGGGGTTAAGGACTTCCCCATTGAATTAGGGAGGTTCCAGAATAAATTAGTCTATTCGCCGCATGATTACGGACCAACGGTTCACTTACAGCCTTGGTTTTATGCGGGGTATAACTATAACACGCTTATGGCGGATTGCTGGCGGGATAACTGGTTTTTCATTTATGAGGATAGCATTGCTCCGCTTTTAATCGGGGAATGGGGCGGGTTTATGTCTGAGCCGAATTTGACGTGGATGACGCATATGCGGACCTTAATCAAGAATTATAAGCTGCACCATACGTTTTGGTGCTATAACCAGAATTCCGGCGATACGGGAGGAATGGTCACGGGGGACTGGGTTACGTGGGACGAGGTAAAGTATGCTTTTGTGAAGGAAGTCCTTTGGCAGAAGGACGGGAAGTTCGTGGGGTTAGACCATGAGGTGCCGTTAGGGAGGAATGGGATAGCTTTGAAGGATTATTGAGGGGGTTGACTTTTTTATAGGGATTGTGGTAGAATATGAATATATAGCTATATATAGGGGGCTTAGATGAAGTCGATTAAATTCATAGATTTATTTTGCGGGATAGGCGGTATTCGGCTCGGCATTGAGAAAGCAGGTTTTGAATGTGTGTTTTCCTGTGATATAAATGCAGAATGCAGGAAAACATATTTTAATAATTTCAATGAAATGCCGCAAGATGACATAAAAAAAATAAGCGAAAGCGATATACCGGATTTTGATATATTGTGTGCAGGGTTTCCTTGTCAACCATTCAGCATTTCGGGGAAACAAAAAGGTTTTGATGACGACAGGGGTACGTTATTTTTTGAAATTTGCCGTTTTATTAAAGCAAAGCAACCCCAAGTCGTTTTATTGGAGAATGTTAAGCATTTAGTTCATCATGACAAAGGGCGAACACTTAGTATAATGCTTGAGAAGCTCAGTGTACTCGGATATAATGTCGAATGGAAATTACTTAACGCCCTTGATTTTGGCGTTCCTCAAAACCGTGAACGTATAGTTATTATAGCGTCGAAGAGCCATAGGTTTGATTTTAATAGAATAAAAATCGCCGAAAGAAAAACCTTGATAGATTTTCTTGATAGCAAAGGGGAGTTTGAGTTTTTAACAGAATGTGAATATACGCTTATAGAAAACCCGAAAATCCAAAAACAATCGGGGTTATGCTTTGCAGGGTATCGCAATAAAACTATTCGTAAAGCGGGGGTTCGCCCGGGGACAGAACACTTGTCAAGAGTTCATAAGCAACCTAATCGCATTTATTCTGTTATGGGGACACACCCCACGCTTCCCTCACAGGAATCTTCCGGACGTTTTTGGATATTAACAACCGATAACAGGGTGCGAAAACTAACCATTGATGAATGTTACAGAATCATGGGTTTTCCCGAAAATTTTATTCGTGTTGCGACTTTAAGCGAACAGTATAAGCAAATCGGGAATTCTGTATGCGTGCCAATGATTACAGCGGTTGCAGAAGCAATTGAAACACAGTTTTTCTCAAAAGATATTAAGGTGGTGTATAGACGTGACGCATTCCGAACTGTTGCAACAAATTTATGATACTGCCTTAGAGAAAGCTTTTGCAGATGATTTTTCATTTGATGTACTCGAAAGTGCTGTCAAGTCTGAAATTGAATATATAGTGTCTCGTTCAGAAAGCAACAAAGGTATGGTAACGGTTCTTACAACTTTACTTACACATAAAACTGTTATGTCTGCACAGGATATACGTTTTCATCAAGCCGGAATGGAGAACGGATTTGCAGGACGCAGCATAGACCAAAACTATATCACCCCTTTTATGAAAACTGTTTCGTTTCCGTCAATGGCTGAATCCGGTTGGCTTACCCGTTCGCTTGAACACCCACACCCATATGATTTTAGTTATCCCGGAAAAATAACTCCCCAAAAAGCCAAAACATCGTTTCTGAATATAATTGATAAAGTGCAGACAAAAGGTGTTAAAGCCTATGATGTTTTACTTTTTATGTTCATAACGCTGATTAAACAACGTGATAGCATGAAAATTGAATTAGCTAAACCGCACAGCCTTTCGATTTCTTCAATTGTTGCATTGTTGGAAAAGCATTTTACCGCTAAGTATGATTGTGCAGGGGCTTCGAGATTACCGACATTAGCTGTCTATTCTGCTTATCAATGCATGATGTCACAGGTGAGTCGTTATGCCGATAAAACTCTTTGCCCGTTAGAGAGCCACAATTCATCCGACACTCAATCCGGACGAATAGGCGACGTTGATGTAAATAACGCCGACGATAAAGCGTTTGAGGGTGTTGAAATTAAACATGAAATTATTATTACGAAATCGCATGTAACATCAGCATATGAAAAATTCAAAGCATATAAGACTGACAGATATTATCTGCTTACCACAGCCGACATGGAAAAAGCTGATTTTGAGAGAATAAATGCAGAAATACAACGGATTGCACATATACACGGCTGTCAAGTTATAGTGAACGGTGTTTATGACACTTTGAAATATTATCTGAGATTGCTTAATGATGCGGCGGAATTTATTGATTTTTATGTTGAAAATATTAAATCGGATAAATCAATAAAATTTCAACATAAAACGATGTGGAATGATATTATTAGCAGAATAGATTAAATTTTTATAAACCCCTTGCATTTACCCTCGAATTATTGTATAATTTGCTTTGTACTATAATTTGGGGGTATATTTATATGGCTGAAGCTAAACTCTCTTTATACGGGTTTAACAATCTGACGAAGTCGCTGAGCTTTAATATTTATGACGTTTGTTACGCTAAAACTGAGCGGGAGCAAAGGGATTATATCGCATATATCAACGAACAGTATAACTCGGAGAGGCTGACGAATATATTAACCACACTGACAGAAATGATTGGGGCACACGTTTTGAATATATCACGGCAGGACTATGAGCCTCAGGGGGCAAGTGTTACTCTGCTGATTGCCGAGGAGAGCATGATTAAAAATATGCTGGGAAGCACCGTTGTTGAGCATTTGGACAAAAGTCATGTGTCGGTGCATACCTATCCCGAGTATCACCCGGAGACGTTTTTGGCGACGTTTCGTGTTGATATTGATGTAGCTACCTGCGGGGAGATTACGCCGCTTTCCACGTTGGATTATCTCATTGGCAGCTTTGATTCGGATATTATAACCATGGATTATCGGGTTCGAGGGTTTACTCGTGAGGTGTCGGGCGAGAAGATATTCATCGACCATGAGATTACCTCTATCCAGAATTATATTGATAAAGCGACACTAAGCAAGTATGATGCGATTGACGTAAACGTGTATCAATCGAACATTTTCCATACGAAAATGCTGATTAAGAATATAGAATTGCAGAATTATTTGTTTAATGCAGATGTTTATGAGCTTCCGCCGCAGACACGGTTGGATATTACCAACAACCTAAGGCGAGAGATGATTGAGATATTTTCGGGAAGCAATATTTATTAAATAAACGGAGGAATTTATTATGAAGTATCAAGTAGTGGGCGAGCCGTTTCCGGTTGTTATATGCGACCTTGAGGATGGGGAATCAATGATGTGCCAAGCAGGTGCGATGATGTGGATGTCGCCCAATATGGAGATGAAGACTTCCACCGGCGGCGTTGGGAAAATGTTCACTAAAATGCTTACCAAGGAATCGCTGTTCCAGAATACCTATACAGCGAAAGGCGGGCAGGGTAAAATTGCGTTCCATGTTGACGCACCCGGGCAGATTCTGCCTATTCAAATATCGGCAAACAAGACTATCGTTGCACAGAAATCCTCTTACTTAGCCTCTGAACCCGGTGTTGAGCTTAAGACGTTCTTCCAAAAGAAGTTGGGTGTAGGGCTGTTCGGCGGCGAGGGCTTCATTATGCAGCAGTTAGTCGGCGAGGGTATGGCGTTTATCGAAATGTTCGGCTTTGTCGTGGAGTATGACTTGGCGGCAGGTGAATCAATGGTTTTAAGCACCGGAGCATTAGCGGCAATGGATGCAACCTGTACCATGGATTTGGAGGAGGTTAAAGGTGTCGCAAACGTGCTGTTCGGCGGTGAAAGTGTGTTCAACACACGTGTTACCGGACCGGGGCATATCTGGTTGCAGACCATGCCTGTGAGTGTGCTTGCATCGGCGATTGTGCCTTATTTGCCGAATAAGAACTAAGATAGCTTAATAAAAATCAACGGTTCGTTTGTGTGACGAACCGTTGTTTAATTATTTCGGTATTTCCTCGAGCGGCATTTTTCTGCTTATGCTCCAATAAGCCAATGACAGTATCACTCCCCCGATTATGTTCCCCAAAGTCACTGCACCGAGGTTTTTCAGCATTGCTGTTAATAAGATACCGCCGCTGTCGATTTTGAGCGTTCCGAGAGTGAACAGTGTCATATTAGCAATCGAGTGTTCAAACCCGCATATCACAAACAGGTATATCGCCCAAAAGATTAAGATGAGCTTGCCGCTTTCGCTTTTCATACGGTAAACTGACCATACTGCGGCACATACTAAAAGATTACAGAAAACTCCCCTGATTAACAATTCTATAAAGTCGGGTGAGGTTTTTGAGACGATTGAATTTACTGTTGCTGACAGCATTTCTGCCCTCAAATACCCTGTTCCCCTAAAGAGCAGTGCGATTAGTGCAGAGCCCACAAAGTTTCCTATGTAGCAGAGTGTACAAAGCCCGATACCGTCCCTCAAGCGGACTTTTTTACGTGCGATTCCCGCTGTCATGACGAACACGTTCCCTGTGAACAGCTCCGCCCCCGCAAACACAACAAGGCTGAGTGCCGCCGCAAAGCTCGCCCCTTGAAGGATTTTTATCCCTACGAAATCCTGTAACATTCCTGCCATTATTAAAGTTGCAATAACGCATAAGCCCACATATATTCCCGCTAACATCGACGACACGAAATACGCGATTTTGTCGCTTTTAAAAAAACCGACTTTCTTTTCGGCAGCACTAACCACCAAATCGTATCCGTTATAAATCATGCTTTATAACCTCCTCTTTCCTTGATTTTTGTTTAGATAATCCCCGTTTTGATTTTCATTGTCAATCTCTATAATTTTTTTAACCATATCGTTATATTTAAACGAATATAGATACATATTACTGTTTGGCTTTTCTACCATTTCTTTTATGATAGAATCAGAATTTAAAAATTCTCTAATAACAATTTCTGTCAAATCACTATCTATGTTTTCAATTCTTTTTGATTCGCCGGGGTTAAAATATCTGTTAGCATACCCCAGCCTGTCAAGGACATACAATTCATTGTCATGCTCCCAAATATCATAAGCGAACATATACACGCACTGCATAACATAACTCTCCTCATGACCACGAGGTTTTAATAAATTATCAATATCATGTTGAGAAGGGAGGCATAAAAACAATAGTATTCTATCGCCGATTTTATACAGAGGAAACTCATACATAGTGCTTTGGCTTGTTCCTCGTTGCCTGAAAGTTATTTCATCTCCCGCAGATAAATCGCCTTTTATAACATTATTCACCGTTGCGGAAAAAAGTGTGTATCGAACATCGAGATTTTCATCTAACCATTCTGTCACAGTAACATCAATGATTAAATCCGTTCCCTCTATTATTTCTTCTATTGTTTCAGGTACATGGCTTAAACTAACACTTGATATTCCTTTACCTACTCTTACAGGTGTGTCTTTAGGTTTGCTACTACAAGCTGTTAATGCGAGGGTTAATGCGAAGATGAGCAGTCCTGTTGTGATTTTTGTTGCTGTTTTGGTAAGTTTCATTGTGTCTTTCTCCTTGTCTGATGCTATTGCGTTATATTATATAGCAAGGGCATGTATTATGTCAAGGTTGTAATAAAAACTCACTTGACAACCCCGGGCGTTTCTATTATAATAAAACAACAGTTTTTTGTGCGAATTTTGTAGAATTTGCACAAATTTGAATTTTTTCTAAAAATATTAGACCTCACACCCTGCTATTACGTCTATATTGTGAACCCGAAAAATTCAAAGGAGAAATAAAATGGATAAGATTAAACTAACCGCTACAGTTATGGCGGCACAAACAGGCGATAATGCCGCTCTCGAAACACTCTATCGTGAGTATGCAAAGCCCGTTTACTTCCTCGCCCTTAAAATCTTAGCAAACAAAGAGGACGCAGAAGATATTACGCAAGAGGTCTTTATACATATGTTTCAGAAAGTAGCGGATTTGAAAAATCCCGAAACATTCCCGACATGGCTCAATCGTATGACCTCTAACAAATGCACCGACTTTTTGAGAAAAAGAAAAATCACACTCAATATTGACGATGAAGAAATAGCACAGTCGGAGTTCTTCGAGGAAAGTGACCCTTTGTTAGTTCCCGAGAAATCCCTCGACAATGCCGAAACAGTGAAAATCATCACCGATATTATTGACGGCTTACCCTTGCCGCAAAGGTTATGTGTGTACTATTATTATTATGAACACTTGACAATAGCACAGATTGCTGAAAATCTTGAAACAAACGAAAGCACTGTCAAGAATAGGCTTGCATTAGCACGTGAGAAAATCCGCAAGGCAATAGAAACCCTCGAAAAGAGAGAGGGTATTAAGCTGTATGGTGTTGCTCCGTTAATGATTACACCGATACTCTTCAAGGCGTTACGCAATTTTGAAATGCCGCAGGGGCTTGCTGAAAGTATACTCGGCAACGTAAACGCAGAAGCCGCCACAGTTACAGAAGTACCTACAGACACAGTTACTGAAGCACCCTCGGACACAGGCACAGTAACAGAATATATACCGGATATAGATGACACAAATCCCGCCGTTAGGGAAACAGAATCACCAATACAGGAATTTATAAAGGAACAAGCAGAAGATTTTTTAGAAAAAGCGGCAGAAAAGGCAACAAAAAAAGCAATGACTGAAGCAGGGAGATATGTCAAGAAAAAGGCTGTGCCGGCAATAGTAAAAAAACTTGCGGCGGCAACTCTGAAAACAAAAATCCTCATTTCATTAGGGGCGATAATAATTGCGGCTTTAGCCGTGTTGGCTGTCATTATAATTGTTAATTCATATAACAATAACAAGCCTGTTATGGCAGATAATGAAGACAGACCGAGAGTAACAACCGAAAAACCCGCAACGACCGACACGCCCGATGTTACAACTACAACACCTACAGACACAACAACTCCGCTGTCAACCGCCGAGCCAAACAATGAAGAATTGACAGAGGAAGAGATAGATGAAATTGAAAACTATATCAGAAATAACACTCCAGCTATACTCTCTCTGCCATATTTTGATGATATTACCAAAATAAATTTAACCAATTATTTTGACAGATTGGATTTACATTCATTGTATCGTGATAATAAGTTTGAAATTCAAAAAGCAGAACACTCTAATTTGTACTCTTTCACACCGCAAGTGTTTGAAGATTATATATGCACACATATAAATCCAATGCTTTCAATTGAAGATTTTAAGTATCAAGAATTTTACGATAGCGAGAGAGATAAAATTGAAATTCATTACTTTCAAGGTACATTAGTGGGAGGATATTCTTTATCAGTTGAAGAAGTTTATAGAATAGAAAATAAATATTATGTTACTTTAAAAGATGTAGTTCATCCTATAAGGGCGGAGCCTTTTGAATCTGATTTTGGTATACTCACGATAATAAAAAACGAAAATGGAAACTTTAATATTCTCTCAAGAATACCCGGCGAAGAAATACCCGAACCCTCGCCGCCCGAAACAACTCCTACCGAACCGATTGAATATATTTCGATAAATTTAAACAGTCAAGGTATAACAGATGAAATACTTGCTCAATATGTAGCAGACGGCACAATACCGCAGAATGTCATGTTTTTGCATTTGTTCGGCAACCAAATCACCGATATTTCCCCGTTGAGCGGGCTGACAAATTTGCGGCATTTGTCTTTGAGTTACAACCAAATCACTGATATTTCCGCGTTAAGTGGAATGACAAATATGACTACATTGAATTTGGATAGAAACCAAATCACCGATATTTCCCCGTTACACGGGTTGATTAATTTAGAGTATTTGTCTGTTCAATATAATTCGCTCGATAACAAAACTGAACAAATTCAAGCATTCGCAGCAGCATTACCGAATTATTGCCGAATATTCGCATAAGAAACCCACGTAAGTATGTGGTAAAAAATTAATAATTTAAAGGAGAATTTCATCATGAAAAAAATTGGTTTATTTGATATTTTTATTGCGGCTATTATAGTCATTGCCGCTATCTCAGCTATATTAAGAGACGGAATACCCACAGGAGTCGTTTTTGGTTTTGGATTATTCGCTTTTACTCTAATTCTGTGTCGTTTGGTATTAGGGTGGTGTTCAGGCATAAGAAAGTTTCTCGCAATTTTGTTACTGCTTATTTTTGTGATACAAAGTGTTGTAATCTACCAATCTGTCGTTTATGCAAGCAACTTAGAGACTAATATAGTATATATTTTGTTAATTGTTGTAACGGGTTTTCTTATGTTGCTTGATTTATTTGGATTGTTTATGTTGAGGGCATGGTATTTTCGCTGTCCGAAATGCAAAAAAATGTTTTACTTGGTCAAAAGCTCTACCGATAGCGAAACCCGTTATGAAATGCGGCGTGCAGAAGTAGGTGACACCAGAAGTGAATATACCGGAAAAGTTGTCCAAAGGCATTACGCCGATGTAAAACACTCATATGACAAGCATACAACGAATTATGTCTGCAAGTGCTGTAATTTTACAAAAAAGAAGATTCGCAACGGAAGGAGCAGAAGAGTTGGTTAGAAAACAAAGCATTAAAAACTCTCCCACTTGACAATCCCAAACATTTCTATTATAATAAACCCCATGAAACTTAATCAAAATCTCACTCCTATAAAAACCGCCCTGGAGCAGTTCCAAAAGCACCGTATTGTGCCTTTTGACGTTCCGGGGCATAAGCGTGGGCGAGGCAATGCAGAGCTAACCAAGTTTTTGGGGCAGGCTTGTATGAACCTTGATGTTAATTCCATGAAGCCTCTCGATAACCTATGCAGTCCCGTTTCGGTAATCGCTGAGGCAGAGGCACTTGCCGCAGATGCGTTCGGGGCAAGCCATGCCTTTTTTATGGTGGGGGGGACAACCTCTGCAGTTCAAGCGATGGTGTTCTCCGCTTGTAAAAAAGGTGATAAGATTATTCTGCCTCGGAATGTTCACCGAAGTGTAATCAACGCCATGGTGTTAATCGGGTGCGTGCCGGTGTATGTTAATCCGGGAGTTGATAAAAAGCTGGGGATTTCCCTCGGAATGAAGCTGGTTGATGTTAAAAAAGCCATTACCGATAACCCCGACGCTAAGGCGGTTCTTGTGAATAACCCGACTTATTACGGGATATGCTCGGACATTAAATCAATCGCCGAGCTTGCCCATAAACACGGTATGCTTGTTTTGGCAGACGAAGCCCACGGAACGCATTTTTACTTTGGTGAAAACCTCCCAATTAACGGGATTAAGGCGGGGGCAGATATGGCGGCAGTGAGTATGCATAAGTCGGGAGGGTCGCTTACGCAGAGTTCTTTTCTGTTATGCGGGGAGAAAGTAAACGCAAACCATGTAAGACAAATAATAAACTTAACTCAAACTACATCGGGGTCATATTTATTCTTGTCAAGTCTTGATATATCACGCAAAAACCTTGCTTTACACGGGAGAGAAATATTTGGAAAAGTGACAGGACTTGCTGAATATGCACGGGAGGAAATTAATAAAATAGGGGATTATTACGCTTATTCACGGGAATTAATCAACGGTGATGAGGTATATGATTTTGACCCGACAAAGCTGTCGGTGTTTACCCTTGATATTGGGTTGGCGGGGATTGAGGTATATGATTTGTTAAGAGACGATTATGACATTCAAGCGGAGTTCGGCGACATCGGGAATATCTTAGCCTACATTTCTGTGGGTGACCGTGAACGGGATTTGGAACAGTTAGTGGGGGCGTTGACCGATATTCGCAGGCGGTTCAAGCGTTCAAGGGTGGATATGCTGAGCTATGAGTATATTAACCCTGTTGTCGAAATGTCACCGCAGGAAGCGTTTTATTCCGAGAAAACCTCGCTTTTAATCAAAGAAGCCGAGGGAAGAGTGAGCGGGGAGTTTGTGATGTGTTATCCGCCGGGGATTCCTATATTGGCTCCGGGAGAGCTGATAACAAGTCAAGCGGTGGAGTATATACTTTATGCTAAGGAAAAAGGATGTTCAATGACAGGAACCGAGGATTCGGCAATAGAAAGGATTATGGTGGTGAAATAATACTTGATATTTTTTTAGTATTATGATAGAATATAATCATGGAGGTGATTTATTATGGGTGATAAGAAGTTAAGCTATGAGGAATATATTGAAAAAGGGTTAAGGGAAGCAGATGCAGAATTGAAGAAAAACCCACTGTTATATGATATTGATGATGTTTTAGACGAGATGGAAAGAAATATAATGAGTAGCTTTGATAAAAGGGATAAAAGATGTATAAGCTGAAAATTATGGAAGAAGCAAAATCAAGTTTGAAAAGCATTGAAAACTATATTATAAGTGAATATGATAATCCGGCTGCCGCAAAACGTATAATGGTTTTGTTTAGAAAAGGATTTAAACGGGTTAGAGAACAACCGTTCTCTTGCCCCGTTTTTCAATCTGAAATATCGAAAGAACACGAATACAGAAAACTTATTGTACATAATTATGTCGTGTTTTATACAATTGACGAAGAAAGAAGGATTGTTATAATCGCACGGGTTTTCCATTGCAAACAAGACTATGAAAATAACATATAAAGGAAAAAAATCATGGAAAATAACGCTAACTTTATTCACGATATTATTGAGAAAGACCTCGCTGACGGTGTGGTTACGAAAGTCCATACCCGCTTCCCGCCTGAGCCTAACGGTTATCTCCATATCGGGAGTGCTAAGGCAATTCGGATAAATTCCGAGGCGGCGAAGAAATACGGTGGGGTGTTCAACCTGCGGTATGACGATACTAATCCGGAACGGGAGGACGACGAGTATGTCCGCTCCATTCACGAGGACATTAAGTGGCTTATTGGGGAAGAGCCCAGCGGAGGTGTGTTCTTCGGGTCGGATTATTTCGATAAGTGTTATGAGTTCGCCGTTAAGCTGATTAATGACGGTAAAGCCTACGTCTGCGATTTAAACAATGATGAAATGCGGGAATACAGAGGTACACTTACTGAAGCGGGACGGGAAAGCCCCTATCGAAACCGCAGTGTTTCTGAAAATTTGGAATTGTTCGGGAAAATGAAGAACGGTGAGTTCCCTAACGGGGCTTGTACGCTCCGTGCGAAAATTGACATGGCTTCCCCGAATATGAACCTGCGTGACCCTGCGATTTATCGGATTTTGCATACCGAGCATCACCGTCAGGGGGGTAAATGGTGCATATATCCGCTGTATGACTACGCTCACCCTATTCAGGATGCACTTGAGGGGATTACCCATTCCTGCTGTTCCATTGAGTTTGAGAACCACCGCCCGTTATATGATTGGGTGGTAGAGAATATATTTATTGAAACCGGCGATAGCTGGCAAAAAAGGCAGTGCCTGCCTAATCAATACGAATTTGCACGTTTAAACGTGACCTATACCGTTATGAGTAAGCGGTATCTAAGGGAATTAGTCGAGGGAGGATACGTTGACGGATGGGACGACCCCCGTATGCCCACATTATGCGGATTGAGGAGAAGAGGGTATACACCGTCTGCAATTAACGATTTTCTTGACCGTGCAGGCTATTCAAAAGCGATGAGCGTTGTGAGCATTGAAATGCTTGAGCATTGTATGCGGGAGGAATTAAACGAGATTGCATTGCGGAAAATCGCAGTAATCGAACCATTGCTTGTAACTATTACGAATTTCCCCGACGATAAAAATGAAATTCCTTGTGAAATATCCAATCATCCGCAGAACCCCGAAATGGGAACACGTATTCTGCCTTTCACAAAGCAGGTATATATCGAACAGTCAGACTTTTCGGATAATCCGCCGCCGAAGTTCCACAGGTTAAAACCGGACAGTGAAGTTCGGTTGATGGGAGCGTTTATAATCAAGTGCGACGAGGTTATAAAAGACGAGAGCGGCAAAGTAGTCGAATTACGCTGTACTGCCGATTTCCACACCAGTAAAGAAAGAAAAGTCAAGGGGACTATTCATTGGCTTTCTGTAAATAACTGCATTGACAGCATAATTATGCAGTATGACCGATTGTTTACGGCAGAGGAAGTTGTCGGCGACGATTACAAGGATTTCTTAAATAAGGATTCTGTTAAGAGATATGACAGAGTTAAATTAGAGAAATCCCTCGAAACGGCGAAAACCGATGAGAGATTCCAATTCGTAAGAAACGGTTATTATTGCCCCGACAGTAAGAGTTTAGGTGTGTTTAACAGCATTGTGGGGCTGAAAAGCAGCTTTAAACCGAACGCCTGACAGTTGCATATTCGCTCCTGAATTTTAAGTATGCTACGGCGAGAATTATCGAAGCGGTTACGCTTATTCCGGTTGACAGTGCGGAGAGAGGGTCGGTGAACAATGTGCCTAATGCACCAAATCCGCTGAACCCCGCTGATACAAGAACAAATATAGGCATCAGTATAGGCATTTTCAATGGCGGGCTGTAGCTGAGCGATTCCTTAATCGCTCCTGCGGCTTTGACAACGGAAAGGTTGAATAATACAACAAGAGGTGTGGCGACTATAAAAGCGATGATAGCTATTATACCTAATCCTACGAGCAAGAACGCAGTTTCGGCGGGGACTGCCGACGATGAAGCAAGCATGGCAATGCCGCCTATAAGTAATCCTACACACATTAAACAACCGGCAATAAGGTTGAAAATGTAGACCCGTTTAACAATGGTGAAGCCGATTGTTTTAACGCTGGTGTCCTCATAGTCGCGGCACCACTTGCAGGCGAGCCACATTCCGATAACGAGGACAAGCTCTGGGATTGCGAACAGGATTGATATAATCATTATGGCTATACCGCCGGCTTCAAAGTATTCTATGTATTGGTGCATTATTGCTGCTGTGTCACGGTCAAACTCGGATAACCCGTCATAAACTCCTGCCATAAACGTACTGTGTGAGGCAATAGCCATGAAAAATTGAATTGCCGCAACAATAGACAGGAAAACTAATCCGGTCAGGAACAGGTTGGACGAACCGTACTTTTTAACCAAGCTGATTAGTGGATTCGGGTGGTAGGTGGTGTCAGGCTGGTAAGCGTTATAGGCGGGCATGTTATAATTAGGCTGCTGATAAGTCGGGGGCGGAAACGACATGGGCGATATATCAACCACGGGAGCGGGTGTTTGGGCGGCTGTGAGCGGACTCTGCGTTCCGCATTGTTGGCAGAATGTGTCAATGTCCTGCATGTTGTTTCCGCAGTTAATGCAAAATTTCATAAACTGTACCTTCTCTTTATTTAATGTGTTATTATACCATTATACAGCCATTATATCAAAAAATCAAGAAAAAATGAAAATATTCTCAAAAACTATTGACAGGTTTTATTTATTCTGCTATAATGTTCAAGCATGCCTGTAAAACAGGCAAAATAAGTAATATTAATTTTTCATTATTAATTATTAATTATTAACTATTAATTAGACCGGGGGTGTAATCGTGGCAAAATGTCAAATCTGCGGCAAGGGAGTCGCTTTCGGAATTAAATTATCACACTCACACAGACGTACTAACAGGACGTTCAAGCCTAATGTTCAAAAAGTAAGGGCAATCGTTGACGGAACGCCTTGCAGAGTACATGCGTGTACAAGATGCCTGCGTTCGGGTAAGGTTGAGAGAAATATTTCTGAAATAAAAATCGACACTGCGTCTGTTGCCGAAACAATCGAAGCGGCAGCGGAAGCTATGGAAGCGTAAAGGGGGATATACAGAATATGAAAGAGGGAATTCATCCGAAATATGAGGCGGCTGTTATTAAGTGTGCCTGCGGAGAGGTTATTAATACCCGCTCCACCAGAAGCGAAATTAAGGTTGAAATTTGTTCAAAGTGCCACCCTTTCTTCACAGGGAAGCAGAAGTTAGTCGATAGCGGCGGACGTGTGACCAAGTTCAACAAGAAGTTCGGTTTAACTCAATAAACAATTAGGGACGCCAGTATATGGCGTCCGTTTATTTGCATAAGTTTTTGTCGGCGTTTTAGTGGAAAACGCCGAATTTTATTAAAAATAAAGGTGAAATAAGCGGAACAATCGTATTTATATATAGAAGAGGATACTATATGACAATTCGTGAAATTACAATAGAAAATGAAAACCTGCTGTTATCTCAGTTCGCACGGAAGAGTGAGGATTGTGAGGGGCGGGACGTTTTTGAGCCTATCTGTGATATACGCACCGACTTTCAGCGTGACAGGGACAGGATAATCCACTCAAGCTCGTTTCGGCGGTTGAAACACAAAACACAGGTATTTTTGTTCCCGAAGTCGGAGCATTATCGAACACGGCTGACACATACCTTAGAAGTTGCACAGATTGCACGGACAATCGCACGAGCGTTAAGGCTGAATGAAGATTTAACAGAAGCAATTGCATTAGGGCATGACTTGGGGCATACACCGTTCGGGCATGACGGGGAGAGAGTGTTAGACGAGTTATACGTTGACGGGTTTCGCCATTATGAACAGAGCGTCCGTGTGGCAGAGGTAATCGAGCGGGAGGGTGTGGGTCTGAACCTTACTAAAGAAGTGCGTGACGGGTTTTTGAACCATTCCAGTAAAAAAGAAGCCGCTACCTTAGAGGGGAATATCGTTCGGTTCGCTGACAAAATCGCCTACATAAACCATGATATTGAGGATGCGGTAAGGGGGGGTGTTCTTAATCCCGATGACCTGCCCGCTAATGCGGTAAAAGTCCTCGGAAACGACAAGAGTGCGAGAATAACCTCGCTGATTATTTCACTTATTAATAATAGTGGTGAGAAAATCCAATACGACGAGGAAACAAAAAAGGCACATGATGAGTTAAGGGCGTTCATGTTTAAGAATGTTTATCATAACGAGAAAATTAATACCGAGAAGGAAAAAGCAGTGCATATCGTGAGGTTTTTGTATTCCTATTACGTTAAGCACCCCGAAAAAATGTCCGGCTTGTATCGGGATTTGGCGAGGAAGTATTCTGTTGAGAGAGGCGTGTGTGACTATATTTCGGGAATGACCGACGATTATGCCATTGACAGGTTTACGGAATTGTGCGTTCCTAAGGCGTGGAAAATGTAGTGTTGAGGAGAAAAGATGGGCTTAGACGTTACTATAAAGCAGAAAAAACTTTTCAAAAAGCCTCTTCCGTTTGAAGTAATCCGTGGGGATTTAAGCTACGGCAGTGGTGATGCCTACCATCGTTTAGACGAGGGCAAAACAAACGAGGACGGTTTTATTTTGTTTAATCCCGCTCATATCGGCAGGGGGATTGGCGTTGAATGGAAAAAGGGAGAGAAGAACAAAGTGTTTTTGCGACTTCCTTTTCCGGCGAGCGAAGAAGATGTTGACGATTTTTATAATGTTGTTGAAAGAATTATCGCTTTTTGGGAAGCGGACGAATTTGAACAAGACGGCAGTATTCTGCCGGTCAGTATAATTCCGGAACAACGTGTGCATATAAAAGGATTTAATCTTGAAACATTAAATAAAATGTGCAGTGATACACATGGAGCACTCACGCTCTATTGTGCTATGAACCCGTTGAATCTGACCGTTGAAGAAATAGAGCAGTTTACCGTTGCGAAAAGCTTAGATAATTTCCGTGATTATATGCATGAAAAGCAGTCCATTGACGCTTATTACGCTGTACCTCGTTTTTATGGAATAGACAATAATAAAATCATGGGCGTATACACAGTGACTGAGGATGTGGTAAGCATTGTACCCAAAGAGCCGTACCTGCCTTTCGGTGTGGAGCTTGAGGTGGACGAGTGGGAGGTTTGTTTGTTTTCCCAAACGAGAAACGGCATTGTCGGGAATTGTAAGTACGAAGATTTTATAAGTAGCGTTATCGAGTTTTCCGAATATGACAGCACGCATATTGTATTCAAGGGGCTTTCTCTTGATAAAATAGATGAAATTATTGACAAGTACCGAATTGTGTGTCCCTAAGGCGTGGATAATGTAGTATATTGGAGGACTGTTATGAACATCAGAAGAAACCCGATATTCGTAATTTTGGCAGTGTTTGTTATGCTTGTTATGGTTTTGTCGACGACGGCGTGTGGCGGCGGAGGCGGTAATTCCGGCGGAGGTGGAGGCGACCGTGACCGTGACAGGGACCGTGACAGAAACGATGAGCCAAGCAATTCCAACAGCGGCAGCGGTAGCGGGAATGACAGCTCCGAAATAGATTATATAGGAGAAGCAGATTGGATTTATTCTATACAAGGTTATCACGGTTATATACACAGGGTTCGCCCTGATGATACAGGTTTAATGCAGCTGTCCACTGTTCAAGCGGAAATAATGCATGTGGTTGATGACTGGATTTATTTTGCAAACGGGGGCGTTCCGGAAACAGCAGGGATTTATAAAATTCGCCACGACGGAACAGAAGAAACAAGGATTTATAATTATGCGTGTGCTTATAAAGCTTTGACGGTTGCCGGTGACTGGGTTTATTTTAGTGTTACCGATTCAGGAATTTTCCGCATTAGTACAGACGGCTCTGACTCTCAACTGATTAGTTCCACGAAAGATGTAGTGTCGCTGGCAGTGCATGGAGGTTATGTATATTATTCCTGTTATACATATCAATCTGTAGCGGGAATCGGACGAATCAACCTTACAGAATATGAAAAGAACAGAGCAGCGAATTTGCCAAGTCCGAGTCCGGAGATGATTGTTGATGCTGATGACGGTATTTACAGCGGAAAAATAGGGCAAATAAAAGTGTACAAAAACATGCTTTATTATGTCTCATTTGACGGTATATATAAAATGGATTTTAACAGCCTTGAAGTAACCCAAATGGTAGCTATAGACAGAAACGCTTATGCAGAGCCGGAATATTTTTCTATATCGGACGGCTGGATTTTTTATTCAGACCAAACCAGAGACGGCGGATTTTTTAAGGTAAAAACAGACGGTTCGGGCAGCATGAGGTTAATTTACTCTACGAGCGGTAACACGGAAATTATATCTGCAGGTGCTTGGTTTTATACCCAATTTAGAAAACAGCGTAATGATGTTTCTGTTTTTCTCGATGATGAATGGGAAGATTATTATAATTCATACGAACGGGGAGACCGTGTGGTTTTAAATAATTTCTACGGATATAATTTTGCCGCTTGTTTCTGCTGCAACGGTAACAATAAGCCTGTTAATGACACAGGTTCTACCCCACCTAATGACGGAGGTTCTACCCCGCCTAATGACGGAGGTTCTACCCCGCCTAATGACGGAGGTACACCTCCGCCCAATGACGGAGGTACACCTCCGCCGGACACACTGAGACCCGGAGGAAACAATGACGAACCCGGAAATCCTGTGTATGTGATAGTAGAAGGAATAACCATCGAGCTTTGCAGTGACGTGTACGGCACAGGTGCAACCATGACTGTTACAGTGAAAAACCTGCCTCGTGAAATGGAGAGCAACCGTGCATTTATTGCAATTTATATCAAAGATGCCGCACATGCACAGTATCAGGAATATCAGTATCCTAAGGCGAGGAGCAGCGAGCATACGTTCACTGTGCCGAGAGAGGTTGGGGATTATGAAATTCGATTGTACAGGCAGGATTATATATATAATGATGAAACTTTTGTGATGAGTGTACCGTTTAAAGTGGAATAAATTATTATTTGGAGGACTGTTATGAACATTAAAAGAAACCCGATATTCGTAATTTTGGCAGTGTTTGTTATGCTTGCCATGGTTTTGTCGATGACGGCGTGTGATACCGGTGGCGGTAACTCCGGAGGTGGTGGGGGCGGTGACCGGGACAGAGACCGAGACCGTGATAGGGACAGAGATGAAGAAAAGCCGGAAAATTCCGCAAACGGCGGCAGTAGTAAAGGCGACAGCTCGGAACTCGATTATTCCGGAGAGCCGACATGGCTTTATTTTACACTTTATCAAGGCGGTTTATGGAGAATGCTCCCCGACGGTACGGAAGCAACCCAGTTGACCTCTGTGCGGGCAGATGTGACTTATGTGGCTAAGGACTGGGTTTATTTCATAAGCTGGGGCGTTCCCGAAACGGCAGGCGTTTATAAAGTCCGCCATGACGGTTCCGAACAAACAAGATTGAACGAAAAAGCGTGCAGTATCGGAGTTTTGACGGTTGCCGGAAACTGGGTTTATTTTAACGCAAATTCTACAACAGATACCGGAATATACCGCACGCACATCGACGGCTCTGTTACCGAAAAGATGAGCGGCGGTTCAGACATTACCTCCCTTGCGGTGCATGGCGGTTATGTATATTATTCCACTCAGGCAACAGCAAGCTATGAAAGATATAAAGATGGTATATACCGAATAAGCATCGCCGAGTTTGAACAAAAGAAATGGGCGACCGGTGAAAAACTCCTTGAACCCGATGATTACGGCGAAAGAGTCGGTCATTTGTTGGTTTATAAGGATATGCTGTATTTCAGCGGACTCGACGGTGTATATAAAATGAATTTCAACAATTTTGATGTAACAAAGGTTGTCGAATTATATGACGATGTTTTTACCGGACCGGGACCTTTCACCATAACAAGCGATTGGGTTTATTATACGGAAAGACGTTGGGACTACAAAGGGATTTACAGAATAAAAACAGACGGCTCGGATAATATGCGGTTGACCGATGCAGGCGGCGGGGAAATTCTCGCAGCAGGCGGCTGGATATATTTTTGGACGACTAAACAGCGCAATGATGTTTATGTTGCTGTCGATACCTACGAAGACAACATAGCTGCCATAGAACGGGGTGACCGTATAACATTAGCGGAACCTTTAAGGGACAATAAAGCCGCTTGTTTCTGCTGTAAGCCGGGTGGTGACAGCGGCGATAATCCTCCTCCGCCACCACCGTCCTCTTCGTCTGAAGAAACGTCAACTACACCGACTACACCCGATACGCCGCAACCTCCTCCGCCACCTCCTCCCGATACGCCGGATACACCGCCTCATTATCCCGAGATTAACGAACCCGGGAATATCGTGTCTGTGGTAGTGGACGGAATAACCATTGAGCTTTGCAGTGACGTGTATGGCACGGGTGCAACCATGAATGTTACGGTGAAAAACCTGCCACGTGAAATGGCGAACAATAATGCGTTTATCGCAATTTATAAAGTGGGCGGTAAGCACGGGGATTATATGGAATACCAGTATCCCAAGGCGAGGAGCAGTGAGCATAAATTCACCGCACCAAGGCAAGCCGGAAATTATGAAATTCGATTATACAGCGAGGATTATATATATAACGATACCACTTTTGTGATGAGTGTGCCGTTTAAGGTGCAGTAGATTAATTATTTAAAAGAGGGGATTTATTATGCCGAGAGATTTACTTAACAAAGCGAATAAGCTTATGAACACCACCAACACCACGGTTAATAACGTGAGCAGAACTAAGAGAAATGTGGACAATGCCAAGAAAAATTTAAGCGGGAACAACAAAAAAGGTGCAGGGAATACCGCTTCGGCAAATTCGGCAAATGACGACGCTTGGAAATGCGTTTGCAAAAAAGTCAACACCACAAAGTTCTGCCAAAGCTGCGGGAAAGCCAAGCCTGTCTGTGCCGAATGCGGTGCTGATGTTATAGGTGTGAAGTTCTGCGGCGAATGCGGAAAACCGGTATAACGCTATGGCACTGCCGGAAGAATTTTTAGACAGGTTAAAACAGGCGAACGATATTGTTACCGCTATGGGGAATTACGCCCAGTTGAAGCAGGCGGGGCGTGACTTTGTATGCCTTTGCCCGTTCCATTCGGAGAAGACCCCCTCTTGTCATATATACACCGACAGTCAAAGTTTCTACTGCTTCGGGTGTGGTAGCGGGGGAGATGTTATCACCTTTACACGGCTGACGCAGAACCTTGATTATATCGCCGCAGTTCGTCTGCTTGCGGAGCGTTCCGGTTATGCTATGCCCGACGAGGGCGGTGGCGAGGAGCTTCTCAAACGCTCGAAAATGTTTGAAATGAACAAAGAGGCGGCACGTTTTTTTAAAGATGTTCTGCTGTCAGAAGCGGGGCGGGGCGGGTTAAATTATCTGATTAATCGGGGGTTGACACCTAATACCATAAGGAAATACGGGTTGGGGTATGCACCAAATAACTGGGACTCTTTGAAAAAACACATGAACTCTAAAGGATATAACGACATTGAGTTGATTGAGGTTTCACTGCTTACGCAAAGCCAGAGAGGGTTTTATGATAAGTTTCGGGATAGAGTGATGTTCCCGATTATCGACCGAATGGGGAACTTTATCGGGTTCAGCGGTAGAAAGTTATCCGATGACGACGAGTATGGCCCAAAGTATTTGAATTCATCTGAAACAGCCGTGTTTAAGAAAAGAGAGAACCTGTTTTCCTTGAACTTCGCCAAGAATTCCAAGAAAAGTTATGTAATATTATGCGAGGGGAACATCGATGTTGTTATGCTCAATCAAGCGGGGTTCGATAACGCTGTGGCGAATTTAGGAACAGCAGTCACTACCGAGCAGGCACGGTTGTTACGCAATTATTGCGACAAGGTTGTCTTTGCGTATGATTCGGATGCGGCAGGTGAAAAAGCCACCGTAAAAGCGATTAATATATTCGGCAGCAACGGAATAAGGGCAGAGGTTTTGCAAATGGATGGGGCGAAAGACCCCGACGAGTATATTAAGAAATTCGGGGCGGACAGCTTTGCGGCATTAGCAGAAAAATCGGTTTCGACAATCAGCTTTGAGCTTAATAAACTGAAGAAGTCTGTTGATTTGACAACTCCCGAGGGGCGTGCCGAGTATTTAAAAAAGGCGGTGTTTTTCCTTGCGGAAATCGATATTCCGCTTGAAAGAATGGTGTATGCCTCGGAATTAGCACGGGACACCGGAGTTTCCTCTGCGGGGGTTAAGGATGCCATTGACCACGCCGTTAAGTCAAAGGGGAGAACAAGACAGAATGAGGAACGCCGTGAGTTACTTCGTCCGGCAGTTAAACGGGACTTGATTAACCCCGATGCGGACAAGTTCCCTAACGAGGAAAAGGCGGAAAGAGGCATTATTGCGTTTCTTTTCCATTCGCCCGATAAGCTGCCGGTCATTCTACGCAGCCTTACGCCGGACGATTTTCCTACCGCATTTAATCGAAAATTGTTTGAAACACTCATAATAAGACTGAATAAACGGCAATCTATCAATATTTCGTCGCTCGGGGACGAATTTTCGGCTCAGGAAACGGGCAGAATAGAAAAGATTAAAATAGAGAATGCCCTTATTCCTTTTACCAATGAGCGTTTGAGCGATTACATAAGTGTTCTGCTGAAATATAAGGAAGCGAAAAATAAAAAGCAGGCACAGGAAATGTCCAACGAGGAAGCATTGGAATATACTAAAAAACTAAGGGAAGAAAAAATAAAAACGAAAGTAGGAGATTAAATTGTCTGAAAATGCGAAGGGTGTACTTAAAGATTTGCTTGACCAAGGAAAGGCGACGGGTAAGCTCACCACAAAGGAAATCACCGATGTTTTAGAGGATTTGGAATTTAATGTCGAGCAGATTGATAAACTGTATGAAGACTTTGAAAGCCATAATATCGAAATTGTCGATGATTATACCACTGATACCGATTTGGATTCGGCATTGGATTTCTCTTCTGAAGATGACCTTGATTTGGCTTTGTCAACCGAGGGGATTTCCATTGATGACCCTGTCAAAATTTATTTGAAGGAAATCGGGCGGGTTCCTTTGCTGACCGCTGAGGAGGAAATCGAGCTTGCCTCCCGTATGCTTCAAGGGGATATGTATGCCCGTAAGAGGCTGTCGGAGGCGAACCTACGTCTTGTCGTTTCGGTTGCGAAAAAATATGTGGGCAGGGGTATGCAGTTCCTTGATTTAATTCAAGAGGGGAATTTAGGCTTGATTAAGGCTGTGGAAAAGTTCGATTATACCAAGGGGTTCAAGTTTTCAACCTATGCTACGTGGTGGATTAGGCAAGCGATTACCCGGGCAATAGCCGACCAAGCAAGGACTATCAGAATTCCTGTTCATATGGTTGAAACTATTACCAAGGTTAAAAAAGTGTCGTCGCAGTTATTACACAAGAACGGTCACGAGCCTACCGCTGAGGAAATTGCCCGTGAGCTTAATATGGAGGTCAGCCGTGTTCGTGAGATTATCCGAATTGCACAAGACCCAGTTTCATTGGAAACACCAATAGGTGAGGAGGAGGATTCGCACTTGGGTGACTTTATTCCCGATGATGATGCACCCGCTCCCGCTGAGGCGGCTTCGCATACTTTATTAAAAGAACAGCTTTCCGACGTTTTGGGGACTTTGACCGAACGCGAGGAGAAAGTATTAAAATTAAGATTCGGATTAACTGACGGCAGACAGCGTACACTTGAAGAAGTCGGGCGTGAGTTTAATGTCACCCGTGAACGGATTCGCCAGATTGAAGCGAAGGCGTTGAGGAAGCTGCGTCACCCAAGCAGGAGTAAGAAGTTGAGGGACTTTTTGGATTGAGAGAAGGAGGATAATTCATGCCGATAATTTCATCATTTTACGGAATAATAATCAGAATGTATTTCAACGATACAGAACAACATCACATACCTCACTTACACGCAAAATACAGCGAGTTTAGGGCTGTTTTTGACCTCGATGGCAACATTCTTGCGGGAAAATTTCCGCCCAAACAAACGAAATTTGTTGTTGCATGGATTGAAATTCACAAAGATGAATTAACCGCTTTGTGGGAGATTATGCAAACGAGTGATGATTATTTTAAAATAAAGGGGTTGGATTAATGCGAGATTATCCTATATTGACAAATGTTGCTCCGCTTGACGATTATAAGTTGGTTTTAACCTTTAATGACACTGAAAAGCGGTTATATGATTTTAAACCTAATTTGAGTCATAAGTTTTATGCCTGTCTATCTAATATTAATATGTTTAAGGCGGTTTCGGCTGTCGACGGTGAACTTGAGTGGGCTTCAGGGCAGGACTTCTGTCCACATACATTATATGATAACAGCGAACTATTACAGTAATATATACGGAGAAAAAACATGGACAAATCAAACATTAAACCACAGGGCGATGTCGTTTTCGCCCTTGACATAGGCACTCGAACCGTTGTGGGGATTTTAGGTGAGCAGCGTGACGATGTTTTTGAAATGCTCGATTACATAGTCGAACCGCACCCGAAGCGTGCGATGATTGACGGGCAGATTGAGGACATTCGACAGGTTGCGAAAATCGTCAACAAAGTGAAAGACCAGCTCGCCGAACGTGTCGGAATTAAATTAGAGCGGGTTTCTATTGCGGCGGCAGGGCGTGCTTTAAGAACCAAGCGTGTTTCAATGAAGCACGATATTTCCAATGCGGAAACTATTACCTTTGACATGATTAAGTCAATGGAAATCGAAACCATTCAAAAAGCGGCAGAGGAAATCGCAAACGAGAGGGGTACGCATACGCCGTATTATTGTGTGGGACATTCGATAATCGGGTACTTATTAGACGATTATAAAATGATTACTCTTGAGGGGCATAAGGGCGAGGTTGCGACTATCGAATTGATTGCGACATTCCTGCCTAATGTAGTTGTCGAGGGGCTTTATTCGGTAATGGATATGTGCAATTTAAGCGTGTCGAGCCTGACGTTAGAGCCGATTGCCGCCATGAACGCCATTATTCCGCAGGAAATACGCTTGATTAATATCGCCCTTGTTGATATTGGTGCGGGAACGTCGGATATTGCAATTTCTAAGGAGGGAAGTATCGTCGCTTATGCAATGGCGACTACGGCGGGGGACGAGATTACCGAGGAAATAATCAAGACCTATTTCGTGGATTTCGACACGGCTGAGAAAATAAAACAAGAATGCTGTGACTTTTCCGGTGAAGCCGGGCAAACGAGTACAGGTACTGTGTACAGGGATATATTCGGGATTGAGCGGAAAATCACCCCCGAGGAATTCGCCGAGAAAATTGAACCGAGCGTTGACGTTCTTGCCGAGACAATCTGTGTTAACGTAACCGAAGCCAATTCGGGAAGCTCACCTGCGGCTGTGTTCCTTATAGGCGGGGGAAGCCTTGTTAAAGGGCTGTCGGAGGCTGTTTCGGAAAAGCTCGGTATTCCGCTTGAGCGTGTGGCGTTAGGCAGTTATAAGAGTCTCAAGCACATCGACACTAAGGGCGTTGTCATGGGAGCAGAATTCGTCACGCCTTTAGGCATAGCAGTTACCGGGGTAATAAATAAAGGGTATGACTTTTCGGTAATTACGCTTAATGATAAAAGCATTCGCATATTCGACACCAACAAGGTAACGGTGTTTGAATTATTAACCGTGGCAGGGTTTAAGTCTGCAGAAATATTGGGGCGTTCGGGGCATAATCTCACATATACCATAAACGACGTTCGTAAGACCATACGAGGCGGCGGGTTTGAACCGGCAAGGCTGTTATTAGGCGGGAATCCCGTTTCACTGAGTGCGAATATTACCGGGGGGGACAAGGTCGAGTTTACGCCCGCAGTAAATGGCGAAAATGCGAGAATCCTCTTAAAAGACGCTGTGTTACCGGGTGTTCAATCAATGCCGGATGAATTAGGCGTCAAGGTCAACGGGGAGGATAAACCGTGGGATTATTCCGTTCAGAACCTTGATAAAATAGAAACCTATATTATTGAGGGGGAGGAACCGGAATTCCTTGAAAATGCAGAAGTCGCCGCAGTTGAAAGTGACACAGTTGTGCTTACACCGGAGGAAGAAAAAGCGGCAGGCGAGATTAATATAACCCTCAACGGTGTTGCCTTAACACTTCCCAAGAATAACGACGGAATGCCGCATACTTTTTTGGAGCTGCTCAATTATTCCGAGTTGGATTTGGATAACCCTGAGGGAGGGTATATTATGACGGTCAACGGCGTCCCTGCGAGTTTTAACGATGTTTTAGCGGACGGTGACCAAGCAGTGTTAAAGTGGGATACGGAATAGATAATAGTGGGTGGGTGTTATGAAAAAGCTCATTGTTCTGATAATAACAGCGGCGATTTTGTTTACGGCTTGCGGTAATTCTGATGTTCTCGATGTTTCAGAAGAATTATCAATAACAGATGAGCCGATAATAGCGACTGCAACAACCGCCACAACAACAGTAACTACCATTAAACCCGCATTGCCCGCAACCGAGCCGTCGGAAGAAACATCATGGGAAGAATATTATTCGGAGCAAGGAATAACATGGGTTTCCAATGACGATGGCGTTGACTGCGATAAATTTGACTTTACATATATATCATTAAGCGGGGATTTAGAGGAACATTATGATATTCCTACGGAATATGCAGATAAACTAAAAGAGCTGGGGATATTCAATCGGCAAGGTACGAATGTATTTCCCTTGGGTGAATATTTTGTTGTTTCGTCATATGGCGAAACTGACGATGATTGGTTCCCCGGGAATACGAGTTATCCGTTATACTGGTATGTCTTCAGTGAAAACCATTTTACCGCTTTTGATATAGTTCCGCATTGTGTAAACAACGGGTCGGTATTTATCGCAAATGATATATTATATATATATGATACATCCTTTACCGCCGGATTTCAAAGGATAGGTTTTTGGGAGTATTCAATTGCAACAGGGGAGCGGATTAATGAATATTGGCGGCATTATCAGCTTGCACAAGGCGGCGGTTTAATTATATATGAAGAAAACTCGACCATGCCGATTATGAATTCAAGAGAATTGGAGGAGTATATGCTCGGAATTTCCGATGTATGGTATAGTTAAGAGGTAAGATATAACAAGGGAACAATAAAAAGTGCTTGACATAAGAGAGAATGTATGGTAATATGATAAAAAAGAGGCAGACCAAGTGACGGTCGCCCTCCCTTAGACAATGGTCATAAATAACCGCTTGCTTTGGTTGGCTGGGCGGTTATTTTCGTTTTATTGAGTCTATCATGGACTTAAGTAGCTGTGCATTTTCACACACAACATACAGTATAATCAGAAGAGTATCCAATATTTCCAATAGACATCACCTCCTTTTACAAGGAGGACGACCGCCACCGTATAAGTCTGCCCCGGGCACATCCGTGCCGTATTTGCCATTGTAGCATAAAATGACAGATTATGTCAAGCGATTAACAATAAAAAGGGGCAAACTACCCCTTTTTTCTATATGCCTGCGAGTTTTAACGATGTTTTAGCGGACGGTGACCAAGCAGTGTTAAAGTGGGATAATGAATAGAACAAGAAAATGCACACTTTTTAATAAGTGTGCATTTTTGTTTATACATTTATATCAAGTTTGATTCGGTTGGGAACATAAAAATCGTTTTTCACGCTCACTTTAACGGTATTTGCGGCAACAGTATCAGGTTCACCCTCAACATGTTCTTGATTTTCCGGAGCGTTTTCAGATGAGATTTGCAATTCCTCGGAGTTTTCAGCGACAACATTAATATCACTGTTTAAGTCATTCATTGCATTACCGAGATGTTCAAAGGTGTCAGCTTTTATTTCCTCGCCCTTGGCTTGTAACTCCTCACCCTCTTTAATCGCATCCTCGTTTCCGCTCAGCAAACCCTCTTTTACACGAACCTTACCTGCACCTATGAACGAACTTGCAATTAATTGATTTTGCGAAGCCAATTCAATATTGTTTTTGGCACGCAGAATACCTATCATCGTATTTTCTAACATTTCAATCCTCCTTGCCTATAACTGACTGTATCAGTTATATCGGCAGGAAATCGGAAAACTTTAGTTGTCGATTTTTTTGTGAACTGCTGATACACGAATTGTGAGTCCATTACCGCTACCAATTATATCTGAATTCGCCTTTTATTATCTCCTCCATTGGACGCCTTATAAAATCTACGTCTTGGTTGTAAAAATAAAGATATGCTATACTGTTCTTTTCATCAGATGTTGCGATAAAAGAAATAGTCTTAGGGTAATTACCCAGTCCAATCGGTCTAATGTCGCCTACATCAAAACTGTCATTATTTAATATTCTGAAATGATAGCTGTTAATAAAAAACTCATGCTCGGGTACTAAATTATCGATTTTGTTTTCTAAAAAATCCAATTCCTCTAATTTCGCCTTTTCCTGTTTATAGGTTTCCTCATCATATGAAACAACCAGCCTTATTGTAAGCGAGGTAAAGATATAGGCATATCGTCTCTCCCTGTATTGATAATCAATGTCGGCATATTCAGGTAATTCGCTGAGCTCGGGGAGCATTTCCGATATAACAAACCACTGTGTTCTTCTGCTTTCATAATCGCTTAAATTGTTGACAACCGTTGTGCGAAAAAAGAAAAGGTGTATTAAAGATATTAGAATAACAATTACTAAAAAAACAATCAACGGTTTGCGTAAACGCTTTATCATGTTTCTTTCTCGCTTTCTATTCCCGTGCTGTCAATCCGTTTCGTGAACTGCTGATACACGAACGATATTCCGAGAAGTGCCACACCCAAGGCAAAGAAAGTGATAATCCTGTACCCCTCCGTGAGTGTCCATAGGTCAATTATGAACAGCTTCGAGGTGACTAACAACGCCAGTCCTAACCCCAACCTCCGCATAAACGTGAACCGCTTCATAAATCCGAACACGCACCACGCTAAGGCTAATATTGCGTAGACAACGCTGATTGTCATTCCCGAAAAACTCGCATTGTATATCACAATCAGGTTTTGGGTTAAAACTAACATAAACCAGCACGATAACAGGAACGGCAGCCATTCTATCCGCATGGCTGTTTTCTTGAAATACAGGTGCATGGTACTGCCGAATGTGGCGATTGATACAAGGTTCACCACGGCAAACATAACTGCGGCAAGAAACCACATATCGGTGTGTTCAGCGTATTGGGCGGTGTCTATCCCCATGAAGTTTCCGATGAACAGCCAGAACATTCCGATATAACATAAAACATGGGAAACCACTGTCATTCCGCCGTCTTTAATCGGTTTTATCCTCGGATAAGCAAACGCCAATATGAATGTCACCACTATGCAGATTAAACCGTACCAAGGAGCGGTGTGTTCGAGGAATTCCTCACAGCCTCGGTAAATTATATAAATCAAAAAGAGCCACAGGTTGACACAGGAAACATACTTAAACGCCTTTATTCCTGCATTATCCTGTTGTTTTATCGCATACATTGCGGTTATAATTAAAGCGGCTAATGTGATTGCGAAATACTTCCACTCGAAATATTCCCCCGAAAGCCCCGTAACATCGAGAAACATAAACGAGCATAAGCACAACGCCCCTATAACAAGACCGGGAATTGTGAATTTCTGTTTGTTTGTTATAATGCCGGTTGCGGCGAGTGCAGTCCCCTGAATGAGCCAGCCCAAGCTCCACCACATTGTATCGAAGTGCATTGGGATTACTAATATAAAGAAGGTTACGGCGGTTATGGAAAACAGCGTTCGCATGTTGCGTTCGGGACGCATTTTCCACCTCAGCAATAATCCTAACCCGATATAAAGCAACATAAACACGAACGGAATCAGTCCGTTAAATTCCACAATTTCTAAGTTGTAGAAGTTGACGTATAATATAATCGTACTCGCTACGGTGTTAATCGCCGTGAGGACAATGTCGCTTTGTTTGAATGTCAACCCCTCGGTGTAGGTGCCGATTATCGGGATAAGCGTGTAGATTATAAATGAAACTGCCGCATACGAAAGCAGGATAATCTTATCGCCTGTGCTGCTGCTCCAGTCGAAAAAGGTGGATATTATAATGGTTGTGATGATGTTCAACGACAGTCCGAAAAATGCAGTGACAATCCACTTTTTCTTGAACGACAGGCTTAATGCGAAGCCGCCCAAAACTATAAAATACGCCATTGCGGCATAGGTCATGGTTTCGTCAAGCCGGTCGGCGATTATGATTGGGAGGAATCCGCCGATTAGTGAAAACGTGGCAATCACCTGCGAATTGTGCCGAATTGATTGGAAAAACGCACCCGCTGTTATGAGAATACAGATTATGGCGGCAATGGGAATCCCGAATACATTAAAAGTGAAATAACTCGCAAACAGTGCCACGTATAAAACTGCCACACCTCCCGAAATCAGCCCAATGGAGAAGACGTTGGCGTTTTTCTTTTCCTTTTTGCGTAACCCGCCGCCAATGATTTCACCCACGGTTATTAAAATTCCGCCGAGGACAAATATTAATAAAGCCTTGACCCCGTCCCCTATAAACTGATAGGCATATTGTGAGGCTAAGATTACCGCTATAACAATTAAACCGATACCAATTTTGTTGATGACGTTTAACCCTAAGAAACGCTCCCAATTGCTTTGCTTGGCAATATTCTGGATTTCACGCTGGGTGATTTCCTCCTGCCGGAACGCCTCATACCCTGCTTGCATTTCCTGTGCTATAGGTTGAGCAATTGGAGCAATATTCTTCTTTTCTTGGGCGAGGCGGGCGTTAATTTCCTGCCGCAAATCGTAAAAAGAAGCGGTGATTTTTGCATTAAGTTCATCACCTAAACCAATACTGTTCGCCCGAAGCTCAGCGAGCCGTGCGTCAATTAAAGCTTTGAAGCGGTTTTCATAATCGACAAGGCGATTGAATTCACCGGCTCTGCCGTAAGCGAAATAAGCCTCCATCTTCTTCTCGGATTTATCAATAAAAGACAGGCGTTCGCCGTACAGCTTTGAATATATTGTGTTGCGAAGCTCGGAGTTAATCGAGTTAAGCTCTGTCAGACGGGAATTCAACTGCTGCATTTCCTGCTGCAGTTTAACCGCCTCTTTCTCAAGCGTTTGATTGCGTTTGGTCATATCAAGATTTTCGAGGTTCTTGATTTCCAGCTCTAACAAATCATTGGCTTGTTTTTGTTTGTTCAGGATTTCCCGAAAGTTGTTGTCCATGTTATCTCCAAGTATACGGGGCGATGATATACACCGCCCCATAGTATTTTATGTTTATTGAATTATTGAACAGAGGCGTTCAGTTCGACAATCCTCGCATCAATGACGGCTCGGTTTTCCTCCCGCATTTGCGTATACGATTCGCCGTGAACCAACACGTATTTCGTTACCATTTGTACCGGCAGCTCGTATGCTGACATGCCGCCTACGTCTTCGCCTATACCGTTTTTAAAGTCGAAAACGGGGAATAAATCACGAACGGTTTCTTCAAGAATGTCAAGCTGTGCATCTGTCCAGCCATCGTCCCTCTTCCTCTTTTCACGTGCCGCTTCTCTTACCGCAGGCTCTTTTATTGTTAATATAACACATTGAGTCCAAGCGACAAACCCCTCTTGGTTTTTAGAGCCGGCTACAAACATGTAAGCGTCTTGTTTCATTTTTTGATAATACTTATCGGAGTTGGGGTCTCTCGGATAGGGGACTAAGCAGATTTCATCATCGTCCCACCCGTCACGGTCACGATAGTTTTTAAGTAACTCTGAATAGAACCATTGCCCGTTGTCCCAGAATAATATGTTGCCGCTTCTGAATTCACCGGGGTTCTGTGACCAGTCGTTAAGCTCATGGTGAGGATAACGATAGTTTCTTGTGCTGAGTATGGCAACTAATTCCATTGCCCGCTCAATTTTCACATCGTACATATTGTTTTTTAACTGACCGTTTTCAAGTGTGATTAATCCGATACCTGTTGTACAAAGGAAAGAATCGTCGGGTTCCCAGCCGCTGACAACGTATTTATCGTTGGCAGGGTCAGAAAAGCTTTCAGCCATTTCAAGGAATTTATTCCAGTCCCATTTGCCCGATTTGTAAAGAGCGTAAGGGTCTTCCAATCCCGCTTCTTCAACTACGCTTTTCCTGTACCACAAGAAGTAGGAGGGAACTAATTCTGCAACCGCACAATAGTTTTTTCCGCCCCATTCAAACAGCCTGATAGCTTCCCTTGTGTCTGCCCATTCGGGTGCGTCAATGTCGATAACACCGTCAATCGATTGGAACAGATTTGCGTATATGCTGTACGGGAAGTTCCTGTCTTCAAATTGGAATATGTCGGGAGAGTCGCCTGATTGAATCCTCTTGGCTAATTCAACGTAACGGTTTTCGTAGCCCACTGTCCAGTATTCAAAGACGTTGTCGCCCTTGTCCGGCTCGGGTACACCGTATTTAGCTTTGAACATTTCGGTGGACGCTCCGGTTTCGTCAATCGCATACCAGGATAACCACCTGATTTTCTTGGTGACTTCAACATCGGGAAGTCGTGGGTCGCCTGCTAATCTTGCCACTTCTTCTTGAAGGCTCTCATCGGTTTCGTTGGTGCTGATTTCGGGAGAACCCAAATCGTCAGCGGGGCATGCTGTTATCGAAAACAGCATTACACAAGCCATCAAAAGCACAGTAAGACGTTTTAATTTATTTGTCATGTTTATCCTCCTTATATTAAAGAATTATTGATATAATATATACCTAAATATAATTTTAACATATTTTTTACAAAAAAACAATGATTATATATACAGAAATAAATGCAACTATTTTGTAGAGAATTAACAAAAAATTAGATTCCATGCAACATTTGTGACATTAACTCTATTTTAATTGTTTTATTTGGTTCCGAAAATTCTGTCGCCCCCGTCACCAAATCCGGGAACAACATATAAATCCTCGTTTAATCCATCGTCCAAAGCACCGCAGAATATTTCAACATCGGGGTGGCTTTTCTGCATTGCCTCAACCCCCTCCGGACAGGCAATCACGACTATAAACTTCACTGATTCCGAGCCGGCTTGTTTGATTTTGTTGATGGCTTCAATCGCACAGTTGCCCGTCGCTAACATTAAGTCCATGACTATTACATCCCTTTGTGCAATGTCAACAGGGAGCTTGCAATAATAGTCATGCACGCCTTTTTTATCCTCGGTTCGGCAGACACCGATATGCCCGACCTTTGCGGCAGGGATTAGGCTTACTGCACCCTCTAACATTCCGAGCCCTGCACGAAGTATCGGCACTAACGCTAATTTCCTCCCGGAAAGAACCTTCGCCTTAGCTAATGCAATCGGGGTTTGAACCTCAACCTCTTTAAGCGGCAGGTCACGTGTTGCCTCATAAGTCATAAGCAAAGCAAGCTCGGCGGTTAATTCACGGAATTCCTTTGAAATGGTGGTCTTGTCCCGCATTAACGAGATTTTATGTTGAATCTGCGGGTGGTCTAAAATATGGAATTTTTCTGTATTTATATTACTCATTGGTATACTCCTTTTCCTCTATTGCCGTGATTTTATCTATACGTAAGGTATGCCGTCCCCCCTCGAATTCTGTGGTCAGCCATACATTAAGTAACTCCCACGCCGCTTCACAGCCGATTGCTCTTCCGCTTAAACAAATAACATTCGTATCATTATGCAGACGTGTGTACTTAGCTGTGTAATAATCCCCGCATAACGCCGCACGAATTCCTTTAATTTTATTAGCGGCAATAGATATACCCACCCCTGTTCCGCAGACGAGAACGCCTTTGCTGCCGGGGTCTTTCAGAACTCTCCTGCAAACAAGCTCGGCAATGTCGGGATAGTCCACGCTTGAACCGTCACACCCGCAGTCAATGTAAGGGTGGTTGTTCTTCTCAAGCTGTTTCTTGAGGAATTCCTTTGTTTCGTAGCCGCCGTGGTCTGAGCCGATAATAATCATAATTTTTCACGCTCCCTTTCTGCTTGTGGTTTTCTTATATACATGGGCATTAATTTTTCTGCACTTATAAATTCATCAGCGGCTAAACAAACACTTGCCGCATTTTGATAACGGGTGATTTCGGGAGCGATAGAGCATGTCCCCTCGAAATAGTTATATGATAACTCTGCTCCATCACCCACAAAGACGATTTCCTTTTCGGTAAGCTGTGACAGCTCCACACCTAATTCATCTAATGAAATTGCACGGTCGGGGGTCAACCTTGTAACAGTATCTGCGGTTATGTCGAATAAGGCGTTGTAGACTTCGTTTCGGCGTGCGTCCATAACACAGCAGGTGATTACGTTCTGCCCTATGAGGTTGTAGGCAAGTGACAGCAACGTAGAAACCCCGCAGACCGGTTTGCTTAAAGCGAACGCCATTCCCTTAATCGCAGAAACGCTTATTCGCAACCCCGTGAACGAGCCGGGCCCGTTCGATACCGCAAAAGCGTCAATGTCGTTTAGTGATAAATTAGCCGACTTTAACACACTTTCAGTAAGCGGAAGAAGCGTCTGCGAATGGGTTACGGGGACATTTACGCTTGCATATGCGAGGATTTTGTCATTGTCGCATACTGCACATGAAGCGGTTACAGCCGAGCTGTCAAGACCGAGAATAATCATTTATTATTATTTCCCTTGTGTTTTCGTCTTTTTTTATAATTTCGATTTTATAATATTTATCGAATTCCTGCTCTAAATCGGGAATGTTTTCGCTCCATTCTATTGCGATAATTCCTTTACCGATATAGTCATAAAACCCGATTGCGTATAGGTCGTCAATACTGCTTATTCTGAACAAGTCAAAGTGATACAGACCGGGATATTCATTAATTAATGCGAACGTCGGGCTGGTTACGTTTTCGGTGATTCCTAAGCCCTGTGCCATTCCTTTGACGAAGTGGGTTTTGCCTACCCCCATTTCTCCATACATCAGTATAACGTCATAAGTGTTCAGCGTTTTTGCGAAGTCCCTACCTGTTTCAACAGTTTCGTTGACCGAATTAGTAATCATCAGAACAGACCCGTGACAGAGCCGTTTTCGTCAATGTCGATGCTGTTTGCTGACGGGGTTTTCGGCAGCCCCGGCATGGTCATAACGTCGCCTGTTAATGCGACAATGAACCCCGCTCCCGCCGATAATTTTACATCACGAACGGTGATTGTGAAGTTTTCCGGTTTCCCTAATTTCAACGGGTCATCAGAAAGGGAATACTGCGTTTTTGCGACACAAACCGGTAGGTTCCCGAAACCGAGATTTTCTATTTCCGAGATGGATTTTTCGGCGGTATGCTCGAATTTCACTCTTCCCGCACGGTAGATTTCTCTCGCAATTGTTTCAAGCTTTTCTTTTATAGTAGTGTTTAATTCATATAATGGCGTAAAATTATTAATTGTGAATTGTGAATTGTGAATTGTTTCGACAACCTTATTCGCTAATTCAATCCCGCCCTCGCCGCCTTTCAGAAATACCTCCGACAAAGCACAAGGGACATTCATCTCATCGCAGAAGTTTTTGACGAATTCTAATTCGTTATCGCTGTCTGTACTGAACCGGTTTAATGCGACGATTACCGGAACATTAAATTTCCCGATATTTTCTATATGGGTTTTAAGGTTGATAATGCCTTTTTTGAGAGCGTCAATATTTTCAGCGGCAAGCTCGGTTTTAGGAACACCGCCATTGTATTTCAACGCACGCACAGTTGCAACAAGAACAGCACAGGCAGGGGTTAGTCCCGCATAACGGCACTTAATGTCGAAGAACTTTTCTGCCCCTAAGTCAGAGCCGAAGCCCGCTTCCGTCACAACATAATCCCCTAATTTTAACGCTAACTTTGTCGCCCTCACCGAGTTGCACCCGTGAGCGATGTTCGCAAAGGGCCCGCCGTGAATAAGTGCGGGGGTGTTCTCAATGGTTTGCACAAGGTTGGGATTAATTGCGTCTTTTAACAAGGTTGCCATTGCCCCCGGTGCTTTCAGGTCACTCGCAAAAACAGGTTTGTTGTCATAAGAATAAGCGACTAAAATCCTGCCAAGGCGTGCTTTTAAGTCCGGTAAATCATTAGCAAGGCACAGGATTGCCATGACCTCGCTCGCTACTGTTATTATAAACCCGTCCTGCCTTGGAGTTCCGTCGATTTTTGCCCCTAAGCCGATTATGGTGTTTCTTAAAGCACGGTCGTTCATGTCGAGGCACCGCTTGATTTGAACACGACGAGGGTCAATCCCTAAGCTGTTGCCCTGTTGAATATGGTTATCTAATAATGCACACAGCAGATTATTCGCACCGGTTATGGCGTGCATGTCCCCCGTGAAGTGCAGGTTGATGTCCTCCATTGGCAGAACCTGTGAATAACCCCCGCCTGCCGCACCTCCCTTAACGCCGAACACAGGGCCTAACGACGGTTCACGAAGTGCAAGAACTGCATTTTTGTTAAGGCGGCACAACGCTTGTGATAAACCGATACTTGTGGTCGTCTTACCCTCGCCTGCGGGAGTAGGGTTAATCGCAGTTACAAGAATGAGCTTACCTTCCGTTTTTTCTTGAAGCCTGTCGATACATTTCTGGGGGATTTTCGCCTTATAATGCCCGTAGGGTTCGGTATCGTCAGCCGATAAGCCTAAGTCGACGGCAATGTCTGTGATTTTTTTGAGTTCCGCAGATTGTGCGATTTGTATATCTGTGAGCATGATGCCTCCTTATGCAACGATAAAAGGTTGTTCAACCTCAACAACAACGCTCTTTATATCTTTTGGGTAAACTGTTTCCTGTTCATATTCGTTGTCCGGTGTTAAAATATCTATCATATATGCTTCACCGTTATTGAATATCTCGATAACCACTCCGAATTTTCCGTTTTTAAGACGTATTTTCTGATACATATTAAGTTTCATTTCTATCACCTCGTAAATTCTTCTTTGTTACATAAACATTTGTAAGTCTTGGATAATCAAGACCGTTTTCAACAATCCAGCCTGTCAGAACATTGGCAGACTTTCCGTTTTCGCCAATTAACCGCATAATAATCTCATAAATGTCCCCAAATCCGTTATTGCCCTTGAAAACGGCTTTATGATTCCATATGTTCTCATTGATGTTTTTAATGAGTTTGTCTGCATTATCTATAGTATATCCCAACGCCGTTGCAAATGCAATTGCTTTATCGGGAGACCTTTCAAAATTAAGCGAATAGTTTACCAGTTTTTCAATCGGTATAACTGCTTTTTCTGCATTGGGTAATATATCTGACATTCGGTATCCCCTTCACTTAATTATTCTACCATAGTTTTTTCAATAAAACAATACTTTATTAATTTATTCATTCAGTTCCTGTTTCAATAACCTTGACACCCCTTTTTCCTGCATGAACACACCGTAAAGCACGTCACACCCCTCAATGGTGGAACGCCTGTGCGTAATCATCATCAGCTGTGTGGTGTCAGAGTATTTCTTCAGATAGTTAATATACTGCGATACATTAACCTCATCTAACGCCGCATCAACCTCGTCAAGCATGCAGAAAGGTGTCGGACGGTGCAGTAATATAGAGAAATACAACGTAATCGCCACTAACGCTTTCTCCCCGCCGGAAAGTGCAATCAGATTGTTAATAACCTTGCCCGGAGGAGCAGCGTAGATTTCTATTCCCGAATTAAGCACATCTGATGAATCGGTCAGCTCTAACCTTGCACTGCCGCCACGGAACATTTCGGAGAAAATGCGGGTGAAATGTTTGTTTATGTCGTTGAAACTCTCAAGGAATCTTGCACGGATTTCCACAGTTATTTCATTGATGAATTTTTCCAATTCCCGCTTAGCCGAGCGAACATCGTTTAACTGACCGGACAGCTCCTCATGACGTTCCTTAACATTTATATATTCGTCGATTGCCGCAAAGTTAATGTCGCCGAGGGCACGAAGCTTCCGCTTGATTTCCGCCAATCTGGAATTGGCAGTCGTCACTTTTTCGATAACTGTTTCTGCCGCCTTTGCAACCGCCTCTGACGGGGTTAATGAATAGTTCTCCCACAATGCGGTTTTGATTTTTTCAGCAGAATTTTCAAGATTGTCTTTCTTTTCCAAAGCCGCCGCCAACGCACTCGCAAACTTGCCTTTTGCCTCGGTTTTTTCTCTGATTAAAGAATAGATTTCAGTGGCACGTTTTTCAAGCTCCTCGCTGCGTTTAATCAGTGCGGTGATTTCGTCTTTATTCTCGCCGAATTTCTTGTTAATGTCTTCAATTTCAACACGTTTATTCTCGATTGCTTTAAACAGACCGTCGTTTTTTTCCTCTAAGGCGGATATTTCCGTCAGCAATGCACCGGAATCGTTTTTGACGTTTTCACGGCTACGGTTTAATTCTGCAATCTGATTATTCAGCCCCTCTATGTCCTTATCTCTGGTGAGCCGCTCTATATTTAATGCGGATATATTGTCGGAAATGTCCCTCCTGCGAGCGGAGGAGGTTTCTAATAATTTGTTCTTTTCGGCGGCAACAGTTTCCTGTTCGGACAGTTTTTCGGCGATTTCATTCAACTCGGTTTCGTGTTTTTTAATGGTTTCTTGTTCCTCTGAAATTCGCTTTTCACAGCGAGCTAACACTAATTCGGAGTTGCTTCGCTGTTCCTCAAACTGCCGAAGCATATCAAAAGTACCGTCAAGCTGTGCTGTCAAACGCAGCTCCTCACCGGAAATTTTAACTAATTCCTCCCGCATACCCTCACACTCTAACTTCATTTTAGCACACTCTGCCTCAAGGAGTTTGTGGTTGGCTTTCGATGTTTCTAACTCGGTTTCTAAGTTTTGTAATTGATTTGAGAGTGTTTCAATCTCACGCTTACGGCTGATAATGCCCGCACTCTTATCAACACTCCCCCCTGTGAACGAGCCGCCTGCGTTAATTACCTGCCCGTCAAGTGTTACGATTTTAAACTTATAACCGTATTTTTTTGCGATTACCGTGGCAACGTCAATATCCTCGGCGAATACGGTTCTTCCGAGCAGCGAGCGGATAATCCCCGAATATTTCTCATCGTGCTGAACTATTTCATGCCCTAAGCCGACGAACCCCTCCTCATCGTCTAACCCTTTTTGTTCGAGGATTCGCCCGTCAATTGAGGTCAGCGGCAGGAACGTGGCTCTGCCCGCCTTGTTTTCCTTCAGGAATTTTAAACAGCGTTTCGCAGTGGACTCATTCCCCACTATGATATTCTGTAACGCTGAACCCAACGCAGTTTCTGCCGCCACGGAATATTTTCCGTCAACCCTTACTATGTCTGCAACAGTTCCGTGAATGTCGCTTAATTTACCCTGTTTTGCGGCGGTTATAACGGATTTCACGCTGGCATAATACCCCGCCATTGAACGCTCTACATCGTTAAGCACGTCGAACCGTGATTTCTTTTGGTTGAATTCTAAACGAATCCGCTCAAATTCCTCACGGGTGGAATCGAATTTTTCCGCCTTTTTCTCGTATAACCGGCTGTATCCGGACAATTTATTCTCGGTTTCGGACTTTTGCTCGGTTAAGCTTTCGATTTGTTTTTCTAAGTCTTTAAGGCGTTGATTTTGTTTTTCAAATTCATCAGATTGACCGGAAAGAATTTCGTTGGCTTCGTCTAATTGTGATTTCAGATTTTCCGCAGATTCTTTTGAGCGGGAAATGTAGATTTCTGCCGACGCTTTAGCACTGTATAACTCGCCGATAATTCGGTCAATTTCACGGTGTTCGGTGTCCAATGCGGAATTCTCGGTGTCTATTGCGGTTAATGCCAGGTTCTCGTTGATTAGATTTTTGTCGATATTTGTGATTGATTTTTCTATAACGACAATCTGCTTTTTGAACTCCTCAACTCTTTGAACAAGCTCAGTATCGCTCTTTTCAGAAATTTTAATCTGTTCTTTTATGGCGGAAATTCTGCCGTCGTTATGCGAAATTTCCGATTCGGTGGTGGCGATTGCGGTGTTTGCTTCGTTTATCTTTTCTCTTGACGAATCGCTTTGGCGGTTCAACCTGTCCCGCTCCCCCTCTATGCTCTGCCGCTTTTCGGAAACGGTTTCGGTTTCTGCATCCAAATCCTCGATTTCCCGCTCGAAATGCTCACATTCCCCCTGATTAAGTAAAACGCTGTTCTCGATGTTTACGAGATTGTTCCCGATAGCGTCAAGCTCCCTCACGCTTAATGCCACACTCAGGACTTCCTCCTCGTCCATAAGCTCACGGGCTTTTTTCGCTTTTTCCGCTTGTTTTTCTAAAACAGGCAGACGGGTTTGCAATTCGGTTTCTATGTCCAACAACCGCAGAAGGTGGTCTTCTGTGCGTGAAAGGTTACGCTCGGCTTCGTCTTTCTGGTGCAGGAATTTCGACACGCCTGCCGCCTCTTCAAAGACCTCACGCCTGTTCGCCGCCTTGGAGTTGACGATTTCTTCAATCCGCCCCTGCCCGATTATCGAATAACCGTCACGCCCCAGTCCTGTCCCCATGAACAGGGTATGCACGTCCTTTAAGCGGGACTTTATGCCGTTGATAAGATACTCGCTTTCACCCGTGCGGTAGAGCTTTCTTGTAATAACAACCTCGTCGTTGTCAACAAGCAGCCGCCTGTCAGAATTGTCAATTGTCAGAGCAACCTTAGCAACTCCCATTGAACGGCGGGTTTCTGTTCCGTGGAATATGACGTCCTCCATTTTATCGCCACGCAACGTCTTAGCCCCCTGCTCGCCCATTACCCAGCGGAGTGCGTCGCTTATGTTGCTTTTCCCGTGACCGTTCCTGCCGACGATTGCAGTTGTTTTGGTGTCGAACAACAAAACAGTCTTGTCGGGGAAGGATTTGAAGCCTTGAATTTCTAACGATTTAAAGTACATGGATTTTTAATTCCTCGCCTTGTTTTTCTTTTATTCTGTAGGTGAACCCTAATTCTTCTAATTTTCGCTTGTTTTCGCCCTTGTGTCCGTTGATTTTGCTGATGTTACGTTTGTCGGTGAATATGCGGAATTTGTTTGAACCTGCATTCTTCATAAATTCATATATCTTATTAAAGTAATACCGCCCTATGATTAACTCGCCTATGATATTACCGGGATAGTTTAACCCGATGCGTATTACACGTATATTATTTTGAACCAACCTTTTATATATTTCAGAGCATAATTCAATAGTTTCCTCCTGTGAAAACGGCGTGTGTCCTATTTCAAAAAGCCGTGTCCCCTCGAATACCTCAAGCGGGTATATCCGCACAGTGTCGGGATTTAGTTTTATTAATTCATCTGCGGTATACAGCGATTTTTCATATGTGTCCTTGTACAATCCGGTCATCATCTGTAAGCCTAATTCAAACTCATAATTCTTAATCAGCTTTGCGGAGGCTCTTACGCTTTCAGAACTATGTCCCCGATTATTGGCAGAAAGCACCTCATCGTCCATACTTTGTGCCCCTAACTCAATTGCGGTTACGCCGAACCGGTTTAACTGTGCGAGAACTGCTTCATTTATATAATCCGGGCGGGTGGATATACGAATTCCCGTAAACACATCGTGTTTTTGCAAATATTCATTTGCGACGGTCAGCAGTTGTTCACGATAATCGTTTTCTAAAGCCGTGAACGTCCCTCCGAAAAACGCAATTTCTGCCGACATTTTTCGCCGATTAAGTGAAAGAACATGTTCATCGAGAATTGTACGAATGTCCAAAGCGGTTACCGATTTTGCTTTTTCGGTAATGGCATTTTTGTTGCAGAACGAGCATTTATGCGGGCAGCCCAAGTGCGGTATAAATATGGAGGCGTTAGTCTTTTTCATAACCCATTTTCTTCAATGCGGCAAGTGCGGCTTGCTGCTCTGCTTCTTTCTTGCTCCTGCCACTGCCCGTACCTTCGATTTTTTTATTAATTAACACATTTGCCGTGAATGTCTTGCTGTGTGCCAACCCCTCCTCACCGACTAATTCGTAGCTTATGCGGTTTTCGGGGTTTTGTTGAACTATCTCCTGTAAAGCGGTTTTATAGTCGCCCGAGAATAATTTACCGCTTTTGAGCGTTTTTTTATCCGGCAGAAACGGTATGACAAATTCGGTTGCCGCCGCTAACCCGCTGTCGAGATAAATCGCCGCTATAACCGCCTCAAACGCATCAGCGAGAATGGATTTCCTACCCCGTCCTCCCGAAGCCTCCTCGCCCTTACCTAAGTGAAGCTCTCTCCCTAAGTCGATTTTCACTGCATACTTGTATAACGCCGGTTCGCAGACGAGGGCGGCTCGCAGCTTCGTCAAATCCCCCTCCGAATGGGTGGCGAGCGTTTCATAAAGATGTTTCGCCACGACCATGCCAAGAACACTGTCCCCCAAGAATTCCAACCGTTCATAACAAAAGCTGTCAACAGAATATGACGAGTGGGTGAGTGCCTCTTTAAGCAGATTTTTATTTTTAAAAGTATAACCGATTTTTTTCTCGAAGTTTTTTAAATCGTTCATTTGATTGCCTTTTGTATTTCTTCTATGGCGTTCGATTCTACGAATTTGACCGCTTGTTTTATTGCGTTTTTGAACGCCTTCGCATCACTCGAACCGTGTGCTTTTATGACAGGTTTTGCCGTTCCGAGCAAGGGTGAACCGCCGATTTCACGATAGTCTGCTTTTCTTGAAATGTCCTTAACGCCGCCTTTTGCGAGCAGGTATCCCACTTTAGTTGCACCGTTTTTAGTGAACAAGTCCTTGAGTGAGCGTTTCATAAACGCACCCATACCCTCAACAGCCTTGAGGTAGATGTTCCCCGTGAAGCCGTCGGTCACTACCACGTCACACACCCCCAACGGAACGTCACGTGCTTCTACATTTCCTATGAAATTAATGGGGGCATTTTTTAATAAAGCGTGTGTTTCAAGCTCCAACGCTCGTCCTTTTTCTTCCTCTGTGCCGATGTTCAAAAGACCAATACGAGGGTTGGTCACACCCATAGTTTTTTCAGCGTAGATACTGCCCATTATTGCGAATTGAACAAGCATGTCGGGGCGGCATTCCAAATTTGCCCCCCCATCCAGAAGAAGGTAATGGAACGAACTTCCCGGCGAAGCCGGGCTTGCCTCCGGAGGCACTCCGGGCATGATGGGGGCTAATGCAGGTCGCTTAATCCCTTTTATCCGCCCGATAACTACGCTCCCTCCGGTCATAAGTGCCGCTGTACTCCCCGCACTCACGAACGCCTGTGCTTCACCGCTTTTCACAAGGGAGAACCCCACACCCATTGACGTTCCCGCCTTTGAGCTTCGTATGTCAAGGGGGTTGTCCTCGACTTGGATAACGCCGTCTGCGTTTTCAATGGTGATATTTTTATAAGACAGCCCCAATGCGGAAAAGCGGGACTTTAAAATTTTCTCGTCCCCCGTAATGATAATCTGGGGGTTAAATTCCTCCACCGCCCAAACACAGCCTTTGATTACCTCATCAGGGGAATTGTCGCCGCCGAACCCGTCAATTACTATTTTCATAATACACGCCATGCGTGGTTTAAAGCACGCACCAACAAGTGGCGAAACTATGCTTTTTCCACGTTCCTTTCTTGATTTCTTTCAAACTATTCTCCTTAAATCCTCCAAAGCTCTGTGAGCCATTTTTTCATAACGCTCCTGTTTATTCTTTATGGTTGTTTCTAAAGGCGGGAGCAGCCCCATATTCGCCCCCATAGGCTGGAAATTGTCGTTTGGTGTGCTTATATAATTCGATAATGCACCTAAAATTGTGGTAGGCGGTAATTTAATTCGTTTTACAAAAGACATTCCCGCAACAATCCCGCTTGCCGCACTTTCCATATACCCCTCAACACCGGTAATCTGCCCCGCAAAGTAAATGTTATCTGAGCCTTTTAACATAAAGTTATTATCAAGCAGTCGGGGGCTATTTATGAATGTGTTCCTGTGCATGACCCCGTAACGGACGAATTCCGCTTTTTCCAATCCCGGGATTAACTGAAATACACGCTGTTGTTCCCCGAATTTCAAATTTGTCTGGAAACCGACAAGGTTATACATTGAACCCTGTGCGTTCTCTTTTCGCAACTGCACAACTGCGTATGGTCTTATACCGTTCCTTGAATCGACTAAACCCACCGGTTTCATGCACCCGTATCTTACGGAGTCAATACCACGTTTCGCCAAAACCTCAACCGGCATACAGCCCTCGTATACGGTCAGCTTATCTATTTCATGTAAATCGGCGGTTTCGGCAGTCACAAGTGCGTTATAAAAAACTTGATATTCTTCACGGGTCATGGGGCAGTTTATATAATCGGGGTCACCCTTGTTATATCGAGAGGCGAAAAACGCCTTGTCCATGTCAATGCTTTCATAAGTTACAACAGGAGCTGCAGCGTCGTAAAAACTTAAAAACCCGCCGCATTTCTGTTTAATCGACATCGCAAAATCATCACTTGTTAACGGGCCTGTTGCAATAATAGCGTTGCTTTTCGGGAACTCGGTGATTTCCTCACAAATGACCTCTATATTCGGGTCAGCAGAAATTCTTCGTGTGATTTCGTCAGAGAACACCGTTCGGTCAACCGCAAGGGCACCCCCTGCAGGGACTTTCGTGAGTTCGGCGACTTGAAGCGTCAGCGAGTTAAACAACCGCATTTCCATTTTTAACAACCCCGAAGCTGTCGATAACCTGTTTGCTTTTAGTGAATTACTGCATACCAATTCGGCGAAGCCTGCGTGATTGTGTGCGGTGGAATACTTTTTGGGCTTCATCTCATATAGCTTTACATGAAAACCGTTGCGGGATAATATATGAGCGGCTTCCACCCCGGCAAGACCTGCCCCGATAACGGTTACGGTCATAATCTCACCTCATACTTGTTAAATTATAAAACCGCCTAAGCGGTTTAATCGTAATTGTAACGCAGGATTTTGAATGTTTCCAAAAGTGAAACATACTTGTCCACGGCACAAACCACCCACGCCTCCCTGCACCTCGGCATATTGGCAAAGGTCATGGGCCACATGTGCTTGCGGATAATGTCACGTTCTCTTCGATTAAGCGAGAACTGCTTCCCCGCATTTTCGAGGGCGATACGGGGGTGCTTAAACCCATGTAACTTATCCCAGTCGTCATGCCAGTCATACAGGAAAAAGTCATGCAACAACGCTCCTCGGATAAGACTGCGTTCGTCTACCCTTAAGCGGATTTTCCGTGCGAACGCCTGAGAGTATTTCGCAACAGCAATGCTGTGAGAATACACCGTGACTTTTCCGTGTTGGATATATTTTTTGCTTTGCCGCATTTCCGGCGTTGACAGAATGTCTTTCGCCGCCTCATTAAATAACGAATTCTTCCCCATATATATCTATTCCTCGTTTTCGGGTTTTTCCGGATTTTCGAGATTTTCTGTATTTTCGAGATTTTCTGTATTTTCGGATTGTTTGAAAGGGTTGGTGATTTTCGGGTTCCATATTTGAATGTTTTCCTCGGCGAGAATTTTCAGACGATATTTCATCGCTTCACGGATTTGTCTGGGTGTGCCTATTCGCATAATCGTTTTAAGCAGCATTTCCCGAACCTGTTCGTTAGGCAGCTTCGCCACAATCCTCCTGAAGCTGACCTGCCGCCTGATTTGGATAGAAGCGTCGGTCAGCATAATCACCGCCATCATAATACAGGTGATTCCCCGAATAAGCGGGTCGATTGATAAAACTATCGGGGATACAAAATCATAAAGCACATAGGTTACGAATAACGCCTGCACCCCCCAGAAAAGCGATGACATAAGTGAAATGCGGTTCTTATAGGTGAAAGGCAGCATACTGTAATCCCAGAACTGCTTTTTAAACACCCGCTCTAATATACTTCCGACAAGGTATTCTAAAACCGTTGCCGCACCCAACCCCGCCATGTATACTAAAAAACCGTTGTCCTTCAGCGGAATACCGATTAACGCCATCATAATTCCGCCGACACCGTAAATAGGGATATACGGACCTGCCAAGAAACCTCGATTGATTAACCGCCTGTGATACAGCGATTCAATCGTGCTTTCGAGAAACCAGCCCATAATATTAAAAACAAAAAATAAAAATAACCAGTAGGAAAGAATTTCTAACATTAATTTTACCGCCAAAATGTACCTTGATTTTGTTTCATTCTCAATGCGAGAGCGTCTGCGTCAAACCGCTTCCAGTCTGTTTCACCCTCTTGAATTTCTAATGAGCAGCGGTCAAACTCGTTTTTGTGCCTCAACATAACGCTTGCGTGGACTTTTTCGTTGTCAGTTCCGCTGTTTAACCGTGCATACTCCGCCTCATTAAATTCGGGATATATATCGACATACCCGTCACCCTTGTCAATTATAATGCGAAAAGCGGTAGCTTCATATACAGTGGGGGAGGTTTCAACCGCACAGAACACAATGTATTCATACTCCTCCGTCTTATTTTTGACATATATGTTGTAGAATATTACGTTGCTGTCCTCGTTATAGTTTTCCTTGGTGTATTCAATAACCGCATCAGCCGCATTAACAACAGCGTTGTTCACTTGTAAAATGTCAAGCCCGAAGAAATGCAGATAACACAGAAATGCACCGCCCGAAACGCCGATTATTAAAATAAGCGGCAAAAGCACAAGGAACAGCTTTAAGGACGCCATCTTAGGATTGGACGCTTTTTTCGCTTTTTTTATGGCAGCCGGCGAAGCAAAACCAAAGCTAAACTCATCTCCCTCAATGACCTCGTCCTCCCGGTCGTCCATATCAGAAAAGCTTGGAGAAAATGAAGCAGGGGGACTCGCTTGCTGTGGAACCTCGGCTACGGGTGCAGGTTCAGCAGGAGCAGGAGCCGGTGCGGGTTCGCTGACAGGCACTGCTTGCGGCGGTGTCGGCTCTGCCGTTTCCCCGAACATTTTATTTATTTCATTGTTGTTATTAACTTCCATGGCGTAATCTCCTTATAATAAACCGATACGGAGTATCAGATACATAGTATATAATAGCACTTTTATTTTAATTTGTCAATTCTTACTTTACATTTTAAGGAAAATATGCTAATATTAGGTATTCTTTTGAAAAATGAAAGGAAATATGTCATGTTTGAATACTTATTCGGAAGATATTTAATGAATACAAATCGGCTCAAAGCAGAAAAGCTCAACGGTCTTATCAGCTGGAGCAAGGCGGAGAACGCTTTAGGTGCGAATATCCCTTTCGCAGGCTCTGCCGACGAGAAAGTCATAAGCGAGTTATACAGGTTGAACAAGGTTGTCAACCGCAAGCTGTTCGAGTTGATTGCAGAGTATGACCCGGTTTCCGGGAACGATGCACCGCAAGATATAGACTGTGAGCCTAACCTGATGTTCTTTAAGGGGTTAACCCACGAGAATATACTGTCGCTTGACCTGCTGATGAACGAGTTAGAATTGTTCGACAAGCATTATTCCCTTGATAAGGACAACTGCTCTAAAGCGTTTGTGGACGATATTGAGGCGGTGTTCGCTTGGTTTATCAATTCCAAGGATTATTTCGCTAATCAATATATGATAATTCTTTTGAAGTATCTCTTGCGGTTTGTGAGTGCTGATATTAATTTCTCGCAAAGCACAAATATATTCAGCTATTCAGCAGAGAGAATGGCTATTCAAAAGGTGGTAACAGGGGACACACGGTATTTCATCGGGATTTGCGGAGAAAAGGCGGTTTTACAAGAGTTGAACGACTCTCTCAAAAACAGCTTTGCACCGGGCGAGCAGAATTATATCGGGCATAACCGATACGACAGCTTGCTCACGCTGATTAACTGTGTTTCCTGCATTTTCCAAAGCCTTATCGAAAAAGAAAAAGAAATCAACATGGTTGATAATCCTGTGGTTTATAAATACAGCACTGTCAGTGCTAATGAGAACTGCTCATTATTGCCGGTAACAGTGGGAGAGGTTCACCTTGATTTGCTTGTGGGGTTCGGTTATCGCCCGAATTTTGCGAATATATCTCATAATATCTAAACAATGTCTACAAAAATAAATAAAAAATCATTTTATAAAATGATTATAACTATCGGTCTGCCGATTGCTTTACAGAACCTAATCACGTTTTCGGTGAGCATGGCAGACACGATTATGCTTGGTCACGCCAGCTATGATGATGAACTCATATCAGCGGCAGACTTGGCGAACAAACCGATATTCCTGCTTATTATCACCCTGTTCGGGTTGGCAATGGGCGGGCTTACTCTTGCTTCCCAGTATTGGGGGAAGGGAGATGTCAAGACTATCCGCCGCATTACAGCCATGATATTGCAAATGGGGGTTCTTATATCGGCGGCGGCAGGGGTTTTTGTTCTGGTGTTCCCGGCGGTGACAATGCGGATTTTCACCAATAACGAAATAGTTATTCAAAAAGGCGTAGAATACCTTCAAATAGTCGGCTGGTCATATTTTTTAGTCGGATTTTCTATAATGATGACGATTATGTTAAGAAGCGTGGAAGTGGTTAGAGTGGCACTCTTTGCGAGTATAGCCGCCCTTGTGCTGAATATTCCGCTGAACTGGCTGTTGATATTCGGGAATTTCGGGTTTCCGGAACTCGGGATACAGGGGGCGGCAATCGGAACAGTCATTGCCCGTGCTGCAGAATTTATGATAATCGCCGTTTATGTCTTCCTTATCGACAAGAAATTGAAATTCCGATTTAAAGATGTTTTCGATTTCGACAAAACACTGTTCAAGGATATAATGAAATACGGTTTCCCGGTATTATTTAATGAGGTGGCGTGGGCATCGGGTATAACTGTTCAAGCAATGATAGTCGGACGGATTGACTATGTCGAGGGGGACTTTGTTGCCGCAAACGCCGCAAACGGAGTAATATTCCAGCTGTTTATGGTGGCGATGTTCGGTACGGCTAATGCCGCACTTGTTATAGTCGGGAAAGCAATCGGTGAGGGGAAGTTAGACGAAGCGAAAATAAAAGCCGATATGCTGTTTAAAATCGGTGCGTTTATGGGAATAGCTGTGTGTTTTCTCATTATAGCGACACGGCACTTTATAATCGGGATATTCGGTTTATCCCCGGAAACCGAGGAATTAGCGAAGGAACTATTGATTTACGGCGGAATTATTGCATTTTTTGCGTCGGTGGCAACCATGTCAATCGTGGGAGTTTTCCGAGGAGGGGGTGACACCCGCTTCTGCCTGATAATCGAGGTGGCGTGTATGTGGGGGTTGGCAGTCCCATTAGCGGCAGTGCTGGCGTTCTATTTCCAATTCCCGGTGTGGATTGTCTACCTCGGAATGAAGTCGGACGAAATAGTAAAAACAGTGATTTGCTTTATCAGAATAAGAGGGGTTAAGTGGATTAAAATATTAACAAGGTGAAAAAGTTTTAACTAAATGTGTCCTGTCACACTCCTAAATCGTATTACTGTCAAGACGTCTTTAAAAAACGAAATGGAGGTGAATGTCATGGAAAGCGAGAAAAGAAACCAAATGCTTGCCGAAAGCATGGAGAAACATCTAAAAACCGTGTTCCGTGTGTCGCTGGGTTACGTCAAAAACATTCAAGATGCCGAGGATATTACACAAAACGTATTCTTCAAGCTGTACCGTTACAATAAAGAGTTTGCTTCGGATGAAGCGGTGAAAGCATGGTTGATACGGCTTGCGATAAATGAATCAAAGGATTTGTTAAAGTCGGCTTGGTTTAAAAAACGCAGCGACTTGGACGAAAGCCTCGCTATGCCCGGCAATGCGGATTTGGATTTATACGAATACGTTAAACAGCTAAAGCCGATTTACCGCACTGTGATGTATCTGTATTATTATGAGGGGTATTCCACAAACGAAATTGCAACCATTCTCAAAAAGCCGCTTTCCACAGTGAAAATGCAGTTACAGCGTTCACGAAAACATTTGAAAGATATTTTAGAAAGAGAGGGGTTTAATTATGGAACACAGTATTAAAAAAATGTTCGACGTTGCTCCTTCAATGAGTAATGAGGAGTATTTCAACAGAGTTATTTCAATGACCGCCGAAAAAACCAAACAAAAGCCCGTTTTCAGATTGGCATATATTCCGGCGGTTGCCATGTGCCTTGTTCTCGCTGTTATTCTTTTCGGGAACTTGGGGGACGTCAGTCATATATTCGGTAACACAGAACTTCCGACAGGGCGATACATGCACGAATCGGGCGATTCCGGTAAATATATCGAGGTATTCGATGACGGGACGTTGCAGGTATTCGGGTTTGACTATGAGCAATGGAACAACACACAACCGCTTCCAATCAAAATTTCATCGGAGGAATTCGCAGAGCTTACACAAGCATACGGCACACGAGGACATTATTCCGTGAATAAGGAGGGGCAAATCAGCTATTCCGTAAGTGAAACAGTGATGATAGTCGCCATGCGGATTGAAAATGCAACCACACTTGAATTTATGGACGGGATGTATACGCTTTACTAATCGGATAAAAATAATCGAATAATAACGAAAAAATAACAGGGGACAACCTGTTATTTTTTTTGGTTGTCCCGCATAACATTGACTATGATAACTGCAAAGAAATCCCCCTTTGAACAGGCAATCGGCTTCCTCGGAGGTTTGAAATCAAAGTCCTGTTTTATTGAATTACCCCGCCGCATAACCGATAACGTACAGGAGCTTCGCCTCAGGACGGGACAACCCGTTACCTTAGAATGTCCCGACGAACGCATTCGCATTGGTGCGAGCGTTACCGCCGAGGAACTCGCCGAATGTGTGCGGGAGTTCTGCGGATATTCCGTGCATAGCTGTGAAAAGCAGTTCAGGGAGGGGTGGCTGACACTTGCGGGGGGACACCGTGCGGGCTTCTGCGGAACGGCGGTCATAAAAAACAACGAGGTTGATACTATCAGGAATATCTCCTCAGTGAATTTGAGAATTGCCCGCCAGTTCATCGGCTGTGCTAACGAACTAAGCTCAAGAATGGACGGGAGTGTATCGGGACTACTCATAATCGGGAAACCCATGAGTGCCAAAACAACGGTACTGCGTGATTTATGCCGAACCCTTTCCGAGCGGCACAAAATCGCTTTAATCGACGAACGGGGAGAATTAGCGGCAGTTTATGAAGGCAAAGCCTCCTTAGATGTGGGGGACAATACCGACATTCTTGACAATTTCCCGAAAGCACAGGGAATTATGACGGCGTTGCGGAACCTTTCACCGGAGTTTATTATATGTGACGAAATCGGGTGGGAAACAGAAGAACTCATCTCATGTGCCAACAGCGGTGTCAGAATAGTCATGACGGCACACTGTTCAAGCGTGGGCGAGGCATATACCTCCCGCCGAATTCAGTCCCTGCTTGCCTACGGGGGAATAACACACATCGCACTCTTGGGACACGGAAAAAACATAGGGAAAATCGAATTTTATGGAACTAACAAATATATTGAGAATAATCATAGCTCTAATTTCAATAATATCGGGAACAACGGCGGGGCTTTATTTTTCATACCGTCTGAAAATGCGGGAAGAGAGGCTTCGGGAACTAACGCAAATCGTATCGCAAACAGCACTTTTGATTAGACACCGTGCCTTACCCATGAAAGAGCTGTTTCACGAATTATCCCGCTTTGACTTTATCAGGAAAGTTCGGGAATTCGGCGGTACGGATTTCAGAAACGACTGGTTGACCGCCGCCGATGAACTGTTGGAATTACAGGAAGAGGAACGCGGTGTCGTTAAGTCAATCGGAATGTTCCTTGGTTCAAGCGATGTTGAGGGGCAACTGTCCATGCTGGAGATTAATTCTGCATTGCTTAAACAATACGGTGATGAGGCACATGAGCAGTATCTCAAAAAAGGGAAAATGTACAGGACATTTGGGTTATTATCAGGAATTCTTGCGGCGATATTAATTATGTAAGGGGGAGAATATGGAAGTTGATTTAATTTTTCAAATTGCGGCAATCGGAATAATCGTCGCCGTTCTCTCCCAATTATTAGAGCATTCCGGGCGAAAAGAACAAGCGATGATGATAAACATAGTCGGGTTAATCGTTGTTTTACTTATGATAATTCGGGAAATAAGCCTGCTGTTTGATACAATCAAAAGCGTGTTTGGGTTTTGACAATTAATAGTTAATAATGAATAATTAATAATGGTTGTGTCGCCTGCGGCGACGGATTTTAAATAAAAAATCTTTGCGGACGCAAATACCAAAATTATTCATTATTACTTATTAATTATTAATTGTTGCGAGGTACGAGCAATGAACATCATAGCAATTGTTGGGGTGGGGATTGTCGCTGCCCTTATCTCAATCGTTATAAAACAGTACAAGCCCGAGTTCGGTATGTATATTTCACTGCTGACCGGTGTGATTATTCTTTTTGCGGTCATTAAAGCGATTGCACCGGTTTTAGAAACGCTGAACGAATTAACCGAGGCAGTGAGCTTAGACCCGTTATACGGTGCGGCATTATTGAAGGCGTTGGCGATATGTTATATAATCCAGCTTGCCTCGGACACCTGCCGAGATTCCGGTGAAACAGCCATTGCAGGGAAAATCGAAATGGCAGGGAAATTAGCGATTGTCTTAGTATCCCTGCCCTTGTTTAAGGGCGTAGTCGATATAGTTACAGGATTGATTAATTTATGAAATTGTTAAAACTTGCGATAATTATACTTATAGTAATATCTTGCCTTATAATTCCGGCTTCCGCAGAAATGTCAACTGTAGGGGTCGATGCCCACATCGACCCGCAAGAATTAGGCATAGACCTATCCGAAGCCTTCCCGGAATTTGAGCATGTCGATACCCTTGAGCTTACATTTATGGGGGTCATGTCGGAAATATGGGACATGCTCAAGGGCGAGATAATGAAACCGCTTAAGCTGTTAATATCGCTTATCGGGGTAATTCTGCTGTGTGCCTTAGCCCAAACACTTAGGGACGGCAGTAACACAGGGGAGGGGTCGAAATCCGCTTTCGAGTTAGTGGGTGTGTTAGCGGGTGCGGGGCTGATGAGTGCGGCAATTGCGGAATGTGTCGTTCGTGCAGGGCAGACTTTGACAGCGGCAGGGGCGTTTCTTCTGACGTTTGTTCCCATTTTGGCAGGGATTTTAGCGGTTATGGGGCATCTAAGCTCTGCTAATTTATTCAACACGGCAGTGATTGCGGCGGCACAAGTGTTCTCGCAGGTTATGGCGACGGCGTTAATGCCGCTGTGTGCCTCTGTTTTGGGAGTGTCGATTGCGGGTGCGGTCAGTCCCGATTTAAAGACAGAACGCTTCGCAAACGCCGTCAAAACCGTTGTAGTGTGGGTGTTAGGTTTCTCAGCAACGATTTTCTCGGGGTTATTGACGGTTCAAAGCCTTGTAACGGGTTCAGCAGATTCGGCGGCGATGAGGGCGGTGAGGTTCACGGTGTCGGGCGGAGTTCCGATTGTGGGCGGGGCAGTTTCCGATGCGTTGGGAGTTCTGAACGGAAGCATGGGTATTTTAAAAAACAGCACGGGTGCGTTCGGAATAATCGCAATTGGCAGTGTCTGCCTGCCGGTTCTGCTGTCGGTAATCTGCTTCAGATTGGCTTTAACAATTGCGGCGGCAGTGAGCGATATGTTCGGTGTCACGAGAATAGGCTCGCTCATAAAAAGCAGTGAGAAAGTCATGTCGATTATATTGGCTATGCTGATATGCTTTATGATGATTACGATTATTTCGATTGCGTTAATGATAAGAATAGGCGGCGGCATATGAATCAGGTTCTTTTAAATATATGTTTGACGGCAATCGGGCTGTGCCTGTTCAAAATGCTGATTCCGGAAAACCACATGAAAAAGCAGACGAATTTCTTAGTGGCGTGCTTCTTTTTGGCGAGCCTTCTGTTCTTTTTCACGAGTGGAGGGATAAACTTGGCAGGGGCATTGGATTTTTCAAGCAGTGAAACATCTTACATAAACTTCGAGGAGCATTATATGAACGCACAAAAGCGTGCCGTTGAAAACGAAATCGGCAAGGAAATGAAAACCCGAATAGAGCCGATTTTGGCAGAGGAGGGAATTTATCCGCAAGAAATTTACACAATTGTTAATATTTCGGACACGTACAGCATATCTATTAATGAAATTAGGCTTGTATTTCCGGAAATGACCGAGGAAAGCTTAGAGGTCATGAAAAAAGCGATTGACATAACGCAGGAGGAGGTAGGTGACAGGATTTTAGTATCGGGGGATTTTAAACGATGACAGACAACAAAATCAAGAAAATTAACGTGTTTGACTTTAGGGCGTTGCTGAAAAACGACAAGGCAGTAAAAATCATAATTTTGGGCGGTGTTGCTTTAGTTTTGCTTATCTTTATGTCGGATTTTTTGTCAGGCACAAGCAAGAACCAAACAACTCAAGCAGTTGAGGTTTCATACGAGCAGTATGAAAAAAGATTGGAAAAAAAGCTGTCACAAGCTTTAGCGGAGATTGACGGAGTGGGAGAGTTCACGGTAATCATAACCCTCGACAGCCTTTCCGAAACGGTATATTCCGAGAGGGGCGGAGCGGTCAAAACCGTAATAACCCCGAAAGTGAGAGGGGTGGCAATCATTTGCGAGGGCGGCGATGACATTTACGTCAAGCAGAAAATTGTGGAGATGACCTCCAAGGTTCTGGGAATAGGAACCAATAAAATATGCGTTACTAACTAACTAATTAAAAGGAGAAAAGCGGCATGACTAACATATTGAGAAAGATTAAAAGAATAAGGATAAACATGATAATCGGGAAGAAACAAATCGTGATTGCAGGGTTGACACTGCTCTTAGGTATTGCAGTATACGTCAACTATGTATTCGCTTCCTCAAACAACCAACTAACCGATACTGCTGTCGATGCAGGTGATGTCGGTGCAAGCTACGGTGATGTGCAGTTCGTATCAGGCGGCTCACTTATCGACGATGACATTTCCGCATACTTCGCTCAAGCAAGGCTTAACAAGCGGGAAAGCCGTGACGAGGCTAAGGAGTTCCTGCAAAGCATGGCGTTCGGAGGCGATGTTTTAGCAGAGGAGCTACAGGTTATCGCACGTGACGCCTCGAACCTGAGCGGGTATATCGAAAGCGAGTCGAAAATCGAGTCTATACTCAAAGCCCAAGGGTTCGCAGATGTGTTGTGCTACATAAGCGACAGAGGGGCGAATATTATCGTTCGCACCGATGGCTTAACCCCGCAGGACGCCGCAAAAATTAAGGATGCTCTGCTTTCAGAGGTCAGTGTTCCTGTCGAAAACATCACAATCGTAGAAATTAGGTAAAAAATATTGCACTATTATTAAATTTGTGGTATACTATTTTTGGTATGCCACAAATTGCTATTATAAGAGGGGGAAATATGGAAAAGAAACATATGCCTATGGGGAGTTTGAAAATATCTAATGAGGTTGTAGCGAAAATTGCGGAATTGGCGGCTATGGAAATCAAAGGCGTTTCAGTGAAAGGCAGTCACCTTGACACACAGGAGAACCCGCTGTTAATCGCCAACAGGTTCATTAACCCTATATCTGCACGCCTAACAGGGGAAGCCGCAGAAATCGACATAAGTATTGTCGTTATCAGCGGGTTTAAGGCGGTTAATGTGGCTGAGGCGGTTCAAAAAAGCGTTAAGTCTGCCGTTCAGAATATGACGGGCATTGCCGTTTCTAAGGTTAATGTGCGGATTACCGGCGTTCGTATAAACGAAACCGACGCTATCGCCGAATAAATAAACGCAAGGCGTTTAATCCAAAGCCCGACATTGACAATACATGACTATAAGCAACTGTTCGGGGTCAAAAACAAGGGGAAACAAATGACACAACGTGAAAAACGAGAAGCCGTGTTTCTGCTGTTATATCAGTCACAACTGAATGACGATACGGTGGACGAAATAATAGAAAATAACATATCCGAGTTTGAGCTTGTCACTGAAGAATCCGTAAAGGTTACTTTCAGTGCGGTGGCAGATTATACCGAAAAAGCGGACGAGGTTATCGCACGGTTCAGTAAAACCCGTGCAGTTTCCCGAATTGCGAAAATATGCGTGGCTGTTATGCGGTTAGCGATATATGAAATGGACTGCCGTGACGATTTAGACGACAAAATCGCCATAAATGAGGCGATTGAATTATGTAAGAAATACGCTGATAAGCAAGACTGTAACTTCGTAAGCGGATTGCTCGGCTCGTATTACAGAGAAAAACATGAACAATAATCAACAATTGACAATGGACGAACAATTGACAATTGACAATGTACAATTGACAGTTTCCGTGTCCGAGGTCAATTCTAAAATTGCAAGGCTGATAAAAAGCGATAAGTCGCTGGGTGACGTTTACGTAAAGGGCGAAATCTCGAACCTGAACGACAAAGGGCATGTCTGGTTTACCTTGAAAGACGAGAATACCTCTATTAAAGCCGTGATGTTCAGCCAGAATAAAAAATCGCTTAATTTCGCCCCCGAGAACGGCATGACCGTAACAGTTCGTGCCGAGGTAAGGGTGTATGAGCGTGACGGACTGTATCAGTTATATGTACATGAAATGACGCCGGACGGCATGGGTGCATTATATCTCGCTTTTTTGCAGCTACGGGAGAAATTGGAAAAAGAGGGGTTGTTTTCGCAAAAGCGGGAAATCCCCCGTTCACCTAAGAGAATAGCGGTTATAACCGCCGAAACAGGTGCGGCGTTGCAGGATATATTGAACATTATCGGCAGGCGTAACCCGCTTGTTACAGTAATAACAATCCCCGCTTGGGTACAGGGAGTTCACGCCCCCGCCTCCTTAATCGACGGGATTAATAAAGCACAGAACACCGGAGCCGAGGTGATTATATTTGGAAGAGGCGGCGGTTCGATTGAGGACTTGCAAGCGTTTAACGATGAGCAGTTAGCAAGAGCGGTATTCGCCTCACGAATTCCCACTATATCGGCAGTCGGTCACGAAATCGACTTTACTATTGCAGACTTTGCGGCAGACCTGCGAGCCCCCACCCCTTCGGCGGCGGCAGAGCTGTGTGTGCCGGATATTGGTGAGGTTTATGAAGCGTTAGGAGCGTTAAAGTCAGACCTGCTGTTCCGGTTGAAACGGCTTATTGGAATTAACTCGGAGCGGGTAACCTCATTACAAAGGGAAATAAACGCCAAGTCCCCCACAGCAAGGCTGTCCGCCTATGAAAGGCAGTTCGACATTCATAAAGCACAGCTGAAAGCGATAATGGGCAATGTTATCGGGAATAAGCGGCAAATGTTAATAACCGAGATGAAGCGAGTCGATGCACTCAGCCCCATGAATGTGTTAATGAGAGGGTATTCCATTGTCACCGATGATAACGGTAAACCGGTCACCGATGTTGATAATGTAAGCGTAGGCGACAAAGCCAACATAAAGCTACACAAAGGCAGAATTATTGCAAGGATTGAGGAAAAACATGGCTGAGAAATTAGATTTTGAACAGGCACTGTCACGGTTGACCGAAATATCGGCAGCGATGAACGACCAAAACATTCCCTTAGAGGAATCGTTGAAATTATACGGTGAGGCAGTCGGGTTAATCGACATATGCAAACGCCGAATAGAAACCGCAAAGCTGACTGTCGAAAAAATAGAGAAAATCGAGAATGTGAACAATGAAGCCTGAATTTGAAAAGAGAATAGGCGAATATAAATCGCTGATTGAAAAGGAATTAGAAACAGCATTGCGTGACGTGCAGTTCGATGTCGGTGAGGCAATGCGTTATTCTGTCTTAAACGGCGGAAAGCGTATTCGAGGGGTTCTGACAATGGAGTTCTGCCGGGTTTTCGGGAAAAACAGCGAAAGAGAATTGGAAAAAGCGGCGTATATTGCCGCATCGATTGAGATGATTCACGCATTCTCGCTAATTCACGATGACCTGCCGTGCATGGACAATGATGACCTTCGCAGGGGGAAACCGTCATGCCACAAGCAGTTCAACGAGGCGACAGCGTTACTTGCAGGTGATGCACTTCTCGCCTTAGCGTACAACAATGCGGCGGCACTGTCATTTATTCCGAAAGGGTTAAAAGCGGAACGTGTCGTGAAGATTATATCAACCCTGTCTGCCGCAACGGTGGAAATGATAGCGGGACAACAGCTTGACATGGATTATGAAAAAGCAGAAAAAATAACCGAAGCACAACTATTGTCCATGTATAACCGAAAAACCGCAAATCTTATAAGCTGCTCGTGCGTTTGCGGAGCTTTAGTCGCAGGTGCAAATGACAAGAATGTCCATTTAGCGAGAACCTACGGACAAGCATTAGGAGTGGCGTTTCAAATAACCGACGATTTATTGGACTTTAAAACAGAAAAACACGGCAAGAAGACGTTGCCGCTGATTATAGGTGAGGAAGAAGCAAGGAAAAAAGCCGAGGAAATCACAGGATTAGTCATAGAAACGGCAGACGAAATCAAAGGCGGCGAGTTTTTAAAGGACTTGGCGTTATCATTAATCGACAGGAGAGTATAAAAAACATGTCCGAGTTTATCAGAGAAAATTATAACGAGGTGTTAGTGCCGCCGATTGTCAGCTTTATCGTGGCACAGCTGTTGAAATACGTTATCTACGCCCTCCAGTTTAAGGTGTTCCGAAAGGAACGGCTTACAGGGGCGGGCGGAATGCCGTCCTCACATTCGTCGGGCGTGTGTACATTAATGGTGGTGATGGCGTATGCCGAGGGGTTATCCTCACCGTTATTCGCCGTGTCAGTGATATTAGGTTTAATCGTTATGTATGATGCGGCAGGCGTTCGCAGAGCGGCAGGCAAACACGCACAGGAAATTAATAAGCTGCTCCGCCACAAAGCAGGGGAATCGAAATTAGAAAAGGACTTGAAAGAGTTCTTGGGGCATACACCGCTTGAAGTAATATGCGGTGCAATTCTCGGAATAGCGATAGGATTTATGTTTGCATTATGGAATTATTAAACAAAAACATTTCCCCGGATATTGTCAAACGCCTTTCAAAAAGGCAGTTAGTGCAGTTATGCAGAGAAATCCGTGCAACCCTCATTAAAACCGTTTCAAGGACAGGCGGGCATTTAGCCTCCAATCTCGGAACGGTTGAGTTGATTGTCGCACTTCACCGAGTATATTCCTCCCCGAAGGACAAGTTTGTGTTTGATGTGGGACATCAAGCGTATACCCATAAACTGCTCACCGGCAGGTTAGAGCGTTTCGACACGTTAAGGAGCGAGGGCGGAATTTCCGGTTTCCCGCTTCCCTCAGAGTCAGAGCATGATGCATTCATCGGCGGACACAGCGGAATATCCGTTTCAGCGGCGTTCGGAATTGCAGAAAGCCTGCGATTGTCAGGCGACAGCGGAAAAGTAATCGCCGTAGCGGGGGACGGTTCGTTCACTGACGGCGGGATTTATGAGGGGTTGAACAATGCGGGTAGGGAGAGCAAAGCCAACCTGTTAGTAATCCTCAACGACAACGAAATGTGCATTTCCAAGAACACGGGAGCAATTTCTGCGTATTTGTCGAATTTACGTTCCACACGGAAATATTATAAAGCGAAAACCGACGTCAAGAACTTCCTCGAGCAAACTCGTGCAGGCGAAGCGGTGAGCGAGGTGGTCAGCGTCACAAAGGGTTTTGTCAAGAATGCGATATATAAAAGCAACATGTTTGAGAACCTCGGCTTCAAGTATTACGGGCCGGTGGATGGGCATAACTTAGCAGAATTAATCGAGGTTTTGGAACTCGCAAAGCTGATTAATTCACCCTGCCTTATCCACGTTAAAACAAAAAAAGGCAAGGGCTATAAACCTGCCGAACGCAATTCCGGAATGTACCACGGGGTTGACGGAGGAAGAGCAAATTCTTCACCTACAGAAAAAGCAGAAACTTTTTCAGATGTATTCGGGAAAGAAATTGCCGCCTTAGCCGAAAAAGACGAGAAAATCTGCCTAATCAGTGCGGCGATGAAATATGCGACGGGGTGCAATTATTTTAATGATAAGTTTCCTCAAAGGTTCTACGATACAGGAATTGCAGAAGCCCATGCGGCAACCTTTGCGGCTGGCTTGGCATCACAAGGAATGTTGCCGGTGTTCGCAGTGTACTCGACGTTTTCGCAAAGGTGCTTCGACCGACTTATCCACGACATTGCGATTGAAAATCAACACGTAGTTTTTGCGATTGACCGTGCGGGCGTAGTCGGGGAGGACGGGAAAACCCACCAAGGTGTATTCGATGTGGCGATGTTCGGGATGATTCCGGGATTTACCGTGTTTTCCCCCGCCACCGCCGATGAACTCAGAACCTGTCTGCACAGAGCATTATACGAAGTCAACACCCCTGTAGCGGTACGCTACCCACGTGGACAATGCACAATGCACAATGCACAATGCACAATTAATGAAGACGATTATCGTCTGTTTAAAAAGAACTCGTATAAATTAACAGTTACATACGGGCGGTTGGTGCATAGGGCGTTAAGCGATAATGTGAATGTGCTTCAGCTTATAAAAATCCAACCGTTACCCGAGGAAGTGATAAATATAGCGGCAGGGTATCGGGAAATCACGGTAATTGAGGAAAGCAGTCAGCGTGGCGGAATTGGGGAACTATTAGCGTCACAATTGCTTAAACGAGGGTGGAAGGGCAAGTATGTGATAAGGGCGGTTAAGGGGTTTGTCCCCTGTGCAAGTGTAGAAAAGCAGTTAGACAGTATCATCACGCCGTAGACACTCCCTCTCACAATGCTCCCGAAGCCGTTCCTGCTTTTTCTGCATCAGTGCAATTGCGAAAAGCGTATCGGAAAGCATATCGAAAGCCAGTGCCATGATTTCGATTTCTTCAATACATTTGTCCTTCGCCATCATAGAAGCGACGGCGTTAATGGCGGCGGCAAGCTCGGCAGAATCAAAAGAATTACAGGAATTAATCATAATATTAATCATATGAACAGACTTGATAAAGAATTACATTTACGCGGGCTTGTGAAAAGCCGAACCGCCGCCGCCGAATTAATCGAAAACGGTGCAGTTTCGGTGAACGGTACAATTTGCCGAAAGCCGTCACATTCAGTCGAACCTTACGACATTATTTCAATCGTCGGGGAACAACCCCGCTATGTATCAAGGGGTGGGTTAAAGTTAGAGCATGCACTGAACGAGTTTGCTATAAACTTAACAGGCTTAGTCTGCCTTGACGTAGGGGCGAGTACCGGTGGATTTACCGACTGTATGTTACAGCATGGGGCGAAACGTGTCTACGCAGTAGACGTTGGGACTAACCAGTTCGACGCAGATTTACGAAACGACGACAGAGTTATACTAATGGAGCAATACGACATCAGAAACGCCAAATTATTTGAAAAATCTGAAAAAATCGACTTTACAGCAGTAGACGTATCGTTTATATCGTTGAAACACATTTTACCTACGTTTGTAGGGGCTAACTGTGTTCGCCCGCAAAATATCATTGTTCTCATTAAACCGCAGTTTGAGTTAGGGAAAAAGCACAAGGGTGTAATCACCGACAAAAAAATACAACAGGGTGTTGTCGATGATATTAGAATGTTCGCTCAATCTTTAGGATTTACCGTAATCGGCACAACTGTTTCACCTATACATGGCGGTAGCGGCAACAAAGAATTCTTAATGTATATCAGGAGATAAAATGAAAGCATATATTGTTTCAAAATTAGATATGCCCATGTTTGTTTCGGACAAGCTGAAACAATTCGGCATTGAACAGGTGAACAAATTAAACGAATGTGATGTAGTCATTACCATTGGCGGCGACGGGACTATTCTAAAAACAGGAGTAGCCTCGGCTCAAGCGAATAAACCCCTCCTCGGAATAAACACGGGGCGGCTGGGGTTTATGGCGACCTTAGAATATGACGAATTAGATAAATTAGAACGCCTCATAACCGGCGAATACAGCATAAGTCAGCGAATGTTATTGGACGTTACGATTGACAATAAAAAGTATAACGCCTTAAACGATGTGGTTCTCAGCAGGGGAGTTCAATCGAAATTACCTGAATTCATCGTATATCGCAACGAAATTGAGGTTATCAGAATTCGTGCAGACGGCATGATTATCAGCACACCCACAGGTTCAACAGCCTATTCCTTATCAGCGGGAGGACCCATAATCGAGCCGGAAATGCAGTGCTTGGAGCTAACCGCATTATGCCCGCATACGTTGTTTAACCGCCCCATGATATTCTCGGGGGAAGCCCGATTAAGCGTGAGTTATCTCGACTGTGACAGCGTTTTTGTAAGTGTTGACGGCGGTGAAAGAACAGCGTTACAGGAAAATCAAGAGGTTATAATAAAACAATCGCCGAGCGTTTTACAATTAATCGACATAAACGGCAACAGCTTTTATAACTCTGTTCATAATAAACTAATGCGTCCGTTAAAGGAGATTGTATGAAAAAACAACGATTACAATTAATTCTCGATATAATTCGGGAAAAGGATATTGAAAATCAGGACATGCTTACCGAGGAACTGCAAAAACGGGGAATACTCGTTACGCAGGCAACCGTCTCCCGTGATATAAACGAGTTGAAATTGATTAAATCCCCCACTGATGAGGGGGTCAACCGTTACATAGTCCCGAAGCAGGTCAAGAACATGAAGTTTTCGGGAATATTCACCCAAGCGGTAAAGCATATTGACTTTGCCATGAACACGGTGGTGATTAAGTGCCACCCCGGAATGGCGGGTGCAGTCTGCACTGCACTTGATTTAATGGAGGTTGGTTCAATTGTCGGTACAATTGCGGGAGACGATACTATATTCGCCGTGACACGTTCCGAGCGGGACGCAATGGATTTGGCAGGTAAATTAAGAAGATTTATGTAGGGGTACATTATGTTAAAAGAGCTGTACATAGAAAATCTTGCGATTATCGAAAAAGCGGTCATCACCTTCGATAACCGCTTAAACGTGTTCAGCGGAGAAACCGGTGCAGGGAAAAGCATACTAATCGGCGGAATAAATGCAGTCTTAGGCGGAAGAGTCTACAAAGACATAGTGAGAGCAGGTGCAGAAAAAGCAGTCATAACCGCATTATTCGATATAGCAGAAACAGGTGAGGAGCTTCTTTTAACACGGGAGATTAATTCATCGGGCAATTCCGTTGCGAGAATAAACGGGAAAACCGCAACCGCCGCCGATTTAAAGGGAGCTACGGCAGGGTTAATAGACATCCACGGACAGCACGAAACAAGGCTGATTATTTCAGCCGAAAGCCAGCTTGAATTAATCGACAGCTTTGGAGAAATTTCGCTTGACGAGTATCAACAAGCGTTTCGTGATTTTTCAACAATTTCCAAAAGCATAAAAATGCTCCAAAACGAAAGCTTGCTACGAGATGAAAAAATCGAATTATTATCCGAAAGAATTGCGGATTTAACCCCCTATAAACTAAAAAAAGGCGAAGAAGAAGAAATTTCCCGTGAGTTAGAACGCCTGCGTAACATTCAAAATATCTCAGATTCACTGAACAAAGCATATTATGCGATTAACGGTGGGGAAGAACCCGGTGCGTCAGAATTGACACGCCTATGCGGGGTAAGCCTTGCCGAAGCCATGCGTTATGTCCCTGAATGTAAGGAGTTAAAATCAAGGATAGACAGCTTAGTAATAGAGTTAGATGATATAAAACAAGAAATCTCACCGCTTATTTCAGAAAACTTCGACATAGACAAACTACCCCATTTAGAAGAACGCATGAGCGATTTTCTAAGGCTGAAACGTAAATACACTATGGACATTGACGAATTAGTCGACAAATCCGCACAATGGAAACAGGAGCTTCACGATTTACAAGGCGGAGATAACACAATAGAAAAACTGCTCTCCGAAAAGAAACGCCTCGGTGACGAGGTGCGTGTCAAGGCGGAAAAAATCACCCTCAAACGAAAGGAAACCGCCGACAAGCTATCCGAATTAATCAAGCAGGAGCTGTTGTATCTTGACATGCCCGATGTCCAAATAATATTCGAGGTTGTTCAAGAAAAAGTGACAGTTACAGGTATGGACGGGGTTGAGCTGCTTATCTCGGTTAACAAAGGCGAAGAAATGAAGCCCGCTTCAAAAATCGCATCAGGCGGTGAACTGTCACGGATTATGTTAGCGATAAAAAGCGTAATCGCCGAAAGCGACGACATACCCACTATGATATTCGACGAAATTGATTCGGGACTAAGCGGGAGAGCGGCACAAAAAGTCGGCACAAAATTAGCAGAATTGTCGAAACGCCGGCAGGTATTATGCGTAACTCACCTTGCACAAATTGCGGCAATGGCGGACAACCACCTGCTAATCGAAAAAGAAAGCATAGGCGAGAGAACCTACACAAATGTTAAATCGATTACAGGGGAGGAACGCAAACGAGAATTAGCACGCATTATTTCCGGCGACGAGGACGAATTGTCTATGGCGAACGCAGAACGGTTAATCGGGAGGAAAACATAAAAAATACGGTGTGCCGTTTAAGGCACACCGCAGTATTAACTGATTATTCCTTATCCGTTTCGACAGGTGCAGATTTTTTCGCTGCGATTTCTTTTTCCCAACCATCGAAAAGCTCCATAACCTTACTCTTGGTTTGGTGGCTGATGTCGGGTAGCTTACCGCCCCTTGCACCGGCTGCTTGGTTAAAGCCTTTCAAAAATGCGTTTTTCATAGTGTTGAACAACTCGTCATTTTCGCCTGCCAATGTTTTTGCGAACGTGAAAATCCGCTCTGCCACAGCGTCAACGCTCCAATAATCGTTGTGCTTCGCCGATGTAGCCTCTGCCGCATTAAACGCATTTAACGCAAAAGGAAGCGGGTTATAAGTAGGGTTAAAGCTGTTGAACCCGAAGAACGGGCTGGTGGAATTCCCCCCCGATTGGTTGCCCACGCTGAAATTGACATAGTCCTGTAACAACGCATTCTTCATTTGAAGCGTAGAGCCTTTATACCCTTGAATGTTGAAATTCTCGGTTTGATGAGTTGCACTGTTATAGTTCCTGTTATAAAAAGCGGAACTGTTGTCGAATTTGTCCACGTTATCGCTCGAAAGAGCCGAGGTTTTCTTTTGGGTGTCCTGCTGTGCCGTTTTAGGGGAGTTGGTGTGGTTAATCATCGATTGGTCGATTACTTTGCTGATATTCATGATGAATACTCCTTTCCGGATATATTTTCCAAACAAGTTTGGTTTTTATATGCCCCCGCTTTGTAGGCGGAAAGTCTAAGCGGTACGTGCAAATCGCCCGCTTTAACAGGCAAATATAGATAGGTTTACAAATATTATATCGGCTTAACTTTACAAAACTTTAGCGTAAAGGCAAAATTATGAAGAAAAATTTACCGTTTATAATAACAATCGCAGTTTTTATGATTGCCTGTGCCGTCATAACCGCTTTTACAATTCGTAACGAACCGCAGTATATCCAAGTTATAGCGACAGTTGCCGTTGAAACATCTCCGGTTGACGAGAACATTGAGCTGATTAATATAAACACCGCTTCGTCGGAAGAACTGCAAACCCTTCCCGGAATAGGCGAAGTAATGGCAAGCCGCATAATCGACTATCGAGAGGATGTCGGCGATTTCCTAAACATAGAGGAAATTATGCAGGTGTCGGGCATAGGCGAAAAAACCTTTGAAAATATAAAGCATTACATCTGTGTTTAACGCAGGTTACAAAATCAAGAACAGGAAGAACCCTAAGGACACAACTGCCGCTATTACCACGAACAGCCATTTCATTAAAGACGAACGAGTGCCGACTATTGCAGGCTCGATTAAATCCGCTTTATGCAGGGCAGAGGTCACAGGCTTAAACAGCAGAATAACAATAACCGCATTTGCGGACGATTTGAACAGGTTAAACGGAGCGAACACGGGTAACAGAAGCCCCTTCGTCCTTTCTCTCCATTCGGCTACCGAAACCTCGGGAGTCGCCATGAAAATCGGAACAAATATATAATTGAACAAGGTCATAATTATGGTTACGGAAATTACACCTACTGACAAACCCACAATAGCTCCGCCTAAGGTTTTGCGTTTCTGATAAATAATACAAGCGGGTACTACAAAAGCACAGGTGGAAACAATGTTCTGGATACAGCCGACCCAGCCTGTCGCACTAACCGACACCATTTCAAGAACCGAAACAACCGCAGACATTGCGACAGCGGCTAAGGGCCCGTACAGAAACCCGCCAAGCAGGATTACCACGTCCTTCGGGTCAAATTTTAACGGTGGGAACGGCATAAGCGGCGGTGTCCCTTTAAATACGAACATAACTGTGTACGCCATTGCACAAAGCATGCTGAGGGTGACTAATTTTTTAATGTCTGTTTTTTTCATAAATTCTCCATTGTGGATTTTATAGGGCTGAGGTTGTTACCCTCAGCCCAAAGTGTTATACTTTATTGTTATAGGCGTAAAGGACCCGTAAAGTTAGTGCCGTTGTGTCCCCTCAGGTCAAACCACACTCTGGTTGCAGAGTTATATGAATGAGTACCTATATAACTGAATTCATTGGGGAACGCCCCGAATACACGCCCGTTAATCTCACCGTCCCGTGAGAATCTGTAACGATTGCCCGCACCTGAACCCTGCTGAGTAATCGCTCTGCTTCCGGATTGCGAATAATACGCCACATCGACCCTTAACTCGGTGTCGAACATCGCATAGAAATACCCCTCGCTGATGGAGGATAATTTGAAATGAGTTTGAAGCTCATCAATGATTATCTTTAACAATTTATCGTTGTCGGCATGCTGTGATACCGAGGAGGGAGAGGCATTGTAATATGCCCGTGCATTGAAACCGGAGACAGTTCCCGAGAGAGCCGCTTTTATGGCAGTGTCTGCAGCATTGACATAGACGTTGGAGGGAGTGGCAGGAGAATAAAGATGAGGAGCGGCGATAAGGTCAGCGTATGTTATAGTGCTGTTACTCACTTCAATATAAATATAGAACTTCATATCGGGGAAGTTAGCAGTCAGACTTTGAGGGCTGGCGGTAACACGCTTAATTGAAGTGTTAGTGCCGGTTATAATGGCGAACTCATTCGCAGTGTTGTCGCCGGCAAGCATTGGTGTGAGCGTTTGCTGTAACGCAAAATAGAAGCCTTGTGCCTGTTCATTTGCCGCTCTTGCCTGTGCTCTCCTTTGTGAGGATATGTATGACGGGATAGCAATAGACACGAGAACACCGATAATCGCAACAACGACAATCAGCTCAACCATTGTGAACCCCTTTTTATTTTTCATTCTTTGCAAATATGCTATCATTAAATATCACCCTTTCAGAACATGTAAAGACAATTATTAACTATTATAGCATATCGGTTAGTAATATGTCAATGGTTTTGGTTAAATTTGTTGACATGGTTGTAAATATATGTTATAATACGCTTGAGGGGGTGAGAATATGGCAACAAATACAGAAATTCGTACAACACTAAAATCTTGGTATTATGACTTATTAAAGACAAAAAAAGATAACGGCAGTATTGATGAGTTAATTGAAAAAATGAAAGCAACAATGGATGCGGAAGATGTAGCCTATGTTGAAAAGATTATTAATAAAGAATAACACCACCCACACAAAAACCCCCGCCTAAGCGGGGGTTTTGTTGTTTTGGTTTCGCAAAAACCTAATTATTAGGTTATTTTGTGCGGAGGATATGTGCCAACGATATTGTTACTTGCTCCGGAACCACTACCGGCTTGACCATCTCTCTTACCGTTGTTACCACCCATGCCTAACCAACCATTATGGTTTGCTGCTGCTGCTGCATTCGGGTCATACTGGATGGCAGCTTCAACTGCTACGTTTTTAAACCATGCAACCGCTACACAAGCACCTGCGTTGAAGAATACAACAGCAGTACCTGTACCGATATTGGGAAGGTTTTCAGCTAACCAGCTGTCGTTGGTGTTGTCGGTGAGCTGTTTAATGGTTGTGGAAGCACTCGGACGAACAGGAGCAGCAGGACGTGCAAGGAAAATCGGGTCTGTTACGGTAGCTGCTGTTGTCCACGAGTTGTTGGAAGCAACGACGGTAATGCTAAAGGAAGATGACCTGTCAATCGCAAAGTCTTTAGAGTCCATTTGTGACACCCAGTTGGTAACTGCGGTCTGAATGTTGGACGCATCAGAGTTAGCGGAGGAGATACGTGAGCTGGTGATGTAGCCTAACATCGTCGGGATAAGGATAGCTGCGAGAACGCCGATAATCGCAATAACAACG